>UQUT01000007.1 GCA_900544285.1 uncultured Eubacterium sp.
TTGTTATCGCATTGAAAAGTGTGCTTTTGCCGACGTTCGGCAAACCTACTATACCGAGTTTCATAATTTTCAAGTCCTTTTTCTTTGCCGCAGAAAGCGGTTATTTTAATACATCCTATATATTATCATAACAAAGAGATTAAGTCAACGATTTTGAACAGAATTAAAAAAATTGATAAACATTGTATTAAAAATCTTTACATTTGAAAAATGTAATGATATAATTGCATTGTAACACGATTTTCAGGTAGAAAGGACGTAAAAATGAGTACAAAAATACTTGTAGTCGATGACGATGTTAACATCTGCGAAGCGATAAAATTATACCTTGTAAACGAGGGCTATGACGTTAAAACCGCAAACGACGGCGATGAGGGCATAAAGGTCTTCAAGACGTTTGAACCGGATCTCGTGCTTCTCGACATAATGATGCCCAAAAAGGACGGTAAGCAGACCTGCCGCGAGATAAGAGAAATTTCAAACAAGCCCATCATCATGGTTACGGCAAAGGATGAAGTCTTTGATAAGGTGCTTTTGCTTGAACTCGGCGCGGACGATTATCTCGTGAAGCCGTTTGATATGAAGGAGCTTTCCGTCAGAATAAAGGCGGTTCTCCGTCGCTATCAGAGCATTGACAACAAAACAGACAGCGAGACGGTCTCGTTTGACAATATTGAAATTTCGCTCAGCAAATATGAGCTGAAAATCAAGGGCAAGGTTGAGGAGATCCCTCCGAAAGAGCTTCAGCTTCTTTACTTCCTTGCGTCGAATTACAACAGGGTTTTCACGCGCGACCAGCTGCTTGATAAGGTCTGGGGATTTGATTACCTCGGCGACTCGAGAACGGTCGACGTTCACGTCAAGCGCCTGCGCGAAAAGCTGGAGGGCGTCAGCGACAAATGGGCGCTCAAAACAGTCTGGGGCGTCGGATATAAGTTCGAGGTGTATTGATAAGTCGACTTGGCAGAGCGTTTTGCTCTGCCTTAAGTTTATCAAAACGTGAAAGGGCAAGCTGTCATGGAAAAATACAGCGCAAAAAGCAGCATATTCACAAGATATATGTCTGCATTTCTGATGATAATATTTGTCAGCTTTACTATACTGACCGTCATCATTTCTTCAATGACGGTGCAGGCGGCGAGTGAACAGAGAAAAGATGATGCCCAGCAGAACGTCGCCCTGCTCAAAACATATGTTGACGATATATGGGGAAATTCATTTCCGCACGCTTCGTTTGAACAGTTTGTGAGAAAGAACAATACTGAAATCGCGACGATGATAACAATTCTTTCCCGCCGTTCGGACGAAACAAACATTTTCATAACCGCACCGGACGGAAGAATTCTTCTTTCGACGGACGGTAGCTATGTTGGCAAGCGCATAACCGACGGTGAGGTGCTCTCTGCGCTTACGTCGCGTACGCCGACTGTGTATTCTCAGCTTTACAGCGATATGGGCGGGTTGCTCCCGAAAAAATGCGGAATGTACGTCACGGTTTTCAATTACGGGGAAAGCTCGTATGACGGGGCGCTTGTCGTGTGTTACGGGGACGGTCGTCACGACGCGCTCTCTCAAAGCACGATAAAGACGGTTATTCTGGCGAGCCTTTGGGTTATGATTGCGTCATTTGTCGCGGTTTACTTTATAAGCGAAAAAATCGTAGCTCCGATAAGGCAGATGAGCGTTGCGACAAAACGTTTTTCTGAGGGCGAGTTTGATATAAAGATACCTGTTGAAGGGTCGGACGAGATTGCCGAGCTTGCGACAGCGTTCAACTCCATGGCGGACTCGCTTGCAAACCTTGAATATATGCGTTCGAGTTTCCTTGCAAACGTCGCACACGACCTCCGCACGCCGATGACGAGCATATCCGGCTTTATAGACGGAATTCTCAGCGGAGCAATCCCGCAGGAACAGCAGAACTATTATCTCGGCGTTATAGGGCAGGAAATCCGCCGTCTTTCAAGGCTGGTGTCAAACCTTCTTGACATTTCGAGAATGGAGGCGGGAAACAGAAAGTTTGAAAAAAACCCGTTTGACATCTGCGAAACGGCGAGAATAATTCTTCTCACGTTTGAGGCGAAAATCGACGCGAAAAAGCTCAATGTCGAGTTTGATGCACCGGACGACAGGCTTTATGTTTATTCCGACAAGGATGCCGTTTATCAGGTGCTCTATAACCTTTGTGATAACGCCGTGAAATTTTCAAAGGACGGCGGGATATACCGTATCACAATAAAGGATATCGGAGAGAAGGTCAGCGTTTCCGTGTTTGACGAAGGAATCGGTATTTCGAAAGAAGATTTGCCTAACGTCTTTGACCGTTTCTACAAGAGCGATAAGAGTCGCGGGCTTGACCGAACCGGCGTTGGTCTCGGGCTTTATATAGTCAAGACGATAATGGATAACCTCGGCGAGCAGATAACCGTTGACAGCGTCCAGGGCGAATATTGTAATTTCACGCTGACATTGACGAAATATACGGGCAAATTGCCGTCCGCACAGGAACAGCGTATTGACAAAAAAGAATAAAAAGTATATTATAAATCGGAGGACACCTGTTATGATAAAAATTTCCCCTTCAATGCTCGCTGCCGACTTTTCAAGGCTCGGAGAGGAGCTTTCCAGAGTTGAAAGAGGCGGGGCAGACTGGCTTCATGTCGACGTTATGGACGGGGTTTTCGTTCCGAATATATCATTCGGTATGCCGGTTGTGTCGTCTATAAGAAAAACTTGCGGATTGTTTTTCGATACGCACCTGATGATAACAGAGCCCGGAAGATACATAGATGATTTTGCAAGAGCGGGCGCAGATGGGATAACCATTCATTATGAAAGCTGTTCAAATCAGCTCGACGTGATAAAGCATATAAAAGAACTCGGACTTCGCGCGGCGATGGCTATAAAGCCGAAAACCTCCGCAGAAGTTCTGAAACCCTATATTCCGTATCTTGATATGATACTTGTCATGACGGTCGAACCTGGCTTCGGCGGACAGAAATTCATAGATTCAACGCTTGAAAATGTACGGATTGCAAAGCGGCTTGTCGAGGAAAGCGGCAGGAAAATAGATATAGAAGTCGACGGCGGACTGAACCCCGTGACTACCGCTCTGTGTGCCGAGGTGGGCGCGAATGTTTTTGTTGTCGGAAGCGCAATATTCAAAGCAGACGATGCCGCAAAAATGATAGAAGAGCTCCGTACATCGGCTGAGAACGCTGTCAGATGAGGTTTTTTGTTGTCGATAAAATATATATAAAACAGGAGAAACGATGAACGACATCTTGAACAAAAGTATATACAAATCCGTAAGCGAGATGGAACGCTTCTGCGGAGAAAGCGAAATGTTTTCAAAGGATAAAAAGGCAAAGCTGCCGTCGCGCGATGTGGTGACGGAAATACTGAGAGAGCTCAGAAGAGTTATTTTTCCGGGATATTTCGGCGGGGAGACACTTGATTCCTATGCGAGCTTTGCCGGATATACGCTTAGCTCCGTATCGGAAAAGCTCTTGTCTCAAATAAGACTCGTCGTTGACGGAGAAGACGCCGAAAGAAGGGCGGAAGAGGCTTGCGCAAGGTTCATTTCCTCACTTCCGGAAATTCAGAAAATGCTTGAAAAGGACGTCTGCGCAATGTACGACGGCGACCCTGCGGCGCACGGTATCGGGGAGATAATCTCGTCTTATCCCGGGATACTTGCAATCTTTGTATACCGTATCGCTCATGTGCTGTACATTGAAAAAATCCCGATGATACCGAGAATGATGACCGAATATGCTCACAGCAGAACGGGCATCGACATAAACGCAGGGGCGACAATCGGCGAGTACTTCTTCATAGATCACGGAACGGGAGTTGTCATCGGCGAGACGACTGTCATCGGAGACAGAGTCAAGCTCTATCAGGGCGTAACGCTCGGTGCGCTTTCGACGAGAAAGGGGCAAGGACTTTCCGGCGTGAAACGTCATCCGACAATCGGAAACGATGTGACGGTCTATTCCGGAGCGAGTATTCTCGGCGGCGAGACCGTTGTCGGAGACGGAGCGATTATCGGCGGTAATGCTTTTATAACTTCATCTGTTCCGCCGAGGACGAAAGTCATTGTGAAGGCGCCGGAACACATCTTCAAAACAGATAAGCCGGAAGGCAACTGGGAAATATAAAAAATATATATAAATCCGCGCACGGCGACGCCGAGCCAAAAGCGCGGATATATGTTTTTGCGGAAACACAATCGGAGATGACTTATGAAAACGAACAAAATAAAAGCTGTTATCTTTGACCTTGACGGAACGCTGCTCGATACGCTTTGCGACCTTTGCGACAGTACAAACGATGCGCTTGACGCAATCGGCGCGCCACGCAGAACAATTGACGAGGTGAGGAGCTTTGTCGGAAACGGTATACGCATGCTTATGGTTCGCGCCGTACCCGGAGGGGACGAAAACCCTCTTTTCGACGTTGCGATGAACGCCTTCGTTGAAAGTTATAAGAAAAACTGTGCAAACAAGACGAAGCCTTATGACCGTATTCCGCAGCTGCTGTCACGCCTTTCGGACGATGGCTACAGGCTTGCCGTGGTTTCAAACAAAGCGGATTTTGCCGTCAAAACTCTTGTCTCCGATTATTTCGGCGACGTAATATCGGTTGCAATCGGCGAGAAAGAGAGCGAGGGCGTAAAGAAAAAGCCCGCGCCGGATACCGTGATTGCCGCGCTCCGCGCGCTTGACTGCGAAAAAGAAAACGCGGTTTATGTCGGCGACTCGGAGGTGGACATTATGACTGCCGAAAACGCGGAAATGAGGTGCATTTCGGTTGACTGGGGGTTCCGCGGGCGTGACGCATTGACTGCTGCGGGCGCAACGGAAATCGTATCTTCGCCCGAGGATCTTCTGAAAGCGATTGAAAAATGAAAAAAGCCGGCATTGCCCGTTTTGAAGCGGACAGCGTCGGCTATAATTTTTGCAACGAAATTTTTCATAAACGTATTTACAAAAAGCATATTTTAAGTTATTATATTCATAGGACATTTTGTGCCCGGCGGCGACAGCCGCAATCTGACGAATACAGGGGTATTGATTTATGGAAAAACCTGCATACAAAAGGGTGCTTATCAAGCTCTCCGGAGAGGCTCTCGCGGGAGATGGCGGCATTCTCAATTTCGACTATCTGAAGGAAATCTGTGCCGTTATAAAACGTTGTGTTGACGCCGGAACGCAAGTCAGCATAGTTGTGGGCGCGGGAAACATATGGCGTGGAAGACAGGGAGCGGATATGGATCGCACCCGTGCAGACCATATGGGTATGCTTGCGACGACGATAAACTGTCTTGCTCTTCAGGATGTATTTGAGCATATGGGCGTTGACACGCGGGTGATGACGGCTATCGAAATGGAGCAGTTTGCCGAGCCTTATATCAGAAACAAGGCAATTTCTCATCTGAACAAAGGCAGAGTCGTCATTTTCGGTTGCGGAATAGGCTCGCCGTTCTTTTCGACGGACACGGCAGCGGTACTTCGCGCGGCGGAGATAAATGCCGATATCGTTCTTCTTGCGAAGAACGTTGACGGTGTTTACACGGCTGATCCGAAAAAAGATCCGACCGCAACAAAAATGGACAGCATTGACTATATCGACATTCTCAGTCGCGGGCTTTCCGTGCTTGATTCCACGGCGACATCATTTTCCATGGAAAATAAAATCCCGATACTCCTTTTCGGACTTGATAATCCGGAGAATATTTACAGAGCCGTCATGGGCGAAAAAATCGGAACAATTGTTGGAGGAACAGAAAAATGAAGCTTGAAACAAAAGAATTTGAAACAAAAATGCAGAAAACACTCGCCTCTCTTGCAACTGATTTTGAATCTATAAGAGTCGGCAGAGCAAACCCCACGGTGCTCAACAGAATAACGGTTGACTACTGGGGCGTTCCCACACCCATAACACAAATCGGAGAGGTCAAGGTTCCGGACGCGCGCACACTTCTCATCACTCCTTGGGAATCCAACCTTCTCAAGACGATTGAACGCGCAATCAACGAAAGCGATCTCGGAATAAACCCGCAGAACGACGGTAAGTCCATAAGACTTGTTTTCCCTCAGCTGACGGAGGAGCGCAGACGTGACCTTCAGAAGCAGGTTGCAAAACTCGGCGAGGACGCAAAGGTTGCGGTGCGCAATATACGCAGAGAAGCAAACGAGCTTACAAAGAAAATGCAGAAGGCGTCCGAGATGACTGAGGACGAGCAGAAGGCTTCCGAAAAGGACATCCAGACCCTGACCGACAACTATATCAAGAAGGTTGACGAGGCTGTCGACAAAAAGAACAAGGAAATAATGGAAATCTGAGAAGTATCACTTTAATGACCGCTCCTACGGGGGCGGTCTGTTAAACTTGAAAAGGACGGGCTTTTGTGAAAGATGGCAGAAAGTAATATACGTCATATTGCGTTTATAATGGACGGCAACGGCAGATGGGCAAAAGCGAAAGGAATGCCTAGGGAATACGGACATTCCGAAGGCGCGAAAAAATTCCGCGAGATTGTTCGTCATTGCGGCGACGTCGGAATAGAAAACGTTACCGTTTATGCGTTCTCTACGGAAAACTGGAAACGCCCGAAAAAGGAAGTCGACTCGATTATGAAGATTATGAAAAGTTTCATTTCCGAGGCGGAAAAGACATATAAACGCGATAAAATGCGTATTGTTTTTATAGGCAATAAATCGGTTTTCGATGACAGGACAAAAGCAGAGCTTTGCGGACTTGAAGAAAAGACATCGTGTTATGAAAGAACCCTTTGCATAGCGCTCAATTACGGAGGCAGGGGAGAGATTGTCGACGCGGTCAACGCGCTTATCGCAAGAGGAAAGCAGAGCGTGACGGAGGACGACATAACAGCCGCGATCTATTCGGGAGTATGTCCGCCGCCGGATATGATAGTGCGGACGGGCGGCGAAAAGCGCCTTTCGAATTTTCTGCTCTGGCAATCGTCATATGCGGAGCTGTTTTTCACCGATACCCTTTGGCCCGACTTTACAACAGAAGAACTAGATGGCATAATAGCCGAATTTTCAAACAGAAAAAGAAGATACGGAGGAGTTTGATATGCTCAAAAGAATAATCACGGCGGTTGTCTGCCTTACGATTTTTGCGCCCGTGCTGATTTTTTCGGGCACGCCTGTCGGAAAGATAGTTTTCATATCGCTGCTTGCGGTGCTTGCCGTTATAGGCGTATATGAGCTTGCAGGCTGTATAGGCCTGCGCAGAAAGTTGCTCATAAGCGTACCTTCATATGTTTTTGCGTTGCTGTTGATGGTTTTCGTCCTCTTCCTTCCGGATAAGAGCTGGATGATAAAGACCGCTTTCGCAACGGGCTTTCTTTATATTTTCGTTACGTTTTCCGCGTCAATGCTTTCAAGCGGGAACGTCAGAATGTCGCAGACGGCGGAGCTTGTTTCCGTTTCGGCTTATATAGCGATAGGCTTTCTTTGCATAATTCTCACAAGATATGCGACGACCTCGAAGATTGACGGAGACGTCAGAACGATAATGGGCAACTACCTCTATATGCTCATATTCCTCGGCGCATGGTCAACGGATACCGGCGCATATTTTGTCGGTGTGACGATGGGCAAGCACAAGCTCATTCCCGGCGTCAGCCCGAACAAGACGGTTGAGGGGGCAATCGGAGGAGTGTTCGGATGTGCCGCGGGCTATGCGATATACGGTGCCGTGCTGACGCTTGCGTATAACGTAAAGGTGAACTGGGCAATGCTTATGCTACTTGCGGTTATAATTGCCGTTGTCGATCAGCTCGGCGACCTTATCGCCTCGTATATCAAGCGTGAACAGGGAATAAAAGATTTCGGAACGATATTCCCCGGACACGGCGGCGTGCTTGACCGTTTCGATTCGATAATCGCAATCGCACCTGTCATATATATTTTCTCAATGCTTGCAAGGGTAAACATATTCTCATGACAGAAAAAACAATAGCAATCCTCGGCTCGACCGGCTCAATAGGCAGGCAGGCAATCGACGCGGCGAAGCACAGAGGATATAAAGTCAATGCAATGGCGTTCGGCTCAAATTACGCGCTCGGAAGAGAGCAGATATTGAGAGTGAAGCCGGAATACTGTGCCGTTTCCGATGTCAGAACTGCTAAAATGCTTGCTACAGACGCGCGCTCTGTCGGCACAAAGCTGTTTTGCGGAGCGGGATGTATCGAAGCGATGCTTTCCGAGGCAGAGAGCGACGTCTGCATAAACGGAATCGGCGGTTTTGACGGGCTTTTGCCGACGATATCCGCTATAAAACATTGCGGAGCCATCGGTCTTGCAAATAAGGAATCGCTTGTGGCGGCAGGGGACATTGTAAAGTCGACGGCGACGGAATACGGCAAGAAAATCATTCCCGTTGACAGCGAGCACAGCGCGATATTCAGGTGCATAGGCGACAACCGCCGCGCTGTAAGAAAATTGATAATAACATGCTCCGGCGGCGCTTTTTACGGAAAAACGAGGGCTGAACTTGAAAAAGTCACAAGGGAAACGGCACTTTCCCATCCGACATGGAAAATGGGCGCGGTGATAACCGTCAACTGTGCAACCCTGATGAACAAGGGGCTGGAGGTCATTGAGGCGGCAAAACTTTTTGACGTGCCGGAAAAAGATATAGACGTTGTAATTCACAGGGAAAGCATAATACATTCCATGGTTGAATTCCGTGACGGCGCGGTGCTTGCGGAGCTTTCCGCTCCCGATATGCGCCTACCGATACAGTACGCCATGGACTATCCGGACTGTGAAGAGTCGCAGGCGGAGCCGATAGATTTTGTAAAGCTCGGCAGTCTTACGTTTTCCGCTCCGGACACAAAGACGTTTCCTCTGCTCGACCTTGCACGTTACGCGCTTTCAAGGAGCGGCGTCATTCCTTGCGCGATGAATGCGGCAAACGAGGTTGCCGTCGGGGCTTTTCTGTGTGGCGAGATTAAATTTACGGATATTGACCGCACGGTCATTTCGGTCACCGAAAATTTTGAAAATATGCCCGCCGACCGCCTTGAAAACATAATCGCCGCGGACGGAGAGGCACGCCTGCGTGCTGCCGAAATACTCAAATCAAAGTAAAATCGGAGATAAGATATGCTTTATGTTCTTTTTGCAATCCTGCTTTTCGGGGTACTGATATTCATTCACGAGCTGGGACATTATATTTTTGCGCGGATTTTCGGCGTGAAGATTTATGAATTTGCAATCGGCATGGGTCCGAAGCTGTTTTCGATAAAATCCAAAAAGACGGGAATAGCGTATTCGCTCCGCCTTTTGCCGATCGGCGGATTTGTCAGCATGGCGGGGGAAGATGAAGAAACAGACGACCCGAATTCCATCGGCAAAAAGCCGCTCTGGCAGAGAATCATCATAACGGCGGCGGGGTCGCTTTCAAATATACTTCTCGGAATAATAGTGATGGGGATTATGGTGCTTTCGACGTCACAGCTCTATTCGACAACCGTTGCGGGCTTTCCCGAAAAAGGCGCGACCTCAAACAGTTACGGACTGAAAGAAGGCGACAGAATAATTGCCGTCGGGCCGAGAAGGGTACACGTGCCTTATGACCTTTCATATGCGATAAGCCGTTACGGCGGAGAGCCTGTCGACGTTAAAATCATACGCGACGGCGAAAAAATGACGCTTGAAAAAGTCCACTTTCCGACATACAAGCAGTCGGGTGCGACTTTCGGTCAGAGAGACTTTTACATTGAAAAAGCGGGAAAAACCTTCGGCAACATCATCAAACATACGTTTTATGAGTCGGGGGTTACGGTTCGTATGGTTTACGACTCTCTCTACGACCTTATAACGGGCAAATACGGCTTCAAGGATATGTCGGGGCCTGTCGGTGTGACAAAGGTGCTTGCGGAAGCGGCACAGACGAAGGATTACGGCTATCTTGCGATGCTTTTCGTGGTTCTTGCGATGAATCTCGGCATTGTGAACCTGCTTCCTTTGCCCGCGCTTGACGGCGGAAGAGTGTTCTTTATGCTCGTCGAGCTTGTGACGAGAAAGAAAATCAATCCGAAAACAGAAGGGCTTATCCATTTTATCGGTATAATCCTTCTGCTGATACTGATGTTTGCGGTGACCTGCAAGGATATAATTTATCTGGTGAAAAAGTAAATGGATTACGAAAGTATAAGAAGAAAAACGAAGGCGGTCAGAATCGGCAATGTGACAATCGGCTCGGGACATCCGATAGCGGTGCAGTCGATGCTAAATACCGATACGGCGGACGCAGAAGCCTGCATAGCGCAGGCGAGAAGATTGGAAGAGGCGGGCTGTGATATCATCCGCCTGACTGTCCCGTCTGCCGAATACGCCGAAACCATATATAAAATGAAAAATGCGGGGATAAAAGCCCCGCTTGTTGCAGATATTCATTTTGATTACAGAGCTGCGCTTGCCGCTGTCTCTGCAGGAGCGGACAAAATAAGAATAAATCCGGGAAACATCGGCTCGGACGAAAAGGTCAGGGCTGTTGCGGACGAATGCCGACTGCACGGCGTGCCGATAAGAATCGGTGTAAACGGCGGGTCGCTCGAAAAGCATATTCTTGCAAAATACGGCGCTCCGACGGCTGACGCACTCTGCGAAAGCGCGCTTTATCACGCTTCGCTTCTGCGAAAATTCGATTTTGACGATATTGTTATATCGATTAAATCCAGCTCGCCCGTCACAATGGCGAGAGCGACGGAAAAGCTTGCCGCCGTCTGCGATTATCCGCTTCACATAGGCGTTACGGAGGCGGGAGAGGGCGATGACGCTTTGATAAAATCTGCGGCGGGAATAGGCGCACTGATTGCAAACGGCATAGGTGATACCGTCCGTGTTTCGCTGACGGATGACCCCGTAAAGGAGATTGGCGCGGCAAGAAAGATATTGCGCGCGCTCGGCGTCTCGCAGAGCGGATATATAGAGGTGGTGTCATGCCCGACATGCGGCAGGACGAAGATTGACCTTATTCCCATATGCAGAGCTCTCAAAAAGGAATTTGAGAGCATGGACGCGGGGGAAAAGCATATAAAGGTTGCGGTCATGGGGTGCGTTGTAAACGGTCCCGGTGAGGCAGCGGAAGCCGATATCGGCATTGCGGGGGGCGACGGTTGCGCCGTGCTTATTTCCCACGGGGAGATTGTCGGCAAGATAGGGGAAAAAGATATTATCGGCACGCTGAAAAAAGAGGTTTTGCGGCTGATAACGGAAGGATAAAGAACTGTGGAAAAAACACTTTTGCAGCGATTTGACAAATACAATCCCGATGAGCGTTTCCGCAAGATGATGACGGACGGGATTGTAACGGCGACGCGCGTCAACATAGAAAACAAATCGGTTTGGGTTGACGTGCGCTTTCCTTATATAATCCCGAAAAAGGAAGTGCTTTATCCGCTTGAAGCGGCAATAAAAAGGGCATATGAGCTGAAATTTGTCACAATATCACCGAAATATGACGCAGAGCTTTTTGATGCGGAGTACATACCGCAGATAATGACCGAGGCATGCAGGAGAAAACTGATAACAGACCTCTTTTTGCGCAGAAGCAAGCAGAGACTTGACGGCGGAAAGCTGATAATCGAAACGCTTTATGGCGACGGCGGACTTGCACTCATGGAGGAAACGGGCACGGAAAAGAATATATCCGCGATAATTTCCGATGAGTTCGGAATAAGTGTTCCCGTTGAAATAAGGGCGTCGTCCGAGAAGGACGAGCAATTTGAAAAATTCCTTGCGGAAGACAACGTCGGAAAGCTGACAAAGTATTATGAGGAGACTGCAAAGCGCGTTGAGATTGAAAAGAAATGCACAACGTCAACAGGCACATATCATGAGATTTCAACGGACGAAGAAGGCTGTGTCCATGCCGGGTTTGCGGTTTTCGATATAAGCTCGCCGGAGCAGATATCCGGGAATCCCGTGGAGGCAGGCGACTTTACGGCGATCGGGGTTTGCACAGAACCGAAAAAGAATATAGCTTTGATAGGCGAGGTGGCATGCATTGCCGTAAACGAAACGCGCAGAGGAAACAAGACCGTCACATTTTCGCTTACGGATTTTGAAGGCTCGGTGACCGTCAAATGCGTCGGGAAAAAAGCCGCGGAATATGCCGGACTTTCAAATGGGACAAGCGTCATTATGGAGGGCAACCTCGAATACGACGATTATGACAGAGATCACGAGCTTACGTTCTATCCGTCGTCGGCTATGAAGATAAAGCGTGTGCTCCGACAGGACAAATATGAGGGGCAGAAGCGAGTTGAACTCCATCTGCACACGAATATGTCCATGATGGATGCAACCATGGCGCCGTCGCTTGCCGTTGCAACGGCGCACAGATGGGGTCACGCCGCTGTCGCTATAACAGACCACGGAAACGTTCAGGGCTTTCCGGACGCCATGAAAATGTCCGAAAAGCTCGGAATGAAGGTCATCTACGGAATGGAGGGGTATCTTGTCGACGACGCTGCAAGGGCGATATTCGGCGAGGACGACACGAATTTTGAAGACGAATTCGTCGTTTTCGATATAGAAACGACGGGTCTTTCCGCCATGACCTGCAAAATTACGGAGATCGGCGCGGTGCTTGTTCAGAAAGGGGAAGTACTGAAGGTGTTTTCGACGTTCGTCAACCCCGAAGGACACATTCCCGAGGAAATAACCGAATTGACGGGAATTACGGACGATATGGTCGCAGACGCGCCATCGCAGGGCGACGCCGTCAAGGCTTTTATAGAATTTGTCGGCGGACGGACAGTCGTGGCGCACAACGCAAACTTTGATATGGGATTTATCCGTCGCGCGGCGGAAAATGCGGGAATACCCTTCAACCCGCCGTATCTTGACACACTCTCAATGTCCAGATTTCTAAATCCCGAGCTGAAAAATCACAAGCTGGACACTCTTGTTGATTTTTATCATCTCGGAGATTTCAATCATCACCGCGCCTGCGATGACGCAGAGGTGACGGCAAAAATCTTCTGCAAGATGACGGAAAAGCTCGCAGGGGAGAGCATATATACGGTAAAGCAGATGTCGGAGTCGATGGCGGAGAGGACAGACCCGCACAAGCTCCGCCCTTATCACATAATACTTCTCGTCAAAAATCCGACGGGACTGAAAAATCTTTATAAGATCGTCTCAAACGGCTATCTCAAATATTATTATCGTCACCCCAGAATTCCGAAAACGGAGCTTGCCGACCTGCGCGAGGGGATTATTCTCGGTTCGGCTTGTATTGAGGGTGAGCTCGCTTCCGCCGTTCTGGACGGCAAGACATGGGATCAGCTCCTTTCGATTGCGGAATTTTATGACTATCTTGAAATCCAGCCGATATGTAATAACGAATTTCTCATCGGGTCAAAGGGTGTGACGCGCGATACGCTGATCGAAATAAACAAGACGATAGTCAGAATAGGTGAGGCGCTCGGAAAGCCTGTTGTTGCAACCTGCGACGCGCACTATCTTGAAGATTATGACGGTATAAGCCGCAATGTTCTTCTCCGCGGGATGGGCATGAAGGACGGCGACAGAGACAGTCACCTCTTCTTCCGCACGACGGACGAAATGCTTAAAGAGTTTTCGTATCTCGGCGAGGAGAAGGCGAGGGAAGTCGTAATCGAGAATACAAACAAAATAGCAGATCTAATCGGCACGGATATCCGTCCGTTTCCGAACGGCACCTATACGCCCAAAATGGAGGGCGCGGAAGAAGAGCTGATGAACATCTGTTATACAACGGCAAAGGGCCTTTACGGCGACCCGCTGCCGGATATAGTCGAAAAGAGACTTAAAAAGGAGCTTGATTCAATTATCAGCCACGGCTTTGCCGTGCTCTATATGATAGCGAGAAAGCTCGTCAAATACAGCGAAAGTCAGGGGTATCTCGTCGGTTCGAGAGGCTCTGTCGGCTCATCGTTTGTCGCATCGATGGCGGGCATTTCGGAGGTCAACCCTCTGCCCCCGCATTACGTTTGCCCGAAATGCAAACATTCCGACTTTTCAAACGAGGAAGGCGCGGGTTCAGGCTTTGACCTTCCGCCAAAAAACTGCCCTGTCTGCGGTACAAAATACAATTCTGACGGGCACGACATTCCGTTTGAAACGTTTCTGGGCTTCTTCGGGGACAAGTCGCCGGATATAGACCTTAACTTCTCGGGAGAGGTGCAGGGCAAGGTACATAAATATACGGAGGAGCTTTTCGGCAAGGAAAACGTTTTCCGCGCCGGAACAATCGGTACTCTTGCCGAAAAAACGGCTTACGGCTTTGTCGCCGGCTATTTTGAGGACAAGGGAATAAAGACAAATAAGGCGGAGATAAACCGTATTGTTTCAAAATGCGTCGGCGTAAAGCGCACGACGGGTCAGCACCCCGGAGGTATCGTTGTTGTGCCTAAGGAATATGAAATTTATGATTTCTGCCCCGTTCAGCACCCCGCCGACGACGCCTCGTCCGATATAATCACAACACATTTTACATTCAACGATATGCACGACCTGCTCCTCAAACTCGACGAGCTGGGTCACGATATTCCGACAAAATACAAGTATATCGAGATGTTCTCGCACACAAGCGTGCTTGACGTTCCCGTCGGCGACCCCGAGGTATATAAGCTTTTCAATTCGACAGAGCCTCTCGGAATAAAGCCGGAGGACATTATGGGAATTCAGGTCGGCACGCTCGGAATTCCCGAAAACGGCACGGACTTTGTTATCCCAGTGCTTGTCGAAGCGAAGCCAAAGACCTTCGCCGATCTACTTCAGATTATGGGACTTACGCACGGCACGGACGTTTGGTCGGGAAATGCGCAGGTACTCATAAAGAACGGAACGTGCGAACTGAAATCAGTCGTCGGAACGAGAGACAGCATTATGCTCCGCCTTATTCAGTACGGACTGGACAACAAGGACGCGTTTGACATTATGGAAAAAGTCCGTAAAAACAAAAAGGGCGATCCACTCCCCGATTGGATGATTGACAGAATGCACGAGCACAATGTCGACGAATGGTATATCGAAAGCCTTAAAAAGATAAAATACATGTTTCCGAAGGCGCATGCAGCGGCGTACGTTCTTTCGGCAATACGTATTGCATGGTATAAGGTACATATGCCGCTGGAATTCTATTGCGCATACTTTTCCGCCGCGCCGGATGGCTTTGACGGTGAGCTGGCCGTAAAGAGCAAAAAGACGATAGAAACCGTTCTGAAGGATCTGAAAGAAAAGGGCAACGAGCAATCGCAGAAGGAAGCGGCGACGTATTCCGCAATGCAGCTCGCGCTTGAATTTGTTGCGAGAGGTTTCAAGTTTCTTCCCGTTGACCTTTACAAGTCCGACGCAAGACTGTTTTTGCCAGAAAACGGGTCTATACGACTTCCGTTCTCCTCGCTCTCCGGCGTCGGAGTTGCGGCGGCGCAGAACATTGTCGACGCGAGGGAAGCGGGCGGAGAATTTCTTTCCGTTGAGGAGCTGAAGCAGAGAGCGTCGGTTTCAAAATCCGTCGTTGAAATACTGGAAAAGAACGGCGTGCTCAAAAATCTCTCGGAAACAAATCAGATAACTTTCGGTTTCGGAGACGACGATTTCCGTGGAGCGGGCGACGCATTGCCGACTTCGTCCGGAAAAAACGAGTCGTCCAAAAAGTCATCCGCAAAGCAGGATGAAGTCGGGGAAACGGCGAGCCAGCTCACGTTTTTCTGATGCAATTATTGCAAAAATGCGAAAAAACTCGTGAAAAGTACACATTTTTATTGCAAAAAGTATTGCAACCGCTGTATTTTATTGCTATAATAAATAAAGTAAAAGCAATCGTCCATAGGGGACAGGAAAAATAAAAAATTTGAAAGGGATTTTATCATGAACAAATCACAGCTCGTTGACGTAGTTGCAAAGAACACAGGACTTAAGAAAAAGGACGCAGAAGCAGCAGTATCCGCTTTTGCTGCCGCTGTTGCCGAAGCTCTTGCCGCAGGCGAAAAGGTTCAGGTTGCGGGGCTCGGAACATTTGAAGTAAAAACAAAGGCTGCAAGAACAGGCAGAAATCCTAAGACACAGGAAGTTATAAATATTCCCGCTTCCAAGCGTCCCGCTTTCACGGCAGGAAAAACTCTCAAAGAGGCTCTCAACAAGTAATAAGAAATGTTTCAATGCCGCCGAAAGGCGGCTTTGAATTTTTAAGGAGGAATTATGCGACTGGACAAATACCTTAAGGTTGCAAGAATCATCAAGCGAAGAACCGTTGCAAACAATGCCTGCGACGCAGAGCATGTCAAGGTCAACGGAAAGGACGCAAAGGCTTCGTACCAGGTGAAAATCGGTGATGTTATCGAGCTTGCAATGGGCGATCGAACCGTCAAGGTTCGCGTCACGGATGTAAAGGAATACACAAAAAAGGACGAAGCGACGACGCTTTATGAGCTTATAACCGAATAAAAACACATTACGCGGCATATTCATTTATAAAAACAAACTCTTTTCGGAGGTCAATTTATGAATGAAGAAAACGGAAAATCCTCTCTTACGCTGAAGGATCGCGCAGAGCTGACAATGGACGGTATCGGAGATGTCATCAGCTTCGATGAAACGGAGATATATCTTCAGACAAACAGCGGAAAGTTACTTATAGAAGGCACTGGGCTGCACATAACAACGCTTGACGTCGCGTCCGGAAAAATGAAGGTTGAGGGGCTCGTCACTGCGCTTACATATAACGATCGTGACAATTCCAAAAAGGGCGGGCTTTTCTCCCGCGGGAAATGAACGACTTTTTTTACGATTCCGCCGCAAGGGTGCTGTCGTTTGTGTGCCTCGGGGTTGTGCTCGGCGCGATATATGACTTTTTTCGCGTGCTACGCATTTCAAGAAAGGGTGGCGGCAACCTTTCGGGTGGAATATATGACAGGTTGAAACCGAAAAAAGATATATTTTCGGGAGCTCCAAAGGTTATTAAGTTGACGGACGGTTTTCTGACGTTTATTGAAGATATTCTCTTCTGGCTGATTGTTTTCGCATCAGAGGCGATTTATATCTACTATATAAATGACGGCGAGATAAGGGTCGATTTTTTCGTTCTTTCCCTTGCGGGCTTCATGCTTTACAGGATAAGCCTCGGAAAAGTTGTGATATTTCTTGCGGACAGAATTATTTTTTTTGCGCGGTGCTTGCTTTTGCGCCTGATATATATTATAATATATCCTGTAAGGATGATGTGGAAATTTGTGTCTGCGGCGATTGCCAAGGCTGCTTGCGTCATGGCGGGAGCTGTTTTTGACGCAAAGCGAAGGGCATATACAAGGCGCGGAAAAAAACGTCTGCTCGATCTTTCCGCGCGCGGATTTGAAGAAAAATAAACGGAGAAGAAGATGAAAACAAAGGTAAACCTTTTTGTAAAGATAGCGCTTGCGATATTCGTCGTATTTGCGATAATAACCGTCATGACGTTGCGCTCGAAGCTGGATGACCTCGCGGAGCAGAAGGCGGAGTTGGAAGCCGAGCTTGAAGCTTATGCCGAGAGGGTTGAGGAAATGCGTTATGAGCTATCGCTTTCGGATGAAGAATATATCGAAAAATACGCAAGGGAAGTGCTTGGCTATCATAAAAGCGGGGAGATCGTTTTCAAAAATGAGGGCGATAACTGACGGCGCTTTGCGGCAAAGCACGATATAACTTGACAAATCTTCCGATTTGCTTTATAATGAATGTAATAAATACTGAAAGGTCTGATAAAAATGAGTGAAAATAAAGCACCGCTGGACGGAAAGTATCTCATGTACAAGGGCAAGCCTCTTGTCAGAGAAAAGAATGTAATAGTTTATGGCGACATGAAGGATAAATTTTATCTTTTCCTTATGATACTCACAGAGAAAAAGCTGGATGACGGCAAAACCGTTCCGGATTCAATCCTCATTCAGGTGCTTGATACGGACGGAAAGATCATAAAGCAGGGACAGAAAAACGGTCTTTACGAAGCCATGGATATAGGTACGATATGGCTTGAAAGAGCCATTGCGGACTCAAAGAAATAATCAAAACAAAAAATCTGCGCATAACGCAGATTTTTTTATAATCCAAAGAAAAGCAACGGGATAACCGTTGCTTTTGGTTTTATTTTCAGAGCTTTTCAACTCCGAGCTTTACAGCCTGACCATTGAGATCCCAGTCCTTTGCGGCGGCAAAGTCCGTATCAAAGACGACGTCCTTTGCGAGAACTTCGCCTTTTATTTCGTCGAAATTCTTTCTGACAACGTCCTTTATAACGTCGCTGCCGGAGATATAAACACGGATATTGTCCATAACCTCAAATCCGCTCTCCTTGCGCATTGTCTGAATTTTTGAGACAAGCTCGCGCATATAGCCCTCTTCGATGAGCTCCGGAGTGAGGTTTGTATCAAGAACAACAGTTATTCCGTGGTCTGAGTTTGAAGCAAAGCCGGGCGTCTGTGCCGCGTCTATGAGCAGATCCTCTTCCGTGAGCGCGGCTTTCGTATCGCCGAGGTCAAGGGTGAGCGTACCTGTCGATTTAAGTTCTGCCATTGCGGCGTTGCCGTCGACAGAAGAAAGAAGCTCGCGTATCTTGCCGAGATACTTTCCGTATTTCGGACCGACTGTGCGCAACTGGGGCTTGAAGGAATAAGTCGTGAAGGCACTTACGTCGCTTGTAAACTCAACGCTCTTTACGTTCAACTCGTCTGCGATGATATCCGTGAAATATTTCGGGAGAGAGAAGTCAGCCTTGATATACATCTTTGCGATGGGCTGGCGGTTTTTTATCTGCGCCGTGTTTCTGCCCGCTCTTCCGAGAACGACGATATCAAGCACGTCTTCCATGCGCTCTTCAAGCTCGCTGTCGATATAACTTTCGTTTGCGACGGGGAAGTCGCAGAGGTGGACGCTTATCGGGGCGGTCTTATCAACGCTGCAAACAAGGTTTCTGTATATCTCGTCCGTCATAAACGGGATCATCGGAGCGGCAACCTTGGAAACGGTTACAAGAGCCGTATAAAGCGTCATATAAGCATTGATTTTGTCCTGCTCCATGCCGGGCGTCCAGAAGCGTTCGCGGCTTCTGCGGACATACCAGTTTGAAAGCTCGTCGACAAAGTTGTCAAGCGCGCGGGCGGTCTCCGTTATCTTGTATGTGTCAAGATCCGTATCGACTGTCTTTATAAGCGTTGAAAGCTTGGAAAGCAACCACTTATCCATAACGGAGAGCTTGTCATAGTCGAGAGTGTATTTTGTCGGATCGAAATTGTCTATATTTGCATAAAGCACAAAGAACGCATATGTGTTCCAGAGAGTGCCCATAAACTTTCTCTGACCTTCTATGACGGCGTCATCGTGGAACCTGTTGGGAAGCCACGGTGCGCTGTTTGAATAGAAATACCAGCGGATAGCGTCTGCGCCGTGCTTTTTGAGTGCGTCAAACGGATCTACGGCGTTGCCTTTTGATTTTGACATCTTCTGACCGTGTTCGTCCTGAACGTGTCCGAGAACGATAACGTTCTGATAGGGAGCTTTGTTGAACAGGATAGTGCTTTCCGCGAGGAGCGAATGGAACCAGCCTCTCGTTTGGTCGACAGCCTCCGAAATGAACTGAGCGGGGAACTGTCTCTCAAAGAGTTCCTTGTTTTCAAAGGGATAATGATACTGCGCGAAGGGCATTGCGCCGGAGTCAAACCAGCAGTCAAGCACCTCGGGAACGCGGTGCATGTCCTTTCCGCATTCGGGACATTTTATTGTTATCTCGTCGATATACGGGCGATGGAATTCAACGGTCTTTGCCTTTTCGTTGCCGCTCAGCTCATAGAGCTCCTGTCTGCTGCCTATGCAATGACGATGTCCGCATTCGCATTCCCATATCGGGAGCGGGGTACCCCAGTAACGGTTGCGGGAGATAGCCCAGTCCTGAATGTTTTCAAGCCAGTTACCGAAGCGCCCTTTGCCGATCGATTCCGGTATCCAGTTTATCGTGTTATTGTTACGGATAAGGTCATCTTTTACAGCCGTTTCGCGGATATACCAGGATTCTCTTGCGTAATAGATGAGGGGGGTGTCGCATCTCCAGCAATGCGGATAGCTATGCTCAAACTTCGGAGCGTCGAAGAGCAGACCCTTAGCACGAAGGTCGTCCAGAATCATAGGGTCGGCTTTTTTAACAAACACGCCGGCATAAGGTGTTTCCGCCGTCATATTGCCTCTGCTGTCAACGAGCTGAACAAACGGAAGGTCATATTTTTTGCCGACCTTTGAGTCGTCCTCACCGAAGGCGGGAGCGATATGAACAACGCCGGTGCCGTCTGTAAGAGTTACGTAATCATCGCAGACGACATAAAAAGCTTTCTTGCCCTGCTTTTTGCAGATGTCGACGGCGCAGTCGAAAAGCGGCTCGTATTCTTTATATTCAAGGTCTTTTCCCGTGAACGTTTCGAGGATTTCGTATGCGGGCTGACCGTCCTTTGCGAGTTTGCCGAGAACCGTATCGAGAAGGTCTTTTGCCATGTAATATGTGTAGCCGTCCGCAGCCTTGACCTTTGCATACGTATATTCCGCGTTCACGCAGAGTGCGACGTTTGAGGGGAGAGTCCATGGGGTCGTCGTCCACGCGAGAATATATGCGTCCTCACCGACAACCTTGAAGCGGGCAACAGCGGAGCGCTCCTTTACGTCTTTATATCCCTGAGCGACTTCTGCGCTTGAAAGGGGAGTTCCGCAGCGGGGGCAGTAGGGAACTATTTTGAAGCCTTTGTAAAGCAAACCCTTGTCCCATATCTGGCGGAGCGCCCACCATTCGGACTCAATATAATCGTCGTGATAGGTTACGTACGGATGATCCATATCAGCCCAGAAGCCGACCGTGCCCGAGAAGTCTTCCCACATTCCTTTGTATTTCCATACGCTCTCTTTGCATTTGTCTATAAAGGGAGCAATACCGTACTGCTCAATCTGATCCTTTCCGTCAAGGCCGAGGAGCTTTTCCACCTCAATCTCAACGGGGAGACCGTGAGTATCCCAGCCGGCTTTGCGGGGGACATAGTAGCCCTTCATGGTGCGGTATCTCGGAATCATATCCTTGATGACGCGCGTGAGAACGTGACCTATGTGCGGCTTGCCGTTTGCTGTCGGGGGACCGTCATAGAAGGTGTAGACTCTCGAGCCCTCGCGCTGTTCCATACTTTTTTCAAAGATGTGATTTTCCTTCCAGAACTCGAGCGTCTTTTTCTCTCTGTCCACAAATCCGAGATTTGTCGAAACGCTTTCAAACATTTTATAACCTCCGAAAATTTAATATCATTATTTTTGCGGGAAATAAAAAAACTCCGCCCGCGCATAACGGGACGGAGAAAAATCCGCAACCACCCGCAGAGCATACGCAAATATGCTTCTCTGTTTACGGAGAGAAACCGTCGGAGCTTAGTCGGCTTTCGCCTTTCTGCACCGCAACTCGGAAGTGATTTTCGCTCTCCGCGCTCATCGCCGACCTTTCACCGTCGTCGGCTCGCTATGGATGGGTTTGCGGGGCTACTGTCTTCGTCACAGTCTTTAACGAGTTTATTCAACTTGTATTATTATATTTTAACCGGCGACTGTTGTCAAGTCATTTTTGCAATTATTGCGCCTGCGCGGACAAAAAACGTCATTTATTGAAGGGGCAGACGCTTATGCAAATGCCGCAAACCGCGCCTCTGCCGATATTTTTATACGTTTTCATATGCTCGGAGCACTTTTTTGCGTCAAAGATTGTGCTTCTGTCTGCGCCCGGAACATAAATTTCGCCGGTTATCGCTCCCGCGGGACAGGCGTCACGGCATATCGTGCAATCTCCGCAGAGACAAGACCGGATATCTCTTTGAGGAACAAGGGGCATATCCGTCAGCACGGTGGCAAATCTTACGGCGGAGCCGAACTCTGTTATCAGAAGTCCGTTCTTGCCGACAAATCCCAGTCCGGAAAGCACGGCTCCCGTTTTGTGCGGAAAAATTCCGCGATATTCCTCTTTTTTGTCAGGCGTGCTTTGCGACGCGGCGACGGGAAGGGCGAGATAGCCCGCATTTTCTATAAATGAAACGGCGTCAAGAGCGATACTGTCAAGACGGGCGTTCGTCGCGCGGTAATGCTGAAAATATTCCATCGTCGGCGCGCCGTCTATCGTTTTTATGACCGCGCGTGACAGTTTTCTTGCAATCGTAACCGCATAGCCGTATTCCGGGTGCTCCGGAGAGCGACTTTCTCCTAACTCCGAAAAGCCGACAAGATCCGCTCCTGCCGCTTTCAGTAGTTTTTCAAGCTCTTTTTCGTACATATAAAGCCTCCGCCGTCATGTAATATCAATTTACATGATATCACAGAACGGCGGCGCTTGCAAGTGCTATTCATCCTCATCGGGAAGATAAATTTTTTCTTCGTAGTGTTCTTCTTCGTAGCGATAATGCGGGCAGGCTCTGTTATATGCGCTCTGAACGCCGGAGGTTCCGCAGTATTCGCCGGATGACAGTAGCGATTCAAAATATGCCTTGCCGACGTCAAGCGAAGGTTCTTTGAGTGGCGAAAGATCCCTGTAAACAAACTGTGCGTCCGTTATTTTTATTTGGCAAGGAAAGCTCCGGATGACTTTTATAAGCGACTTAACAGTGGTCTTTTCATCACATTCGCCGAGCGATACTCCGCCTCCGGAGCAGATTCTGACCTCTCTGTGGACATCGCATTTTTCTTTCGGCTCCGTGCCCTTTATAAAATATCCGGTTTCGATACGGTGACCTCTCGGGTCGAGCAGGCAGCTTTTCGACGGAACGAGCCCCGAATCCTTGCAATAAAGGCAGGTAACAACGTTTCCGCTCTTCGGAAATTCCGTATGCCTTTCTGACTGTGGTATGAGGTCGAATATGCCACCCATAACGGCGTCAAATATCTGTGCTGCGGGATTTGCCTTGAAATATCCGACGTCGCGTGCGTCTGTAAAACCGTACCAGACGCCGCAGATAAGGTCCGGCGTGTAGCCGATGAACCATCTGTCCGTGTTTGCGTTCGACGTGCCGGTTTTTCCTGCGACTTCTGTCTTCCTGCCGAGCGTCACGCAGGAAGCCGTGCCGCCCGCAGAGACGACAGTCTTCATCATCTCCGTCATTACCCCTGCGCTTTCCGCGCTGATTGCTTTTCTGCCGCCTCCGTCATTTGAAAGGAGAAGGTTCCCGTCCTTGTCGTAGACCTCTGTATAGAAATGGGGCGAGGAGCAGATGCCCTCTGCGGGGAACATCGTGTATGCACCCGTCATTTCAAGAAGTGAAATCCCGCGGCTGACAGCGCCGAGCGCAAGGGGCGCCTCCGCTATGTCGGAAAGGTAGCCGCCGTCAGCTTTTTTCTCCTTTTCGACGAGAGTCGAAATGCCGACTTTGTCCCGCAAAAATGCAAACGAATTCTCCTTTCCGAGCCGTTCGAGAACATTTACGGCAACGGTGTTCGTTGATACCTTCAGCGCCTGGCTGACTGTTGTAAGTCCGGAATAGACGCGCGGATTGTTCTTCGGCCAGAGAGAGTAATTTCCCGATGAGAGCTTGGTTATTTTCGTCGGAACGTCATCGAAAACGGTTGCCCAGGTTATAAGCCCACGGTCGATCGCGGGAGCATAGACCGATACGGGTTTTATGACCGAGCCCGGCGAGCGGAGCATCTGGGTAGAAAGGCTGAGTATTCTGTCCGACGATTTTTCGCCCCTTCCCCCGATTATCGCGAGAACTGCGCCCCGCTTGTCCATTATCACAGCTGCCGACTGCGCCTCGCCGCTCGTGCTTTTCGGGAAATTTCCGTTTTGCAGATAATATTCTTCGAGATATTTCTGCATTTTGACGTTCATCGTCGTGTCGACAGTAAGTACGCCGCTGTATATGAGGGCTGACGCCGCCTTACGGCTCATGTTTTTCTGCTCGCAAAGATCGGCGATGAGTTCCTCTATCAGGCTGTCCGTAAACCACGAATTCTTTGATCCCGTCGACTTTTTCGGAGTTATTTTAAGCTCCGGAACCTCCGCCAGCGCCTTGCGATACTCATCATCTGAAAGATACCCCAGCTCGTTCATGCGGGAGAGAACGATGTCCCTTCTGCGGCGGTTGTTTTCGGGGCTGACTATCGGGTCGTACCTGGTGGGGTACTGAATTATTGCCGCAAGCGACGCCCCTTCTGCGACTGTCAGCTCGGAGACCTTCTTCCCAAAATATTTTTCGGCGGCGGTTTCAACTCCGTAGCATCCCTGTGAAAGATAAACGGTGTTTAGGTACATTTCAAGAATCTCCCGCTTCGATTTTTGTTTTTCAAGTTCGGTTGCACGCTTTATTTCGGAAATTTTTCGCTTGACAGTCACCTCTGAACTACCCGTCAGATTTTTTATAAGCTGTTGCGTTATGGTTGAACCGCCGTATCCCTGCGACGACGGCGAAACAAAGCTCAGGATTGCGCCTCCCGTGCGATAAAGGTCGACACCGTTGTGATCATAAAAACGGTGATCTTCTATGGCGATAAACGCATTTGCAACGTGTTCCGGAATCGAATCGATGTCCGCAAAGATCCGGTTTTCGAGTCCGTACAGTCGCTGGTCCTCAAGCTCAACCGCCGCCCCGACATCGTTTTTGACATAGATTTTCGTTGTCAGTCCGTGAGAATAGAAAAGTGTGTCCGTATCGAGCTCGGCGTCAATGCTTCTGTAATATATATAAAAATCCGCGATAAGAATTACCGAAGTGAAGATTACCGTCAGAAATATCGCAAGAATTATTTTCGGAAATATATGCTTTTTGGTTTTGACTTTTTTCATAATATCCGCCTTTTTGAATTTTTATATGAATATTATGGATTTTCGCGTCAATAATATGTGCGTGAAACAAAAAATCTCAGAGGTGAATGTTATGGAAAACGCAAGCAAAATTACGTTCGGGGCGGTTGTCCTGCTTCTTCTCGTGGCAATTGTTCTTTCGGCGATATCGGTCTCCGTCGGATTTTCGATAAAAAATTCGGTAAAAGCGGCGGGCAAAAACAACGTGACGGAGGACGTCCCTGCGAATGCCAACGTTGACGGTACAAGCAGCACCGCAGGCGAAAAGAAAGCAATCTACAGAGTCTGTTCCGAGAGCGGCACGGTTGTTGTGAAAAATGCCGCGGGGAAAACGGTGAAAACGCTTGACATACGACTGTCATTTCTTCCGGAAGCGGACAGAGCTGCTCTTGAAAAGGGAATTGACATTTTCACCGATGGCGAGCTTTCGGCTCTCATAGCAGATTACACGAGATAAGTTTTTCTCCTTATAATAAAATGCGACGGAGGTTGTGCCCGTCGCATTTTTATTGCAGAAAAAATGTAAATTAAATGTACCTGACTTGATTTTTTCTTTTGTTTGTGATATAATCCGATTGTATTAAGCGAAAATATACTTTGCAGACAAAAAATATACTTTCGGAAAATCAGAATCGAGAAAGAAGTTATGGCAAAAATTCAGGAATCGGGCGAAATGTACCTTGAAACTATATATGTCCTTTCTAAAAAGGGTCCTGTGCGTTCGACGGACGTTGCCGAACATATGGGATATTCAAAGCCGAGCATCAGCCGCGCCGTTGGTCTTCTGAAAAACAGCGGTCACCTGCTTATGGATAAGGAAGGATATCTGACTCTGACCGACGCAGGACTTGAGATTGCGTCGAAAATATACGAAAGGCACGTGCTTCTTTCGGAGTTTCTTGTGAGGCTCGGGGTTGATAAGGAGATTGCTTCGGCGGACGCCTGCAAGATTGAACACGTTATAAGCGAGGAGTCGTTCGAGGCGATAAAAAGCCATATTCACAAGCAGAACTGAACGGACAAAAATACCCGGCAGACACGTTTTTAAGCGCGCGTGCCGGGATTTCTTATTTCAGAACGCCATCCGAAATTGTGTATATTTTGTTACAAAGCGCATTTGCTTCTTCTTTGCTGTGGGTGACGATGAGCGCACATTTGCCGCGAAGATATTTTTGCAAATCAGAGATTACGATTGCCTTTGTCGCCTCGTCAAGTCCGCGCAGTGGTTCATCGAGCAGGCATATGCTTCTGTCCGACGCAATCATCCTCGCGAGCGACACCCTTTGAGCCATCCCGCTTGAAAGCTCGGATGGCTTTTTTTCGTATACATCCGTAATGGCAAGCGAGGACAGAATCTCCTTTGCGCGCTCTGCGTTTTCTTTTTCGTCTCCGTCCATAACGCAGGTGACGTTTTCAAGCACGTTTATGCTTTCGAAAAGTCTCGGCTCCGCAAAGGAAAACGCAATTCTTCCATCCGTTTTTACCGTGCCGCTGTCAGGCTTTTCAAGTCCTGCGGCTATGCGGAGAAGAGTTGTTTTCCCCGAGCCGGATTTGCCCATTACGGCGACAGAATCGTTTCCGACGGAGAGCGAAATCCCGCGCAGAACGCTGTTTTCTCCGTAGCTTTTTGATATGTTTTCGAGCGACAGCTTCATATTGTATCACCGCCTTTGCAGAGCTTTCCGAGAGCAAAAATCAGCGTTTTTTCAATGATGACGCTCAGAATGATTATGACCGCCGTCAGCGCAAAAAGTTCCTCGGATTCGAGATAGATTCTTGCGCTGTAAAGCATTGTTCCGATCGAACTCGTCGGCGTGCAGATGACCTCAGCTGCAATTCCGGCTTTCCACGCAAGCCCGAGCGCAGAGCGACATCCGGCGAAGAAATAGGGAAGAGCAGACGGGATATAAAGCAGGCGGAGCTTTTTTGATCGCGAAAAATCATATATTTTTGCGACTTCGAGCTTGTCCTCCGGAACTGCATCCAGCCCTTTACGGACGTTCATAAATATTATCGGAATGACCATAAGCGCGGCGGCGAGCATCGGTACGATGTTTTTTGAAAGCACGAACAAAAGCACGATTATCACAGAAGCGACAGGCGTCGCTTTTATGACCTCGACCGCCGGCGAAACAACCGTTCCGAAAAGGCGTAGCGCTTTGGAAAGCACGGCAAGTATAACGCCGATCGCCGTTCCTGCCGCAAGACCGACGAATATCAGTCCGACGGAGCGCCCGCAGGAGATATAGAACGATTTTTTTTTGAGAAGCCCGAAGAGAGCGCGCAAGACCGCCGGAGGCGACGGGAGGATAACCGATTTCGCGATTATCAGCGAGGCGACCTCCCATACAGCCATCCAGAACAGAAAAACTCCGATGCCGACGGTAAATTTCTTTGCTTTTCGGCTCATTTTACTTTGATTGATTTATAAAAGTTATCTTCGGGGAGCTTTCCGCCGACAGATGCGGGATTTGCCTTGTAAAGGACTTCGAGCATACCCTTCATAGCCTTTACGCCGTCGTCACCGATCATTGCGCTGATGTTGCAATTCGGGATTGCCTTTTTTGCGACTGCGGCTTTTGGAACAATGCCGTATTTTTCGCAGTATTCCGCACCCTTTTCGATATCGGATGTGATTATATTAACCGACTTTTTGTATTCCGAAAGGAATGTTTCGACAGCCTTCGGGTGCTCGCTCAAAAACTTGTTTGAAACGACGAGAACGCCCTGAACGAGGGTTGTGTCGCTGACCTTGTCCCATTCCTCCGTCAGATTGAGGGCGATGCGAAGATCGCCTGTCTTCTGAAGAAGCGCGCTTGTTACGTTCGGTTCGGGAAGAACGCCGATCGAAACGGTGTTTGCGGCGAGTTTCGAAGCAAGCTCTGCGTGATCGGAAAGGTATTCGACGGTTACGTCCTCGCCGACTTTGAGCCCGTTTTTCTCAAGGATGAAATTCAGCGCATATTCGGGAGTCGCGCTCTGACCTGTCGAATAGATTGTTTTGCCTTTCAGATCTGCGACGGAGTTTATTGTATTTCCGTTTTCGAGAACATAAAGCACGCCGAGAGTCGCAACGCCGATGAAGCTTATATCTGCGCCCTTATTATAAAGCACGGAAGCAAGGTTTACAGGAACGGCGGCAATATCAAAATTGCCCGAGATTATCGTCGACTGCACCTCTGCCGGAGCGGAGGCGAGGGAGAACGTGTAATTATTCTGAGTTGTTCCGTTCTCGTTTTCAGCCATAAGGGAAGCCATTCCCATTCCCGTCGGACCTTTGAGAGCGGTTACGCGGACGTCCGCCCTTTCCACGGGCGTTTTTTCTTTGCAGGAGGCAAAGCATAATACAAGCAAAGCCGCCATTACAATGGCAATTATTTTTTTCATGTTTTTCCTCTTTTCTGTCAGCCTATCTGACGTTTTTAAGAAATTCCTTTGACAGGACTTTTATGGTTCCTTCGGAATATCTGATTGCACCTGACTTTTCGAGAAGCTCAAGCGAGCGATATACCGATGTCCTCCCTATGCCGAGCCGCTTTGACAGACGTGAGATATTCAGTTCAAAGCTATCGCTTTCTTCTGTCAGTAACGCGGCGGCGACGGCGGCATCAGCGCTTTTTGCGGTGAACGCGCTTATCTTTTTGTTGAGAAAGCGTATTCTGTCGGAAAGAAAAGCGATATAGGCGAGGGAAACGGCGGGGTCGGAGACGATTATCTCTTTCATCTTGCTCTCGCTTACGAAAAGCACCTCGGACGCCGTTTTTGAAACGACAGTGCTTACGTAGCCTTCGCCCTTTCCGAAAAGTGCCGCCGCCCCGAACATATCTCCCTGCGAGAGGGAATTGAGCCGGACGCGCTTGTTTTCGTTTTCGCCGAAAACCTCAACCTTCCCGGAAATTATGATTCCGAGGCTTTTTTCAAAGCTGTCCGCCGAATAGATGAACTCTCCCGCACGGAAATTTCCACAGCGGCACACAGTCAGTCCGCGAAGGGTTTCCTCTGATGCGTCCGAAAACACCGCGCAAAGCCGCAATGCCGAAAGAAATTTCTTTTCAGACATAAAAATCCTCCAAAACTGTTCCATTTGGAACAGTTTTATAATATCATGACGTTTTTCATTTGTCAATAAATTTTCTGATATTTTTGCGGAATATATACACAATCGCAATTATATCTGATATAATTATATATGTGGAAGAATGTGATAAGGGAAGGTGACTGTCATAGACGAGCGATATATCGGCAAAATAAGCGAAAAGTGCATGGTTGAACGCGGTGCGACTTTTTCCGGAAATTGTTCATTTCGGGTTGGCGGGGAGATTGCGCTCTGCGTCTTTCCGAGGAGTGCGGACGAACTGATATTTGCCGTCGAGGAAGCGGAGAGGCACGGCGAGAAATACGTCGTGCTCGGAAATATGACGAATATCCTCCCGCCGGACGGAATATATGACGGAACCGTGATAGTCACGTCAAAAATGCGGAGCGTTACCGTTGAAGACAGGAATTTCAAAGCCGATGCGGGCTTTCCTTTGACGGCGCTTTCCGCGCTCACGGCGAATGTCGGTCTTTCCGGACTTGAATTCGCATACGGAATTCCGGGAAGCGTCGGCGGGGCGGTATATATGAACGCCGGTGCCTACGGCGGGCAGATGGCTGACGTCATAACGTCGGTTGTGGCATACAGTCCGACTGAAAATAAGGTCAAAACCTATTCAAACGAAGAATGCCGCTTCGGTTACAGGGAGAGTATTTTTCGGGCAAACGGGGAGATAATCCTTTCAGCAGAGATGAGTTTTGCGCAGGGCGACGGGGAGAAAATACTGTCCGACTGCGAGAAAAACATGGCGGCGAGAAAAGAAAAACAGCCACTTGATAAGCCCAGTGCCGGAAGCACTTTCCGTAGACCCGAAGGGCATTATGCGGGCGCACTGATAGAGGCGGCGGGACTGAAGGGCTTTTCTGTCGGCGGGGCACAGGTCTCTGAAAAGCACGCGGGCTTTGTCATAAATGCGGGCGGAGCGACTTCTGCGGACATTTCGGCACTGATATCCGAGATAAAAAAGAGAGTTTTTGAAAGCTCCGGCGTTATGCTGGAGGAAGAAATAATATATATAAAATGAGGTTTTGGGGCTATGTCATTTTCGGGCGATACAAAAACGGCTCTTGCAAAGATACCCTGCGAGCGCGACTGTTGCGCTTCGGCGGAGCTTTGCGGAATGCTTATATTTGCTTCGGTTTTTGAGAGGAATAAAACGGTATTTCTTTCCGAAACGGAGGAGGCGGCATATCTTTTCTCCGGACTTCTGATACGCTGTCTCGACGTTTGTTCCTCGCCCGAGGTGTTTTCAAAAGGCAAAAGCGGCACGCTTGTTTTCAGAACGACTGTCTGCGGGGAGGACGCCGAAAAGCTATATGATTTTGCATTTCCGAATGGCGAATGCCGGATAGATACGAAAAAGTTCGGCTGCGACCATTGCGCAGAGGCTTTTATTCGCGGTGCATTTCTTTCCTGCGGATTTGTAAATCCTCCGGAAAAGCGTTACGGCATTGAATTCACCGTCTCCAATGCAGATATTGCCGTCGAGCTTGCGACGGTTCTTGCGTATAAATTCGGCATGCCGAAGCTGAGCGTGAGAAAGGGAAATCAGATTGTTTATTACAGAGGCGGGGAAAAGGTCGCCGATATGCTTATGCTCATTGGAGCGCAAAACGAGGCATTTGAGATAATGAACAGTCAGGCTCTGCGGTCGATAAGAAACGAGCAGAACAGGCAGACGAACTTTGAGGTTGCGAACATATCAAAGCAGAGCGCGGCTTCGGCAGAGCAGATCGAGGCGATCACGGAGCTTAAAAAAATCGGGAAATTCGGGCTTTTGTCGCCTGTTTTGCGTCAGACGGCAAACCTTCGCCTTGAAAATCCGGAGGCTTCGATGGCGGTGCTGGGAAAGCTTGAAAATCCGCCTGTGTCAAAGTCGCAGGAGAGCAAAAGGCTTCTTAAAATAGTCGATTTTTACAAGGCTCATAAAAACAACTGAAAGGGGAAAACGGAAAATGTCATTCTGCCATTTGCATCTGCATAGCGAATACAGCCTGCTTGACGGTGCCTGCCGCATAAAGGATATACCGAAGCTGGCGGCGGATAACGGGCATACTGCCGTTGCGATAACGGATCACGGCGCGATGTATGGCGCTGTTGACTTTTACCTTGCTTGCAAGGCATACGGGATCAAGCCGATAATCGGTTGCGAGGTATATGTTGCCTCCGGATCCCGTTTTGACAAGACCCGCGACTCCGAATATTCGAGGTATCACCTTGTCCTCCTCTGTAAGAACGAAACGGGATACAGAAATCTTATATATATGGTCTCAAAAGGGTTTACGGAGGGCTTTTACACAAAGCCGAGAATAGACATTGACCTCCTCCGCGAGCATAGTGATGGGCTCGTCTGCCTTTCGGCGTGCCTTGCGGGTTACGTTCCGAGAATGATTTCCGCCGGAGAATTTGAAAAAGCGGAGCAACACGCAATCGAAATGGACAGGCTCTTCGGCAGGGGAAACTATTATCTTGAGTTGCAATATCACGGAATCGACGCGCAGAGAGAGGTAAACGAAGGACTTATCGACATTTCAAAGCGCACGGGAATTCCGCTCGTCGCAACAAACGACGTGCATTATCCGAAGAAAAAGGACGCGGAAAATCAGGCGGTTATGCTCTGTATTCAGACGAACTCCCGCCTTGCGGACGGCAGACCGATCGGCTTTGAAACGGACGAATTTTATTATAAAAGTACGGAGGAGATGACTGCGCTTTTCGGAAATATCGAGGGCGCAATCGAAAACACGGGCAAGATTGCCGATATGTGTAACTTCGATTTTGACTTTTCCAAGCGTTTTCTTCCGAGATATACCCCCGAAAACGGCGAAAAACCGGAGGACTTCCTTTCATCAATGGCATGGACAAAATTCGAGGAAAAGGTTCGCGGGGGAGAGATTGTTTTTGACGATGTAAACACAAGAGAGGTCTATGAGGAGAGGATAAAATACGAGCTTTCCGTCATCTGCAAGATGGGATATTCGGAATATTATCTGATCGTCTGGGACTTTATAAATGCCGCAAAGCAGCGAAACATACCGACGGGCCCGGGACGTGGGTCGGGAGCGGGGTCGCTCGTCGCATATCTTGTCGGGATAACAGACGTAAACTCAATCAAGTATAACCTTATGTTTGAGCGTTTCCTCAATCCCGAAAGGGTCAGCATGCCCGATTTTGATACCGACTTCTGTTATGAACGCAGGGATGAGGTCATAGAATATGTCTCCGATAAATACGGAAGAGAACGGGTCTGCGGGATAATCACGTTCGGTACGCTTGCGGCGAAGGCTGTCATACGTGACGTCGGGCGCGCGCTCGGAATGAATTATGCGGATGTTGACGTTGTGGCAAAAGCCGTTCCGTCCGATCTGCACATAACGCTTGAAAAGGCGATGGAAGGTAAGCTCGGCGACCTTTATGAGTCCGACCCGAAGATAAAAAGACTCATTGACATTTCAATGGCGCTCGAGGGAATGCCGCGCCATGCGTCGGCTCATGCGGCGGGCATAGTCATTACGGACAAGCCCGTTTATGACTACGTTCCGACAGCTGTCGGAAATGGAATGATACTGACGCAGTTTACAATGGACACAATCGCAAAGCTGGGACTCCTCAAGTTCGATTTTCTCGGTCTGCGTTATCTGACAATCATCTCCGACGCCGAAAAGCAGATAAGACGGACGGAGCCGGATTTCGATATAAAAAAGGTTCCGCAGGACGATGAAGAAACGTACGCATTGATCTCATCAGGACACACGGACGGCGTGTTTCAGCTTGAATCCGGAGGAATGAGGAGGCTTCTTTCCCAGATGCAGCCGAGAAATCTCGAGGACATAATAATCGCGATTTCGCTTTACCGTCCGGGACCGATGGAGTCGATACCCGCTTTCCTTGAAAACAGGGCGCATCCGGAAAAGGTCAGATATTCCTGCCCGCAACTGAAGAGCATACTTGAAAATACGGCGGGATGTATCGTGTATCAGGAGCAGGTTATGCAGATATGCCGCGACGTTGCCGGGTTTTCGTTCGGCAGAGCCGATATTATCAGACGCGCAATGTCCAAAAAGAAGAGCGGAGAAATGGAGAAGGAGCGCAATGCCTTTATCCACGGAGAAAAAGATGCGGAAGGAAACGTGATCTGTTCCGGTGCCGTTGCAAACGGGGTATCCGAGGAGGTCGCGACTGAAATATTCGATACGATGTCCGCTTTTGCAAGCTATGCTTTCAATAAGTCCCATGCGACGGCATATGCATACCTTTCTTACAGAACGGCGTATCTGAAATGTCATTATCCGTGTGAGTATCTTGCCTCGCTTCTGACGAGCGTTCTCGGAAACATGGCAAAGACGGCGGTGTATATCGAAGAGGCAAAAAATTCATATCATATCGACGTTCTCTCGCCTGATATAAACGAGAGCTTTGAAAAATACAGCGTTGTCCGTCACAAAGGGAAAAATGCAATCCGCTTCGGACTTCTCGGAGTCAAAAATCTCGGCATTGCGTTCCTTTCGGACGTCATCGGCGAAAGAAACAAAAACGGGGCATATAAATCGTTTACTGATTTCATCTCGCGCATGAGCGCATATGACATAAACAAACGCCAGATAGAGGCGCTCATCAAGAGCGGCGCGTGCGATTCTTTCGGAATCAAACGAAGCGTTCTTCTCGGGGATTACGAAAATATTGTCGATATTTATCTCCGCCGCAAAAAGAGCGAAAACGACGGTCAGATGGATATGTTCTCTTCATTTGCGGACGCTCCGGAGGACGAACCGGAATACGTCTATACGGACAGAGAGGAGCTCTCCGGAAAGGAGCTTCTCGCGCAGGAAAGAGAGAGCACCGGAATGTATTTTTCCGGTCATCCTTCCGATGAATATTCGGCGATGGCGGAGAAACTCGGAGCGGTGCCGATCGGAGAGATTACCTTTGGCGCGGACGACGATACAGAGGAAAAAAGATTCCGTGACGGTGACAGGGTGACTGTCGCGGGAACGGTGACGGAAAAGGTGAACAAGCAGACGAGAGCAGGTGCGCCGATGGCGTTTGTCAAGGTTGAGGACAGATTCGGAGAAATTGAGGTAATAGTTTTTCCTAAGATACTCGAAAAGCACAGGGCGCTTTTGGCGCAGGGCAGCGCGATAGCCGTCACAGGCTCCGTTTCTGAAACGGAAAACGCGGCGCCGAAGCTGGTTGCGGACGTTATAATCCCGCTTTCAAACCGTACCTCTGCGGCTACGGCAGAACTGACGCAGGCGGAGAAAACGACGGGTACCGTCAGCCCGCAAAAAGCGAAAAAACCAAAAACAATATATCTGCGGCTTCCGTCGCTTGAAGGAGCTGTTTTTGAAAAAATCAAGGCAGTACTTGATATTTTTATAGGCGAAACGCCCGTGATGCTTTACGGAGAAACCGAAAAGAAATATATAAAGCGCGTCGGAGCGGGAGCAGATATTCAGCCGAATATGCTTGCGCTTCTGAAAAAGCTCCTCGGCGAAGAAAACGTTGTCATAAAATAAAAAAGTCCCGACTTCGGCTTGTTGCCGAGGCCGGGATTTTTGCTGAAATTATTTGTCTTCTTCAAATATATCAAGCCCTTTGAGCCTGAAAAAGTTTATGAAATCCTGTCTGTAATCGCCGAAAACGGTGACCCTGTGCCACATGGGCATCCAGTTTTCGAGAAGAGCCCTCGCGTTACACGATGCGACGAGTTTTGAACGGCATCCCGCGTCGCCTCCCGCATTGCCGACGGAGACCGATGAATGTATGCAAGCCCAGTTATCGGAGTTGCTCATGTTTATCGTTGTCAACTTTTCGCCTGCGGGAAAAATGACCTGAACGGACGCGCCGAGCTGATCTTCTGCATGGCTTCTTATGTAATAGTCGCATATCTTTGACGATGAAACGCCGAAAACCTTGCGGCAAGCAACACAGTGCGCATAGATGATCTCGTCACTTGACGTATCGACGACGGGATCCGAGACAAAGCCGTGCTTGCCTGTGAGGTAGAGTGTGAGAAGGGAGGAGACGGTTGAGTCTATGTCCGCCTCGCAAACGCCGAGCTCTCCGTCATCTGCCATCTGGAAATGGGAAAGGCACGGATACATATGGCGGCTCTTGCCGTAAACATCGTTATATGAAAGTTCAAGGCAGGCGATTGTGACGGCGTCCGCGCCCGTTTCTTTCATCATCTTCTTTATGGCGAGATATATTTTCGCGCTTTCGATTATGTCTGCCTGCGACGGTTCAACCGTTTTCACAGCTCCGCCTGTCCACTTTTCTGCGACCGATACAGCTTCTTTTTCGTCGACGCTGTCGAACACGTTCATAAGATCTGCAGCAGTTTTGTTTATGAATTTAATGCCGAAACGCTTCTCCGCGGCACTTTCAATCTCGTTTTCGACGTCATTCTTTACGACAAGAACCGTTGTCTGTGCGAGCTTTGCATTGACGACGAGCGTTCTCGCAAGACGGGCGATGTCATTGTAATCCGTCGACGCTTCGAGCGGAACGGGGAGTTTCTCGTTTCTTATCATGGGTGACGTTCCGGAAAGAGCAGAGCCGCTTCCGCAGAACGGTACGTCCGCAACGGCGCAGGGAAGTCCGTCCTTTGACCTGCGCGCATAGAATTCGTCGAGCCTTATCCAGTTTGTCATAAGGAGGACGAGAACTCCGTCATATATGGCACAATCGCCCTCGTAAACAGCCGCCGCTTCGTCCTTTGAGCTGTATCTGAATACGTCGAACTCTGCGTCGGGATTATATGCTCTGACTATTGCCATGATTTTTTCCGTCTCTCTTTCATAGCCGAAGTTTATATGCGGCCAGCCGGGGACGTTTTCTTTCTTTGCCTGAACAACTACTTTGATTCTGATCTGTTTTTTCATGATAGCCTCCAAAATGTGTTTGATACATAAAGTATATCAGAAAATCACCCGTTTTTCTATTGACTTTCACGGCGAAAAATTGTATTATTACGTCATACGGAGGTGCGCTATGAACGGTTATGTTATAGGCTCGTGCGGCATATCGGATTGTCCGCCGGAATGGAGCTGGGTGACTGGCGATTGCGGCTTTGACGATTATGATCTTTGGGCGGTGTTCCGCGGTCATGGGGAAATATCGGTCGGAGGGCAGGAATTTGCCGTTTCTGCGGGGGCGTGCGTCATATTGCCGCCGGGCAAAAAGATAACTGCTTTCCACGACCCTTGCGACCCGCTGCTCGTGATTCATGTTCATTTCTTGCCGGACGGAAAAATCGGGGAGGAAGAACTCCTCGGCGGTCGGTGCATAAATGTCAGAGATGTTGTCTTTTTCAGAGATTTGCTTGACAGGGTTATCCTTTATTATTACAGAAGCTGTGCGGAGGTTGCATCGATGTGGCTCTCGGCGGCATTTTCCGAGCTTTTGTCCGCTGCGGGCGGCGAAGGAAGCAAGTCGAACCCGATGATACTTGAAATATGCGACAGAATAAATTCTTCGCGCGGTGCGCCGCCGTCGCTTTCCGAACTTGCAAAGAATTATGGATACTCCGAGGCGTACCTCGGGAAGCTGTTCAAGAAAGCCGTCGGAATCGAATTTTCGGCGTACGCCGTCAACGCGAGGATAAACAAAGCGAAAATTCTTCTGCGCTCATCGGATTACAGCGTCGGCAGGATTGCGGAAATGCTGGGCTATTGCGATTCGTGTTTCTTTGTAAAACAGTTCACAAAGATTGCCGGAGTCACGCCGGGAAGGTACCGAAGACTGTGAAAATAGACAAAAACCGCTGTGGCGGAGGCGAAAAATGATTGCAAGGTTACAAATTTGTGAACTATTTTTTATAGCTCTTGCAATTTATAAAAAAGGCTGTATAATAGACAATAGGGAAGTTTGGGGCTTGGCACGTCACGATGCCGACAGACCCCAAGTAAAGACGATAATATAAATAAAGAGGTATGGTTTATGAAAAAAATCGATTTAACCAAGTATGGCATTACAGGTACGACAGAGGTTGTTTATAATCCTTCCTATGAAATGCTTTTCGAGGAAGAGACAAAGCCCTCTCTCGAAGGTTATGAAAAGGGTCAGGTAAGCGAGCTCGGCGCCGTCAACGTTATGACAGGTATTTATACGGGCCGTTCGCCCAAGGACAAATTCATCGTTGTCGATGATAACTCCAAGGACACTGTTTGGTGGACTTCCGATGAGTACAAGAACGACAACCACCCCGCAACGAAAGAAGCGTGGGACGCCGTCAAGGACATCGCGATCAAAGAACTCTCAAACAAGAGACTTTTCGTTGTTGATGCTTTCTGCGGCGCAAACAAGGACACGAGAATGGCTATACGTTTCATCGTTGAGGTTGCATGGCAGGCTCACTTTGTAACGAATATGTTTATAAAGCCCACAGCAGAGGAGCTTGAAAACTTCGAGCCAGACTTCGTTGTTTACAATGCTTCAAAGGCGAAGGTTGAAAATTACAAGGAACTCGGACTCAATTCCGAAACGGCGGTTGTGTTCAACATTACAAGCCGTGAGCAGGTAATCATAAATACATGGTATGGCGGCGAAATGAAGAAGGGTATGTTCTCCATGATGAACTATTACCTCCCGCTCAAGGGCATCGCTTCCATGCATTGCTCCGCAAATACGGACATGAACGGTGAAAACACAGCAATCTTCTTCGGTCTTTCCGGTACAGGTAAGACAACTCTTTCCACAGACCCGAAGAGACTTCTCATCGGCGATGACGAGCACGGCTGGGATGACAACGGCGTCTTCAACTTTGAAGGCGGTTGCTATGCAAAGGTTATCAACCTTGACAAGGACTCCGAGCCCGATATTTACAACGCTATCCGTCGTGACGCTCTTCTTGAAAACGTCACTCTCGACGAAAACGGCAAGATAGACTTCGCCGACAAGAGCGTTACGGAGAACACTCGTGTTTCTTATCCGATCGACCATATCAAGAACATCGTTCGTCCCGTTTCCGCGGCTCCGGACGCAAAGAGCGTTATCTTCCTTTCTGCGGACGCATTCGGCGTTCTTCCTCCCGTTTCTATCCTCACTCCCGAGCAGACGCAGTACTACTTCCTCTCCGGCTTTACGGCTAAGCTCGCAGGCACGGAACGCGGCATAACAGAGCCCACACCGACCTTCTCCGCTTGCTTTGGTCAGGCGTTCCTTGAACTCCATCCGACAAAGTATGCGGAAGAGCTCGTAAAGAAGATGAAGAAGAGCGGCGCAAAGGCTTACCTTGTAAACACGGGCTGGAACGGCACAGGCAAGCGTATCTCCATCAAGGATACACGCGGTATAATCGACGCTATCCTTGACGGCTCGATTGACAAGGCTCCGACAAAGAAGATTCCTTATTTCAACTTTGAAGTACCCACGGAGCTTCCCGGCGTTGACCCTGCAATCCTCGATCCGAGAGACACATACGCCGACGCTTCCGTTTGGGAAACAAAGGCTCTCGATCTTGCGGAAAGATTTATCAAGAACTTCGCAAAGTATGAAGCTAACGAAGCCGGCAAGGCGCTCGTTTCCGCAGGCCCGACAATCAAATAAAAAATACAGAAAATTCCCGGTGAAAAGCCGGGAATTTTTTCGCATATAATTTGATTTTTTCTCTTTACTATGATATAATATGACAAATATTTTATTTTTGAGGTCGATATGAATTATAAATATGCCGCAACATGCCTTTTCGGACTTGAAGGGCTTCTCGGAGCGGAAATTGACGCTCTCGGCTTTCATCGGACGGAAACGATAGACGGCAGAGTATATTTTGAAGGCGACGAAACGGCCGCCGCAAAGGCAAACATATGGCTTAGGACGGCGGAGAGAGTATTTCTTGTACTCGGAAGCTTTCCCGCGCCGACCTTTGACGCTCTTTTTGAGGGGACAAAGGCGCTTCCCTGGGAAGAATTTATCGGCAGGGACGACGCATTTCCCGTCAAGGGACATTCCGTGAAAAGTCAGCTGACGAGTATTCCCGATTGTCAGAAGATTGTCAAAAAAGCGGCGTCGGTCAGGCTCGGAGGGGTTTATCACACCGACTGGATGAAAGAGACCGGAACAAAATATCAGATAGAATTTTTTATTCTCAAGGACGTCGCAACTCTTATGATTGACCTTTCCGGTGTGGCACTTCATAAAAGGGGGTACAGACCCGAATCGGCGGCGGCACCGCTGCGCGAAACGCTTGCGGCAGCACTCGTCAAAATTTCGAGGCCGAGAGAGGACGTGCTTTTTTGGGATCCGATGTGCGGCAGCGGCACGATCCCGACTGAAGCCGCGCTTCTTATGACTAATACCGCCCCCGGGCTTTATCGCGGCTTTGCGGGCGAGATGTATCCTTTTATCGTGTCAAAGGTATGGAACGATGCAAGGGAAGAAGCCCGCAGTCTGATAAAGAAGACCGATTTTGAAGCATATGCTTCCGATATTGACGGAGATTGTGTTGAACTGGCGAAAAAGACTGTACATAACGCAGGAATGGACGGCATCGTCAAGGTTTTCCGCAGAAATGCGCTTGAAATAACGAGCGAAGGTCGCAGGGGGACAATTGTCTGTAACCCGCCTTACGGAGAAAGGCTTCTCGATATAAAAGAGGCGGAAAAGCTGTATGCGGCAATGGGCAGGCATTTCAAAACGCTTGAGCCGTGGCAGATATATATAATCACGAGCAACGAAAATTTTGAGCGTCTTTACGGCAGAAAGGCAGACGCGAAACGGAAGCTCTATAACGGTATGATACCTTGCACATATTATCAATTCTTCAAAAAAAGGACGGGGACAAAATGATTTGCGAAAGAATAGCACAGCTTGTCGAATACGCCGTAAGGCACAGGCTTATAACCGAAGCGGACAGAATTTGGGCGACGAACAGACTTCTTGATGCTATGGGCGAGAGCGAATACACGGCGCCGGAAAATGTAATTGCTTGCGAGCTTGAAGAGATTCTTTCCTCGCTTTGCGATATTGCGGCGGAAAAGGGGCTTCTCGGCGGCGACGGCATAGTTTACAGAGACCTTTTCGATACAAGGCTTATGGGATTGCTTACCCCCGCTCCGCACGAGGTCATCTCAGAATTTGAAAAGAAATATTCCGTCTCTCCCAAGGAGGCGACAGACTGGTTCTACGATTTCTCCCGCAGTACCGATTACATAAGGACGTATCGCGTGAAAAAAGATATGAAATGGGTCTATCCTTCGGAGTTCGGAGACATAGATATAACCATAAACCTTTCAAAGCCCGAAAAGGATCCAAAGGCGATTGCGGCGGCAAAGAACGCTCCGCAGAGCGGGTATCCGAAATGCGCTCTCTGCGCCGAAAATGAGGGCTACGCCGGCAATCTCCGCTCGGCGGCAAGAGAGAACCACAGGATTATTCCGATAACGCTCGGCGGCGAAAGATGGTATCTGCAATATTCGCCATATGTCTATTATAACGAACATTGCATTGCGTTTTCCGGCGAGCACAGACCGATGAAGATCAACCGGGCGTTGTTTGAGAAGATGCTCGATTTTGTTACGATTTTTCCGCATTATTTCATCGGCTCGAACGCTGATTTGCCGATCGTCGGCGGGTCGATACTCTCGCACGACCATATGCAGGGAGGCAGATACGAGTTTGCGATGGAAAGAGCTGAAATTGCGAGAAATATCTCCTTTGACGGCTTTGAAAATGTTGAAGCGGGGATAGTCGAATGGCCGCTTTCCGTCATCAGACTGCGCTCGGATGACAGAGGGGCGATTGCGAGCCTTGCGGAAAAAATTCTCGCAAAGTGGCGCGGATATACGGACGAGGCGGCGTTTGTCTTTGCCGAGACGGACGGCACCCCTCATAATACCATAACGCCGATCGCCCGCAGAAGAGGGGAAAAATTTGAACTGGATCTTGTCCTGCGCAACAATATAACAACAGAAGAGCACCCGCTCGGCGTATATCATCCGCACGCGGATAAGCACAACATAAAGAAGGAAAACATAGGTCTCATTGAGGTTATGGGGCTTGCTGTCCTTCCGGCAAGGCTGAAAAACGAAATGGCGATTCTCCGCGAAGCCATCATTTCCGGAGCCGATATTTCGGCAGACGAAAGAATAAGCAAGCACGCGAAGTGGTTTGAGGCATTCAAGGATAAATACGTTTTTACAGAAGCCGATACGGAAGAGATTCTGAAGGGCGAGATCGGCAAAACGTTTACAGCCGTCCTCTGCGATGCCGGCGTTTATAAGCGCACGGAAGAGGGCAAAAAGGCTATGATGAGGTTTGTTCGTCACTGCGACGGCAAATAAAAATTTCCCGCAAATCGTTTTAATTCCGGTTTGCGGGATTTTTATATTCAGATGCGGAATATTTTCCGAAAAAGAAAATATTTATGAAAGGGGTTGACAGAAAGACTGTACGGTAGTACAATAATAACTGTACGACAGTGCAAATTCACACGCCCGATCTGGAGGAAACGATGGACATTTTTGAAAAATGCGAAAAATATACTGTGGCAAAAGACATTCAGAAGATGGGGCTTTACCCCTATTTTCACGCGCTTCAGTCCCGACAGGACGTTGAAGTCATAATGGAGGGCAAGCGCAGAATAATGCTCGGCTCAAACAACTATCTTGGACTGACGACAAATCCCGAGGTTGTCGAAGCGGGGATAAAGGCTTATGAGCGGTACGGCTCCGGCTGTTCCGGCTCGCGCTTTCTCAACGGAACGCTTGCTCTGCACATCGAGCTTGAAAAGGAACTTGCGGAGTTTCTGCACAAGGAGGACGTTGTCACATTTTCAACTGGGTTTCAGTCAAATCTCGGAATAATCAGCGCAATCGTCGGCAGAGGAGATTACGTCATCTGCGACAAAGAAAATCACGCCAGCATTTATGACGGCTGCAAGCTCAGCTACGGAAAAATGCTCCGCTTCAATCACAGTGACATGGCTCATCTTGAGGAGGTCATCGCAACCGTTCCGAAGGATGCCGGAATACTCATAGTAACAGACGGCGTTTTCAGTATGGGCGGTGATATTGCAAAGCTGCCGGAAATCGTTGAAATAGCGAAAAAATACGGTGCGAGAGTTATGGTTGACGACGCTCACGCACTCGGCGTAATCGGAGAGGGCGGAAGAGGAACGGCGAGTCATTTCGGGCTTGAGGACGAAGTCGATATTTATATGGGGACGTTCTCAAAGTCTCTGGCAAGTCTCGGTGGCTATATGGCGGCGTCGAAGGTCGTCTGCGACTACGTTCGCCATAATTCCAGGCCCTTCATCTTCTCCGCGTCAATAACACCCGCATCATGCGCCTCGGCGCTTGCGGCGCTGCGCGTACTAAAAACACACCCCGAGCTTGTCGACAATCTTCAGAACATCGCGGAATACATGAGAAACTGCCTGACGGAAAAGGGAGTTAAAATACGTATGTCAAAAACGCCGATAATTCCGATATTCACATATGACGTGATAAGAACGTTGACGATAAACAAAAAGCTCTATGACGAAGGCGTTTATGCCAACAGCTCCATTCCGCCGGCAACCGCGCCGAACGAGTGTCTCATTCGCACGAGCCTTATGGCGACGCACACAAAGCCGCTTATTGACGAGGCAACGGATATAATTGCAAAGGTTATAAAGGAAAACTGACAAAATGGATAGAAAAATTGCTGTGATAACGGGCGGCTCGCGCGGAATCGGACTTGAAACGGCGAAGGAGCTTTCAAAATCGTGTACCGTTTACGAGCTCAGCCGCAGGGGCGAAAGTCATGACGGGATAACGCATATTTCAGCCGACGTTTCGGACGAAAACGGTGTTGCCGCCGCGATAGATACCATAGTGGAAAAAGAGGGAAGAATCGATATTCTCGTATGCTGTGCGGGTTTCGGGATATCCGGCGCCGTTGAATTTACGGATACCGCGGACGCAAAGCACCAGCTCGACGTAAACTTTTTCGGAACGGTCAATGCGGTTCATGCCGTTCTGCCTCATATGAGAAAGGCGGGCGGTGGAAGGATAATCTGCGTCAGCTCCGTTGCGGGCGCAATACCGATACCGTTTCAGACGTATTACTCCGTATCAAAGGCGGCAATAAACTCATTTGTCCGCGCGCTTTCGGGAGAGGTCAAGCCTTACGGAATAAGCGTTTGCGCTGTTATGCCGGGTGACACTCAAACGGGATTTACTGCGGCAAGAGAGAAAATTCATCGCGGAGATGAAGAATACGGCGGAAGAATATCCCGATCCGTTTCCGGAATGGAAAAGGACGAAATGTCGGGCGGAAGCGCGGCTTTGGCGGGAAAATTCATTGCAGAAAAGGCACTTGCGAAAAAGGCGCCTGCCGTATGTACGATAGGCTTCAAATATAAATTGTTTGTTTGGCTGTCACGCGTGCTTCCGCAGAATACCGTTACGAAAATGGTCAATATGATGTATGCAAAATAAATAATGAAAGGCAATCGCGGTTTATCTCCTCCGCGGTTGCTTTTTATTATATTTACCTTGACTTTTTCCGCGATATAAAATATAATTGAATTATAATGATGCCGCGGAAAGCCGCGGCTGTCGACGGCGAAGCCGTAAAACAAAAACAATCAAGGAGGCTTGACTATGGAAAATTATCCAACCCCTCATATCAAAGCGACACCGGGAGACTTCGGAAAAACCGTTCTTATGCCGGGTGACCCTCTCCGCGCAAAATTTATCGCGGAAACATTCCTCACGGACGCAAAGCTTGTCAACAACGTGCGCGGCGTGCAGGGATATACGGGATTTTACAAGGGTAAAAAGGTTTCCGTTATGGCAAGCGGAATGGGTATGCCCTCAATAGGCATTTACAGCTACGAACTTTACAGCTTTTTCGGAGTTGAAAGCATTATAAGAGTCGGATCTGCCGGCGGAATGACGGAAGGCGTCAAAATCCGCGACGTCGTGCTCGCGATGGGCGCATCGACAAATTCAAATTTCCAGGATCAGTACCTCGTTCCGGGTCATTTTTCAGCAATTGCAGATTTCGGAATGCTCACAAAGGCGTATGAAAACGCCGTAAAGCTCGGTGCGAACTGTGTTGTCGGCAATGTTCTTTCTTCAGATACTTTCTATACGGACGACATCACAGCGAGCGAAAAATGGCGCAAGCTCGGAATTCTTTGCGTTGAGATGGAGAGCGCGGCTCTCTATATGACGGCGGCTCGTCTCGGCAAAAAAGCGCTTTCGATACTCACAATCTCCGATCATCTTCTCACAGGCGAGGCGACAACCTCGGATGAAAGGCAGACCTCTTTTAAGCAGATGATGGAGATTGCTCTTGAAACTGCGGAGGAGTGATTTAGGCATTATCATGAAAAAGTCGTTTATATTTTTGCTTGCGTTCGCGCTTATCTTTGTGTTTGTTTCATGCGGAACGCAGGCGGGAGGAAAGCCCTCCAAAAATCTGAAATTCGGCGGAAAGGAACTTACTCTCAAATATGTTTCATCCGAGGAGACCGAGGACGGAACAAAAGTTGACGTTTACAAAAAGGGCAAGGACGAATTCAGATATATTTGTGACGAGGATGTTCTTTATTCAATACACATCGCATCATATTCGGGTCACGACACATCGGACATAGCTCTTGCATCCTTTGTCAGCATGCTTTCCGGGATAATTGATATCGAAGATTATAACGTTGATATTTACGAAGAACCGGAGGGACGTCACAAAATGGTATTCAAAAAGCTCGATGGCAAAGACGCTCCGTATTCCGAGGTCAACGCGGATATTCCTTGTTCCAAAGGCGAAGCGGAAATTACTTTCGCTAAATGAGCTTCCGGAAAAACGTATAAATCAAACATTGATGAAAAACGCCGCGGCGATATTGCCGCGGCGTTTTTGTATATAAAAATAAGGTAAATAATGCTTTTAATAAATATTCCGCTTCCGGAAAAAATAATCTCAAAGCTATATTTTCGGAAAGGAAATTATTTTGGATATAAACGAAAAAGAATATAAAAAGTATTGTGCCGGAAAGGCAAAAAAGTCGCCGGTTTTCAAGAATACGTTTGCGGCTTTTGTCTGCGGCGGGGCGATATGTGCTTTTGCAGAGGTACTCAAAATGCTGTACGGGATGACATCGCTTCCGGAAGAAACCGTCAAAATGCTTGTCCCCGTTACGCTTGTTTTTCTTGCTGCTCTTGCAACCGGACTCGGTGTTTTTGACGATTTTGCGAAGTTTGCCGGTGCAGGAACGCTCGTCCCGATAACGGGCTTTGCAAATGCTGTTGTCTCGCCCGCTATGGACGACAAAAGCGAGGGTCTTATTATGGGAGTCGGCGCGAAAATGTTTACGGTCGCAGGACCCGTCATTGTTTACGGGGTCGTTTCCTCCGCCGTTTACGGAGTTATATATTGGCTTTGCGGGGTGCTGTCATGAGGGTTAAGAAATTAAATGAAAAGCCGTCACTTGTCGGCTGTGGCTCGGTTGCCGGGAAAAGAGAAAGCGAAGGTCCGCTTTCGGACGATTTTGACATCCACGATAAGGGCGAGCATTTCGGCATGAACACATGGGAGAAGGCGGAAAGCGAAATGCAGAGGATTGCGCTCAATACTGCACTTGCAAAGGCAAAACTGGGGGCGGGGGCGGTTGAGGCGGTGTTTGCCGGCGATTTGCAGAATCAATGTGTCAGCTCGGTTTTCGGACTTGCCGATTTCGGCGTTCCGTATTTCGGACTTTACAGCGCGTGTTCAACCTTTGCGGAAGCTCTTATGCTTTCCGCAATGCTTGTCGACAGCGGAAAATTCAGCGCATGCGCGGCGGTTACGTCATCTCATTTCTGCGCGGCGGAACGTCAGTACCGTTTTCCGCTTGAATACGGCGGACAACGTACACCGACGGCTCAGCGAACCGTGACGGGTGCCGGTGCTGCGATAGTAAGCTCGGCGAACGGAAATTTTCCGCGCATAACGGAGGTCATGCCGGGACGCATAGTAAACAAAGGTATAAAGGATGCAAACAACATGGGCGCAGCAATGGCACCTGCGGCAATCGATACGATACGCGATTATTTCAACGAAACCGGACATTCGCCGAAGGATTTTGACCTTATCCTGACGGGTGATCTCGGCGTCGAGGGGCATGCAATAGTGCTTGAATATCTCCTCCGCTATGGGATTGACATAAGAGAAAATTATAACGACTGCGGGCTCATGATATATGATATAAACCGTCAGGATATGCACGCGGGCGGGTCTGGGTGCGGGTGCAGTGCCTCGGTTATATGCGGACACATAATGAAAAGGTTTGAAAAATGCGAGCTGAAAAATGTACTTTATATCGCAACAGGGGCGCTTATGAGCCCGTCGACGTCAAAGCAGGGACTTTCAATTCCCGGAATAGCTCACCTTGTTAGAATTGAGGCGGAAGGGAGGTAAAAGCTATGGAATTTTTATGGGCATTTATAATCGGCGGGGCTTTTTGCTCCGCTGCGCAGATATTGATAGACACAACAAAGCTCACTCCCGCGAGGATACTTGTTTTATACGTCACGCTCGGAGTTGTGCTGACAGCTGTCGGCATATACAAGCCGATTGTCGACTTTGCGGGTTGCGGAGCGACGACGCCATTGCTCGGATTCGGATATTCGCTTGCGGACGGTGTTCGCAAGGCTGTCGACAAAAGCGGACTCATCGGAGCACTGACCGGGGGACTTACGGGTACCTCCGCGGGTATCGGCGCCGCGATAGTTTTCGGATATCTTATAACGCTTGTCTTCAAGGGAAAACCGAGAGACTGAAAAAAATGACCGCTTCGGCGGTCGTTTTTTGTGCAGACGGGCGGATTTGTCTGTATTTTGTTCAAAAAACGTGCGGTGACCGATTTTCCGTCACGTGCGGGTTACTGTCTGTTTTCAAAGCGTGCGTAACAGGATATACTTTCTGTTGTAAGAACAAAAATTTTTTTACAGGAGGGCAAAAATCATGAGGTCTGTGACACCTATGAAAATTGCAAAATTCGGTTATATAACGGTTTCCGTACTCTGGTGCGCGCTTGGAATTGTACTCATCGCAATGCCGGATATATCGGCTTCCGTTTTGGGAATCACACTTGGAATAATGACGATGATATTCGGAATTGTAAAACTCGTCGGGTATTTTTCCCGCGATCTGTTCCGCCTTGCGTTTCAGTATGACCTTGCAACAGGATTTCTTCTTCTCGTGCTCGGAACGGTGCTTCTGATATATCCTGAGCATGTGATCGCATTTTTCTGCACGGTATTCGGAATTCTCGTGCTTGCGGACGGACTTTTCAAAATTCAGATAGCGTTCGACGCAAAGCGCTTCGGAATAAGAAAATGGTGGATGATACTTTCCGCCGCTGTGCTTGCGATTGTTTTCGGAGGGATTGTTATATTCAGCTCGCTCGGAAACTGGAGCGCGATGTCCGTCATGCTCGGGCTTGCGCTTCTGTTTGAAGGACTGCTCAATATATGCACGGTGATAACGGCGGTGAAGATAATCCGCAATCAGAGACCGGATATAATCGAAGTTGGCTATACGGAAAGGAAGGACTGATATTTCATGCGTTTTTCAAGAGCGGTTGTAAAATACCGCGTGCTGATACTCATTCTCGCCGTTTTTCTGCTTGTGCCCTCGGTCATAGGCATGATAAACGTGAGAATAAATTATGATATGCTCGACTATCTGCCGTCCGATATGGATACGGTAATCGGGCAGAATGAGCTTCTGAAAGAATTCGGCAAAGGCGCGTTTTCGCTTATAGTTATTGAAGATATGCCGGCGAAGGACGTCGCAAAGCTGACGGAAAAAATAAAAGCGGTTGACCATGTGGAAACCGTTCTTTGGTATAATTCCATAGCCGATATATCCATACCGATGGAGATTATTCCGGAGGAAATTTACAGCGAATTCAATCGCGGAAACTCAACTATGATGGCTGTATTCTTTGACAGCGCCACGTCGGCTGACGTCACAATGGACGCGATAAGAGAGATACGTTCAATTGCGGGCAAGCAATGCTTTGTTTCGGGAATGTCGGCGCTCGTCACTGACCTGAAAGACCTTTGCGAAAAGGAAGAGCCGATATATGTCGGTATCGCGGTTGTGCTTGCGCTTCTTGCGATGATGCTTTTCCTTGACGGATGGCTCGTCCCTTTTGTATTCCTTGCGTCAATCGGAATGATGGTTCTTCTCAACCTCGGAACAAATTACTTTCTCGGCGAAATCTCATATATAACAAAGGCTCTTTCCGCCGTGCTTCAGCTTGCGGTAACGATGGACTATTCGATATTCCTCTGGCACAGCTATAACGAGCAGAGAGAGCGTTTTGACGATAACAAAGAGGCGATGGCATACGCCATAAACGAAACGCTGACAAGCGTTATCGGCAGCTCCGTGACGACTGTTGCGGGCTTTGCCGCCCTTTGCTTTATGAGCTTTACACTCGGCAGAGACCTCGGCATAGTAATGGCGAAGGGCGTTGTTCTGGGCGTTCTCGGATGTGTTACGGTTCTTCCCGCAATGATCCTTCTTCTTGACAAGCCTCTGCAGAAAACGAAGCACAAGTCAATCATTCCCGACATGAAGAAAGTTGCGTCGGGCGTAACAAAGAAATTCCCGATATTCCTCTGCGTGTTTGCTCTACTTATTGCTCCCGCGTTTTACGGCTATAAAAAGGCAAACAGCGAGGTCTATTATGACATGGGTCAGTGCCTGCCGGAGGATATGGAATACGTAATTGCAAACTCAAAGCTCTCGGAGGATTTCAACATAGCGTCGACGCATATGGTGCTTGTCGACGCAAGCCTGTCCGGCAGGAGCGTCCGTTCGATGATAAAGGAAATGGAAAAGGTGGACGGAGTCAAGTATGTGCTCGGACTTGAAACGGTTGTCGGCTCTGCTGTGCCGGAGGAAATCCTTCCCGAAAGCATACTAAGTATACTCAAAAGCGATAAATGGGAACTGTTGCTTATAAATTCCGAATATAAGGTCGCAAGCGACGCCGTAAACGGACAGATAACCGAGCTGAACAGGATAATCAAAAAATATGATCCCTCGGCAATGCTCATAGGCGAGGCACCCTGCATGAAGGATATGATCGAAACGACGGACAGAGACTTCCAGATTGTTAACGCTGTTTCCATAATAGCGATATTCATTATAATCGCGATAGTTGAAAAGAGCATAAGCCTGCCGTTTATTCTTATAAGCGTAATTGAGCTTGCGATATTCATAAATCTTGGCATACCGCATTATGCGGGACAGTCGCTTCCGTTCATCGCGCCCATATGTATCAGCACGATACAGCTCGGCGCCACGGTCGACTATGCAATCCTTATGACAACAAGATACAAGGCGGAGCGTATATCAGGAAAAGACAAACGCACTTCCGTAACGACGGCGCTTGCGACGTCGATACCTTCGATAATAGTTTCCGGCATGGGACTTTTCGCCGCAACGTTCGGCGTTGCAATCTATTCGGATATAGATATCATCAGCTCAATGTGTATGCTGATGGCAAGAGGTGCGGTTATAAGTATGCTTTGTGTCATATTCATTCTTCCGGCGTTGCTCATGCTTTTTGATAAGCTGATATGCGCAACGACGCTCGGAATGGGCAAAGAGAAAACACAGCCTGCAAGGGAGGAGTAAATCATGAAAAACAAAATCATCAAAACGGTTTCCGTTGTGCTTTGTGCCGCGATTATGTGCGGAGCGGCATTGACGGGAATATATGCGGCCGCCGCAAATAACGGTAAGAAAAGCGGCGATATGACAGGAGGGACAATAAGCTCTGCGCCCGTTGCGGGCGACACATCCGCTACCAAAAAAGAAACGGTATATGTTATCGCAGGAGCGGACGGCAGTGTAAAAAAGCTGATAGTCAGCGACTGGATAAAGAATGACGGAAAGAGCGACACTCTGACAGATGTCACGGGGGCTACGGGCATTGTCAACGTCAAGGGCGACGAGGAATGCGTCATGGGCGGGGAAAACACATACGTCTGGAACGCAAACGGAAACGATATATATTATCAGGGCAATATAGAAAAAGAGCTTCCCGTCAGCATAAAGATTACATACGAGCTGGACGGAAATGTTGTCAGCGCGGATGAAATCGCAGGGAAGAGCGGCAAGGTGAAAATCCGCTTTGATTATATAAACAACGAAGTCAGAACCGTGAATATCGACGGTAAGGACGAGAAGATTTACGTTCCTTTCGCAATGCTTACGGGAATTCTTCTCGATACCGATACGTTTTCTTCCGTTGAAGTGTCAAACGGAAAAATCATAAATGACGGCGACCGCATTGCGGTCATCGGAATTGCGCTTCCGGGACTTGCGGAAAGCCTCGGAGCGGATTCCGGTAAGCTCGATATTCCGTCGTACGTTGAGATAACGGCGGATGCAAAGAATTTCAGCCTTAAAAACACCGTCACCGTCGCCACAAACGAAATCTTCGGCGGACTTGATTCCGAAAGCACGGATGACCTCGGCGGAAAGATATCGGCACTTACGGAAGCTGTCGGCAAATTGACGGACGGCTCGTCCGATCTTTATGACGGCGTCTGCACACTGCTTGACAAGTCGACGGAGCTTGTCGACGGTATAAACAAGCTTTATGAGGGCGCGGTTGCACTCAAACAGGGAACGGCGCAGCTCAGATCCGGCTCATCGGATCTTGTCAGAGGAGCAAATCAGCTCTATTCGGGACTCGGAAAGCTGAATTCAAAGAATTCCGAGCTGAATGCGGGCGCAAAGCAGATATTCGATACGCTTCTTTCGACGGCGTCCGCACAGCTTGCGTCAGCCGGAATAACGGATGTTCCCGAGCTTACGATTGAAAATTACAATGTCACACTCACCGCAATTCTTCCTTCGCTTTCCGAAGAAAGCGTCAGAGCGAAGGTTGAGGAGACCGTCAAAACAAGCGTAAACGCAAAGCGCGACGTCATAGAAGCGGGCGTTACGGCGGCTGTCAGACAGCAGATAGAGCAGAAAATAATCATGACGCAGGTTCTTGCGTCCATGGGCATGACAGAGGAAACCTACAAAGCAGGAATTGCAAGCGGAACGGTTACAGAAGAAATGCAGGCGGCTGTTAATGCGGCGGTCAGCGAAAAAATGCAGGACGAAGCAACGCTCGGCGCGATATCCGGAATAGTTGACGCGCAGATGGAAAGCGAAGACATTCAGGCGCTTATCGCGGCACAGACGGAAAAGAAGGTTGAAGAGCTTATAGAAACGAACCTTAATTCTCCGGAAACAAAAGCGCAGGCGGACGCTGCGGTCGCAAAGGCTGCTGCCGGCGCGGCAAGCATAAAGTCGCTTATTTTTCAACTTGACAGCTACAATAAATTCTACAAGGGGCTTGGCGAATACACGGAAGGCGTAAGCGAAGCATATGTCGGGACGGGCAAGCTGAAAAGCGGAGCAATAAGTCTTGAAAGCGGCGCAGTAAGTCTTGACGCAGGCGTAAAACAGCTTCTTTCCGGACTTCTCGCAATGAAGGAAAGCGCTCCTGCGCTTATAGACGGCATTGGCGAGCTCAAGGATGGTGCAATGCAGCTCCGTGACGGACTTGCGCAGTTCTCGGGCAAGATAACGGAAAAACTTGAAGAATGCGGGGTCAGCACGGATGAGCTTTCGGTCCGTATAAAGGCTCTGGCTGACGTTTCAAAGGAATATACGTCATTTGCAGGTGCGGCGGAAGGAATGGAGAGCAACGTCAAGTTCATTTATCGCACGGACTCCGTAAAGGCGAAATAAAGTATGAACATGTTTTTCACGCTGTTTTCGGTTTTTGTAATAGGCGCGAGCTTCGGCTGGGTGCTTGAATTGCTTTTCCGCAGAACGGTACATGGGAAATGGATAAATCCCGGGTTTATGAGGGGTCCATGCCTCCCGCTCTACGGCTTTGGGCATGTGCTTCTGTATCTTTTCTGCATGATCAACTTTTCATTCATAGACTCAAAGGCGCTGGCGACTTCCGTCAGAATAATCATTCTGACCTTGCTCATGACGGGGATTGAATATATAACCGGGCTGATCTTTGTGAAAAAGTTTCATGTCAAGCTATGGGATTATTCAAAGCAATGGGGAAACATCGGCGGTATTGTCTGTCCGCTGTTCTCCCTTGCGTGGGGCGCGATAGGCACGGTATATTGCTTCCTTCTCGAACCGCACATAGAAACGCTTGTTTTGAAAATGGTGTCGTCGCAGATATGCGTATATCTTCTCGGCGCTTATATGGGCGTTCTGGAGGTCGACCTTTTCTATTCGTTCAATATAGTCAGCAAGATAAAGAAATGGGCGGCTGAGCAGAAATTCGACGTCCGCTATGAAAACCTCAAATCGGCGATACAGAGCAGGGCAAGAGCACTCAAAAGAAAGCATAATTTCCTTTTGCCCTTCAAATCGACGGAGGGGCTTGAGGGCGAGCTTGAAAATTATAGAAACTCCGAAAATTCAAAATGACATAAAAAACGGGAACCGCAAATGCGGCTCCCGTTTTCATTATCGAAGATTATTTAAGATGGAATATAAACTCAATGCTCTGACCGTCGTCGCTCTTGGCGACAGCCGTTCCGCTGTGTCCTTCGGCAATGCTGCGGGCGATGGAAAGTCCGATACCGAAGCCCCCTGTTCCGGCACTGCGCGATTCGTCCTGCCTGTAAAAGCGGTCGAACAGCTTTAAGCAGTCGCCTTTTTCAATGCCGGCACACTTGTTTGACGTCTTTATTATGATGCCTTTCTTGGCTTTTTCAAGCGAAAATTCAATATCCGAGCCGTCGCTCGCGTATTTAACGGCATTGTCTATGAGGATTGACGCGAGCTGGCGGATTGCATATTCGTCGCCGCGATAGACGATTTCTTCGTCGATTGCGATTTTAAGCTCATGATCTTTTGGGAGCGTGAAATCGGTAAATGATTCCGCCGTTTCCATCAGCGCGTCGCTTATGTTGAACTCGGAAAAAATCAGAGGGGACGTTTCCTCGTCCATTTTGGAAAGAGTGACAAGAGAATTGACGAGTTCCGTCAGCTTTTCCGTCTGTGCGCAGGCTGGCGGAGGTGCTTATGTTGCGCATTGAAAGAAATTACAGATTTATTGTCGGGTTCAATTCCGGATTGATTGTGCTCGGCGTTGCGGGTATTATCCAGTCGACGCTTTCGGCACTTCTTCACAATATGTCGACTCTGGGGATAAGCCTCCGCAGTATGACAAATCTCCTTGATAACGGATACAGCGACGAGCTTCCGCCGGCGCATAGAAAATAACCGGAAAAACAAAAAAGCAAAGATACGGTTTCTGTGTCTTTGCTTTTTATTTGTGGTTACCTGTTTGTCTTGCTTTCATCGTTGCCGAAAGGGAAATAATTCAGCCCCGCTTTTTCCGCCTGAGAGATCTGAAATCTTCGTGGAACTCTGTATGTTCTTCCGTCTTTTATGAAATTTGCGCCTGTCTGATGAAAGCGGAACGTCACATTTTTCCGTATACACTGCTGTCGAAGGTCAAGTATCCATTCAAGCCTGCACGGACGTGCACGCGCCCCGGATTCGCCTCCGGCGGAAACCTCGTCGATACCGAAGTCAAGGTATTCCGAAATATCTATTTTTTCAAGAAGAGGCGCGGTGATTATGAGCCTGTGCTTTATCGGAAGGGCGGTGAAAATCGGCAGGCGGAAATCTGCCATTTGCTGATTTTCCGTTGTACAACCGATGACAACATTGTCGTAACCGTCGCCCCAGTCGTCCGGAAGACAGCTTTCAAGACGGTCTATGCGCTTCGTGAAGAATATGAAAAAACAGTCGCTCCGTTCCTTTATCATCTTCCAGCAATCGCCGCGCCATCCGTCGGCGTCTTTCAGAAGAAAGTCGGACGTAAAGCATGTGTAAACTGTCGATTGTGGCGGAATTTTGTAGCTACCGTCCCGTTTTTTCTTTATCGGAAGGTCAAACTGCGCCGTTTTGCGACAGAGACTGCTTGAAATTTCCGAGCCGTACATTTCATCCTGACGGTAAACATAACAGTATTTGCAGCCAGGGCTGATTTTTGTGCAACCGTGCCACGGATTCCATTCGGCATATGAAGGGTCGCTCCGCATACCGACCTTTTCCGATTTTCCGGGTAAGCTCATATGCCTTTGCGAAGGTCGGGGCTCAGACGCTTTATTTCATTGCCTTCAGGCGAATTCGCCTGTACGGGAATCAGCTTTGCGGCGTCGTAGTTTGCGTTCAGCACAAATATCATGCCTCTGAATATTTCTCCGAGCTTTGACGCGATCTCATCGTCCGTAAAATCGCAAACGCAGGTTGCACAAAGCACGCAGAGCCCGTATGTGTAAATCCACATCTGTCTGAAAAGGTGCTCTGCCTGTTCGGCGCTTGCGTGATAATCGCGCATGATTATTGTAATATCGTTTTCTTTTCCAAAGGAAATCGCTTCAATGGCGCGGTCAAAATCCGAGCCGGCGCCAGTTTCGCTCATGAAAAGCCATTGAAACAACTTCGGGTTTTCCTGCGCAAACCTGACCCATTGCATACCGCGCTTTTTATATGCGGGGCTGTAATCCTCGGCGACAGCCATATAGCGGTCAAACCGTTTTTTCGCTTCTTTATAGACTTCGTTTCTGACCTCGCCCATATCCTTGAACATTGTGAAAACCGGGCAAGCAGAACAGCCGAGCGCTTTTCCGAGTCCACGTGATGTGAGGGCTTCTATTCCGCTTTTGCTGACCAGCTCAAGCGCGACGTGCACGACGTGTTCCTTTGTGAATTTCGGTTTCGGAGGCATTGCTTTATTCTCCTGATTTTGTAATATCGTATGCTCTATTATAACGCTTTCAACGGCAAATGTCAATCCGAAAACGCATTTTATAAGGCTTTTATGCTGTTTTAAGCTCCGCCAAACTGACTGTAATAGAGTTTTGCGTAAAATCCGTTTTCTTCAAGCAACGAAGCGTGATTTCCGCGCTCGATGACGTGTCCGTCCTTCATGACAAGGATGACGTCCGCCTCCTTGATTGTTGAAAGTCTGTGCGCTACGATGAACGACGTCCTGCCTGCCATCATTTTTGAAAAAGCTGACTGTATTTTCAGCTCGGTGCGCGTGTCAATGGACGACGTTGCCTCGTCAAGAATGAGCATTTGCGGCAGGGAAAGCATTGCTCTTGCAATGCAGAGCAGCTGTCTCTGACCCGCGGAAAGGTTGCTTCCGTTTTCTTTTATGACAGTGTTGTAGCCGTTCGGCAGTCGGCGGATGAAGGAATGTGCGTGAGCTGCTTTCGCCGCGGCTTCGACTTCATCGTCCATCGCGTCCGGCTTGCCGAAGGCGATATTGTCACGCACAGTGCCGGAGGAAAGCCATGTGTCCTGAAGAACCATTCCGTATCTTGTACGGAGGTCGTTTCTTCTCATGTCGCGGATGTCCGCTCCGTCAACTTTTATGCTGCCGTCGCAAACGTCATAAAAACGCATGAGCAGGTTTATAAGCGTTGTTTTTCCGCATCCTGTCGGACCGACGATTGCAATTCTCTGTCCCGAAGCAACGGAAAGGGAAAGCTCTTCTATAAGAGGTCGACTCGGCACGTACGAAAACGAAACGTTTTCAAGCTCGACCCTTCCTTCCGCCTCGGGCGATACGGGATTTTCCGCTTCGGGCACCTCGTCATTTTCGTCAAGAAGGTCAAACACTCTGTCGGCGCAGGTAAATGCGTTCTGGAGCTCCGTTATAACGCCGCTTATCTCATTGAACGGTTTTGCATATTGGGAAGCGTAGCTGAGAAATACGCTGAGCTGACCGACGGAGATATGTCCCGCCACGGCGGAAAGCGCACTTATAAGGGTGACAACGGCGTAAACAATATTGTTTATGAGTCTTGTCGACGGGTTTGTCAGGCTTGAAAAGAACGTTGCGTTCATTGCGGCTTTGCCGAGCTTTTCATTCACGGCGTCAAACTCTTTCATGCTTTCTTCTTCATGACCGAACGCCTTGACAACGCTCTGACCTTCGACAAGCTCGTTTGTCAGAGCTGTCTGCTCGCCTCTTGCCACAGCCTGCTCCTTGAAAAAGCGGTTTGTCTTTGAGGCGATGAACTTTGCGACAAAGAATGAAAGGGGAGTCAGGACGAATACGGCAAGGGCAATCTTCCAGTTGAGATAAAGCATTATTCCGAGGGTTGACACTATGGTAATAACGCCTGTGAAAAGCTGGGTGAAGCCCATGAGAAGTCCGTCCGAGAATGTGTCGACGTCCGCTATCATTCTGCTGACGGTGTCGCCGGCGGGGTGAGTATCGAGATATGAAAGTGGGAGCTTGTTCAGCTTGCGGCTCAGACTGTCACGAAGGTCGCGGCAGACAGAAAAGGCAATTCTGTTGTTGCAGTTTGCGAGGAGCTTCTGAGCTATCGCGCCGAGCGCGGCTGCTATCGCGACCATAACAATCGCTTTTATGACGGTTTCAAAATCGACGCTGCCTTTTTCAATCATGACGTCGATTGCGTTCCCGCAGAAAACCGGAATGAGAAGCTGCGCCGCTGTTGTTATCAGTGCGAGAAAAATGCTTGCCGCAACGGAAAGGGAATACGGTTTTATAAGCGAGAGCACACGCTTTACAGGTTTCTTTTTCATTTGTTTTCCTCCGTTCCGAACTGGCTTTCGTAGATTTCCTTATATACGGAGCATGACGTGAGAAGCTCATCGTGCTTTCCGCAACCGACGAGTTTTCCGTCATCAAGGACGAGAATTTTGTCGGCGTATGCGATTGAGCCCGCGCGCTGGCTGACTATTATCACGGTTATATTCTCCGGCAGTTCCTTTATCGCTTTGCGGAGTGCCGCGTCGGTTGCGTAGTCGAGGGCGGAGGTGCTGTCATCAAGAATGAGAATATCTGCTCCCGCAAGCAACGCTCTTGCAATTGTCAGTCGCTGTTTCTGTCCGCCGGAAAGATTTGAGCCGCCCTGAGTGACTTTTTCATCGAGCCCGTCCGGCTTTGCGCGGACAAATTCCGCCGCCTGCGCCGTTTCAAGCGCGCGCCAGATTTCTTCGTCACTTGCGTCATTTTTGCCCCAGAGCATATTCGAACGTATTGTTCCGGAGAAGAGACGCGGCTTCTGATCGACTATCGCAACAGAGGAGAGAAGTGCGCCTTTGGAAAGCGATTTTATCGGCTCGCCTTTGAGATAAACCGTGCCGCCGGTAGCGTCATAGAATCGCGGAATAAGTCGCACAAGAGATGACTTTCCGCTTCCCGTACCGCCTATAATGCCGACGGTTTCGCCTTTCTTTGCGGAAAACGATATGTCAGAAAGCGACTCGGCTCCTGCGCCCGCATAGCGAAGCGACACACTATCAAAACGGATGATCTCATCACAGTCAAGCCCTGCGGAGGTGCCGTCAAATGCCATGGAGCTTTCTGTATCAAGCACCTGACCGATACGTCCCATACCGGAGATCGACTTCCCGAGAAGAACAACGAGGTTTGCAAGCTTTACAAGCTCTATGAGTATCTGACCGATGTAATTTATCAGCGCGATAACATCGCCCGAAAGAAGGACTCCGTCGTTGACCTTTCCGGCGCCAAGCCAGAGAATAAGTATTACAACGCCGTTTACGGCAACGTATGTCAGAGGGTTCATAAGTGCCGCAACCTTGCCGACCTTGACTTGTGCGCTTGCGAGCGCCGAGTTTATTTTTGTGAATTTTTCCTTTTGGACTTCCTCTCTGCCGAACGCGCGGATGACGCGCACCCCGCCGAGATCCTCGCGCGTTGCGCCTGTGACGTCGTCAAGATTTTTCTGCACATTTCTGTACATCGGCGCCGTGATGAACATTATTCCGAAAACTATCACGAACATAACGATTATCGCGATGACGAATATCAACGCAATCTGCGTGTTTATCGTGAAAGCCATTATCATTGCGCCGAACACTATGAACGGACTGCGCAAAAACAGTCGCAGAAACATATTTGCGCCGCTTTGAACCTGGTTTACGTCGCTTGTCATTCTTGTTATGAGGGTCGAGGTGCCGATTTTGTCAAGCTCGGTGAAGCTCAGTCCCTGTATTTTTTCAAGGAGCTGACGGCGCAGTCCGGTCGCAGTTCCGACGGACGCCTTCGCGGCAAAATACTGCGCGACAAAGCTGCACGCAAGCCCAAGAAGCGCCATTAAAAGCAGGACTGCAAATCGGGTTATTATATAGTGTGTATCACTGTTTTTAATGCCTTGGTTTATGATTTTCGCAACGATTATCGGCACAGCGAGGTCAAAGCAGGCTTCAAGCATCTTGAAAAGCGGTGCGATGATTGCTTCCAGCCGATATTTTTTAAGATACGGGATGAGATGTCGCATTTTTGTTCTCCGTTTCATTATTTTTCAAAGCATATTATATCACATAAATTTATATTGACATATATATATTTTGCGCTATAATTATATATATAACATATCGATCGGAGCTTTTTATGGATATTCGTCAGCTTGTTTATTTTGTTACGACCGTTGAGGAAAAGACAGTCACCGCGGCAGCCGAAAAACTGCATATGACTCAGCCCCCGCTTACAATGCAGCTCCATATGCTTGAGGACGAGCTCGGCTGTAAGCTCTTTCGCAGGGAGGGAAGAACCCTTGCGCTTACGGAGGCAGGCAGGCATTTTTACGGCAGAGCCGTTGAGATAATTGCCATGTGTGACAGCGCAAAAGCGGAAATAAGCGATTTCGGAAGCGGCACTGCGGGCGTACTCAGGGTCGGGGTCATATCGTCGGTGCGCGGAACACTGTTTACCGATTGGATAAAGCGCTATCACGAAAAATATCCGAATGTGAAAATTTCCGTCCGCAGTGCGAATACATATCAGCTTCTTGAATATCTGCATAACAGGGAAATCGATACGGCGATCATCCGCACACCGTTTCCTTCCGGGGATTTCAAGGCGGAATATCTGCGCAGGGAGAGCATTTCCGCAATAGGGGACGCCGGATATTTCGGTGATATAAGCGGCGACAGCATAAGCCTTGACCGCCTTTCGGAGCTCCCGCTGATAGTTTACCGTCGCTGGCAGAAGATAATAGAATCCGTGTTTGAGGGCGCGGGGCTTTCGCCGAAGATATGCTGCATAAACGATGACGCGGAAATGACGCTTGCCCTTGCGCTTTCCGGAATAGGCGTCGGACTTCTTCATGCCTCGGCGCTGCCTGAAAATCATGCGGAAAACATAAAAATTCTCGGACTTTGCGAAAATGCGCTCTCGTCCGAGATAGCGGTTGTATATCAGAACAGAAAAACACTTCCGGAACCATCGGAAATGTTTTTAAGACTCATAATAGGCGAAAAATAATAAATCCCGCCGCGATGGATAATTCCGTTGCGACGGGATTTTTTAATCAGAGTGACGCGAAAATCTGTGTGCCTTTTGTCTGAAGATATCTGTAAAGAGCGACCGAAAGTGCCGCAATGGGAACAAGCCATACCAGCAGATAAACGGGAGCGCCGACAAACGCGAACACAAAAAGATATCCTATGCCGAGTATAAGCGGTAAGATACAGCCGACAAGAAGGGCTATGAATATTCCTCCGCTTTGCTTTATGGGATAAATTTCACTTGTCCATGTGAGGTTCGGCTTTTTTATTCCGAGGTACAGGCAGAAGAGCGAATAGAAAACGATATATACGGCGATGAACAGGACAGAGACTATTGCCGAAAGAATATCGGTTTTTGTTTTTATAATGAAGGCGATTGTGCATATCGCCGCCGGAACTGCCGTAAGTATTGCCTGAACGCTGAATTTCGCTTTGAGCGCAAGCCATGGGTCTGCGGGCAGCGACTGAATTATCCATATGTTTTTTCCTTCGAGCGATACCGAAGGAACGGCGGAATAATTCATGGACGAAAGTGCGCAGACGAGAGCACAGAAAAGCACTGGCAATATCCGCAAGACGTCAATCTGATCGGACACAAGCGTAAGCGATTGTGCAATAGCGTCTCCTTTTATGAAAATGAAAACTGTTGCCGCAAGCAGAAATATTATGCCGAAACCGCAATTGAGCATGTAGTTTGGGCTTGACGTAAACCGCGAAAATTCCTTTCCGAGAATAGCACCGAAAATGCTGTTCTTTTTCGCCGTTTTTTCTTTGTATCTGACTTTCGCTGAGCCGGTGTTTGTCGTTGCGATTTTTATAAATCCGCGTGCGATTATCAGCAATACGAGCGCGAGAACAACCGCTGTGACCGCGAAGAAAAGCACAACCGAAAGCGGGTCACCCTCGCCGCTGCGACCGATTACATAGAGCGGGTAAGCCGCACCTTTTATTTTATCGCCGATAGTAGCTGCATTTTCAATTATGCGCTGGAGCACTTCGCTTGCCTTGAAGTAAACAAAGTAATAAAGTCCGAAAAAGACGAGCGATATAAGCACTGTCACAAAGCTCTTGTTTTTCAGCTTGACGCTCACCTTTGCGACAACCCATCCGAGGAGGCACGAAAGAACAAGAACGAAAAGCGAAACGCTGACGAGCAACATTATCCCGCCGAAAACACTTGCAACCGTCACACCTGCGAGAATGTTATAAACGATGACCGCGGGGATGATGACTATTGCTGAAAACGAAAGACCGATAAGGTAAACTCCCATCAGGCGTGCCGCGAGAATATATCTGACGGGTATCGGAAGGGAAAGAAGAAGATCGTTGTCCTTTGCGAGATAAAGCGCCGAATAAGTGCTGAAAACACTTCCGAAAATGCCGAGTGCAAAGGCAATTGCGGTCACTATCGTGAAGTAAAGCCAGCCGAGACCCGCTTCGAGAAGCGGTGGGCAGAGCGCCAGCGACATAAGCGTAAACATTCCGCCGAGAACGACCGCCATCAAGAGAATATAAAGAATGATGAACAGAATGCTTGCCGCTTTGGAGCGGGTCTTATTCTTTTTCTGGTCATAGAAAAAGCTGCGATAAAGCTCTGTCATCTGTTTTCTGATAAGTATACCGAGCATTTTCAGTCCTCCAGTTCAAGGAATACGTCTTCAAGCGAAGAATCGCCCTTGACCTCTTCCATAGTGCCGGATTTTATCAGCTTTCCGCCCTTGATTATCGCAACCTTATCGCAGAGCTTTTCCGCAACTTCAAGAACGTGAGTTGAGAAAAAGATTGCGCCGCCGTTGTCGCATACGTCTCTCATCATTCCTTTGAGAATATGGGCGGCTTTGGGGTCGAGACCGACAAACGGCTCATCCATGATTATGAGCTTGGGGTCATGTATCCATGCCGAAATTATTGCGAGCTTCTGCTTCATACCGTGCGAATATGCGGATATCGGGTTTGCAAGATCCTGCGTTATTTCAAACATGTCCGCATATTTTGCAATTCTTTCTTTGCGGACGGCAGGACTGACTTCAAAGATATCGGCAATGAAATTGAGATATTTTATCCCCGTCATGAATTCATAAAGATCGGGATTATCCGGAATGTAAGCTATGAGCTTTTTACATTCAATCGGGTCGTCTTTTATCGACATCCTGTTTATTCTTATCTCGCCTTCATCGAAGGAAAGAATTCCGACGGAAGCCTTGAGCGTTGTTGTTTTTCCGGCACCGTTATGACCGATGAATCCGTATATTTCTCCCGGCGCGATGTGCAGGGAAAGATCGTCGACAGCTTTCTTTTCGCCGTATGTTTTTGTAAGATGTGAAATTCTCAGCATTTTGATAACCTCTGCTTTTTATTGATATAGAGCGGTTGGTATATTATACAGCAAAAAACTGCCGTTGTCAATATATATCGCACAAATTACGGCAAATCCGAATTTGCACAAATCAAACTTCGGAAATGGTTGAAAAATAGTTGAATTTTTATTTACATATCATATTGAAAAAGGGTGACCTTTATGATATACTTAGTATTGTTTTGTTATCTGCCGGGAAAGAGAGGCAGAAATTATGTGTCGAGAGGGGAGACGTCTATTTATGACCAAATATATTTTTGTAACGGGAGGTGTCGTTTCCGGACTCGGAAAAGGAATAACAGCGGCGTCTCTGGGAAGATTGCTCAAGGCAAGGGGGCTTAAGGTTGCGGCGCAGAAGCTCGACCCTTATATAAACGTTGACCCCGGCACAATGAGCCCGTATCAGCACGGCGAGGTCTATGTCACCGAGGACGGAGCGGAAACGGATCTTGACCTCGGTCATTACGAAAGATTCATAGACGAGGATCTGAACAAGTATTCAAACCTTACAACGGGCAAGGTCTTTTCAAACGTGCTCTCAAAGGAGCGCAGGGGAGAGTACCTCGGAAGCACGGTTCAGATAATTCCGCATATCACAGACGAGATAAAGAAATTCATATATACCGTCGGCAAAAAGACGGCGGCGGACGTCGTCATAACCGAAATCGGCGGCACGACGGGAGATATTGAAAGCCAGCCCTATATAGAGGCGATACGTCAGGTCGGGCACGAGGTCGGCGAGGAAAACTCGCTTTACATACACGTTACCCTCGTTCCTTATCTCAAAGCGTCCGGCGAGCATAAATCAAAGCCGACACAGCACTCCGTAAAGGAATTGCAGGGTTCGGGAATAAACCCTGACATACTCATTCTCCGTTGCGACGAGCCGATAGAGGACGAGAGCATATTCCGCAAGATTGCAAACTTCTGCAACGTAAAACCCGATTGCGTTATAGAAAATATGACGCTTCCCGTGCTTTATGAAGCACCGCTCATGCTTGAAAAATCTCATTTTTCGGACATAGTCTGCCGCGAGCTCCATATCGACGCTCCAAAGCCTGACCTTTCCGAATGGAGAGCACTTGTTGACAGGATTGAAAACAGAAAAAAGACGGTCAGCATTGCGCTTGTCGGCAAATATGTTCAGCTTCACGACGCTTATCTCTCCGTTGCCGAGGCTCTGCGTCACGCGGGCTATGAGCTCGGTACACACGTTAAAATAAAATGGATAGACTCCGAAACCGTAACGGACGAAAACGCTGCGGAAATATTCTCTGATGTTTCGGGCATACTTGTTCCGGGAGGCTTCGGCAACAGGGGCATTGAGGGCAAGATTGCCGCGGCAAAATACGCAAGAGAAAACAACGTTCCGTATTTTGGGATATGTCTCGGAATGCAGATTGCCGTCATCGAATATGCGAGAGACGTCCTCGGCTATAAAGATGCAAACTCCGGCGAATTCGATCCCGATTCCGCTCATAAGGTCATTGATTTTATGTCCGGTCAGAGCGACGAGATCGATAAGGGCGGCACGCTCCGTCTTGGCAGCTATCCCTGCAAGATAAAGGACGGAACGACGATGAAACGTCTCTACGGTAAGGACGAAATTGCCGAAAGACACCGTCATCGCTATGAATTCAACAATGACTATCGTGATGAGATTCAGGCTGCTGGTCTGAACATAAGCGGCACCTCGCCGGACGGAAGGCTTGTTGAGACAGTTGAAATAACGGAAAGACCGTTTTATGTCGGTGTTCAGTATCATCCGGAATTCAAGAGCAGACCGAACAAGCCCCATCCGCTTTTCCTCGGATTTGTCGGTGCGGCGCTCGAAAAATCGGAAAAAGAAAATAAAAATTAAGGACAGGCTATGAAAAATACATATGAAAGCCCGCTTTGCTCGCGCTACGCAAGTACGGAAATGAAGCAGATCTTCTCTCCGGACGAAAAGTTTTCAACCTGGAGAAAGCTCTGGATTGCGCTTGCGGAGAGCGAAAAGCAGCTCGGTCTCGATATAACTGACGAGCAGATTGACGAGATGAAGGCGCATATTTACGACATTGATTACGACCTTGCCGCAAAGTATGAGTCGGAGGTGCGTCACGACGTAATGGCGCACGTCAAGACCTTCGGCGACGCCTGCCCGAAGGCGAAGGGAATAATTCATCTCGGCGCTACGTCGTGCTACGTCGGCGACAATACGGACGTTATACTTATGCGTGCTGCGCTTTTGCAGATAAAGAAGCTGCTCGTAAACGCTATAAAGGCAACGGCGGATTTCGCGCTTGAATATAAGTCGCTCCCGACGCTTGCATATACGCATTTTCAGGCGGCACAGCCGACGACTATGGGCAAGCGCGCGACGCTTTGGTGTAACGACCTGCTTTCCGACCTTCGCCATCTGGATTTTCAGCTTTCGGAGATGAAGCTCCTCGGTTGCAAGGGAACGACAGGCACCTCGGCGAGTTTTCTTGAGCTTTTTGAAGGCGATACGGAAAAGGTTTCGGAGCTGGAAAGGCTGATAGCCGATAAAATGGGCTTTGACGGATGTGTTCCCGTTTCGGGACAAACATATTCCAGAAAACTGGATTATGATGTGCTTTCCGTGCTTTGCGGAATAGCGCAGAGCGCATCGAAATTCGCAGGCGACATAAGGCTTTTGTCTCATCTGAAGGAATTCGACGAGCCGTTTGAGTCCGGGCAGATAGGGTCGTCCGCAATGGCATACAAGCGCAACCCGATGAGAAGCGAGAGAATAGCTTCGCTTTCAAGATACGTTATGGCAGACGTTATGAACCCTGCCGTGACGGCGGCGTCACAGTGGCTTGAAAGAACGCTTGACGACTCGGCAAACAAGAGAATATCCGTTCCTGAAGCGTTCCTTGCAACCGACGCAATACTTTCTCTTTATATAAACGTCATTTCCGGCGGTAGCGTATATCCCGCAATAATCAAGCGTCATCTCGATGAGGAGCTTCCTTTTATGGCGACGGAAAACATACTTATGTATTGCGTCAAAAAAGGCGGTGACAGGCAGGCTTTGCACGAGGCTATAAGAGTTCACAGCGTTGCAGTCGCAAAGGAGATGAAGCTTTCCGGCGGGAAAAACGATCTTCTTGACCGTATATTAAGCGACTCCGCCTTCGGGCTGACGAAATCCGAAATGGATGAGCTTTCCGACCCCAAAACCTTTACGGGCTGTGCGGAAAAGCAAACGGAAGATTTTATTTCCGGTTGTGTCGATCCGGTTCTCGCAGAGAACAGCGACCTGCTCGGAATAAATATAAAAATAAATGTGTGAGGTAAAGAAAATGCTTACGGCAATTGTTGGAATCAACTGGGGCGACGAAGGAAAGGGCAGAATGGTTGACCTTCTCAGCGAAAAATATGATATCGTTTCAAGATATCAGGGCGGCAACAACGCTGGACACACCGTTGTAAACGAGAAGGGAAAATTCATCCTCAATCTTCTTCCCTCGGGTATACTCCGTGACGAAACGGTAAACATTATGGGACCGGGAATGGTTATTGATGTTGAACATCTTTTCGGAGAGGTACAGCGCCTGCGCGACGCGGGAATCGAAATTACACCGGAACATCTTAAAATCAGTGACAGGGCAACGATTTGTATGCCTTATCATAAGCTTCTCGACTGTCTCGAAGAGGACAGGCTGGGCGATGCGAAATTCGGCTCTACAAGGCGCGGTATTTCTCCCGTCTATGCCGATAAATATATGAAAAAAGCGCTCCGTATGGGAGATCTGCTCCATATGGAGGATACAAAGAAGCGTCTTCCCGCAATAGTCGAATGGAAAAACCTCACGGTTGAAAAGGGCTACGGCCACGAGCCGATCTCGGCTGACGATATGGTTGCCTGGCTTGAAAAATACGGACTTCCTTTCAAGGATTATATCTGCAACACGACGGAATACCTTGAAAATGCAATCGCAAACGGCAAGAACGTAATGTTTGAAGCGCAGCTCGGCGCTCTCCGCGACATTGATTTCGGTATCTACCCTTATACCTCCGCATCTTCGACAATTTCCGCATATGCTCCGATCGGCGCGGGAATTCCTTCGAAGAAGCTTGATAAGGCTATCGGTATAATGAAGGCATATTCGAGTTGTGTCGGCGAGGGACCGTTCACCTGCGAGCTGTTCGGCGAAGAGGGCAAGGCTCTCCGCGATGCCGGCAACGAATACGGTGCCGCAACAGGCAGACCGAGAAGAGTCGGAGGTTTTGATGTTCCTGCGTCGAAATACGGAATTCTCATGCAGGGAGCGGACGAAATCGCGCTCACAAAGCTCGATGTTCTTTCGTATCTTGACAAGATTCCCGTTTGCGTTAAATATGATGTTTACGGAGAGATAACCGATGTTTTCCCGTCCGGCAAAGCGCTTGAAGAGGCAAAGCCGGTTTATGAATATCTCCCCGGCTGGAATAAGGACATCAGCGGATGCAGAAGCTTTGACGAGCTTCCGCAGGCTGCAAAGGACTATATACTCTATATTCAGAAGATGACAAACTGCAATATCAAATATGTTTCTGTCGGTGCCGGCAGAGATGAATATTTTGAGATGTAAGGAGAGAAAAATGAAAAAAATTATCGCATTGTTTTTGGCTGTGATGTTCTGCTTTATTGCCGTTTCCTGCACAACCTCGGGCGATAAAGAAACAACCACGGTATCCGGCTCGACAGAGCCAATCACAACGACCTCCGGCGGAACAACCTCCGGGTCTTCAACGGAAACAACGACTTCTTTCGCGACGGAAACGACGGAAGAAAAGCCTCCGGTAGTTGAGCCGCAGAAGGAAGTTTTCGATATTGAAAACGAAAAAGCGGGCAACTACGTAACAGTCCACTACAATAAGGCGACCTGTACTGTTGAGACCGAGGTCAAAAAAGGCGTCGGCTCGAAGGAGTCTGTAACCGTAACCGTTACTATGCGTGACGGCTTCATATACGACGGTATTTCTATCGGCAATGCCATTATAAACAACACGCCGAAAACAACAAGCAAAAAAACCTATACAGTGACAAACACTTCAAACAAAGTCGACCTTTATGTAAACACCTCAATGAAGGTTATATATCACACCGGAGAGGGCAAAACATATACCGGAAGCGATACAAAAGAGGTAACTTTCCCGCTTGTCGGATATCATAATCCCAGCACGCTCGAAGAAGACGGTTATTTTGTGCGCGACGGATATACGCTCGTTGAATACAACACGGCAGAGGACGGAAGCGGCACTCCGATTTCGCTCGGCGGCAGAGCGGACGCAGAGGGCAAGGCTGTCCTCGATCTATGGTGCGTATGGCAGAAGAATACGGATTCATCGCTTTTCAAATATAAAAATACCTCCGGCGGGGTTGAAATAACCGGATATACGGGAAATGAAGAAGTAATTTGCATTCCCGAAAAGATGGGCGGAAAAGCCGTTGTAAGCATAGCAGGCGGCGCATTCAACAATGCCGATATGAAAAAGGTCATTATCGCCAAAAGCGTAACATCGGTTGAAAGCGGTGCATTCAGAAACTGCAAAAACCTTGAAACCGTCGTTGTTTTCGACGGAGGCTTTGACTCTTACGGAATAAGCGACAGAAGCTTTGAAAATTGCGAAAATTTCAAACATTTCTATGTCAACGGAACATTTACGCTCTATAATTTCTGGTCAAGATACGGCGCAACGCACCTTGACAGACTTATGTGGGCAAAGGATCGCAAGAAGATAGTCATAATCGGCGGGTCAGGCTCTTATTACGGCTATGACAGCGAAATTATAGAAAAAGCTCTTGACAACGAATACGAGATAATCAACTTCGGAGAAAACGCGAATATCAGCGGACTTTTGTATTTTGATCTGATTGAAGAATTCCTCGGAGAAGGCGATATAGTTCTTTGGAGCCCCGAGCCGGGACGGAACACACTCGGAAGCTACGATATCGGCTACAGAGCGTGGTATTTCCGTCAGTACGATTATAATTTCCTTCGTTATATTGATTGCTCGCAGTTCAGCGATACAATTTCTTCTTTCAGCAAACTTAGCGGAGAGATGAAAGAAAAGCGTTTTGCCAATAATTCATTTCTCCCCCTCGGAACGTTTACAAACTCCACAAGCAAATACGGCGACGGTCTTGATCAGGAAAACCGCGTCACGCAGGGAAGAGAAAATAATTACAACTTAAATTTCGAAATCAGCACCAAAAAAGAACTGGCAGCGATTATCGACCGCATAAACAACAAGGGCGCGTCTGTATATTTCACATATGCCGCAATGCAGAAGGACGGCGGCGGAATATCGGACAATGCGATCAAGGAATACACCGAAAAACTGACATCTGTGCTTGATATAACTGTTATCTCCGATTATAAAAACTGCCTGTTCCCGCAGGAATATTTTTGGGACAGCGAATGGCATCTCGTCTGGGAGGGTGCGCAGGAACGTAGCCGCCACGTTGCGGAAGATCTCAAAAAACAGCTCGGAAAATAAATAATCAAAAACAAAAACCGCATTGGCAAACGCCGATGCGGTTTTTATATTGCGGACTATTTTATTCCTTGATTATGAGCTCGCTTGCATAGGGAAGAGTCTTTATCCAGTCACAGAAGGTGTGCCATTCATCGAGCTTGTGTGCCTTGCGGGAGTTATAAATATTTGTCAACACCTCGTAATTGAGCGTTACCGTGCGCATCTGATTGTAGCTTTCGGGAATAAGCTGGATTATCGAATACCAATATGACTTGTCCTGCGTTTCAAGAAACTTTTTGCGGAGAGCTTCTATGCTTGCGATGAAGCCGTCGAGAACGGGGAGCATTTCGGGAACCGTGTGATCCCATGAGAAATCTTCACGTTCAATGGGCTTGGAATGTATCTTGTGCATTGTGCTTGTCGAATTTGCAACCGTTCCGACTTTATAAGTGTCAAACTCTTTCCACCAGTAAAGCGGGGCTGTTATATCAACGGAAACAAATATCTGACGGATAAATTTTCTGTGGTCACTGCCGGCATTGCAGAGCCTCTTTGCAAGGTCAAGGTCATTTGCTCCGAGGTGGAAAACGCCGCTGTCACCAACATAACTGTCGCTTTTCGCCCAGCTGTTCATGGGGTTTCTTGCGCCGCGGATTGCATTTTCAAGGTTCATTACGTCCGTTCTTTGCAGTCTTATCATATTATCTCTCCTCTCTGAAATAGTTCATTCCGAGTCCTGCCGGAGGTTGATTTTCTCTCTTGTTTCTGATACTTGTTATTATGAGAACAACAACAGTCACGAAATACGGGAGTATCTTGAAGAGCTCTTTTGTTGCAAGGCTTATTCCGTTTATATAGCTTGCCGCGATATAAAGTCCGCCGAAAATTATCGAGCCGAGAATACCGATGTTCGGCTTCCACACCGTAAATATTACGAGCGCGACTGAGAGCCAGCCCATTGCATCTATGATGTATTCCCAGTTGCCGTTGAGGTTGTCCATTATGAACGTCAGACCGCCAAGAGCCGAGATGGCGCAGCCGACGCATGTTGCGCCGTATCTGTAAGCGGAGACGTTTATTCCCGCCGCGTCAGCCGTTGCGGGATTTTCGCCGACGGAACGGAGATGAAGTCCGAGTCTTGTTTTTGAGAGAACATACGAAACAATAAGTGCAATCGCGATCGCAAGATAGATCATTATTCCGTACGAGAAGAGGAGCTTTCCTATAACACCGAGCTTGCTTGCGAAGGGAAGTGACGCCGTGAAATACTTGCTCGCCTGTGTGAAGCTGATGTTCACGCCGCCGGCAGAGGCGGAGATAATCTTTTTCTGAACGGAGGTTATCATGAGCTTTGAAAGTCCGACGCCGAACGTTGTGAGAACAAGACCTGTCACGTTCTGATTTGAACGGAGGGAGACTGTCAGCACGCTGTAAAGCAGTCCCGAAAGGGCACCGCCGATGATAGCTGCCAATATCGGAATGAGCACGGCAAGAAGATATACAAAGAAGGATCTCCCGTCCGTAAGCGGGCCGACCTTGCTTATGTAGAGCGTTTCGGATACGCAACCGAACGCCGCGCCGATACACATGACACCCGGAACACCGAGGTTCAGGTGTCCGGATTTTTCGGTTATTGTTTCACCTGTGGAGCCGAAAAGAAGCGTCATGCCTATTCTTACGGCCTGAGTAAGGAATGTAAGCATATTATTTTACCTCCTTTTCTTTTTTGCGGAAGCGGAGCTCGTAGTTTATAAAGAACTCGCAACCGATAATGAAAAACAGAATTATCGCCGTTGTTATATCGGCAAGGGAAGTGTCTATTCTGAAAGAGGTTGAAACCTGCTTTGTTCCGACCTGGAGGAACACGATGAGGAATGACGTGAGTATCATGAATATCGGGTTGAATTTTCCGAGCCATGATACCATGATCGCCGTAAAGCCCTGACCGCCGACGGTCTCCGTGCTTATCGTTTTATCTATTCCGCCAACGAGGAGAAGTCCGCAAAGACCGCATATTGCGCCGGAAAGAAGCATTGTGCGAATGATTACATTCTTTACGTTTATGCCTATGTAGCGCGCGGTGTTTTCGCTTTCGCCGACGACAGCAATCTCATATCCGTGCTTTGAATACTTCATGTAAATGTATATTGCAACGGTGAGCAATGCAACAACGATAACGGAAAGGAGATAGTCTGTGTTTGCAATCTGCGGCAGACCGTATTGTGTCATGGGACGGAGAATTCCGGAGCCGTCTTTTGCCCAGCACTTTATGAAGAACGCGACAAGCGACGTTGCAACGTAGTTCATCATGAGCGTGAAAAGAGTTTCATTCGTATTCCATTTTGCCTTGAAAAGTGCGGGAATGACTGCCCATATCGCGCCTGCGAGGATGCTTGTTACAATCATTACTATAACGAGAAGCCATTTCGGAACGCTTCCGCCGAGATAAAACATGGATGCGGCGCAGGCAAGTCCGCCGATGAGTGCCTGACCTTCCGCTCCGCAGTTCCAGAATTTCATCTTGAACGCAGGAGTGACGGCAAGTGATATACAGAGAAGAATCGCGAGGCTTTTAAGTGCTTTTGTTATTCTGTGCGCGGAGCCGAAAACTCCGAGAAACATCTGCTTATAAATTTCAATCGGGTTGCGTTTTGTGACTATAAATATAAACAGTCCTGCGACAAGCAGCGCCACGACGATTGCAATCGCGCGGACGGCAATAGCTTTTTTCATTGACACGTTGCTGCGCTTTACAATGTGAAAAAGCGGCTCGTGCTTTGAATTTTCTTTCTTATGCATTGCTTTCGCCCTCCTTTGCCTCGGAAGATGAAATGTGTTTTGTCATGAGCAGACCGATGTCTTCCTTATTTGCAGTTCTGCCGTTGAGCACACCTGTCACCTTTCCGCCGTTTATAACGAGAATTCTGTCGCAGAGCTCTGTGAGTACGTCGAGATCCTCTCCGACGAATATTACGGCAACTCCGTTTTCCTTCTGCTGTGTGAGAAGATTATAAATCATGTATGACGAGTTTATGTCAAGTCCTCTAACGGGGTATGCCGCCATCAGTACGGACGGTGCGGACGCTATTTCACGTCCGACGAGCACCTTTTGGACGTTACCTCCGGAAAGACGGCGGACGGGCGTTTCTTCGTCCGGCGTTGACACCTCAAGACTCTTAATGATTTCTTTTGCGAGGTTTTTCGGCGGAACTCTGTCAAGAAACATCGATTTACCCTTTGTATAGCTACGGAGCATGATGTTGTCCGTTATGCCCATGTTACCGACAAGCCCCATTCCGAGTCTGTCCTCGGGCACGAATGAAAGGCGGACGCCGAGCTCGCGGATCTGCATCGGTGTTTTGTCGCGGAGATTTTCTTTTTCTCCGGTTGCGGGGTTGTTATATGTTATTTCGCCGGATGAGATGGGGTAGAGTCCCGCAATGGACTCAAGAAGCTCTCTCTGACCGCTTCCGGCAATGCCGGCAATGCCGAGAATCTCTCCGGAGAACGCTGTAAACGATATGCCGTCAAGCACTTGAAATCCTTCGCTGTTTACAGCTGATATATTTGAAACAACGAGTCTTTCGCAGGGATTTTTCGGTTCGGGACGGTTTATATTGAGGCTTATCTTCTTGCCGACCATCATTTCCGTCAGCTCGGCTTCCGATGTTTCCGCCGTGTTCACCGTCGCGATGTGTTCGCCCTTGCGGAGGACGGCAACTCTGTCCGAAATTGAAAGAACTTCGTGCATTTTGTGCGTAATTATTATAATCGACTTGCCGTCTTCCTTCATTTTTCTGAGGACGGCAAAGAGCTTTTCCGTTTCCTGAGGAGTGAGAACGGCTGTTGGCTCATCGAGGATGAGTATATCCGCGCCGCGGTAAAGCACCTTGATTATTTCAACGGTTTGCTTTTCGGAGACGGACATCTCGTGTATTTTTTTCTTGGGATTTATGATAAATCCGTATTTTTCGGCGATAGCGGCAACCTTTTCGTTGACGTCCGAAAGCTTGTATTTGCTTCCGTCATTTACGCCCAAAATTACATTCTCACTAGCCGTAAATACGTCGACCAGTTTGAAATGCTGATGTATCATGCCGATTTTATATTTGAAAGCGTCCTTCGGAGATTTTATAACAGCTTCCTCTCCGTCTACAATTATGTGACCTTCGTCCGGATAATAAATTCCGGCAATCATATTCATAAGGGTTGTCTTGCCGCTACCGTTCTCTCCGAGAATGGCAAGGATTTCTCCCTTGTAAACCGTCATATCAACGTCCTTATTGGCTGTGACATTGCCAAAGGTCTTTGTGATGTGGCGGAGTTCTATCGCAACTTCTTTGTTCACGGGCTAACCTCCGAAATAAAAATAGGAAAAACGGCAGTTCAGGGGCTACCGTCTGCGTCTGTTAAAAAGAAGTATAAGGCGGAGGGGTGCTCCGCCTTTATACATAAATGTTTTCTGAAAAAAGTCAGCCTTCAGTTCTGGGGACCTCTGTCGAGAAGGGTAATTCCGTCGATTTCGAGCGTGAAGTAAGGAGCGGAACGGTATTCGGATTCATGGAAGTAACCGTCTTTAACCGCTTCTGTATCGCCCTGATAGTCGCCGAGGTCGTCAACGTCAGCCATGAAGGTTGTAACCTTCTCGCCGTTTACTGTGAATGTGTTTGTATCGAAAACTTTGACTTCGCCGCTTTCGAGCTTAGCCTTGACTTCGTCGATCTTAGCCTGTGTGCCAGCTGCGGGAGCAATCTTGCCGATGGTTGTAAGCGCTACGGAGCCTGTGGAAAGTGTGCCTGTGTAGTCAACGGGGATCTTGCCGTCATTGTCCTTTACGGCTCTGATTATGAGTTCGAAATAAGGCTGCCAGTCAATTCTGGAAGAAACGATGAATGTGTTCGGGCAGGCTGTTTCTGTCGAACCGTTGTAAGAAACGTTGGGAACGCCTGCGGATTCGCAAGCTCCGGGAGCGCCCATGGAGTCTGCATGCTGGCTGATGAGGTCGCACTTCTGAACGTTTATGAGCTTTTCAGCTGCCTGCTGTTCAGCCGTAACGTCATACCACTTACCTGTGAATGTAACGTCCATAACGACATCGGAGCAAACGGACTTTGCGCCGAGATAGAAAGCTGTATAACCGGAGATAACCTCTGCATAGGGGAAAGCGCCGACATAGCCCATCTTCGGAACGGCGCCTTTGAGCTTGCCTGCTTCCTTGAGCTCGTTGAGCTTGAGACCTGCGGCAACGCCTGCCAAGTATCTGCCTTCATATATGGAGGCGAAAGCGTTGAAATAGTTGGGGAGGTTTTCTGTGTGAGCTTTTGTGCCCGTTGCATGGCAGAACATAACGTCGGGATAATCCTTTGCAGCCTGGATCATGAAGGACTCATGACCGAAAGAATCTGCAAATATTACCTTGCAACCCTGGTCAACAAGATCCTTTGCGGCGTCAAGGCACGCGCTGTTTTCGGGAACGTTCTTGATGATAACGACCTGATCGTCGGAAAGTCCGAGAGCCTTCTGTGCGCCTTCAATGGCGTTTATGAAGTTGAGGTCATAGGTGGATGTCTCGTCGTGGAGGCAGATAACACCTATCTTGAAATCCTTTGCGCTGTTTCCGCAGGAAGCGAAAATCACGCATACAGCCGCGAGCATGGCAACTGCGAGCACCGTGGAAAGAACTTTTTTCAACATTTTGTTTCTCCTTTGATTTTTGTGTTTTTGTTTTTTATTTAAGTAGCAGAGCTACATTAAACCTTTGTCAGCGGCAGAATTCAATTCCGTCTTCCGCGCTCATCGATTTTATTTTTGCAAGAGACTCGATGCGCAATCCCTTTTCGCGGAGAAGATTGCCTCCGCCCTGATATTCCTTTTCAATGACTATCCCCGCGCCGACGACTTCAGCTCCTGCCTGTTTTGCAATGTCCCAAAGGGCGGAAAGGGCACTGCCCTTGGCGAGAAAATCATCTATTATGAGGATTTTGTCGTCTTTCCCGAGGAATTTTTTTGAAACGATTATGTTGTTGTCGCACCCATGCGTATATGAATGAGCAGTGGAACAAAAAACGTCGCCCGTTATATTGGACGATTTTGATTTCTTCGCAAAAAGCATAGGCACCCCGAAAGAGAGTGCCGTAAGAGAAGCTATTGCTATCCCCGACGCCTCTATTGTGAGCACTTTGGTTACGCCGCAGTCCGAGTAAAGACGGTGCAGTTCCTCTGCGAGTTTGTTTACGAAGGGAATATCTATATTATGGTTGAGGAACGAATCGACCTTGAGGATGTCTCCGCCGAGGATCTGCCCGTCCTTTATTATTCTGTTTTCCAAAAGCTGCATTGGAATCACTCCTTTTTGCATATTTCACAAAAGTGAAGCACGAAAACTATACTAATCATACAATATGTTGTGTCAAAAATCAATACTTTTCATCGAAAAACGCAAACTTTGGCATATTGACGAAGTCCCCCCGCCTTTTTTACAAAATCGCTTGTAAAAAATGTTCATATATGATACAATAAAAACCGCAAAAATACAGAGAAAGCACTTCGGAGGCTCGAATAATATGGATAATAAAGGGAATGCGACGAAAATCGCAAACTCCTCGGTCGACAGCGTCGACTTAAAAAAACAAAGCGAAAAAACAACTTCGGGGATGAAAGGCAATGTCAGAGCGGCGATAATCTGCGCGCTCACAAAAGAGGCTCAGACGCTTATAAACAATATGACGGAAAAACACTCGCAGACGCTTCTCGGAAGAGAATACATAAGCGGGCTTCTTTGCGGAAAGCCCGTTTGCGTTGCCGTTTCGGGCGTCGGAAAGGTGGCGTCCGCCGCCTGCGCGCAGACAATGCTCCTTTGCTATAACCCCGAATTTGTCATAAATACGGGCATCAGCGGGGCGCTTGTGCCGGAAATAAGCCTGCTCGATACCGTAATTGCCACGGACGTTGTCGAATATGATTATGATACAACTTATTGCGGCGGCGAGTGCAAAGGATTTATCGACGCACTGAAGGAAGTCCATATGAAATGCGATGAAAAGCTGTCTGCGCTTCTTGCCGAATGTACCGAAAAAACCGGCAGCAAAACCGTAAGGGGAACGGTAGCAACGGGAGATACGTTCGTCGCAACAGAAGAAATGAGAGAAAACGTGCGCCGCATAAGCGGCGGTATCGTTTGCGAAATGGAAGGCGGAGCAATAGGACAGATTTGCCGCATGGCAAATGTTCCGTTCTGCATCGTGCGCACCGTTTCCGACGCCGGAGGCGGAGAAGAAGAATATCTGAAATTCATAGACGCCGCCGCGAGACGCTCTGCGGCTGCGGTAACGGAGTTTATCCGTCGCATATAATATAAGGAAAAGACGGCACACACCGTCTTTTCTTTCGGTTTACTTTATTTAAATCGGTTTGCTTGCGCCGTAATAGTCTTCGGGTGATATATTCGTATGACATTTTTAATTTACCGGAGGTATTGACTTTTTGCCCGTTTTGAAATATAATGTTGCGGTATCTGTGCGAAAGGGCAAACATAATTATGAAGAAGTCATTCAAAATACTTGCCATAGGAAACAGCTTCAGCTGCGATTCCTATGAATATCTTTACAGAGTTGCGGACAGCATGGGCGAAAAGAATATCGTTCTCGGAAATCTTTTCATTCCGGGATGCACGATTGATATACACAGCGCGAACGCGCTTTACGGAGCGCCGGTTTATCAATATTTCAAAAACACGGACGGACAATGGAAGTCGACAATGTTTGCAACGATAGAAAAAGCCGTGAAGGAAGAAGATTGGGACGTCATCACAATGCAACAGGGCAGCGGCTCAAGCGGCATGCCGGAGTCTTTTTCAGATCTCGGACTTCTCGTTGACTGTGTAAATAAGATAAAACCCGAAAAAACAAAGCTAATGTGGCATATGACATGGGCGTATCAGGGCGACAGCAACCACGGACATTTTGTCCGCTATGATCGTAACCAGACAAAAATGTATAACGCCATATGCTCGTGTGTTCAAAATCAGGTGCTTGCGATAAAAGATTTCGCCGGCGTTATTCCTTCGGGAACAACAATACAGAACCTCCGCGCGGGCTATATGGGCGACACGCTGACGCGCGACGGATTTCACCTTTCGATTCCCGTCGGCAGATATGCGGCGGCAGTGACGATGTATTTCGCTATCACGGGCAAGGACGTTTCAAAGCTCCGTTGCGACCTTTCCGGTCTCATAAGCAAGAAGGAGCTTGCGGAAATAAAAATATGTGTAAAGAACGCGCTTGATAAGCCGTTTGATGTTACGGAGAGAGAATGATAAAACAATACATAGGCGATAAAAAATTTTATAAGGGTGTGCTTGCAATTGCCATACCCATAATGCTCCAGAACGGTATAACAAACTTTGTCAGCCTTCTGGATAATATAATGATAGGCAGGGTGGGCACTGTCGAAATGACGGGCGTTGCAATCGCAAATCAGCTCATTTTCGTGTTTAACCTCTGCATTTTCGGTGCACTTTCGGGCGCGGGAATTTTCGGCGCACAGTTTCACGGAAAAAATGACGTCGAAGGCGTGAGAAACACGCTTCGCTTCAAATTGATATCGTGCACGGTTCTTGCTGTCGCGGGTGGGCTTATTCTGTATTTTTTCGGCGGCAATCTTGTGACGCTTTATCTGAAGGGCGAAGGCTCGGTTGAGGACGCCGCGGCGTCTCTCGGTTTCGGACGTTCATACATAAACATATTGATAGTAACCTTTGTTCCTTACGCAATAGCGCAGGCATATTCAAGCTCCCTGCGCGAAACAGGGGAAACGGTTCTTCCCATGGCTGCAGGGATCGCCGCCGTGCTTGTCAACCTATTCTTTAATTATGTCCTTATTTACGGTAACTTCGGGGCTCCGAAAATGGGCGTTGAGGGCGCGGCTATCGCAACTGCGATTTCCCGTTTTGCGGAGCTCGGAATAGTTGTGATTGCAACACACACGAGAAAAAAGAGATATGCCTTTGTCGCCGGACTTTATAAAACGTTCCGCGTGCCCGTCGGACTTTCCCGTCAGATACTTGTCCGCGGCATGCCGCTGTTCATGAACGAAGGACTCTGGTCCGGCGGAATGGCAATGCTTAACCAGTGTTATTCAATGCGCGGGCAGAGCGTAATCGCCTCCATGAACATAACGACAACTCTCTGGAACGTTATGAGCGTTGCGTTTATGGCGCTTGGGTCGACTGTCGGTATAATTATCGGTCATAAGCTCGGCGCGGGCGATGTTGAAGGCGCAAAAAGCGATGATAAAAAACTCGTGGCGTTTTCCGTATTTTCCGCAATAATTATTGCGGGGCTTTATGCCGGCGTTTCAAAATTCTTCCCGTTGCTCTATAATACAAGCGATGACATAAGGCTTCTTGCAACGAAGTTCATATGCGTCGGAGCAATATTTATGCCGTTTGACGCGTTCGTGCACGCCTCGTATTTCACGCTTCGCGCAGGCGGAAAAACATTTGTCACATTCCTTTTTGACAGCGTATTTATCTGGCTTGTGTCGGTGCCGGTGGCATATGTGCTCAGCAGGTTTACCTCTGTTCCGATAGTTCCGCTTTACGCCTGCTGTCAGGCGCTCCAGTTGATAAAATGTGTTGTAGGAGCTGTGCTTCTGAAAAAAGGCGTCTGGATACACAACATTGTGTCCGAAAAAAGCAAAAATGCGGCGTAGTAGATAATTTGCCAAAAAACCGGAGGGGATTTTGTTGAAAATGCCTATAACATTTTTTCGGAAAATGTGATACAATTAAATTACAAACATGCTTAAGCTGAATATGCGGCTTGCAAACACGGAACCGTTTTGCGCTCTGTTTGCAGGTCGCTTTTTTGGTTGTTCCGACAGAATGTGTGAAAAGGAGGCTTTTTTATGATACCGGATATAGGAGCAAACGTTGTTTACGGCACAAGCGGGGTATGCACGGTTATTGATATGCGAGAGGAAGACTTCGGAGCCGGAAGAAGAATGTATTATGTTCTCCATCCCCTCGGAAAACATTCCAGCGGTACGGATATTTTTGTTCCTGCTGACAACGAGCGTCTTCTCGGCAAGATAAAAAACGTTCTCACACCTGAGGAAATATATGAGCTTATTGAGATCATTCCGGAAGAGCATATGGATTGGATTGATGATAACCGCGCACGTTCAATCCGGTTTGAGTCGGTCATTTCCGGAGGCGATCGGAGAGAGCTTGTCGCGCTGACCAAAGCTACATACAACAAAAAGCACGAGCTTTCAAAGCAGGGCAAAAAACTCAGCATTACGGACGAGCGTTTCATGCGTGCTGCAGAGAAAATGCTTTTTGAGGAGTTTGCCGTTGCGCTTGAAATAGAACAGGAGGAAGTGCTTCCTTTCATTACAAAGCAGATCAAATGCAGAGAAAAAGATGGCATTTGAAAGGGAATTGCACTCGGCTATATAATAAAAACCACCCGCTCGGGTGGTTTTTATTTTATTTGTATTCGGGCTTGCCGTTCCAGTCGGTGCCGTTCCAATCAAAATACAGTTCGCTGTATTTGTTTTCAAAAAACATAGGCAGGTACATTGAAAAGTTCGGGGAAAGCCTGTCCGAGTTTTTCAGTTCTTCCGGCGACATCCAGAAGATGCTGCCTTCAACTGTCTCCGGCAGGAGCACGCCGTAAAAACGACTCGTTTTATAAAGAAATTCGAGATAACAGTCGCCGCTTTGCTTGTTGCCCCAGTGAACAACGCCGCAGAGGTGCAGATCTGAGACGTCAAGCCCCGTTTCTTCCTTTGCCTCACGCGCGGCGGCATCATAAAACGGCTCGCCTTTTTCAACGTGACCTCCGGGGAAGGTCAATCCCGCCCAAGAGCCGCGCCTGTCAAGCACAAGGACCTTGCCCGTGCTTTTATTTTCTATCATTATCATATTTACGATTTCCGTTTTCGTTATTTTCAAGTCCGCACCTCGCCTTTCATTTTTGAAATCGCCCCGGGAAAACCGGGGCGATTTATCTTTGATTATTTGTTTGTCTTGTTCTTGACCTCTTCGACAGCTCTGTTTACGAATTCTTCGATTGTCATCTGACCGAGCTCACCGTCGCTTCTTGAACGAACGGAAACAAGTCCGTCTGCCATTTCCTTATCGCCCACGACGAGCATATAAGGAACTTTCTTGAGCTGAGCCTCTCTGATCTTGTAACCGATCTTTTCGTTTCTTGCGTCGACTTCAACGCGGATATGGTTTGCTTCAAGAGCGTCTTTGACCTTGTTCGCATATTCGACGTGACCTTCGCCGATTGCAAGAACCTTAACCTGAACGGGGGCAAGCCACATCGGGAACGCACCTGCGTAATGCTCTGTGATAATGCCGATAAATCTTTCAATAGAGCCGAGAACAACACGGTGTATCATTACGGGACGGTGCTTTTCGTTGTCTGCGCCCATATATTCAAGCTCGAACCTTTCGGGAAGCTGCATATCGAGCTGTATCGTACCGCACTGCCACGTTCTTCCGAGACAGTCGGAGAGATGGAAGTCGAGCTTCGGACCGTAGAAAGCGCCGTCGCCTTCGTTTATGACATAATCCTTACCCATTTCCGTTACAGCCTGTTTGAGTGTCTCGGTTGCAAAGTCCCAGTCCTTGACATCGCCCATATGATCTTCGGGCATTGTCGATACTTCAATCTGATATGTCAGACCGAATACGGAATAAACCTCGTCAAACAGTCTTACAACGTTTTTGATCTCGTCCTTCATCTGATCCCAAGTCATAAAGATATGAGCGTCGTCCTGTGTAAAGCAACGGACGCGGAAGAGTCCGTGAAGTGCGCCGGAAAGCTCGTGACGGTGTACAACGCCGAGTTCGCCCATACGGAGGGGAAGATCACGATAGGAATGCATTTCGGATTTATAGACAAGCATACCGCCCGGGCAGTTCATCGGCTTTATGGCAAAATCTGCGCCGTCGATGACCGTTGTATACATATTGTCTTTATAATGTGCCCAGTGTCCGGAACGTTCCCAGAGAGAGCGGTTAAGGATCATAGGTGTGCTTATTTCAACGTAGCCGTATCTCTTATGGACTTCTCTCCAGTATTCGATGAGTGTGTTGCGGAGAACCATACCGTTCGGGAGGAAGAACGGGAAGCCGGGACCTTCATCCATTATTGTAAAGAGACCGAGCTCTTTGCCGAGTTTGCGGTGATCACGTTTCTTTGCTTCTTCAAGCATATCGAGATAAGCGGCAAGTGCTTCCTTTGTCGGGAATGCCGTGCCGTAAACTCTCTGGAGCATTTTGTTCTTTGAGTCGCCTTCCCAGTATGCGCCTGTGCACTGAATGAGCTTGAATGCTTTGACGGCACCCGTTGAGAAAAGGTGCGGTCCTGCGCAGAGGTCTGTAAACTCGCCCTGCTTATAGAAGGATATTTCCTCACCCTCCGGGACTCTGTCGATGAGCAGTACCTTATAAGGCTCGCCCTTTTCTTCCATGAGTTTCTTTGCTTCATCGCGGGGAAGTGTGAAACGTTCTATTTTGAGGTTTTCCTTGACTATCTTTTTCATTTCGGCTTCGATTTTTTCAAGCTCCTCTGCCGCAAATGTCACGTCGGAGTCGAAATCGTAATAGAAGCCATTATCAATAGCGGGCCCGATTGTGAGCTTGACTTCGGGATAAAGACGCTTTACAGCCTGCGCAAGAATATGAGAGGCTGTATGGAAGAATGTCTTTTTGCCGCCCTCATCTTCAAAGGTAAGCAGTTTTACGTCATCTCCGTTATGAACGGGGGAAGAGAGCTCGTGTGTCTCGCCGTTTATTTCCGCCGCGATTACTTCGCGGGGAACGGCAATTCCTGCCGACTTCGCCGCGTCATAAACGGAAAGTCCGTTTTCAACACTGTAATTTTCGCCGTTGATTCTGATGTCCATTGTTTTTGTATCCTTTCAAAAATAAATATTCGGAAAAATAAAAATCCCCATACTTCCGCCATAGGAAATATGAGGTGCATAGCACGGTTCCACTCAAAATTTTAACTCGTTTGCGCTGTAACGGGCGTGCCCGCAGTGCCATTTCCTGCACCGTGCCGACGGGTGGTATTCGTTCCGTGCCTGCCGTGAAGCGCTTTCAGCCTGTGACGCCTCTCTCTTTTACGTTGCCCGCGGAAGAACTTGTCCCGAAGATCGCATTTTTCTGTTCATCTTATAATATATCCGCTTTTCGTGGATTTGTCAATAGAAGTCGACGATTTTTTATATTTTTTCGGAAAAAGACCTTGAATTAAAATATTTGCTGTGATAAAATGCTTATTGCAGACATGGAAGCGTAGCTCAGTTGGTCAGAGCGCACGGTTCACATCCGTGAGGTCATGGGTTCGAGCCCCCTCGTTTCCACCAAAAAGCAAAGCCGCCGGAAGGCGGTATTGTTTTTTTTACAAAGGGGAATCGAATGGGGCGGAAGTGAATGAGGCGCCGGTGGCGCGTCAGAGCCGCTTGACCTGAAGGCGACGAGCCTGCGAGAATCGAACCCCTCGGAAAACAAAGCTCGTATTCAGTTAATTGTCAAGTGAAGTGCAACAAAATGTTTAATTCTTGGTTTCACAAATCCTGAGCAGAATGAAAGTTTAAGACTTTGCGGGGACACACGGGAAATATTTCTCCCTTTGGGATAAAACTTCCGAAGCAAACCGTTACTGTTCTCATCAGGGCCTTTTTGCCAGACACAATATGGGTCAGTAAAGTAAACGTCACAATTCAAGGCTTTTTTATGGTGCGGTAAAAGGACTTGAACCTTCACTTCCTTGCGAAAATTAGAACCTGATGAAAATGACATCTCGGTGACAAGTCAACCTGTCCATACAGGGCAGGCGCGTTCAGTTCTTTTGGTCACATGCCCGCGTTTTCGCTACCCATTCATGCCAACGGGGGTCCGCCTGTATTTCAGACTTTACGTTTGAAGCCTCGGGTACGCACCACCATGGCCAGTCTTCGACAAGACTTGCATACGATATAGGTGGGTGGGAATCGTCAATAGTCGCATCCGGTTGAATCAAGCGTACCAAGGGCGCGGTATAGCAACGCGCGCCTTTCGCGCAGGATTCCTCAAAATATCTGAATTGCGTAAGAGCATAATCCAATGCTTCAAACGCATCGTCTTTTTTGCCGTCCAACCATAGATACACCGAAAGCAACGTATAGATTCTTGCAATGTAAGGATGGTATATTCCGTAGTTCCCGTCGGTGCAGACATTGCCGAAAATCGCAATGGCTCCGCGCAGGCTTTGTGCCTTATCGGCAGGAGACATATTCTTTCCGAAAGCAATGACGCCGCTTACCATAAGCTCGGAACATGTCATGACTGTTTTCAGCAGAGCCGCTCCATATGCTTTTGCGCGCTCTTTTCCGTCTGTTGCCTTTGCTTTCAGGATTTCTCTTGAGCCGTAAATATCCGGAGCGGTCTCAATCACGGCAAGTGCCTTTGCCTGTTCTCCGATATTCAGATACAACTGTGTAAGTTCGCGGATTACACGGTGACGCGGCGCTCCATCCTCCATGGTTTTCAGCAATTTCTCATAAAGCGATATTGCCTCTTTCCACTCCGAATAAGTCCGATGCCTTTCGGTATCCAGAATATCGTATCCTTCGCTGTCGGATAAATGATGTTCTCCATAGCGAACATATCCTGCATTATATAGTACCGAGGCGAGGCAGAGCATGATTTTTTCGTTTCCCGGAAATTCGATCAAGGCGTTCCTTGCAAATGAAATACATTCGCCGATGTTAATATCCACTCCGTTATTTTGAAAATTCATATTTTCGATTTTCTCAACCAACATGTTGATTTTTTGTGAACGCTAATTGTTGTAACCGAAAAGTTCGTCTATCGAAACGCCGAAATAATGAGCAATGGACGGAATCATTTCCATGTCGGGGTACCCGCCGTTTGCTTCCCATCGTGAAACCGCCTGTGACGTCACACCGATTGCCTCTGCAAGTGTTTCCTGTGTACGTCCGTCCCGCTGGCGAAGCTCGCGTATTTTCTGTCCCAGATTAAGTTGCATAAAAGCACCTCCAAATTTTATTTCACCGGTGTGATTATAGAATAACACAAATTTTTCAAAAAACAATTATCAATTCATTGTTTCAAATCCAAGTAATCATTGGATTAAGCGTGATGCCGCCCGCCGGCAGTTCTTTATAAAATCTTAACACCATTCGTAAAAAATCTAATGCCATCTTTACGGGAAATGTGGTAATATAATACCGATAAATGAAATCGAGGTATTTTGAATGGAAATACTGAAAAGAAAACTATCTTCGTTTCAAATGATACTGCTGGGGTTTGCAGGGGTCATATTACTCGGTGCATTGATATTAACTCTGCCGATTTCTTCAAAGTCTCATGAATGGACTTCTTTTATAGACGCGCTTTTCACTTCGACGTCTGCCGTATGCGTAACGGGACTTGTTGTGTTCGATACCGCAACACACTGGACGATATTCGGGCAAATCATTATATTGTTGTTAATTCAAATCGGCGGTATGGGCGTTGTAACAATTGCAGTTTCACTTGCCGTTGCTTCCGGTAAAAAAATCGGGCTGTTCAGCCGTGAAACAATGAAAAACGCAATTTCCGCGCCGAACGTGAGCGGGATCGTTCGGTTGACCGGATTTATAATCAAGGGGATCTTTTTGATTGAAATGATCGGTGCACTGATTATGCTCCCTGTGTTTTGCAAGGATTACGGCGCAGAAGGTATATGGATGGCTGTTTTTCACTCCGTGTCTGCATTTTGCAATGCCGGATTCGATATTATGGGAACCAAAAACGGCGAATTTACTTCTTTGACTCACTACTCCGGACAACCGGTTATCAATATTACGATTATGCTGTTAATCATTGTCGGCGGTATCGGTTTTCTTGTATGGGAAGACATTTGCAAACACAAGTGGCGAATAAGAGAATATCGCACGCAAAGCAAACTTGTTTTGATTGTTACGGCTGCGCTGATTGTTTTACCCGCTGTTTATTTCTTCTTTTTTGAATGTGGCGATTTACCTGTCACAGAGCGCATACTTGCGTCTTTATTTCAATCCGTAACGCCGAGAACGGCAGGGTTTAACACGATAAATCTTACCGCAATCAGTGACACGGGATTATACCTGATGATTATTCTTATGTTGATAGGCGGTTCACCGGGGTCAACCGCAGGCGGTATGAAAACGACGACGATAGCAGTCTTGTTTTCTTCTGCTTTTTCCGTTTTCCGAAAAAAAGACAACGCCGAAGTTATGAAACGTCGGATTGATGATGAAACCGTAAAAACAGCTTCGGCAGTATTTTTGATGTACATAACTCTGTTTTTGGTTGGCGGAATGGCTATCAGTACGATTGAAAATTTGCCTATCATATCATGTCTTTACGAAACAGCCTCTGCCGTAGGTACGGTAGGACTGACACTCGGCATTACTCCGACACTCGGAAGCGCTTCTAAAATGATTCTGATTATGTCCATGTTCTTCGGTCGGGTGGGCGGATTAACGCTGATCTATGCCGCTTTCGGAGCAAATAAAAAGCAAGTAGCAAAACTTCCGGCGGATACAATTGCCGTCGGCTGAGGAGGATACTTATATGAAAACAAAATCCATTTTATTGATAGGTCTCGGACGTTTCGGGAAATACATAGCAATGAAATTGCACGAATTGGGACATGAGATCATGGCAGTAGACGAAAATGAGGAAAGAATTAACGATGCTATGCCATATGTGACTAACGGACAAATCGGTGACAGCACAAACGAAGCGTTGCTGAAATCTCTCGGTATAAAAAATTATGATGTTTGTATCGTAACAATCGGAGGAAATTTCCAGAGTTCGCTTGAAACGACCTGCCTGCTCAAAGAGCTGGGAGCGCAAAAGGTTGTGTCTCGTGCCGAACAGGACGTACAGGCGAAATTTCTTCTGCGTAACGGCGCGGACGAAATTATCTACCCTGAAAAGCAACTTGCCACATGGGCTGCAATCCGATATACATCCGACCATATTCTTGATTATATAACACTCGGAGATTCCTGTTCGATTTTTGAGGTTTCCGTTCCGCAGGCGTGGGTGGGGAAATCAATTGCAGAGATCGATATTCGCAGAAAATACAATGTAAACATCATCGCCACAAAGAAAAACGGAAAAATCAATGCGGTTGTTACCGCTGACACAGTCCTTTCCGAAGACGAAACGCTTTTGGTGTTCGGAGATTATAAGGCATTGCGCAAATGCTTTGATATTTAACGGATATCAAAGAAGGTGATTGCCATGGGAGAAGTCATACTTGTTTTTGCGGTAATAGCAATTATGGTTGGCGGCTTTTTCGTTATGAAAAGGCTCGACGCTTTCCTGGAAGCAAACGAGGAAGCCACTAAAAAAGAATACAAAAATACTCCTGACGTGCAGTTCCTTGATACGGATGACTATGAGAAAGTTATTTCCGATATAGAGAAATTCAAAATTACTCACGAAGATATAAAACTGATTATTTACGACGGAAAGAATGATGATCTGACCGATATGATTAAACTTTACGATCACACGGATATGTAGATTTATTCGGAAAAATATGTTATAATATATGCAAGCAAGCATTTTTGCTTATGGTAATAAGTATGATTCAATTTTCAAGGAGCGTTGTCATATCGAATGAAAAACTGTTTTTCTGAAAACATAAAAGAACACATATTGGTCTGCCTGTCGTCCGCACCTTCAAATACAAAAATCATTCAGACTGCGGCAGCCATGGCAAGGGCGTTTCACGCGTCCTTTTCGGCATTATATGTAAAAACTCCCGCTTCCGAATATATGGAGGCGGAAGACAAGAATCGCTTGCTCGCAAACATTCATTTTGCCGAAAAGTGCGGCGCGACAATCGTTACGGCGTGCGGAGATGATGTACCCTTTCAAATTGCCGAGTATGCGCGGCTTTCGGGCATCACAAAAATAGTGATTGGCAGAAGCGTTGTCGGTAAGCGACGCTTTATCGGCAAACCGACCTTGACGGAAAAGCTGATATCGCTTGCTCCTAATGTCGATATTCATATTATTCCGGACAGCGATGCCGTTATAGCCAAAGGTAAGAAAACGCTGTTTGAAAAGCCGCATTTTGCAAAACTCCTGAAAGGCTTGGCGGTTTCGGCAATTTTGCTATCGTTTTCAACTCTGCTCGGTTTCCTTTTTTCAAGCCTTGGCTTTACGGAGGCAAACATCATTACGATCTATATGCTCGGCGTTTTGATTACAGCTATCCTGACGGAAAGCAAAACCTGCTGGGTAATATCATCTGTTGCGAGCGTATTGGCGTTCAATTTCTTATTTACAGAGCCGAGGTTTACATTCCGGGCTTACGGAAGCGGTTATCCGGTGACATTTATCATCATGCTTGCGGCTTCACTTATAATAGGCGGCGCTGCCGAAAAGCTGAAAAAGCGTGAGCGGCAGGCTTCGCAAACCGCATACAGAACAAAAATACTTTTCGATTCCAATCAACTGATTCAAAAAGCGTCAGATGAACAGGAAGTGTTCCGGGTTACAGCCGATCATTTGAGAAAGTTATTGAGTCGAAATGTAATTATATTTAATGAGAGCGCGGAAAAAATATGCGATTCATTTACAGATACAAAAGACAGTCCTTCAGAGGATTACAGGCAAATTGTCCGGTGGGTGATAAATAATAACCAAAAAGCCGGAAAAGGAACGGGAATTTATTCCGACAGCAGTTATGTTTTTCTGCCGATATGTAAAAACGAAAAGAATTACGGAGCAGTCGGCATTTTTGTCGGAAATAATCCGATCGATTCTTTTGACGAAAGTATTGTGGTTTCCGTCATCGGCGAATGTGCAATTGCCGTTGACGGAATCGTAAACGCAAAAGAAAGAGAGCGCACCGCGGTTTTGGCAAAGAACGAACAGTTGCGCGCAAATCTGCTCCGCTCCATATCACATGATCTGCGGACACCGCTCACGTCCATTTCGGGAAATGCAAGTAACCTTATTTCAAACGGAAATGCTTTTGATGATGCGACAAAAATGCAGATTTATGAGGATATTTACAGTGACTCTCTTTGGCTTATCAATCTTGTTGAAAATCTGCTTGCGGTGACACGCCTTGAAGAGGGCAGAATGAACATAAATCTAACGACCGAGCTTGTCCGTGATGTAATAGACGAAGCATTGAAGCATATTCATAAGAAAAGCGAAATGCAAAAAATTACCGTGATACAACAAGACGAGTTGCTCCTTGCAAAAATGGACGCTCGGCTTATTGTGCAGGTTTTAATCAATCTTCTTGACAATGCTATCAAATATACACCGTCCGATTCGCAAATTACGATTACGGCAAAAAAAGACGGTAATATGATTTCCGTAAGCGTATCGGATAACGGAAACGGCATTGCGGACGAACAAAAATCACGCGTTTTTGATATGTTTTATACCGGCACAAACAAAATTGCCGACAGTCGTCGCAGCATCGGATTAGGTCTTTCGCTATGCAAATCTATCATAAATGCGCATGGCGGAGAAATAACGATAACGGACAATGTTCCGCACGGCGCGGTATTTACCTTTACATTGCCCGTCGGGGAGGTGGAAATTCATGAGTAACTTATTGGTTTTGGTGGTTGAGGACGACGCACCTGTTCGTAACCTCATCAGCACGACACTGAAAACACGCGGTTACGAATATTTGATTGCGCAAAACGGCGAAAGTGCTATTATGGAGGCATCCTCACATAATCCGGATGTTGTTTTGCTTGATTTGGGACTGCCGGATATCGACGGCGTGGATGTCATCAAAAAAATACGCACATGGTCTGAAATGCCGATTATCGTAATCAGCGCCCGCGCCGAAGATAAAGACAAAATCGACGCTTTGGATGCCGGAGCGGACGATTATCTGACAAAGCCTTTTTCCGTAGAGGAACTGCTTGCAAGACTTCGTGTTATGGGCAGAAGGCTTTCGTCTATGCAGTCTTGCGGAAAATCCGACTCGCTTTTTGTAAACGGAGATCTGAAAATAGATTATGCAGCAGGGTGTGCCTACCTTAGCGATGAAGAGCTTCATCTTACGCCCATCGAATATAAACTGCTGTGTTTGCTGTCCAAAAATGTCGGAAAAGTGCTTACTCACACTTTCATTACGCAAAAAATATGGGGTGCAGCGTGGGAAAGTAATGTAGCATCTCTACGCGTATTTATGGCTACCTTGCGCAAAAAAATCGAACCGTCCCCCGATTCGCCGCAGTATATACAAACTCATGTCGGTATTGGGTACAGAATGGCGAAGTTGGACGGCGATCGAATTTAACCACAAACATTAAACAAGAAAAACATTGCATAAAGGCAAATTCCCGTAAGGATGTTTTTAAGCATCTATCTAAATCTGCCGATTGAGAGTGCAAACAAAAA
>UQUT01000008.1 GCA_900544285.1 uncultured Eubacterium sp.
GCCTGATTTTGTCCTTCAACCACGAAGGCTTTGTTCAGGAACGAGTCGCACTGATTTCCATATCGTAGCCGGAACGGACTGCCTTTTTCTGCTCTTCGATCTTCATCTTATCGAGGTCTGTGATCTTCGACTTGATGCTCTTGATTGCCTTCGCCTGATCAATCGTGCGGATATGAAAATTGACCGTAATGTTGCTGTCCATCTCAAGGAAGTCTGCAAGCATACGGTCATTCAGCTCCGGGGCGAGGATTTGGAGGAAACTCACTGCACCGATGGTTCTGCCCATCTTGAAGCACTTGCCTTCACGGAAATCAAAGGAAGTGGGTGCAATAAAGTCCTTGGTAGAAAGCCCCGTTCTGGCTACCATGTCATAGGAAAATCGGAACGGCTCATGCGTGTCCATGTTGAACACATCATGCAGCACTTTCAGCCTTTCGTAGCCGGACAGCGGCTCAGTCTCCACACCGAGAGTTTTGAAATTGTTGAGAATATCCGTTTCGACACGATCCAGCTTTGCTTTTGCGGTACGAATGGAGTCAGCCTCCACACCGAAGGTGATGTACTTACGCTTGAGCAAACCGTTGTTGCCTTTGGTGAGCTGATCTTGAAGCATATCGGAATATTCCTTGCGGATGTCGTTGAACGCATCCTGCTGTTCGGGGATGGTGATCTGTTTTCTGAACTCTCTGATGTCGGCTTTCTGGTTGATAAAGGAGAGCTGAACAAAGATGGAGCTGTCAAAGTAGTTCAGAAAGTCACACCAGTTCTCGAAGATGGCTGTCTTGTCTTCGTTCTGGGCAAGCTGATAGTTGATGTCGTTATACCGGATAGTCTTGGTGTAGAGACGGCTGTTGACCTTGCAGATGCCGTCTTTGCACATCTCCACATAGGGGATCGTCTGCTGCGCGGACTTGGGAATTTTCTTTGCTTTTCTGTCCTTTTTCTTCTGCATGACGATCCGCTTCTTTTCCTGCGCGGAAAGTGCATCGCCGTAGACCTGACCGTTTTTCACGATCTGTTTCGGCTTATTTGCCTTTTGGGATTTGTTTGCCAATCTGCAATTCCTCCTGTTCTTTGATTTGCCGCTGGATGGCGGCATATAAATTGTTGGTGCGGTATGGACGCACCTTGTCGCGCAAAAACATGGATTTCACAACATGACCGAGGATTTTCTCAGCCGGTTGACCGTCCTTCTCATACAGAGCAAAGAAGATAAACGGAAGCATGATCACGACCATGAGCATTGCAGCCGTAGACAGTGCCACATACGGTTTTGCAATAAAGAAAACCGGCACACCGACTGCCGCTGCCAAAGCGAAGCAGATAATCTGCCGCTTAGTCAGATTGAACATGACCTTGGTTTTTACGCGGTTAAGATCCTTCGGGACCGGTACAAATGCCATTTGTAGCCTCCTTTCCGAGTGTGATGCTGCACTCTACTTCGTTGCCCCACACATCCCATCCATCGGGAGACTGACGCGCGAAAAGTTCAATGCGGGGGAGATCGCCCATGAGTTGAATGATGCGGTCACGGGTTTCGTCTGGCTTTTTTGAATGCTGCTCAATGTGGCTCATGATGACCTGATGTACGCCGGTGTGCGCCCGTTTGGGATGTCCCTTGGTTGCCAGGATGCACAGCTCGGCATTGGCTCGTGTCCAATAGCCCATGCCCCAGAAGAGGCTATCGCTGATACGGTTTTGCTTCACCCAAACAAAAGCAACGGTCTTGTAGGTAAAGCCCCATGCTTCAAGAACTTGAAATGCCTCCTGCAAGCACGGAAATGTCACCCACATAAACAGCGTACAGTCTTTTGCGGCAAGCTCACTCACTGGCAAAGCCATGATGTCTTCGAGCCTCATTGTTGGATAATGGCTTTCTGCCGAACGCCCTTGACCTTTCTTGGAATAGGTCCGATACGACCAAGGAGGGTCGGCATAGATGATGTTGTATTTCTTCATTCTGCTGACCTCCTTAGTGCGCATGGAAGATGGATTTTGCGAGGCTGCCCGTCTTGAACAGCGAGAAGCACAGAATGACTGTGTACGCCGCAACCGAGAAGAGAGCCGAGTGAATATTTGCGGCAATGATCATGTTGTTGATCAGCACAGCATAGATGCCGACGCAAATCATGATGAGGAAGCCTTGGAAAGCCAGAGCGAACAGGCTCTTGAGGTAGTTCGTTCCAATGCTGCCCCATTCGCGGTTGCTCATCGTTGCGATGGGGATTGGTGCAACGCTGACGGTGCAATAAATCTCAATCATTCTGCCGTAGAGGATGACCGTAATGAGAATGGACATGATTTTGAGACACAGACTGATAACCAGTGTTTCAATGGACAGTCCGAGCAGTTCTCCGATGCTCATTGCCTCCATGCCTGTTCGCATTGCGTCAAGGGTTGCTTGAATGTCGATGTTGGTAGTGCCATGAATAAAACCGGCTGCACCGGCAACCACATTCTGTCCGATGTCGAATACTGCCAGCACAATGTCAAAGGTGTTGGTCACAAGGTAGATCGCCACAGCCGCTTTGAAGAACCACTTGAAGAACATCCATGTGTCCATATCGTGCAAGTTGTTCTTTTCGGTGATCATGGTGATCAGCTCATAACACAAGACAAAGGTGATGATGATACCAGCGATGGGGACTATCACATTCTCGGATAGTCCCCGAATCATCTGGTAAATGCTGCTGTTCCAAGTGGACGGAGTTTGTCCGACCTCTCCGGCAATCGTGCCGACCTTGGTATTGACATCGGTGAACATATTGGTCAGGTTGCTTTCGATCCAGCCGATCAGCAAGTCCTTAATCGCTTGTTCGAGTTTTTCTAAGATACTGCCCAATATTCCACCACCTTTCGGTTAAGCTGGGCTTGCTTGATCAGAACAGGGTGGACAGCAAGGGAATGAGCGTAGTGCCAATGAGAACGACGCCACCGCCAGCCATGAGCTGCTTGATGCCCTGCGACTTCGCGCCCGGATTATCGTTGCCGTAGCCTTCCATCAGGTTGACAACACCCCACACTGCCAGACCGGCACCGAGGGCGATAACGAGCGTCTGCAGAACCGTAACTGCCTGATTGATAAATGCCATAAGAAATTTCCTCCTTGAAAATCATGAAAGTTTGGTTTGTGTATTGGAAAATGGGCATAAAAAAAGAAGCCCCGTCATTGTTCTGCTTCAGGCAAATGCCCATGCGCAGTGCATGACGGGGCTTCATTCCGCTTCGATCTCGCCCATATCATAGAGATCAAAGGTTTCGTTTGGCTTGATGACCAGCTTGTGTTGCCGATATTTTTCAATGTCAAAGGCGTTCCGCTTGTCAGAGTCGGACAGGAATTTGTATTTTGGATGCTTCGTTATATCAAACTTATCACTGAGAAAAGGTCTAACGCCTCTAAGCTGCAAAATACATTTGCCGCCGTCCATGACAGCAAGTTCATCCTGAGACATCAATTCCTTACCGACCTTCTGATAGTTCAAGCCATAGGAATTGTTGTTGGATCGGGTTTCTGAGGTGTTGTATAGATCAATCGTCTCTTTTCCAAGCACCTCGCTGATTTCCTTGAGCGTCGATTTTTCTTTTCCTCCGAGAAAGATCATGCTGTCGCAGTTGCCAGTGATGGTATCAGCCGCGTCTTTGTAGATGGTCTTGAGCTGAGACTGGGACTGCAAAATGATTGCAGCGGAGATTTCCCGGCTTCGGATGGTAGCTATGAGCTTATCGAACTTCGGAATTTGACCGATGTTCGCAAACTCATCGAGCAGACAACGGACATGAACAGGAAGTCTGCCGTTGTAGACATCATCTGCCTTGTCACAAAGCAGATTGAATATCTGGGAGTACATAATTGCCACGATGAAATTGAAGGTGTCATCTGTATCGGAGATGATTACGAACAGAGCCGTTTTCCTGTCTCCGAGTGTGTCCAGCTCCATCTCATCATAGCTCATCAGCTCACGGAGTTCCGCGATGTCAAATGGTGCAAGCCGTGCGCCGCAGGAAATCAAGATCGACTTGGCTGTTTTGCCAGCCGCCAGCTTGTATTTGCGGTATTGCTTCACAGCAAAGTGATCCGGGTCACGGGCTTCCAGCTCATCGAACATGATGTCTACGGGATTTTTGAAGGACTCATCGTCTTCTCTGGCTTCGGAGGCGTTGATCATTTCGAGCAAGGTAGTAAAGTTTTTCTCGTGATCTGGTGCTTCGTACCAGATGTAGCCGATGAGGGCTGTGTAGTACAGCTTTTCTGCCTTCACCCAGAAATCCTCGCCGGACTTATCGCCATCTCCCTTCGTATTGACGATGATCGTATTGACCAGTTTGAGGATGTCCTTCTCTGAGCGGATATAACTGAACGGGTTGTAGTGCATGGATTTTCGGAAGTTGATGGTGTTCAGCGACTTGATGATATAGCCGTTGCGTTCCAGCATTTTTCCGGTTTCGACCAAAAGAGTTCCTTTTGGATCGGTGACAATGAAGCTGACCGGATAGAGCTTGGAGGTACACTGCATCAGGTTTGGTTTGACAAAAAAGCGCGTCTTACCTGAGCCGGAACCGCCGATGACCATGATGTTTTTATTCCGGGCGTACTTCGCTTGCTTCGGTCTGCTGTTCATGGTCAAAGCCTCTGTCTGAGTGAGAATGACATTGTTGTCAAAGTCCTCATCCATATAGGGCTTGATGTCTTCCGGCTTGCCCCAACGGGCAGAGCCGTATTCAACGCCTTGCCGGAACTTTTTACGGTTCTTTCCTTTCACATAGACCGCAAGTTTGAGTAAAGCTCCTGCCGCAACACCGATGAGAAGATCCACCGGATGAAAGCTGGGCAAGGGATTGGCAAACGCACTGCCGAAATTGGCAAAGCCAGCCGTGAGCTTCTCGATCATCTCCGTTCCGGGTGCCAGTCGAAAGACGGAGGCAATCTTATCTACGAAGTAGAACGCGAATACATACGGGAGGTTTAGAAGGACAAGGCGCTTTGCGTCGAGTTTCTTTTTCACAGCTCCACGCCCCGATCCTTCGTTTTGATCTTGACTTTCTCTTTGTGCTGCGCTTGCACCTGTTCACGGCTGCGAGAAAGTTTCTGCCTGAGCGAAGGTCTTTCGCTCTGCTTGACGGTTTTTGCGGAAAACTCCTTGAACGCCTGGGTCATAACATCCACATCCCGACCTTTGAAGAAAACAAGGTATCGGGGAGGCTGCTCTGAGGTGTCCTTCTTGAGTGCATAGTCAATCCCGTATTTGTTGGCTGTGCGTTGAAAGGACTTAATGTTTCCGTCCGTCACTTCGATGTTGTTGATGGCGGCATTCTGCTGGACAAGGTGCTTGATGGACTGCTTGCCTCGATAGGTCTTGGGCTGACGGGCTTGCTTCTGAGCCTTTTCAATTTCCTCGACGAACTTCTTGAGTGCCTTTTCCAGCACCTCGGCAGTGATCTTGCCGCCTTTGATGGCGATGGCAATTACTTTGGTATTTACTTCGTCCTGCATTGCCGATTAAAACCTCCTTCCTGAGAGAATTGTAGATGAGTGCTGCCATACTAAGGCGGCACACCTATATGATGGATTTTGAAGTACACTCTTTCACCTCCTGCTGATTTAGGCTTACCAGCCTTTTGTTCCTTGATCGCCGTAGAGATCATGATTAACCAACGCGGAATAGTAATTGTCTATCGTAGCCGGTGCGTTATAGAGTGCCGTCAGCATATAGGCTCTGATGTTCCGAATGTCCGATGGACTTTTCCGCATTGCGTCGAAGACATAATCAATATGGCTGCTGTTCAGCTTCAAGAGACGAGATTTGACTACCTCCTTCGGCATATCTGCATTGTTGACACGGAGCGTTGGACTTGTAGAACAGATGGCATCCAGCATGACTTCGATAATTTCATTCACGCGGTCAATGTCATACCGGCTGTCCTGAGATAAAATATCTACCTCCAAGTTTTCACGAATAATTTCTTCATAACGCTCTCTTTCATCCATCGCATCCATCCCATCAGGATTGATAGATTGATATTTACTAAGTGAGTCATTTCTTTTTTTAGGGATTACTTGATTAGTATTTATTTGCGTGGGCTTTTCCGTCATCGGTTCATCCGGTGGCGGCTTAACCGTTGTCGGGTTTTCCGATGACGGTAAATCCGGTGACGGCTTTTCCTTCTGCGGCAGTGCGTAAACCGTGTATTTGTTGCGGGACATTCTCCCGCGCTCGTCTCTGGATTGAACACGAACAACATATCCTTCGTCTTCCAGCTCTTTCATAGCCGTTCTGATACCGTCAATGCCGTCTGTATTCAGCATTGCAAGCCCACGGATGGAATAGTCCCAATCGGGAGGAAGACTGAGCATCTTTGAGAGAAGACCTACTGCCTTGAGAGAAAGATTCCTGTTTCTCAGGTGGTGGTTAAGCATGGTGGTGAAGCCACCGGTATAGGTGTTGACGCTGATCTCACGATCTGCGCCGGTTTTACCTCTCATTGGACATCACCTTCTTTGTGGACTGCTTGGTAATGCAATATGGGCATTCCTCGAATACGCAGGACTGATATTTCCATAGGGGACGATGGAAACGGCAATTCCGGCATTCAGGAAGGATTCCATCGTAGCCGCTGTCATAGTGATCAAAGCCGGGAGTGTCTTTCATCAGAGCTTCAAACGCCACAGCTTTATCGGGTGCATTCATTTTGTACGACCTCCATTTTCAGATTGAAACAAGAAAAGCCCCGGTATTGTTCTGCTATGCGCAGTGCAATACCGGGGCTTCCCGATGATATTCAGTTTTATGCTGCTGCCTCCTTTCACGGTTGCGGTTGCAGCTTACCGCAGTCAAAGAGCTTTGCTCACTTTTTGCTCGTGAAAGTTGGACAAAATCAGCGAAACACCAGTGTTTTCAAGGCTTTCTGACCTTGCTCCTATTATAACCTAATCGTCAATTCTTCTGACAATTCCGGTTGCTTTCATTATATATAAATCCTCCGATATTTACCTTTACGCAAAACGGTAAATTTTCCGTTTGCCCAATGATATTCTGCGCACGCAAAGAAGATTTATGCAATACCGAAAGATTTTTATCAAAAAAATCGGCTCTGCGCTTTGACAGAGCCGATCAATGTTTATCTTTTTCCCGTTCCGTAGGTTTTTACACTTGACGTATCCTTGCTTTTTTCAATGCCGTAATATTCAATCATTTTCATTGAAAGATCAAGCGCGTCCTTACCGTCGACAAAAACATCCGGCATAAAGCCTATGCCTTCTGGGTTCATACCTTTGTAATAGTCGTTGGGATAGTCCCAGCAGAAGGTTCCGAGGCAGAGAATGATACCCGACTTCGGCAGCTTTGCATATATATAGTTTCCGGCAAGGACGCACCCGCTTGTGTTCGTACCGACCATAAGCGTATTTGTGAAAGCCGAGAGGTAAGTATATGCCCCTTCTCCGGAAGAACAAACTCCCTTGTCGATAAGAACGATCTTCATGTTCTGATCCTGTTGAGTCTTCCATGGGGACATAACGCCGGAAATCGAACAAGGATACGAAAACCAAGCGCGCGGGAAATAGTTTTTAAGCCATCTGCTCACATAAAGGCTGTTTCCGCCGCTGTTTCCCCTCAGGTCAAAGATGAAAAGCTTCTGATCGGAAAACTGAGAGCCCGAAGCGACAAATTTATCCAGCTCCGCGCTGTAAATGTTTGAAACTGTTCTGCTGTGGATAATCGGAACGCCGTTTTCAACCCTTGTTCCCCATATTGTCTCTCCGGAGCCGCCCGAAAATTTTCCGAGCATAGTCCAATCAATATCAAGTCTGCATACGGTGTCGCCCCTTTTCAGGGTGACCGTATCTCCTTCAAGGCTTTCCGCGTCCGGATTTGCTATTCTGACAAGCGCATAGACAAGCTCGCCGCTTTCGTCGATTGTAACTTTGAGATATTCCGAAAAATCTCCGTCGTTTACGCTTTCAAGATACCATTTCTTCCCCTTGACAAGAGCATAATAGCCTATATCATCTTCTCTGAAAACTATGTCTTTTACATAATACGAATAAGTATATTTCTTGTTCAGCTTTGTAAAAGAGCCGCCGCTTTTGCCGGCGTATATTCCGCCGTGGCTGTCGACAATGAAGTCAAGCGAAGAACGGAGTATTTCAAGAAACTCCGTATCGCTCATGAATGACTGCTTCTGCTCAAATCTTTCGTTGATTTTCTGAATAGCCTCTTTTTCCGCCGCCTCAAAAACCTCGTCGCCGCCGAAATATTCATAAAGCCCGTAATATGTATAGATCGCTTTGAAGGCGAATTTCACATCATCGAGTGCCTGCTCTTTTGTTATCTCGGACGAGCTGCGCTTCGGCATATTGTATGCGTCATATATGTATGACGCCCGCTCGGCGGCTGAAAGCATTTTGCTTTCGTCCGTCGGTTTATGAGTATAGTCTTTACCGCTGAAAGGCTTGGAAAGTCTTGCGTCCCTTTCCTTTGTCACTTTGCTTAGATACTCATTAAAATCTATCGGCTTTTCGTTTGTACTGTCGACAATGCCTGCGTCCGTTTCGGGCAGAAGCGTCCGTTTACATCCCGCGCAGACCTTATCAAGCCCCTTGCCCTCCAGCTTTTCGTGGTTTTTGGGGTCAAGCGAGTCTCCCAGTTCCTTTTTGCAGTCGCGACATTTTTCTTTTGAAACGCACGTTGCCGCAAGGATCTTTTGGTGATTATCGGGATCGACCTCGCCGTAAGGATAAGAGCAGACCTCGCATATTGCGCGCTGCTTGCAGGTTGCCTCGCCGCCTATATGCGGACCGTAATCGCCATAGGTCACCCCGCAACGCTCGCATTTTGCTCGCGATTTGCAGTTTTCAGCAGTACCACCGGTATGACCGAGCGCCGGGATTTCTTCCGTTTCGGTATCGCCGCAGGAGCAGGTTCTCTCCCGTCTTCCGGCGTTTACACAGTCCGCCTCTTTGACAGTCTGCCATTCGCCATAGGCGTGGACGTGCTCAGAGCCTGTCGTGTTTTCGCAGGCGCAAAGGCAGAAAAGCGAGATAATAACAGCTGCTAAAAATGTAATAATCCTCTTCATTTTGTCCTCCGTATGATAAATATTCAAGCGTCGATATACGATATCAGGAATTCGGATTTCTGCATGAATTTATTTGCAAATGCCGCAATTATGCGGAGCATTATAAAGCATCTCGTGCCTTCCGATCGCGGAACCTTATAAGCGTCGACAATCTTTTCCTTTTCAATCGGGAACGACGTCTTCGCTAGGGCGGATTTTTGGCAGAGGAAGTCCATAGAGCGGCGGACGTCGCTCATTCCCGCGCCGACCTTTTCCGCAACATATTCAACGCTTATATAACGGTTCGACCCATATGCATATACAACTTCGATGATGTCCCTGTTCAGCTTACTGCTGAGAAATTCAAAAAGCTCGCCGACGCCGTCCGAAAACAGCTTTTTGTCGACGTCGTTGAGACCGGCAAAGCCCGTATCCGGCGAATAATAAAGCGCCCTTTCGCCGAAAGTTCCGAGTCCGGTTTCCCATGACGGGTTTTCAAAAAGAAGACCCTTTATAGCGTCCACGCACTTTCTCTTTTCGTCTGAATTCTCCGGACGTTGCCCTTTTGCATAAAACATTCTGACTCTTGCGATGATAAGCTCGACTGCTTCATCATACGCATACTCCGGCGTGACGCAGTCAATACCCGCAGCACAACCGATAAGCATGTCGACCGTAATCGAAAATGCGGAAGCAAGCACGGGAAGCATGCTTATATCGGGCGCGTTTATGCCGTTTTCCCATTTTGATACCGTCTGAACGGAAACATTTATTTTCTCCGCAAGTTCCTTCTGTGTGTAACCGCACCTTCTTCTGAATTCGGTTATGTTTGCGGCAATATCAACCATTTTTCGTCCTCCGATGACTTTGTTTTTTATAATTTTAACATTTATTTGGCAAAATGTCAACCTGAGAAGCGCGAGGAAAAACATTTATGGGCAAACAAAAAGCGGGCATTGTGCCCGCTTTTCGCCACTGCACTGTGCAGATATCCTACCCCCACGATTTTATAGGTTCGTCAACCTACCCAAGCCGCAAGCTTTGTCGGTTTGGTCATGAATTTTTTTGAAAAAGCCGCAACAATGCGGAGGAGCGCAAACTGCCGTGTTCCCATTCCCGGCTCAATCCATTTATATATCTTGACCGTTCTTTCCCCGTCAAGCGGAACATCAAATTCCGCCATAATACCGTATTTCATCAGGAAGTTCATACATTCCTGAACGTCATCCTTGTTTTCGCCGAGCTTTTCCGCAATGAATTCGACACTTATGTGCCGCCTTCTTCCGTTGACGCGGAGCAGATCTATAACCCTCCTGTTGACCTTTTTCCCGATAAACTCAAAAAACTCGTCGACACCGTCCGTAAACATCGTCTTGCCGACATCGTCAACTCCGGCAAAGCCGGTGTCCGGCGAATAATAAAACATTTTGGTATAAGGAAGACCGTAACCGACCTCGGCATGCGGGTCATCATATAGTATCTGTCTGCAACTCTCCACTAAAGTCATTCTTTCCTCTTCGGATTCGGGATACCAGTAGCGCGACTGCACAAACCGCACTCTTCTGAGCATAAGATCAGATAGCTCATCATATGATTCGTCGATTGTCTGACAGAGCGTCTCATAGTCACGCCCGAAGAGCCTGTCAATCGAAACTCCGAATGTGTCCGCCAGCGTCGGCAGAAGATTTATATCCGGAGAGCTGATGCCCTTTTCCCATTTTGAAACAGTCTGTATTGAAACGCCGAGTCTTGCGGCAAGTTCTTTCTGTGTGTAACCGCATCTTTTTCTGAATCCGGTTATGCTCTTTGCGATATCCGTCATAAACTCTAACCTCCAAGTGCTTTCTTTTTTAATGATAACACTCACTTGCGGTAGTGTCAACTATACCAAACGGTGAAAAAGTCGCGTGTTTGGATACTTTTTGCGCAAAAAAGGCGGAAGAAAATTCTTCCGCTCCCAATATTATTCACAAATGCATTATTTATATGTCGAAATTATGCTCTCCGCAATTGCCCGTTTTGTGACACATCTGTCCATCGCCTGCTTTTCGATATATCGGTGAGCTTCCTTTTCCGTCATTTTCAGCTGTTCAATGAGAAGGCATTTTGCCCGATTGACTATGCGTATCTCCTCCATTTTTTCTTCTATCGACGCCGCCCTCTGCTCCATGCGGCGGAGTCTTTCCCTCGTCCCGCAGAGAAGCGTCAACGACTGAGCGATTATCTGAGAATTCGTCGGCTTTGAAACGGTCAGCACGCCGTAATCGGCAACCTTGGACTGTATATCCGTATAATGCTCGGCTTTCACGACAAGCATTACCCCCGTCCCGCTCCTCTCGCAAATGTCAAGGGCAAGCTCCGTTCCGAACTCATCCGGCAGGGGCGAATTGATTATCACAATGTCAAAAGCGTGCTCGGAAAGGCATTGTCTTGCCCCGGTGACGTCCGGCGTGACGGTTATCGGGCTGTATCTGTCCTCGGAGAAAAGCGCAAAGAGGGACGTATTGAATTTTGCGGACGAAGAAACAATGAGCACGCTGTAAATATGCTCTGTAAGCTCCATATAAGCCCCTCCTTTCTCCGGTATCGTTTTTCCCTTATATATATGCCGCGACGATACGTTCCGGCAGAACAGCCTTCACAAAGTCGCTTTCTCTTGCCGCCGCCTTCGCCTGAGCAAGGTTTTCCGGCAACTTTTCATATTTATTCGTGACGGTCTTTGCCGCCGTATAAAGGTTTATATCCGCGGGCGCAGGAAGCGTCATTTTCTTCTTTATGCCGTCAAGCCCCGCATATATCAGCAGTGCAAATGCAATGTAGGGATTGCAAAGCGGGTCGGGTGAACGAAGTTCCGCGCGGCGGTATTCGCCCTCCGCGGCAGGTATTCTTATCAGTTGCGAGCGGTTCTCTCCCGACCATGAGATATACCCCGGCGCCTTGCTCTGCCCGAAGCGTCTGTATGAAGCGTCGACAGTATTGAGAAAAACCGTAATTTCCTTGATATGAGCCAATATTCCCGCTATCACGAGCGGCATGACGTCATCCCCGCGCCCGCCCTTTGCGGAAAAGTTTATATGCATGCCGTTTCCCGCCCTGCCGTCTATGGGCTTCGGCGAAAAATCGGCGCGGAGCCCGTTCCTTGCGGCAACGGTATTTACAACAGTGCGGAAAGTGAGCGCGTCATCTGCGGCTGTCATTGCGCCGGAATAGCAAAAGTCTATCTCGTTCTGTCCGGGACCCTCCTCATGGTGCGAGCTTTCGGGCGTAATGCCCATTCTTTCAAGCATGAGACATATCTCGCGGCGGATGTTTTCTCCCTTGTCATCGGGGGCGACATCCATATATCCGGCATTATCATATGTTTCGCCCGTGGAATTTCCGTTTTCATCGCATTTGAAAAGATAAAACTCCATTTCCGAGCCGAACGCAAAGGTTATCCCCTCCGCTTCCGCGTCACAGACAGCCCTTCGGAGCAGACTTCTTGTGTCCGCCTCAAATGGCGCGCCGTCCGGATAGGTCACCGAGCAGAACATCCTGACAACCTTCCCGTGCTCGGGTCTCCACGGAAGCACGCAGAGCGTTGAAGAATCGGGATGAAGGAACAGATCCGAATGAACCTCACCTCCGAAGCCCGCAATGGCGGAAGCGTCGATCGCTATACCGTATTCAAAGGCACGGTCAAGCTCGCCCGGCATTATTGAAATGTTCTTCTGCCTTCCGTAAACATCACAAAAGGCGAGACGGATGAATTTCACATCCTCCTCGGTTATAAACTGGGCAACCTCTTCCTTTGAGTATTTCATAAAAGTTCAAACCGCCTTTCTCTGCGTTTTTTGATGATATATGATAGCATGCAAAAGCGCCCTTTGTCAATCTGTTTTTCCGCCCGAAAACAAAAAAATTTGAAAAGGGGCTTGACAAACGTTTCTTTTTCGTATATAATATCGCCCATGAAGGCAATGGCGTCTCGGAGATATGCTCTCCTTGGCGCATTTTTTATTTGCAAAATCAGGCAGCGAGGCAATGGCGTCCCGTTTCGCGGAAAGCGAAAACGCCCTTCCCCGCTGTTTTTTATTTTTCGGAGGATTATTATGAAAACCGTACCTGAGTATTTCGGAAGCCTTGTTTTTGATGACAGAGTCATGAAAGCGAGACTGCCGCTCCCCGTATACCGCTCGCTGAAAAAGACGATCGACGAAGGGCAAAGACTCGACAGCGACGTCGCAAGCGCCGTTGCCGACGCGATGAAGGATTGGGCTGTCGAACACGGCGCAACACACTTTACGCATTGGTTTCAGCCTCTGACTGGTATAACGGCGGAAAAGCACGACAGCTTCATAACGCCATCCCCGGACGGCGGCGTCATAATGGAATTTTCGGGCAAAGAGCTTATTAAAGGCGAGCCCGACGCGTCGTCGTTTCCTTCCGGCGGACTGCGCGCGACGTTTGAAGCCCGCGGATACACTGCATGGGATCCGACATCATACGCTTTCATAAAAGACAAAACCCTCTGCATACCGACGGCATTCTGTTCTTACGGCGGCGAGGCGCTCGACAAAAAGACCCCGCTTCTCCGTTCCATGCAGGCGCTGAATAAGCAGGCAATGCGAATTCTCCGCCTTTTCGGAAATACGGACGTCAAGTGCGTCAAAACCTCAGTCGGGCCCGAACAGGAATACTTCCTCGTCGACAAGGAAATGTATGAAAAGCGCCGCGACCTTGTTTTCTGCGGAAGAACGCTTTTTGGTGCAAAGCCCCCTAAGGGACAGGAGCTTGACGACCACTATTTCGGCGTCATAAAGCCGCGCGTCGCCGCATATATGGCAGACCTCAACGACGAGCTCTGGAAGCTGGGAATCCTCGCTAAAACAGAGCACAACGAAGTTGCGCCCGCACAGCACGAGCTTGCCCCGATATATACAACGACGAACATCGCAACCGATCACAACCAGCTCACAATGGAAATAATGCAAAAGGTCGCCTCGCGTCACGGACTTGTCTGTCTGCTTCACGAAAAGCCCTTTGCGGGAGTGAACGGCTCAGGCAAGCACAATAACTGGTCAATGACGACGGACACCGGCGTAAACCTTCTCACCCCGGGCGAAACGCCATATGAAAACGCTCAGTTCCTGCTTTTCCTCTGCGCCGTTATAAAAGCCGTCGACGAATATCAGGATCTGCTCCGTTTCTCCGTCGCAACAGCGGGAAACGATCACCGTCTCGGCGCAAACGAGGCGCCCCCCGCAGTCGTTTCAATGTTCCTCGGTGACGAGTTGACCGCCGTTCTTGACGCGATAGAAACAGAAAAGCCATACAATGCGACAGAAAAAACCGTCATGCGGCTCGGAGTTCACGTCCTGCCGAAATTTACCCGCGACACGACTGACCGAAACCGCACATCGCCATTTGCATTCACTGGAAACAAATTTGAATTCCGTATGCTCGGTTCGTCAAACAGCATTGCGGACGCAAACGTAATGCTCAATGCCGCCGTCGCCGAGTCGCTCCGTCAGTACGCCGATGTACTTGAAATCGCCGATGATTTTGAAAGCGCGCTCCACGAAGTAATCAAAAATACCGTAAAGGAGCACAAGCGCATAATCTTCAACGGCAACGGATATGACGACGCATGGATAAAGGAAGCAACCGAAAAGAGAGGACTTTCAAACCTTCGCACGACGCCCGACGCCGCAAAAGCACTGCTCGAAAAAAAGAATATCGACATGCTGACGCTACACAAGATATTCACTCCCGCGGAAATAGAAGCAAGATACGAAACGACCCTTGAAAACTATTGTAAGGCTGTAAATATTGAAGCTCTTACGATGGTCGACATGGTGAGAAAAGAAATTCTGCCCGCTGTCGAAAGCTATACGGGTGACCTTGCAAGCACGCTGAAAACAAAGCTCTCCGTCGTTCCCGAGCTTTCCGGTAAATACGAAAAAGGCGCGATCGCAAAGCTCTCTTCCCTTGCCGACGAAATTTCTGACGCCGCAACCGCACTTGACCTTGAACTCGTCAAGCTCAAAACCGTGACGGACGAAACGGAGGTTGCCGCGCTGATACGAGACGTCGTCATTCAGAAAATGGCGGAGCTCCGCGTCGCCTGCGACGAAGCGGAAAATGTTACGTCAAAGAAATACTGGCCCTTCCCCACATACAGCGATCTGCTGTTCGGGGTAAGATAAATCTTATATATAAAAGCGTCCGAGGCGGGAAAAGTACCCCGGGAGATCGCCCACAGCGAGCATGGAACGGTGAGAGCCATGCGGAAAGAATCCGGAAGAAGAACACCCGCCGAGCCACAATCCGAAATGCCGTGCAAAGTAAGTGCGTCGGGTCCGCCCGTTACAGCGGAGAGACTTTATTTGCGAAGTCGGAAAGAGAAGAAAAACAGGTGGCACAGCGAGAAAAGCACTTGCCCTGTTGAATGCTTTAATATTATATCGGAGGATTTTTATTATGTGTTCAATTATGGGTTATTGCGGTTCGGGTGTCACCTTTTCCGTTTTCAAGGAAGCTTTTGAGAGGACTGTTTCAAGAGGACCGGACGACAGCAAAATAATCAACACCGGCAAAGGACTTCTGGGCTTTCACCGTCTTGCGATAATGGGTCTGACGCCGGAGGGCATGCAGCCGTTTGAACTTGACGGCAGTTACGCTGTCTGCAACGGCGAAATTTACGGATACGAAAAACACCGCGAAGCGCTTTCGTGCGAATACACCTTCAAAAGCGGTTCGGACTGCGAAATAATACTGCCGATGTACCGTAAATACGGCACATTCATGTTTTCCATGCTCGACGCGGAATTCGCAATGATAATCTTCGATGGCAAAACCGGCGAGCTTATCGCCGCAAGAGATCCCATCGGAATCCGCCCGCTTTATTACGGTTATGACGCAGAAGGCGAAATCATATTCGCAAGCGAGCCGAAAAACCTCGTCGGTCTCTGCGATAAAATCCTGCCGTTTCCCCCGGGGCATTACTGGAAGGACGGCAAATTCATCTGCTACCGCAACATTTCAGAGCCTGAGCACACCTGTCACGACGGACTTGAAGAGGTCTGCAAAAACATCCGCGAAAAGCTGATTGCAGGCGTCAAAAAGCGCCTTGTATCAGACGCAAACGTCGGTTTTCTGCTCTCCGGCGGACTTGATTCGTCGCTAGTGTGCGCAATTGCGGCGAGAGAAAGCAAAAAGCCCATACGCACGTTCGCCATCGGCATGGAAGGCGACGCAATAGACTTAAAATACGCAAAAGAGGTTGCGGATTATATCGGAAGCGAGCATACTGAGGTCATAATGACAAAAAATCAGGTGCTTTGCTCGCTCTGCGAGGTCATTTCCGTGCTCGGCACATTCGATATAACAACGGTTCGTGCAAGCATGGGAATGTATTTGCTCTGCAAATATATCCATAAAAATACCGATATCCGCGTGCTCCTGACGGGCGAGATATCGGATGAGCTCTTCGGCTATAAATATACTGATTTTGCCCCCTCGGCGGAAGAATTTCAGAAGGAATCCGAAAAGAGAATCCGCGAACTTCATATGTATGACGTTCTCCGCGCCGACCGCTGTATTTCGGCAAACTCCCTTGAAGCACGCGTGCCCTTCGGTGATCTCGATTTTGTCAGTTACGTCATGTCTGTCGATCCGGAGCTGAAGCTCAACAGATACGGCAAGGGGAAATACCTTCTCCGTCATGCTTTTGAAGGGGATTATCTCCCCCATGACATTCTTTTCCGCGAAAAAGCCGCCTTTTCGGACGCTGTCGGTCATTCGATGGTCGATTATCTCAAGGCGTACGCCGAAGAGCTTTATACGGATAAAGAATTTGAAGAAAAACGCAAAAAGTATGACCATTGCACCCCGTTTACAAAGGAGTCACTGTTTTATCGCGAGATATTTGAAAAATATTATCCCGGACAGTCGCAGATGATTTGTGACTTCTGGATGCCGAATAAGTCATGGCAGGGCTGCAACGTCTCCGACCCCTCCGCAAGAGTCCTTTCAAACTACGGCGAAAGCGGAAAATAATATTGAAAGAAACACCGCGGGAAGCGACGTTTGTCACTCCCCGCGGATTTTTTAAGCAAATTTTTATCTTTTTCCCGTTCCGAATGTCGTTATGCCCGAAGTGTCCTTGCTTTTTTCAATGCCGTAATATTCAATCATCTTCATTGTAAGGTCGAGCGCTTCCGTGCTGTTGACGAAAACGTCCGGCATAAGGCCTATGCCTTCGGGGTTCATACCATTATAATAGTCTTTGCAGACGTCAATATAGTTTCTCCCGATAACAAAGACAGTATTGGAGTTCGGGACCTGAACATATACGTATTCTCCCGCGAGCATACAGCCAGCTGTGTTTGTGCCGACAAACAGCGTATTATTGAATGTGGAATGATACTGATACGCAAGCTCTCCGGAAGAGGCAACATTCTTGTCGATAAGCACGATCGTGTTGTTCGGGTTTTCTTTCGGCACAAACGGTCGCACCGCCACATTGATTGATGAGCCTGACAAGCTTGCGTTCAGTCTTGCCCACACAAACGGATATCCGACATCCGAGCCCGAATAGTTCCGTACCCACGACTCCGCATAGCGCGAGCTTCCTCCTCCGTTGCCTCTCAAATCGATCACAAACAGCTTTTGTTTTTTGAGCTGTGACCCTGTGCCGGCATACTTTAACAGTTCCGCATCATATCTCCCACTGTCAAAGCTCCTTATATGGATTATCGGAACGCCGTTTTCAATTCTCGCTCCGGCTATTGTCTCACCGGCGCTTAATCTCGTGTTATACTTTTTCCATACTATTTTATGACTGTATTCGGTTTCTCCCCTTTTAACCGTCAGCGTATCGCCGTCGAGCTTTTCCTCATCCGGATTTGCTATTCTGACAAGCGCATAAACAAGCTCGCCGCTTTCGTCGATTGTGACTTTAAGATATTCCGAAAAATCTCCGCCGTTTACTTTTTCAAGATACCATTTCTTCCCTTGCACAAGGGTGTAATAACCTGTGTCATCCTCTCTGAAAATTATATCTTCGACATAATACGCATAAGTATATTTCTTGTTCAGTTTAGCAAAGCTCCCTTTTCGCGAGGTGCCGTACATGCCCGCATGAGCGTCAACGATAAAATCAAGCGAAGAAAGAATTATGTCATAAAAATCGCCGTCCGTCATCGGCATATCGTATTCTTCGTAATATGCATTTATCGCGGCAACGGCTTTCCTTTCGGCTTCTTCGAACTTGTCTGCGCCGAAATATTCATAGAGAGAATAATACGTATAGAACGCTTTGAAACAGATTTCCGCGTCCGCAAGAGCCTGCTCCTTCGTCATCATAGCCCCGTTTCTCTTGGGCATGTCGGCAGAGACGTATTTTTCCCTTTCCGCCGCTGTGAGGAGCTTGTTTTTGTCCGAGCGGACATATTGAGGCGCAATTCCTTCATAAGGTTTTGAGAGTCTATCCCTTCTCTCATCGTTCACTTTTTTCAGATATTCATTATAATCTATTGGCTTTTCGTTTGTGCTGTCGACAATGCCTGCGTCCGTTTCGGGCAGAAGCGTCCGTTTACATCCCGCGCAGACCTTATCAAGCCCCTTGCCCTCCAGCTTTTCGTGGTTTTTGGGGTCAAGCGAGTCTCCCAGTTCCTTTTTGCAGTCGCGACATTTTTCTTTTGAAACGCACGTTGCCGCAAGGATCTTTTGGTGATTATCGGGATCGACCTCGCCGTAAGGATAAGAGCAGACCTCGCATATTGCGCGCTGCTTGCAGGTTGCCTCGCCGCCTATATGCGGACCGTAATCGCCATAGGTCACCCCGCAACGCTCGCATTTTGCTCGCGATTTGCAGTTTTCAGCAGTACCACCAGTATGACCGAGCGCCGGGATTTCTTCCGTCTCCGTTTCGCCGCAGGAGCAGGTTCTCTCCCGCTCTCCGGCGTTTACGCAGTCCGCCTCTTTGACAGTCTGCCATTCGCCATAGGCGTGGATGTGCTCAGAGCCTGTCGTCGTACCTGTTTCCTGCGTGTTTTCGCAGGCGCAAAGGCAGAAAAGCGAAATAATAATTACCGCTAAAAACGTAATGATTTTCTTCATTTTTGTCCACCGTATGAATGAATTCCGCAGATAATGCGGTGAAGTCTGCGACTGATAAGTCAATTTTACACCTCGTGCTTCTGATTTGCAACAGCGGGCGGCAAATTGTAAATTTTGTTTGCAAAATGTGTATAATATTCACAAATCTTCGTCTTGGAAAAACGGTCGTGTGCCTATTTGACAGCATTTTATCATATTCAGATCAGTTTTTCAATTATATCCCCGAAAGCCTTTGCCATTGCAAGATAGCCGACGTCATTCGGATGACAGCCGTCCTGCGTCGACTCGTTTCGCAGGTCGTCATCGAAAATGTGCCTTCCATCGACAAAATACAGATTTTTATCGCCCTCCGCAATTCCTCTTTTGTAGCTTTCTTCAATTATAAGCCTGCGCTTTTCGTTTTCGGCTTCGTCGCTGTAATAGTCCACCTTCGACGCCATTATTATGGGCAGATCGGGTTGCTTTGCGCGAACTGTTTTATAGCCGTCGTAATGCGTTTTTTCAAGATACTCCGCCGACGGAGCGTTGTGGTCGTAATCATAAACAAAAGCGCTCATTGTCAGAAGCGAAATATAGCTCATTACGGCTTTTTCCGCCTTTGCCGCGCCCGCAAAGCCGAGATTGATAAAGTCGCTGTCAAGCCTTCTGCCGATTATTGCGGGATAATTTGACGAAGGCTTTCCCGCGCCGACGCCGTGCACAATCGACGAGCCGTAAAACACAATCGGCGTTTTATGGCTGTATTCTTCGCCCTTTTCGACAGTCGACCCTTCGCGCAGTGCGATATATACGTTTTTTACCTTTGCAAACAGCGGCAGACTGATTACAAGCTCCCTCATTTTTGCGGACGGAAAACGTATCCTGCCCTCGGAATAGTTCTTGCCGTCACCCTGCGACGGAACAAAAATCGCCGAAAAATACGGCTTTCCATCCCTTATCTCAAACATATCAAAGCCGCGCCTTGAAACATACGTATCGTTTGTGTCGTCCGCAAGAGCTCCGTCCGTATCGGCATGAACAACCACATAATCGGAATCGGTCTTAAAGCGGATTCTTCCTCCCGCCGGCATAAGAGAAAGCTCTGCAACCTCTTTGCTTGTCGCCTCGGCGACAGGCCTCGGCAGTCGACAAAAGCCTTCGCACAAGCCGTATATATCAAACGGCGGCTTTGTCACATCAAGAAAAACGGGCTCGCCGGACGTTATTGTCGTGTCGCGCATGGTAACGCCCATTTCTTTCGTTACTTTCATACCCTATATTCCCCCATAAACGATTTTTGTTTTGCATAAATAATATCACAAACGGCGGACTTTGTAAACCTTTTCCTCTCATATGACAAAATTCTTTTGCAAACTGCGGAAAAGTATGTTATAATGATAAAAGATGCAACATTATAATGACAGGAGCAAAGCAAATGGATATAAGCAAAATACTGTGCAAGGAGCTGGGGCTTGAGGAGTGGCAGGTGAACGCCGTCATTTCCCTTTCGGACGAAGGCTGCACAATTCCCTTTATCGCCCGTTACCGCAAGGAAGCGCACGGCTCTCTTGACGACCAGAAAATACACAACCTCATCGAAAGACTTGAATATCTCCGCTCGCTCGACGCAAGACGCGAGGAGATTGACAAAGCGATAACCGATCAGGGCAAGATGACGGACGAGATAAAAGCCGCGCTTGCCGCAGCCGAAACACTCGCCGTCCTCGAAGATATATATCGTCCGTTCAAGCCGAAACGCCGCACCCGCGCGACAATCGCAAAGGAAAAAGGGCTTGAACCTCTGGCTGAGAAAATTCTCGCTCAGGGCAAGGACGACCCCCTCTCCCTCGCCGCGGAATTCATAAATCCGGAGCTCGGAGTCGAAACGGCGGATGACGCGCTCGCGGGCGCAAAGGACATAATTGCGGAAGTCGCAAGCGACGACCCCGAGATAAGAAAACGCCTGCGCAACCTCTATAACCTAGGCGGGACGGTGACAGTCAAGGCGATCGACCCCGAAAAGGACAGCGTTTACACGATGTATTACGACCATTCGGAGCCTGTCAGCAAAATCGCAAGCCACAGAGTGCTTGCTATCGACCGCGGAGAGAAAGAGGAATTTCTGAAGGTTTCCGTCACAATTGAGACGGACAAGGCATACAAGGCGCTCGAAACCGTTATGATAAAGAACGCATTCTCGCCCTGTGCCGACGTCGTCCGCGAGGCATATATTGACGCTTATTCCCGTCTCATCGCGCCCTCTGTCGAAAGAGAGATCCGCGCGGCGCTGACGGAGGTCGCGTGCACCGGCGCGATAAAGAATTTTTCAAACAACCTGCATCAGCTTCTTATGCAACCGCCCGTCAGAAATAAGGTGACAATGGGGCTTGACCCCGGCTATCGCACGGGCTGTAAGGTTGCCGTCGTGGACGGCATCGGCAGGGTTATGGATACGGGTGTAATCTATATAACTCACGGCGAAAATCAGCTTGAAGCGGCAAAGAAAAAGGTGTCCTCGCTGATAGCTAAATACGGCGTCGAATGTATTGCCATCGGCAACGGCACGGCGAGCAAGGAAACGGAAATGTTCGTTTCCGACCTTCTCCGCAAAACGGGCTCAAAGGCACTTTATATGGTCGTTTCCGAGGCGGGAGCCTCAGTCTATTCGGCAAGCAAGTTGGCAGCGGAGGAATTTCCGGATTACGACCTCACCCTCCGCAGCGCGATAAGCATCGCACGCAGACTTCAGGACCCGCTCGCAGAGCTCGTAAAGATAGACCCGAAATCAATCGGCGTCGGTCAGTATCAGCACGATATGCCGCCGAAGCAGCTCGCGGAAGCGCTTGATTTTGTCGTTGAAAACTGCGTAAACAGCGTCGGCGTTGATTTGAATACGGCGTCCGTTTCCCTGCTTTCAAGGGTATCGGGCATAAGCTCGGCAATAGCGAAAAATATCGTTGCTTACAGAGAAGAAAACGGCGCGCTGAAAAGTCGCGCAGAGCTTAAAAAGGTTCCCAAACTCGGTCCTAAAGCGTTTGAGCAGGCGGCGGGCTTCCTCCGTATAACAGGCGGCAAGGAGCCGCTTGACAGCACGGCAGTCCATCCAGAAAGTTATCCGGCGGCAAAAGCTCTGCTGAAAGCTCTCGGCTATGTTGAAAGCGATATTTCCGCGGGAAAGCTGTCATCGCTCCGCGACGAAGCGGAGAAAATCGGGCTGCCCTCCCTTGCCGAAAAGCTCGGCATCGGCATTCCGACCCTTTCCGACGTAATCGACGAGCTGATGAAGCCCGGCAGAGACCCCCGCGACGAGCTTCCTCCCCCGCTTCTCCGCTCCGACGTGCTTGAAATGAAGGACTTAAAGCCCGGCATGGAAATAACGGGCACGGTTCGCAACGTTATCGACTTCGGAGCGTTCGTCGATATAGGCGTTCATCAGGACGGACTTGTTCATATCTCGCAGATAAGCAAAACATTTATAAAGCACCCGAGCGACGTTCTCAAAACGGGAGACATCGTGAAGGTTTGGGTAATCTCCGTGGACGAGGCGAAAAAGCGCATTGCGCTGACGATGATTGAACCGAAGAAAACCGAACAGTAAATTACAAAGCGGCAGGGGAAAATCCCCTGCCGTTTCATTATCGAAAAGGCAGGAAATTCTTGCGGATTTCCTGCCTTCATATTATTCAATCGTCACTTTCATCTCCGCCGTCAGCCCTTTATATGATATTCGGACAGTCCCGTTCTCCGAAAAATCGTATTCGACGGCGACGTCATCCTCCGTCAGAGTCGTGACGTCAAACCCGGAAGCGATATAAGTCATTGCACAGCCGGAAAAATCAAATTTTTCATCGGCGGAGTATGTGCTTTTCGCTCCGCGACGGGGCAAAAAATACAGCGTGTCGGTTTCAAGTCCCGCATATGCCAGAGATTGCATGAGCGCATACTGCTGCATCGGCGAGCTTTTCAGGTCACAGAGGATGACTGCTTCATCCGATATACCTTCAAAATTCCCCTCGCCGATTTTCAGTCCCGAGCCGCTCTTTGCGCCGCAGTAAATAAGCGACAGCCGCGGACAATCCCTTATCGCGCCGTTCTCTATCAGCTTTATGTCGCTGTGGATAAACAGCTTTTCAAGCAGAGGATGGGCAATCGCCCCTTCCTCAATTACGGTCACGGGATATGTTTTCTCGCCGTCGAAAACGCCGGTCGGAACAACGAATTTTCCGAACGAAAGGTTATCCGGAAGCTTGACAAGAGTTGCTGTGCCGCTTGCGCGGTCGACCGAATATTCCGCACCGTCCTCATCCATCGTGCCCGAAAGAACGACGGTGTATTCCGCATATGCGTCCGCCTGCGCGACATATTCTCCGCAGATTATTTTTATCTTTCTCGCGCCCGGAGCAGATAGATCGCAGGAAATTTCAAAATCATTTGTCAGCCCAAAATATACATCTGTATAAAGCAGGATTTCCGCGTCACTGCTCGATATTTCGTCGCCGAGCAAAAACTCGCTCTCGCAGTCCAGCACGGTTATTCCCTCTTTTATGATTACTCCGCTGCCGCCCTCGGCCTTGAAATTATACATAACGATCGACGTATTTCCGGAATATACCGTACAGTTTACCGAGCCGCGCAGAACATTTTCTTCACATCCGCTCTCCTGCGGAACGGCGAGAATTTCAAGACTCGGACAGCCCGAAAAAGCTCCGTCGTCAATTTCATAAAGCCCGATACCGCCAATCACACGGGCAAGCCCCATGCAGGACGAAAACGCCCGTCTGCCGATATATTCCGCACTCTGCGGAAGAATCACCTCCGAAAGCGAATTGCAACTCTCGAAAGCCTGATGACCGATTTCTTTAAGTCCTTCGTGGAGCGATATTTCCGCAAGACTTCCGCAACCCGAGAAAAATCCGTCCGGAATTTTTGTTGTTTTTTGCGGAAGCGAAACCTTTATAAGCGACGCGCAATTCATGAAAGCATACCCGGAAAGCTCTGTCCCGTCATCCATAATCGCGACTTTGAGCGATGTGCACCCGCAGAAAGCCGCCTCTCCGATTTTTATCTTTCCGAGCGTCACGCCCGTAAGAGACGGATTTTCATAAAAGGCGTAATCTTTTATTTCGAGGACGGGATATTCTTTTCCCTCATAAACAACCCTTGCGGGAACGACAAAATATCCGATAACCGCCGTGCCGTCCGCAAGCGACGCCTTGCCCTCGTTTATCTCATAAACCGCTCCGCGGACATCCTTCATATCGTCCGATATTGTCGGCGCGTACTGCCCCTCAACGCACACCGCAAAATTGCAGACATACCCTCCGCACGATATTTTTACGTTCTTTTCACCCTCCGAATCAAAGGTGAACTCTGCGTCATAATCGTTTATTTCAGCCGTCCCACCGGAGAAAAGCTCCGCCGTGACCTTTACGCTGTCGCGGTCGAAAACATCGCCGACGCCGTAAACCCTTTCATATCTTTTTTCAACCGAAAGCCCGACTATCATTGTATTTTTTATCACAACATCATAAATCCGGCTCTCGCTGCCGTACCAGACAAGCATACAGAAAACGTTCTCCCCGTCCTCAAGGTCAAGCTCGTCCCCGTCGAAATATTCGTCAAGGTCGCGGTTCGAATAAAGACGGACGTTTCCGCGCGACACTTTTATGTCGCTGTAAATATTGACATAATCCATATTGTAAAATTCCGCGCGGATTGTCTCGCCATCAAGGCGGTAACCGTCCGCCAGAATGAGCTCGGGAGAAAACGTCCCGGTCTTTCCGCATGAGCAAAAAACAAGCGCAAGCATAGCCACCGCAAGCAAGAAACACATCGCCCTTTTCATTGTCGTTTCCTTCCCGTCTGATTTTATCATATATATTATACCTCCGCACGGGAATTTAGTCAATAGTCATCGGCGCAAGCTTGTTGCAACGTTTTATACGTTAGTATAATATGCAAAAAACTCCCGTGGCACGGGAGTTTTTGAATTCACATTGTTATATCCGAAAGCTCAAATGGTACGACCTTTTCAAGTTCGGAAAGCGAAGCCTCCATCTGATAACCGATCTTCCCTCCGCTGAAACATATCGTCGCCTGCTCCTCTGCGCTGCGGTCTATAACCGTCCGAAACAGCTTCTTCATCCCGACGGGCGAGCACCCGCCGTGAATATATCCCGTCAGCGGCAGAAGATCCTTTGATTTTATCATCTCAACCCACTTTTCGCCAACGGTCTTTGCCGCTTTTTTCAGGTCAAGCTCCTTGCATACGGGAACGACGAAAACATAATTCCGCCCGCTCATACCGACCGTCACAAGCGTTTTGAAAACCTTATTCGGATCCTGTCCTATCGCCGCCGCGACGTCCTCCCCAGAGACAGCGCCGGAGGCTGTATAATCATGAAAGACATACGCGGCTTTTTTCTGCTCCATTATGCGCATTGCGTTTGTTTTTTCCATACCGTGCGACATTTTTTCATCACTCCGTTTCTTTTTCACCGATATTATACATACCCGCGCAGTAAAAGTCAAGTGAAAAAACAAAAACGGCGAGCCGAAGCCCGCCGCCATGTGTAACTTATTACTTAACAACCTTTACGCTTGTGATGTGGGGGTTAGCGCCGTTGTACCAGTAGAGGAAGCCTTCAACATCAATCTTGTCGCCGACTTTAAGCTCTTTTACAGCCTTGTAAACGTCTGTATCAGCGCCGCAAAGATCGGACTCAACGAGGAACTGATATTTCTTGCCGTCAAGCTCTACGTAGAAGTAGAGATCGTCGCCCTCGGAGCCTGTGCCGTTCCATTTATAGAGATATGCAACGTCGTTGCCGTCGATATCCTTGGAAGCCGCAACCGTCAGTCCCTTGAAGGAAACAAACTGGTTCTGAAGCTTGATGAGCTCCTCTTCGTTTGCAAGAACGTCTGTTGCGTCTTTTGCTTCTGCAACGTAGTATCCGTCGAGAAGTTCAACGCTTGCGGTTCCTTCAGCGAATTCAACTTCGCCCGACCATGCGGTCTTTGTTCCGGAAACCTTTACCTTCTTGCCTATCTCAAACGCCGCATATTCCTCTGCCGTGCACTTTACTCTGTAAACAAAGTAAGCGCCTGCAGCATCCTGAAGATAGAGAGATGTGTTGCCGTACTGCTCGGAATAAACCTGCTTAGCCTGAATATAAGCCTCGATTACGACCTTGGTTTCAAGCTCGGCTGCAACATACTCTTCGTATGTCATAACGCCCTCAGATTTTTCAGTGTCAGCGCGATTTACCGTCGTTGTTGTTTCCTGCGTTGTTGTGCCTTCTGTGGAAGTTCCGTTGGTTGTTGTGCCTTCGGTTGAGCTTCCGTCGGTCGTGGTCTCTTTCTCACCCGAGCCACAGCTTGCAACAGTAAACGCGATGGCGAATACGAACGCAAGAAGCAAACAAATTGCTACGATTTTTTTCATGGTTTTTCTCCTTATGAATAGTATGTCATGCACATAGCATAGACTTATTCAAGTATAGCATATAAATTTCGAAAAATCAATAGCAAAAATCAAGAAATTTTATTTTTCGGAATTTTTTATCAAAAAGACGAGAGGATGAGCCCAAAAGCTCATCCTCTCTCTTTTTTCTTTCTGATATAACCGAAAATCGCGAAGCCCGCCATCGTCGCCCATGCAACGACAAGAACGGCTATCAGCACGGCGGACGCCGCCGGCATTTTGCCGAGCTTAACTTTGCCGGAAACTGAGCCGGTCTGATCAAGACGGTACAGCGCGCTGACCTCCTTATAGAGGTTCTGCATATACTCTTCGTCAACCGTTTCTTTTCTACGGATTGACTTTGTCACGTTTTCAATCAGCTGTCCCGCGGCGTTGCGGAGCGAGGTCGAACCGTTATAAACGGGAGTGACAAATGTGTTTTTTATGTTGTCAAGAAGGAGCCGGGATGCTTTTATCTTCACATCGTAATACTCGTCGTTATCTTCTCCCGCGCGGGAAAGATAATCCCTGTATTCCTCGGAGTTCTGCGCCGTCAGCGTTACGGGAACATAGCCCTCCGTCTTTGCATATGCGGTCTGGATATCGTCCGTCAGCAGGTACTGCACGAAAAGCCACGAAGCCAGCACCTCCTGCGGGTCGCTCTTGTTGAAAATACAGACGGACGGTCCCTGCGATATCATCTGAGGGTTTTCCGTATCGAACTGCGGAACCGGCATGACAACCGTTTCAAAATCGACGACCTTGTCATCGCTTATGTCCATAAGCGGAGCATGACTTCCCATCCATGTCGCGCCGGCTGTCGAGTCGATGGCAAAAATGCATTGACCGGCATTGAGATAGTTGCCAGGGTAGCTTGATATCGAAAACGTTGAAAACGCGCCGTTTTTAACGTGATCCGCAATCGTATAAAGCAGGTCTTTTGTCGTATCGTTGAAAATGAGGATGTCTCCGTTGTCGTTTGAATAGCCCGCGTCCTTCTGGCGGAGCATCTGTATCATCATGTTGTCCGTCGACTTATATATAAAAGGTATCATGACAGTCTGACCGTTGACTTTATATGTGCCGTCTGCGGTTTTCTCCGTTGCCGCGTCGGAAACCTCCCAGATGAAGTCCCATGTCAGCTTTTCGGGAATCGTATAACCGAGCTTTTCGACAAGAGTCTTGTTTATATAACACGCCTCTGTCGACCGCATGAACGGCAGAGCGTAACAGTTTTCGCCGAGATAACATTCCGAAAGATATTCGGGAACAATTTCGCCCTTTGTCGGCGATGAAAATCTGACCTCGCTTCCGCCGAGACCGAATTTTGCGTCCGTGAGGAGCGTGTCGAGCGGGACAACCGTATTTTCGCCCGAAATATAAGTCGCTATATGGTCGGGATAGGTTATGCAGATATTCGGCGTCGTGCCCGTTGAAATGTTTGTAATGACGTCGTTATATATTTTTCCGTAATCCGTATAAAAACGGATGTTGACCTTTATGTTCGGATAAAGCGACTGAAACTCTTCAACCGCTCTTTTGTATATTCTGACCTGCGTTTTATTCGTGTCGTTCTTTGCCCAGAAGGTTATCTCGTAGTCTCTTGACGTATCGAATTCATCCGGCACGGCAAAGTCATACGAGACCCGCGAGCCGTGGCATGACGTAAACACCGCAAGGCACGAGCAGAGGAAGAGCGCGGCAAGCACCGCAGAAAGAATTTTTTTCATCCCTTTGTACCCCCTCTCGAAACGCCCGCCATAATCTTTTTTCTGAACACGAGAAACAGTATTATCAGCGGTAGCGACACGGCACAGACAGCTGCCATCATTGCGGGAATATTTTCCCTGCCGAAGCCGTTTTCCCTTATCTCCTGAATTCCGTTTGAGACGAGATAAAAGTTCGGGTCATCGGTTATGAGCCGCGGCCATACATATGAATTCCAGCACTCGATGACTTTGAGGATTATGACCGTCACAAATGTCGGCTTACATATCGGAATCATGACGCGGAGCAGATATTTCATGTCCGTCGTTCCGTCGACCTTGGCGGCGTAATAAAGCTCATCCGGCACCTGAGAGAAATTCTCTTTGAGAAGATAGATATAGAACACCGACGTCACCGACGGCAGAATGAGTCCCGTGAACGTATTGCGCAGACCCATATCCGTCACCGTTACGAAGTTTGTGATTACAACGAGCTCGCTCGGGAGCATCATAAGCGAAAGGAACAGCGTGAACGCTATGTTCTTCCCTTTGAAGTTCAGCCTTGCGAAGGCAAACGCCGCCAGCGTTATGACAAGCAGCATAAGCACCGTCGTTGCAACTGTGAAAATCAGTGTGTTGAGAAAGTATTTTGCAAGCGGGACTTCGGTGAAGGCGTCGAGATAGTTTTTGAAAGTCGGCGCTGTAACAAAGAATTTCGGAATACGCTCCGCGCTGTATGAGCTGTAACTTTTTACGGAGGTCAGCACCATCCAGTAAAACGGGAAAAGGACGGCGATTCCCCAAAGCGAGAGCAGAATATATACAAATGTATTACGTACAATTCCCCGCGTCCTTGCTTGCTTTTCGGCTTTTGAATAATTTAATGTTCCGTTCATAATGCCCTCCCTCATGAATAGTGGACGTGCTTCCTGCTGACCATAAGGTTTATGCAGGTGACCGTCAATACTATGGAAAAGAGGATTATTGCCGCGGCGGATGCAAACGAGGGATACCCACCGCCTTCGCCGTAAAGCATGTCGTAAATATAGCCGACAATTGTGTTCATTCCGGCGGCATTGAGGTTCGTTCCGAACAGGGCGACAGAGTCGCTGTACGCCTTGAAGGCGCCGATAAATCCCGTTATAACAAGATAGAAAAGCGAAGGAGATATCATCGGCAGGGTTATTTTTGAAAACATCCTCCATCGCGAAGCACCGTCGATTTTTGCGGCGTTATAATACGTATCGCTGACAGACGCAATCGAGCTTGTTAGAATGAGTATCTTGAACGGCATGACTATCCATATCGTATAAAGGCAAAGCACAAACATTTTCGCCCAATACGGTCCGTCGATAAAGTCAACAGACTGCCCACCGAAGGCATTTATAAGAACGTTTACAAGCCCGTCCGAATAGGCTGTTTTTCTGAAAAGTATCATGAACACGAGCCCGACGGCAAGCGTGTTTGTGACGTAAGGAAGGAAATATACCGTCTGGAAAAAGCTCCTCAGCTTCTTTATCGAGCTGAGCGCGATGGAAATAAGGAGCGCAATGCCGGTCGAGAGTGGGACGGTTATAATCACAAGGATAAACGTGTTTTTAAGCGCGGCAAGGAAATACGGGTCGCGCAGGACATAGGCATAGTTATAGAAGCCCGTGCCGAAAAACGACTGCGCCGCAAAATTGTATCCTTCTTCAAATGAGTAAACAAAAACGTCTACAAGCGGGTACACCATGAACACGCCGAGAAACAGTGCCGCGGGTAAAAGATAAAGCCAGCCTTTAAGATTGTTCTTCTCCATTTTTAATCGCTTCCGGAGAGGAAAGCGTCCTTCCTTCGGGCAGCATATAAATGCAAAACCTTCTCCTTATATAATTATTATATCATAAGTCCGACAAAAGTAAATAGAAAAACTTCACATTCGGCACATAAAACAAAAACAGACCGCTCCTGCGGTCTGTTTTTTGTTTTATACGTCATTTTTTGTTTATTGTAAGGTCGCCGCTCGTCGTATCTGCGGAGATTTTTATGCTGCCGTCGCCGCAGGTATATATCTTTCCGTTTCTTACGCAGGCAAAGTCGGTATTCAGATCGCCGCTGACGGATGAGAGCTTTGCCTCAAAGCCGACGTTTACGGGGATGATGAGTTCAATATCTCCGCTGACCGAAGAAAAGTCGAGCTCGTCGATGACAGCCCCTTCTCTGAAAGAACAATTTATTTTTCCGCTGACCGTCTCCGCGTCTACGCCCGTCAGAGCGGAATCGTCGATTTCTATTCTTCCGCTGACGCTGTCAAACTCGGCTTTTACGAACGTCGCTCCCGAAACGGTTATTCTTCCGCTCGTCGTATCGACTCCGACAGAGTCGCCCGAAAGATTTCTGATATCCGTGCTTCCGCTGACCGTATCGATATCGACTGTTTTAACTTCCGTCTTCATATCAATTGAAACATCCGCGGAAACGGTATCGGCTGCAATCCCCGAGAGGACCATGGTTTCGGGGATTTTCACCGTAAGCGATTTGCTTGCGGCCTTCATTCCGAGATTTCCGGACGCCGCAAATTTTATCATCAGCGCGCCGTCAATCACCGCCGTATGGACTTTTTTATCATCGGCAAAATCGCCGATCTCGGAAACGGAAACCGTTTCCCCGTCCCATAAAACCATGCTGACATCGCCCAAAACCCAGTCGACGTCTATTCTGTTTATTCCTTCCGTTGCGATTTCCGCATTTCCCGCGGTATACATTTCCGCATTTTTGTATTTGTAATTTGTCATGACCGGCAAATCCAGCTTTCCTATTATTTTTCCCGGCGCAAGAAACAGCGCAAGCATGAGCGCCAGAACCATTGCCGTTATCACAGACCAAAGTATAATTTTCGCAGTTCTTCCCATATTATTTCTCCTCGTCATCATCGTCGCCGTCGTCGCCGTCGTCATATTCCTTCTTGTTTGCTATCACGCGGACAAGATTTGCAAGCGGAACGCCGAGAACAAACAGTATCCAGGAAACATCCCAGCGCATAGTCGCAAAGCTGACTATAAAATATGCGGCTGTTATTCCAGTCCATACGGCGCCGCCGATCGCCGAGTTTTTCTTTCCGTCATTACTTTTGATAACTATCGCCGCATAGAGGCAGTCGACCGCGGAAGCAGCTATGAAAATTATCCATGAATACGCCCACGCACCGTCGACAAGAAAGCTGTAAAGAAGGTAAGCGCATACAACAATTGGCCAGAGGAACGACGAAAACGCTTTGCATTTTTTCTTCTCGCGCTTATATTGCTTTTCATACATTCTTTCAAACTGCTTTTCGTAAGCATAAGAATATTTGACCTTTTCTCCCTTGAGATCCGAAACTATGCCGGAGAGGTCGCCGCCGCTCGATATCGCCATGGCATACGCCTCTTCATAGGTCTTTCCGCTGTTTTTAAGGTCATGATATTTATCGAGAAGGTTCGATAATATCTCGCTTTTTATGTTCTCCGCCCGCTCGCTCTTCGGCACGTCGCGGAAAACGCTTTCAATGTAATCTCTGATTCTGTTCTCCATTTAACTGTTTCCTTTCGTGAGTTTATCTATGATTGCTTTCGAGTCTTCCCAGTCGCGGCGGAGCTGAGCGAGGACAGCCTTCCCCTGCTCCGTTATTTTATAATACCTTCGCCTTGCGCCGGCATTCTCTTCTCCCCAATACGAGATTATGCACCCCGATTCTTCAAGCCGCTTGAAAGCGGTATACAAGGTTGCCTCCTTCATTTCATATGCCCCGCCCGCAATGGCGCTGACGGTCTTGTTTATCTTATAGCCGTAGCTGTCGCCGCTTTCAAGGCATGAAAGGATTATCGTATCGGTGTTACCTCTTATGAGGTCGGACGTTATTGACATCTCACCACCTCCTGTGACTGCATTATATATCAAGATACCTCGCCTGTCAATGTATTTCCGCAAAAAAGTTATAATTTTTTTCAATGTACTTTCTCGGGCTGATGCTTTCATCGCGCCGAAAAGCCTTGTGCCGCCTGCATTTTTGGAAAAACGCGCGACAAATCTGCCGAACCATTCCTTCCGTCCGTCCTTACTTTCTGCCGTTCCGACAAAAAAGTCCTCCCTTTCGGAAGGACTTTTTTATTCACTTTTCCGTTTTTTCTTCAATGATTGCGTCGATTATTTCCGCCGCGCGCTTTATCAGTCCGAGGCACGGGCGGCTCTTATAAAATTCCGGAGTCCGCTCGGAAGGCTCGCCGCCGATTTCCGCGCCCTCGCCGAGAAGCTCGCGACAGATATATGTGCCGTCCTTCTCGGAAAACCGGCGCATAAATTCGCGGACGAGCGCATAATGCTCCGACTTTGCGTCTCTGTCGCCGGCGACGTCATAACCGTAAAGCGCACCGAGAACAAGGCATCCTCCGCTGACGGCGCCGCAGACTTCTCTGCTTCTGCCGTAGCCCCCGCCGAACGGAGCGGAAAGGCGGAGAACCTGCTTTTCGTCAATTTTCATGACGTCCGAAAATGCGGCGGCAACCGACTGCGAGCAGTTATATCCCATCATAAAAAGCTCCGCGGCTCTCTCGGTATGTGACTTTTTCATGTTTTTCCTCCTTTATATGACCTGAAACAGATAAAATTTCAGATAATCCGTTTCTGGAACGGAGAGCAGCGTCGGATGATCGGGCGACTGACGTCTCGCCTCTATGAGTTTGAGCGAAACGTCCGCGTCCGCCGCCGCGCTTTCAAGCATACGGACAAAAAGCCTGTTGTCCATAAAATGCGAACAGGAGCAGGTTGCAAGATAGCCTCCGCGGGGGAGGAGCTTCATCGCGCGGTAGTTTATTTCCTTATATCCCCGCTCCGCGCCTGAAATTGTTTTTCTGCTCTTTGTGAACGCCGGCGGGTCAAGGATTATCATATCGTAATCCGCACGACTTTCGCAGAGCGACGGCAAAAGATCGAAAACGTCCGTGCAGAGGAAATCCATCCTGCCGTCAAGACCGTTTCTTGCGGCGTTTGCCTTCGCCATTTCGATCGCCTGCGACGAAACATCGACAGCCGTCACGTGTGCCGCCCCGCCCATAGCGGCGTTGAGTGCAAACGAGCCGGTATGAGTAAAGCAGTCGAGAACCTTTTTCCCCTTTGCAATTTTCGAGACTGCAAGACGGTTGTATTTCTGATCGAGGAAAAAGCCCGTTTTCTGCCCGTTCTCAACGTCAACCTTGTATATTATTCCGTTTTCTTTTATCTCCGTGACGGGCGATGAGACGTGCGGCGCAAAGTCTCTTTCGTACCATCCTTTGTATTCTGTCAGCCCTTCAAGCTCCCTTATCGCAACGTCATTGCGCTCGAATATTCCGGAGAACTTCATGTTTCTGCGCAAAAGCTCGCCGATAAGCGCGCGGAAAATCATATCCTTTCTGATCTCAATGCCGTATGAAAGCACCTGAACGGATACGATTCCGTCGTAATAATCGACGGTCAGCCCCGGAATTCCGTCCGCCTCGCCGAATATGAGCCTGCTCGCGGAAATGTCCTCTCCCATAACGGTCGTCCTGTAATCCAGCGCATACGAAATGCGACGGGTGAAAAACGCCTCATCGAGACGGTCGTTTGCATTTCTTGTCAGAAGTCTTATTCTTATCTTGCTCTTCTCGCTGTATATTCCCGTGCCGAGGTACGAGCCCTTCTGCGATATAACGTCAACGGCGGAGCCGTTTTCAATATTCTCTCCCGCCGTAATTTCCTCTCCGTAGACCCAAGGGTGTCCCGCCTTTATCGATATCTCCGCTTTTTTTGTGACTGTAAAGCGCGGATAAATTCTTTCCTGTTTCATATGATTTTTATTCCTTAAACAAAATGATACAAATATTTTACTATTGTCCGATTGTTTTTGCAATAGTTATTCGCTATATTGTTTTTTAGTCATTATTACTATTGTAAAAAGAAAATTTTTATGAGATAATGATAATGGTTTTTTATGCTGATTTTTATCCGGCTGAAAAACCCGAAGAAAAAATCTTTTTTCGGAGATGGAAATGAATAAAAACAACTTCAACAATTTCGTTTATAACGTACCCGAAATATCGAGCATCCGCGACCTTTGCGACGGAAGCTGCGAACGCTTCCCGAAAAATACGGCGTTTGCCTTCAGAGACGGCGACGGCGTACGCGAGGTTACCTACGAAGAGGTTTATGACGACGTGAAAGCGTTTGCCTCGTATCTGCACAGTCTCGGTCTTGAGGGAAAGAAAATCGCAGTGATGGGAAGAAACTGCTATGAATGGGCGTTGACTTACCTCACCGTATGCGCAGGCGTCGGAGTGATTGTCCCTCTTGACAAGGATCTGAGCGCGGACGATATCAAATATCTGATCGACGATTCCGAAACGGCGGCTATCGTCTTTATGGCGGGTAGCGAAGGAAAGCTCGCCGAGATAAATGACGGGGTTATAAAGCTGCCGGCGTCCGGAATGGAAAAATACATTGCGGAGGGCGAAAAGCTCCGCTCGGAGGGCGACAGATCGTATGAGAATCACAGGGTTGACCCGTACGCTCTCGGCATACTGCTCTATACCTCAGGCACGACGGGCGTTTCAAAGGGCGTTATGCTCTCGCAATATAACATCTGCTCAAACATTGTTCACGTTGCGAGAAGAACCGCCGTCTACCCCTATGACAGAGCGCTTTCCGTTCTTCCTCTGCACCATACATACGAATGTATGGCAGGGTTTCTCTCGTTCTTCTATGCGGGAGCAAGCATAGCATATAACAATTCTCTCCGCCAGCTTCAGGCTGACTTTGTGCTGTTCAAGCCGACGGTATTCGTCGCCGTGCCGGTGCTTCTTGAAAAGCTGTATTCGATGATCGTCAAAAAGTATGCAAAGATGAAAGGCGGCAAAGCGGTTCTCGCTGTTCAGAGATCGCTTTCAAAGCTTGTCTCGAAGGGCGAGGCGCAGAGAAAAATATTCGCGACAGTCAACGCCTCTCTCGGCGGCAGGCTCAACAGAATTCTCTGCGGAGCGGCGGCGCTTTCGCCCGAGGCTTATCACGGCTATGAGAGCTTCGGATACCGCGTTTACGTCGGCTACGGGCTGACCGAAACCTCTCCCGTCTGCATAATGCATCACGACGGATACAGAAGCGCGGACGACATCGGTTATCCTCTTGTCGGGGTAAACGTAAAGATTGTCGAGCCGAACGCCGAAGGCATAGGCGAGCTTGCCGTAAAGGGACCGAACGTCATGCTCGGTTATTATAAGAACCCGCAGGCAACGGCAGAGGTAATCCGCGACGGCTGGTTCTATACGGGCGACCTTGCGAAACGCCTCGACAACGGCGCGTATAAAATAATGGGAAGAATAAAAAGCATGATAGTGCTCGAAAACGGCAAAAAGGTCTTTCCGGAGGAGATAGAGTATTATCTGAACGAAAACAAATTCGTTTCGGAGAGCTTTGTTTTCGGAAAGGAAACAGACGGGGCAACAGTCGTCACGGCGTCGATAATTCCCGATAAGGAGGAAATTGACGAGGAGCTGAAAAAATCCGGAGAGCTGACGGACGAAGAGCGCGAAAACAGAATAAAAGCAATAATAACGTCCGTTGTATCGGAGGTAAACGGCAAATTCGCCGCATACAAAGCGGTGAAGAAAATAATTATCCGCAAGAGCGACTTTATAAAAACAACGACGCATAAAATCAAGCGTCTTGAAGAAAAAAACAAGGAAGAGGAGTAATCGGAGAATGAAAAAACAGCTGACATCAAAGAAAAAATGTACCCTTTGGATAACTGCCCTGCTGGGACTTGCGGCGGTTATATGCGGAATCGTCACGATCGTCAACTATTTCACAAAAACCCTGTTTGACCTCATCTCAAACGGAGACCTTGAAATCGACGACGAGGACTGACATACCAAAACAAAAATATCATCTTTTAAGGAGCAATTTTCTCAATGGAAAAATTCGATGTTTGTATAATCGGCGCCGGCATAGGCGGGCTTATGGCGGCTTATAAGCTCAAAGCTCACAACCCCGGGGCGAGCGTTATCATAGTTGAAAAGGGACAGACGCTTGAAAGAAGAAAATGCCCCGCTTCGGCAGAGCGCGGCTGCGTACACTGCGGCATCTGCGCAATAACCAACGGCTACGGCGGCGCAGGCGCAAGAAGCGACGGCAAGCTCAACGTCGGCACGGCGTACGGCGGTATTCTCGGAGACGAGCTGGGAGAAGCGAGGGCGATGAAATATATCCGCGAGGTCGACAGCACCCTTGAGAGCTTTGCCGATATCATCGACGGCGTTCGCGACTACCCCGAAATGTTCCTTTCAAACGAGGATCTGAAACTCAAATGTCTGCAAAACAATCTCCGCCTTCTCGATATGGACGTCCGTCACCTCGGCACGGACAGAAACTTCAACATCCTCAAAAACATAATAAAGCACCTCGATGAAGTCGGCGTTGATATGCGTTCCGGAACCGAAATCGATAACGTCGAGCACGAGGACGGCAAATGGCACGTCACAGGCAAGAATACTGATATCGAAGCTGAAAAAATCATAATCGCCGTCGGACGTGTCGGGGCGGGATTCGTATCGAAATTCTGCAATAAATTTGATATAAAAATGAAGACAAACGCCGTCGACATAGGCGTGCGCGTCGAAATGAAGGACGCCATCTGGCGTGAATTTTCAAGTCGCATTTATGAGCCGAAAATTCTTTGCCGCACAAAAACCTTTGAGGACAAAACAAGAATGTTCTGTTTCAATCAGGGCGGTATCGTCAGCGCGGAAAACAACAACGGCATAATCACCGCAAACGGTCACAGCTTCTCCGATAAGAGCAAAAAAACGGACAACTGCAACTTCGCAATCCTTTCAAGCATAAACTTCACGGAGCCCTTCAACAAGCCAACGGAATTCGTTGAGTCGATTTCCCGCCTTGCAAACAGCATCGGCAACGGAAACGTTCTTGTTCAACGTTTCGGAGACCTTGTCCGCGGAAGAAGAACAAACGATCATCGCCTCGGTCACAGCACCGTCATCCCGACCTTGAAAGCAACCCCCGGCGACATTTCCCTCGTAATGCCCCACAGAATTCTCACAAACATAATCGACACAATCTATGCCCTCGACAAGGTCGCGCCCGGTACGGCAAACGACGATACCCTTCTCTACGGTTGCGAGGCGAAATATTATTCAATCCGTCCCGTTCACCAGCCGAATTTTGAGGTTATGGACGGCGCATACATCATCGGCGACTGCAGCGGTATCACCCGCGGACTTTCCCAGGCAGGCGCGATGGGTCTCTTCGTCGCGGACGACATAGCGGGTAAAAACGCATGATAAAAAACGTCCTCTTCGACCTTGACGACACTATCCTTGATTTCGGAAAAGCCGAAAGAGATGCTCTGTCGCTGGCGTTTACCGAAAAAGGCATTGAGCCGACAGACGAGCTTCTTTCGCGTTACAGCGTGATAAACGAGGAACACTGGAAACGTCTCGAAAGAGAGGAAATCTCTCGGGATGAGGTCAAATACGGCAGGTTCCGCCAGCTCTTTGACGAATACGGAATAACCGCCTCGCCCGTAGAGACCGCCGACCTGTACGAGGATTTTTTAAGCCACGGACATTACTTTATCGACGGCGCGGAAGCGCTTCTCTCCTCCCTCTCCGAAAAATATCGGCTGTATCTCGTTTCAAACGGAACGTACAGCGTTCAGGAGGGCAGGCTCGCAAGCTCGGGAATCGAAAAGTTTTTCAAAGGGATATTCATCTCCGAAAAGGTCGGATGTGAAAAGCCCAAGAAGGAATTTTTCGACGTTTGTTTCTCCCATATACCGAATTTTTCAAAGGAGGAGACCGTCATCATAGGCGACAGCCTCACATCGGATATGCGCGGTGGTAAAAACGCCGGGATAAAGACCGTATGGTTCAACCGCAAGGGCAAAACGAACGGTACCGATATGACCTTTGATTCAACCGCGACTTCGCTTTTTGAAATCGAAGATATAATAAAAAATCTGTAAAAAGCTAAATTCCCCGCATCCGTTTCGGACGCGGGGAATTTTCGTCTGAAAATAAAAAATCGGCTTCACATAAGGAAAAACCGATTTTATACATTTATATAATTTGCTTTCTCTCACCGAAAATTCCGGTGCCTATGCGGATAATGTCAGCTCCCTCGGAGAGCGCCTCGCGATAGCTTCCGGTCATTCCCATAGAAAGAATTGCGTCTCCTGAAAAGTATTTTTCGTTTTCGGATTTAAGCCGCGCAAGTAAGGTAAAATAGCCGCGCTTTTCATCGGAGCTGTCTGTCACCGGCGTAACCGCCATAAGCCCGCGCAGGCGAAGATTTTTCATTTTTGAAATCTCTTCAAGCGCCGCGGAAAGCTCCTCGGGCAAAAATCCGCCCTTCTGCGGTTCTCTTCCGGTGTTCACCTCGCAGAGGACGTCCGTGACAACGCCGACCTTTCCGCTTCTCGAAGCTATCTCCTTCGCAAGCGAAACGGAGTCGACGCTTTCAATCATCGAAACCTTGCCGACAAGATATTTGACCTTGTTTTTTTGCAATGTCCCGATGAAATGAACCTCTGTTCCCGAAAGGTACGGCTCGTGTGAAAGAAATTCCTGCACGCGGTTCTCGCCGACAAGCGTCACACCGCAACTGTCAATCGCATACCGGATTTCCTCCGGCGTGCGATTTTTTATCACGGCGCAAAGGCGTGCCTTTGGATAAGCCCCCATATCGCCGCGCAATTTTTCGATATTTGTTTTTATTTTATCAAAATCGCTCATTCAGCCCACAATCTTTCCTTCATAAAGATTTGTATCGTCCAGAATCAGAAGGTCGTTCAACGCAATCGGAGCAAACTTGCAGTCATCGCCGACGTTGCCGTCGACGAGATAGCTGCCGTCCCTCTCACCGATAATGTTCACGGCGCGTACCCTCGCAATTCCCTTCTTGAATATATAAACACAGGTCTGCCCGTCAATAACGCGCACAGTCGATGACGGAACTCTCAGCCCAGTGCATTTTGCGCACAGAACCTTCATCTGCTGAAACCTCGTCATGTCAAATCCCGATGGAATATAAGATGACGAAAAGCAAAGCACTGCCTCGTTTTTTTCATAATTTATACTCTTGTATAAAAGGCTCAGTGACATTTCCTCGGGGCAGGAATTACCGATGAAACTGCAATCGTAATTTCCCCCCGAATAAAGTCCCTCCGCCCTTTCAAGCGTTGTTTTACAGATAAAATACCATTTGAAATTCGTGACAATCGCTCCGACGGCGTTTGCATATTCGGTCTTTTCCGCGGAGGTTATCTCGTCAAAATTTTCCGTCGTGACAGTCATCGCAAGGGCGGTCGTCAGCTTGCCCTCGTAGCCGTCGCAATACGAAAAGAAGTATCCGGAAACATCCGTCGTCACACTTGACTCAACCCCGCCGAGAGACGAAATCAGCTCGGCACGTTCGGTTTTGAGCACCTCCGCCTCTGAAGAAAAATCGGTCTTTCCCTTTGCCGCAAGCTCGCGACAGTTTATCAGCACAGATAGCTCTTCCTTGTGTGCGTTGACCCAGATAAGCTCGCCCTGAGCCGTTTTTGAAGCTATTTCAAGTCTCAATGCTTCAATTTTCGCGTCCAGACTTTCCGTTGTTATGCTCTCGCCGACCTCGCTTTTTTCAAGCACCGACAAGAGAGAATTTATCGTTTTCAGCCGTTCCTCCGCTTCAGGTGAGGCAACCTTGTAAACATCGGCGACAGTCGCGCCGACTTTCATCTTTTCTCCGTCCGAAAAATGACGTTCGACCGTACCGACAGAGGACGAAAGAATCGGTGCGTCATCGCGGAAAATATATCCCGAAAAAATCTCCGTATCGTCATACTCGGCATACGTGACAACATAAAGCTGCGTTTCCGGCGCGAAAGCCTTGACGATATGATATATTATGTAAACAACGGCGATGACAGACAGCACTGTCGAAATTATTACTTTCCGCTTGAACGTTGCGTCGTGCTTTTCAGTATTTTTCACAGTCGCTGCCTCCTTTGCTTTTTATTTTCCGATTATTTTTTCCGCCTCGCCGACAAGCGATTGAAAATCGCAGAGCCTGTCCGGATAAAGCCAGTTTATGCTCGGATTTCTCCTCAGCCAAGTCAGCTGGCGCTTTGCATAGCGTCTTGTTCCGAGCTTGATTTTTTCAACGGCGTCCCCGAGCGAGCAGTCGCCCGCAATATATCCGAGCATTTCCTTATAACCTATCGCCTGCCCCGCCGTGCTCTCCGCAGACAAAAGCCCACGGGACACAAGCGAGCGGACTTCTCCTTCAAGCCCCGCTTCGATCATAGCGTCAACACGCCTGTTTATACGGTTGTATAACACTTCTCTGTCATCATAGTCAAGCCCGATTATCAAGCTCTCATAAGGAGAATCGGATATTGCCTCCCTGTCGTGCTCGGTTTTGGTCTTGCCCGTAAGCTCATAAATTTCAATCGCGCGGGCGACCCTGCGAACGTTGTTTTTGTGTATTTTTTCAGCCGCCTGCGGGTCGATCTCACGCAATCTTTCGTGAAGCGCATCTGCGCCGTTTTTCTCGGCAAAGGCGATGAGCTCGCCCCGGAGCTTTTCATCGCTTTCAATCTCACCAAAATCCAGTCTGCCGAGGACGGTATCAAGGTAAAGTCCCGTTCCTCCGCAAAGAACGGCTCTTTTTCCCCGCGACTGTACATCGGCTATGACCTTGTGTGCGCGCTCCGCAAATTCAGCGGCGGAGAAGTTTTCCGTCGGCTCGCAGATGTCGATCATATGATGACGAACCTCCGCCTGCTCTGCCTTTGTCGGTTTCGCTGTTCCGATGTCAAGCCCTCTGTAGATCTGCATCGAGTCGAGGGAGATGAGTTCCCCATCCAGTCTTTTGCAAAGCTCCAGCGCAAGCGCACTCTTTCCGGAAGCCGTCGGTCCTGCAACGGCAATAATCTTATCGTTCATTTCAAAATCCTGTTTATATAGATGTCGTCTGCGTTTTCGGTTTTATACTTCTGTATACAATTCATTATCACTTGATAAAGCAAGCGTCGCCGAACGAGAAAAATCTGTATTTCTCCTTCACAGCCTCGGCATAAGCTCTCATTGTAAATTCCTTTCCCGCAAGCGCGGAAACGAGCATAACAAGCGTACTCTCCGGCAGATGAAAATTAGTTATAAGCGCGTCTGTCGCCTTGAATTTATAGCCCGGATAAATGAAGATTCCGGTGTCGTCGCACATTGGATGAACAATTCCGTCATCTGTCGACGCACTTTCAAGCGTTCTGCACGACGTCGTTCCGCAGGCAATTATCCTTCCACCCGCCGCCCGAGCCGCATTTATGACGTCCGCGCTCTCTTTGGTGACCGTGAAAAATTCGCTGTGCATTATGTGATCCTTTATGCTCTCCGCCTTGACGGGGCGGAACGTTCCGAGACCGACGTGAAGCATCACGGGCGCAATCTTCACGCCCATATCGCGGATTTTCGCAAGAAGCTCCTCCGTAAAATGCAGTCCTGCCGTCGGAGCAGCTGCCGAGCCGGACTCCTTTGCGTAAACGGTCTGATAATCGTCGTTGTTTTTAAGCTCTTCGGTTATATACGGAGGGAGCGGCATTTTGCCGATCCTGTCCAGTATCGAAAACAGCGATTCCCCGCCGGTGCGGTCATAATCGAAGGTAACGATTCTGTTTCCGTCCTCAATTATTTCGTCAATCGTCGCGGTCAGAATTCCGTCTCCGAAGGAAACCCTTGCCCCCTCGCGCAGTCTCCTGCCGGGGCGGACAAGCACCTCCCAACGGTCAAGCGATTTCTGACGGAGAAGCAGAAATTCGCAGGCTGCACCGCCCTCGCCGAGCTTTTTACCGTATATTCTCGCAGGAATGACCTTCGAATCGTTTATAACAAGGACGTCGCCGGGGTGCAGATATTCCGTTATATCGCGGAATATCCTGTGCTCAAGGGTCTGTGTTTCCCTATCCATAACGAGAAGCCTTGCGGCGTCTCTCGGCTCGCAGGGGTGCTGCGCTATCAGCTCCTGCGGGAGGTCAAAATTGAAATCAGATGTTTTCAGTTCCGTTTTTGAAAGGTCGTTTTTTATCATTTTATTTATTCCTTATACGATTGTATAATATTCAAAAAATCAAAGCGACGCCTCGATTTTTCGGATTGCGTCCGCTATTGCCCCGTCCTTTGCATGGCAGAGACGGACGTCGCATATCTGCTTTACGTTATCCGTTGCGTTTTCGGGACACATCGCGACATCCGCCGCACGGAGCATATCGATGTCGTTATCAAAATCGCCCATACAGTATAACTTTACATCCGGGTTCGATTTTCTGATTTCATCCGTTATATATCTGAGCTGATACGCCTTGCTTATGCCCTTCGGCATAACCTCGTAAAGCCAAGAGTTTGACTTAGTGTAGTCATACATAGGAAATTCGTCACGCAGAATTTCAAATGTGCTTTTCAGCAGGTCGGGATCGGAGATGAAGACCGCCTTGAAATATTTCCCCTCGCAGAGTTCGTCAAAGCTGACCGCCGTCGCAAAACGATCGAGCTTCGTCTTTTCAAGGCTTTCTTTCATCGCAACGTCGTTTTTGTCATAAATGAAACCACGTTCACAGGACGTCCGAAAGCCGATCCTGTCTCCGGCTATCTGCCTTACGCGATTGAAAAGCGGGCGAAGATGTTCCGTTTCGAGATAATGCACGTTTTTCATCTCGCGCGTTCTGACATCAAAGCAAAATGCTCCGTTGCAGAGAACGCAGGGAATGTTCACATAGTTTTCAATCGACGGAACGACGCTGTAAATATCAATGTGATTGCGACCGGAGGAAAATGTGAATTTTCCGCCGTTATCTATAAAATATCTGATTTTTTCAAGGTTGACCGTCGGTAGCGGCTCGCCGTGAAAAATGAACGTTCCGTCTATATCGGACGCCAGAATTATATTCTCAAATTTTTTCATAGAACTTCTCCGTTCTTCCGCAATGCCGCAAGCACAGACGAAAAATCGTCCGGAAGCGGGCACTCAAAGCGCATTTTTTCCTTTGTTGACGGGTGAACAAGCTCCAACTCCTTTGCGTGCAGGCATTGCCCCGAAATCAGTTTACCGTATTTTCTTTCCGCGGGATTTTTCTCCTGACCGTAAAGCGGGTCGCCGAGAAGAGGATGCCCTATGCTCTGCATATGCACCCTTATCTGGTGCGTACGCCCCGTTTCGAGCTCGCATTTCACATAGCAAAGACCGGCAGCGAAATTTTCAATCGGCGTTATATGCGTTATCGCTTCCCTGCCGCCTGTCACTATCGCCATTTTCTTTCTGTCCGAAGGGTTACGTCCGATTGGCTTGTCCACGGTACGCGCCTCCTCGATTCTTCCGAGAGCGACGGCGTGATAAACTCTCGATATGCTGTGCGTTTTCAGCTCTTCCGAAAGAAACAGGTGCGCCGCGTCGTTTTTCGCAACAACGAGCAGCCCGCTCGTGTCCTTGTCTATCCTATGGACAATTCCCGGTCTCAAAACTCCGCCGATTCCGGAAAGCGAGCCGCCGCAATGATAAAGCAACGCGGAGACGAGCGTCCCGCTGTAATTCCCCGCCGCAGGATGAACAACCATCCCCCTCGGTTTGTTTACAACGATTATGTCGCCGTCCTCATATATTATGTCAAGCGGGATGTTCTCCGCCTGCGCCTCGCAGGTTTTCATCGGCGGATATTCAATCTCAACCGTGTCCCCGTTCCGCATTTTGTAGTTTTTTTCTTCTTTTCTGCCGCAAACAGTCACACACCCGTCCGAGATGAGCTTCTGCGCATAGGAGCGTGTGATCTCGTCCGATTCGGACAAGAAAACGTCGAGCCGTACACCTTCCGTATCCGGTCCGACGTTAAGTCTCGTCATTTTTTGTCTCCTCCGACTGAGTTTTCTTTTTCTTATCGTCTGCAAAAAACGTCTTGTCTATAAACACAAGGTAAATAAACATGAGTATCACGCCGACAACCGCACAGCAGTCCGCAACGTTGAACCTCGGAAAACCGCTCGGTCCGAAAATAACATTCAGGAACGGCAGATAAATAAAGTCTATAACATATCCGAGAAACACACGGTCTATCATGTTGCCTATCGCACCGCCGATTATAAGCGAAAGCGAAAATCCGAAAAGGAAATGCAACTTTCTGTATTTATAAAGAATAATCGGCAATACGATGATTGCGACAGCAGTAATCACCATGAACACCCAGCGGTGATCGCTGAGTATTCCCCATGCGGCGCCTTCGTTTCTGATATATTCAAGCTCGAACACGCCCTTGATGACAGTCCGCGTCTCGTAAAGCTCCATTCCACCCGCGACAAGACGCTTTGTGACAAAGTCAAGCACGACGGAAATGACTATTATAATCGTCCATAAAAGCATTTATAAAGCTCCTTAAAAATCAATCCTTATCCGAAAGTGAGCTGCTTTCGGAGTCAAAATCAAAGCTCATCTGAACGCCGCTTTCGCGCGGAGCAACCGTCACTCCCGGCGTTTCGTATTCATCAATGAGACTTATTACAGAGGTCTTCCTGCCACGACCGCCCGTCTTCTTTTTGTGCGCGGGCTTCTGCTCCGGCGCGACGGACTGCCGCTCTTCTTCGGAAGGCTTTTCTTCCCGCGGAGCAAATACCGCCGTTTCACCGAGGTCCTTCTCTTCCGTCTCCTCAGGCTTACCGAGATCTATATCAAAGCCTTCCAGCTTTATTCCGAACTCCTCGGAAACGTCGCGGTTCATGGTCGAAACGACCTTTTCGACATACTGCTCGGGCGTCAGCTCTTCCTCATATTCAAACACGGGAGAAATGCGCTCGATAAGCTCGATGTGCAGGCGGTAACGCTCGAAAAGCTCGTTTTTGAAAACAAGAATGTTTTCCTGCATTGACGAAAGCGCCGCCTTCTGCGCCTCGGTTTTATCACGGAAGCTGCGCAGAATTTTATCGCAGCTACGCTTTATGGAGGCGAGAATCGCGTCCGCTCTTTCGTATGCGTCCGCGACGATTTTATCCGCTGCGGCTCTTGCCGTTTCAAGCGTTTTCTGAACTTTTTCCTCCTCGCCGGTGAGGTCGGCAAGGCGGTCATTCGCTTCGGCAAGCTCTCGTGCGAGCCTCGCGTTTTCACGGTAAAGGAGATTGTAATTTTCCGTGATCGCGTTTATGTAACTGTCCACCTCGGCTGTATCATAGCCGCGGAAAGTCTTTTTGAAGTTTCTTTTTGCACCGTCTTTTTGTGGCACTGTCATGTTATGAGACCCTTTCGCTCAATTTACGGGGAGCACACACCCCCATCTCAAGATAAAACTTGACGGGGCGGCAACGCCCCGTCCGTTTATGCCGATATGTAAAAATCAATAAAGCGTATCGCCGGAGAACTGCGCAGGCTGAGAAGCGGGCGTTGTTTCCGTTGTTGCGGAGCTTGTTGCAGCGCCGGAAGCTCTCATCTGATCGCCGGAAACAGCGACGTTATCGGGAGTAATAACGAATGTGTTGTTTGCAACTCTCTTGAGCTGACCACCGATGGAATATGCAACGCCGGAGAGGAAGTCGAGAATTCTTCTTGCCGTCTCCTTGTTTGTTGCTTCAAGATTGAGAACAACCGTGCGGTTGTTGAGAAGGTGGTCTGCAATCTGTCTCGAATTTACGAATGTGTCGGGTCTTACGACCTTGAGTTCTATCGAAGAAGCGTTGAGGCTCATTCCGCGATTTGCCGTGCGAGCGGGAACTGCGCTTTCGTCATACGTTGCGCCCATGTCCTCGTCTTCGTAAGCGTCTTCAGCTTCACTACCGTTTACCATTGTTTTGATTTTGTCGAATAATCCCATTTTATACCTCCGAATTGTGTAAATACACTTTTTATTTTTCCGTTCAAAGCGGGGGCACTTCCCCTGTACTTCCGCTGATAATATATTATAACATACACATGCTGTAATTTGCAATCGGTTTTTGATAAAATTTTTATATTTTTTATAACAATTTACGGCAATCTCCGCCGTTCCCCGCACGTAGCGGCAAGGCGACGTAATAATCAAAAAACGCCGACCCGAAGTCGACGTTTTTTGTTTGCAAAAAATCTTATAAAAGTGCGTTCAGGATAGTCACTGTTATGCCGCCCTCATCCGGAAGAAGCCAAGCTAAAAGAAGCCCCAGAACTCCGGCAGCAGCCAGAATGGCAACAAGTATGACGAAGAGTATGAGACCGCAGAAGAACGAACGCGCATAATTCCTGCGGTTTATGTTTGAACCGTCAAACGAGAAGATTACAAGGAACACAAGACCGATCGGCTGAATCATAAAAAGTATCGAATATGCAAAATATTCCCACATTCCGAGCGGGCGGTATTTGCTTGGCAGTCTGTCGGCTGTGATTTTTCCGTCATCCATACTTCCCTCCGATTTATTATTTTGTTCCGAAAAGTCTGTCGCCTGCGTCGCCGAGTCCGGGGATGATATAAGCGTGGTCATTGAGTCTTTCGTCGACAGCTGCCGTGTAGATATCGACGTCGGGATGCGCCTCCTGAACTCTTTTTATGCCCTCGGGTGCGGAAACGAGACATTCAAAGCGGATGTTTGTGCAGCCGTGCTGTTTGAGCATTGTGATGGCGTCAGCCGCGCTGCCGCCTGTTGCAAGCATGGGATCGACAACAATTACTATTCTCTCTCCGATATCCGTGGGGAGCTTGCAATAGTATTCGTGAGGTTCGTGCGTATCGGGGTCTCTGTAAAGACCGATGTGTCCGACCTTTGCAACGGGAACAAGGTCGAGCAGTCCGTCAACCATTCCGAGACCCGCTCTGAGAATCGGCACAATGGCAATCTTCTTTCCCGAAATTACTTTCGCCGTCATTTTCTGAATGGGAGTGTCAATTTCGACGTCCTCAAGGGGCAGGTCGCGCGTGACCTCATAACCCATAAGCATGGATATCTCCTTGAGAAGCTGACGGAAGTCCTTCGGGCCTGTCTCCGTCTTCCTCATGTGTGTCAGCTTGTGCTGGATAAGCGGGTGGTTGATTACGTGAAGTTCGCTCATTTTTTCATCTCCTGACCTTTCCGATTTTCCGGAAATTTATTTTCACTCTTTATTATAAAACAAAGGCGCGTTTTAATCAATAGTAAAAACGCACCTTTTTTCATCGAATATTCAGATATTTTTTAGGAAAGGTATCTCATCCCTGACGAGCTCAATCGTTTTTCCGCGCAGATTCTCAAGCGGAGCGGATACGTCATCCCCGAAAACCGCCTTGTATGCGCACAGCGCCTGACGGTAAATCCCCTTCTTTCTGTCCGCGCTGTTTTCCGCATATTTTCCGTCGCCGATGAGCGGATGACCGATACTCGCCATATGCGCGCGTATCTGGTGAGTCCTTCCCGTGACAAGCTCAACCTCAAGCAATGCGTTTTCGCCTTCGACGCTTATTACGCGATATTTTGTGACGATTTCCTTTGCGTCGCCCGAGCGCGGCTTTTTCCCGTAAATGCGGACGGTATTGCTGCCGCTGTCCTTTATCAGGTACCCGCGGAGCGTGTCCTCTTTCTTTTGCGGCACGCCGTGTACAAGGCAGAGATAAAATTTTTCTATCCTTCTCTCCTTTATAGCCTCGTTCATCGCGCGAAGCGCGGCGGCGTTTTTCGCCGCAAAAACAATGCCGCAGGTGTTTCTGTCAATACGGTTGCAGAGTGCGGGCGCAAATGAATTTTCCTTTTCCCCGTCATATTCACCCTTCTGCCATAGGTATGCCTTTATCTGCTCGATGAGCGTGTTCTGCTCGCCCTCCTCGTCGCTGTGACAGAGAAGTCCGACGGGCTTGTTTGCGGCGATTATGTTTTCGTCCTCATAAACGACTCCGAAAACAGGCTTGATTTTTTTATAAAATGCGTCGCTTTCGCGCGGAAAAAATTCGTCGCTTATAAAGAGCAGAATTTCGTCGCCCTCGCAGAGCATCTGCCCGATCTCCGCCCGCTTTCTGTTCACCTTTATCTTCTTCGTCCTGATGAACTTATACATAAGTGATTTCGGAAGCAGGGGAAAAGCCTTTGAAAGAAACTTATCCAGCCTTTGCCCCGCGTCGTTATGATTTATCTCAACCTTTTTCATTTGTTCCTTCCCCGCACAGCGCAGTATATGCGCACCCGTTTTTATAGTCCATAACTACACATTTCACGATTTTTCCCAGCAGATTTTCGTCCGATTTTATTCTGACGTCAAGCATGTTCTGCGCGTGACCGAAATAATATTCGCCCTGTTTTTCCTCAATAAGAACGCAAAGCGGAATCTGCTTTTCGATGTAACTTTTATATACTTTTTCGGAAATCGCCTCTCCGACGGCGGCGAGCTCGGCGCATCTTCTGCTCTTTGTTTCCGGCGGAACTTTGCCCGTCATTTTCTCCGCCTCCGTGCCCGCCCGGTCCGAATACGGGAAGATATGAATGTGATAAAGCCCTATGTCCTCGCAAAGACGGCACGTCTCTCTGAAATCCTCCTCGGTCTCACCGGGAAAGCCGACTATCACGTCGGCGGAAAATTCCGCGTCGGGAAACGCCGATTTTATCATCGCAACCGACCTTCTGACCATATCCGGATTGTATTTCCGACGCATTCTTTTCAGCACGTCCGCGCTTCCGCTCTGGAGCGAAAGATGAAACGACGGTAAAAATCCGCGACAGTCTTTCAGCGAATTTATCAGCCTTTCGTTCAGCACGGACGGTTCCAGCGACGCAAGCCTGACGCGTTCCGCTCCGCTTTCGCAAGCCGCACGGACGGCGTCCGCAAGCGTATAGTCCTTGCCGTCTCTGCCGTATGACGCAACCTCGATTCCCGTCAGCACTATTTCCCTGCACCCGCTCCGGACGATCGCCTTCGCCTCTGCTCCGATCTCCTCGGGGTCACGCGAAACGACGCTTCCCCTCGCCCTGCGGATTATGCAATAGGCGCAATGATTGTCGCACCCGTCCTCAATTTTCAGATACGCTCTGTCGCCCTTGAAATGCCCCATAAACATCTTTTCCATTGGCACTCCGGCAAGCTCTCCGACCTCGGTTTTCTTCTCAATGTTGCCCGTAACGGCGCGCACGGCAAAGTCAACAGCCGACAGCTTGTTTCTCGTTCCGCAGACAAAGTCCGCCCCGAGCTCAAACGCCTTCTGCGGATTTATCTGACAGTAGCATCCCATTGCAATAACGACGGCGTCCGGATTTAAGTGCTTTCCGCGCCTGATGAACTGCCTCGATTTTCTGTCCGCCTCTGCCGTAACAGAACAGGTATTGACTATATAAACATCGGCTTTTTCCGCAGGGTCGCATATCTCAAAGCCGTTTTCCGCAAGTCTCTCGCAGACCACGTCCGATTCATATTGATTTGTTCTGCAACCCAGCGTATATATCGCCGCTCTCGGTTTTCTTTCCATAGCTTTCTCCAAAATAAAATGAGATGACCTTCATCATCTCATTTTACACCATATTTATTATAAAGTCAATTCAATTCGGAGGAGAACATAAAAACCAGCTGCCGAGTTTTTTCAGCATAGACCAGAAATTTATCTTTTCAACCGTCTCCGCCGCCAGAATATCTGCCGTGCCGACGCTTTTTCCGTCCAGCATATAGGTCACCGTGCCGATTTTCTCACCCTTTGCAATCGGCGCCGTCAGCTTTTCGGGAACATCTGTCACCTTTTCAATCTTTGATGCATCTCCCTTTGAAACGACTGTCGAAAAACCCTGGCTTACGCCATTCGTCACGTTTTCCTTTCCGCCGGTTACATAAATATCTTCAAACTCCTCCGGCTCATCCGTATAAACGGAATAATTCGCAAAGCCGAAATCAAAAAGCGATTTTGCCGCTTCGTTGCGGATATCCCTCGTAGGCGCCGCCATGATAACGGCAATGAGAGTCAGTCCGCCGCGCTCCGCCGTTGCGCTGATACAGAATTTTGCCTTTGCCGTCGAGCCTGTTTTCAGTCCCGTCGCGCCTTTGTAAAAGCGGATAAGGCGATTTGTATTTGTCAGCCCGAAGGCGCCGCCGCGGATGGTGTCCATCCAGAGCGTCGAATAATTGAAAACAAGCTCGTGACTGATGACCTCGCGGGATATTATCGCTATATCTCTCGCAGACATCGTGTGGCTTGTCGCCGTGTCGTCAAGACCCGTAGGGTTTTCGAAATGCGTGTTATTGCAGCCGAGTTCCTTTGCCCGCTCGTTCATCCGCGCAACAAACGCCTCCTCGCTCCCGCAGACATATTCCGCAAGGGCAACAGCCGCATCGTTTGCGGAGGCAACTATCATACTTTTGAGCAGGTCGCTGACGCTCATCGTCTCGCCCGGCGCAAGAAAAACCTGCGAACCACCCATCGACGCCGCATTCTCGCTGACGGGAACCATATCGTCGAGAGAGATTTTCCCCGTATCAATCGCTTCAAGAACGAGGAGCATCGTCATCGTTTTTGTGACAGATGCCGGCGGAAGGGGCTCGTCTGCGTTCTGCTCATAAAGCACGGTACCGCTCCCCGCTTCCATTAAAATCGCGCTGACAGCATCGACCTTTTTTCCGTATTCAACAGCCGCAGGAGTGTCGGCGGACGCCTCCGTATCACCTCCGCCGCCGGCAAAAATACCGAGCGAAAACGCAAATGTCAGAATCACCGCCACCATAACCGATATGTATTTTTTCATATTCTTCTTCCTTTCGCTTTGTCTTGGTAAAGAATATGAAGGTCGCGCCGCATTTATTCCGAATAAAGCAAAAAACGGACGGCAAACGCCGTCCGCTTTGATACTTTTTGCTTATTTCTGAGCCGCTGTGATTATCGTTGTGAAATCCGGAACCTTGAGCGAAGCTCCGCCGATAAGTCCGCCGTCGATATCCTTCATCGAAAGAAGCTCGTCTGCGTTCTTTGCGTTCATAGAGCCGCCGTACTGAATTGTCATTCCGAGAGCGGTCTTTTCGTCATAAATACCCGCAACAACATTGCGGATAGCCGCGCAGACCTCTTCAGCCTGCTCTGCCGTCGCCGTTTTGCCCGTGCCGATAGCCCATACCGGCTCATATGCGATGATTACGTTCTTCGCCTGTTCGGCAGTCACGCCCATAAGAGCGATCTTTGTCTGACGGGAAACGGTTTCCGTTGTGATATTCTGCTCGCGCTCCGTCAGCGTTTCGCCGACGCAAAGGATAACCTTGAGCCCCGCATTGAGGGCGGCAAGCGTTCTCTGGTTGACTGTTACGTCCGTCTCGCCGAAGTACTGCCTTCTCTCGCTGTGACCGATGATAACATATTCCGTGCCGACAGCGCAAAGCATTTCGGCAGAGATTTCGCCCGTGTACGCTCCCTTTTCGGCAAAGTGAACGTTTTCCGCGCCGATTTTTATGTTTGTGCCTTCCGCAGCCTTGACAGCCGTTGCAATGTCAACAAACGGCACGCAAAGGACTATTTCGCAACCGTTCATTGAAGCGACAGCGGGAGCAAGTTCCTTTATAAACGCCTCTGTTGCCGCGGGAGTCATATTCATTTTCCAGTTACCCGCGATAACGGCTCTTCTGTTCGTCTTGTCCATTATAAATCGCCTCCGAAATTATTTATCAAGCAGGCAGGCTATTCCGGGAAGCTCCTTGCCTTCAAGGAATTCAAGGGACGCGCCGCCGCCTGTCGAGATGTGCGTCATCTTGTCGGCATAGCCGAGTTTTTCAACTGCTGCAGCAGAGTCGCCGCCGCCGATGATCGATACAGCGCCGCTGTTTGCGATAGTTTCCGCAACCGCGCAAGTGCCGCCTTCGAAGTTCTTCCATTCGGAAACGCCCATAGGTCCGTTCCAGACTACCGTTCCTGCTCCTGCGATTGTCTTTGAGAAGAGCTCTCTTGTCTTATCGCCGATGTCAAGACCCATCCAACCGTCCGGGATAGCGTTTGAATACATTCTCATATGAACGGTGTTCTCGTCATACTCTCTGCCGATGATGTTATCAACGGGAAGAACGAAGCTGACGCCCTTTGCTCTTGCCTTTTCAACAGTTGCCTTTGCAATGTCGAGCTTGTCATATTCGCAGATGGAGGTACCGACGTTCTGACCGAAAGCCTTGAAGAACGTGTAAGCCATACCGCCGCCGATGATAAGCGTATCAACCTTGTCTATAAGGTTCTCGATAACGCCGATCTTATCGGATACCTTTGCGCCGCCGAGAACAGCGACAAACGGTCTCTTCGGGTCATCAAGAGCCTTGCCCATTATTGTGATTTCTTTCTGAATGAGGTAACCGCAGACAGCGGGAAGTCCGCCGTACATAGCAACGCCTGCCGTTGAAGCGTGCGCTCTGTGAGCCGTGCCGAAAGCGTCGTTTACGAATATGTCACCGAATGCGGCAAGCTGCTTTGAGAATTCTTCGTCATTCTTCTCTTCCTTCTTTGTAAAGCGTGTGTTTTCAAGAAGAACGATTTTTCCGCCCTCAAGTGCGGCAACCTTTGCCTGTGCGTCCGCGCCAACCGTGTCCTCTGCGAATGTTACGATGCCGCCGAGATACTCATTGAGTCTGTCGGCAACGATCTTGAGAGAGAACTTCTGCTTGTCGCCCTGAGCTTTTTCGATGTATTTTGCCGTAGCTGCTTCTCTTTCCTCTTCAGGAAGAGCCGCAACAGCCGCAGCTTCCTTCTTTGAGAGCTTGATCTCTTTGTCAAAAATGTTGTGGGGCTTGCCCATATGGGAGCAAAGAACAACCTTGCAGTTCTTCTCAACAAGATATTTGATCGTCGGAAGAGCTTCTGTTATTCTCTTGTCGCTTGTGATTACGCCGTCCTTTACGGGTACGTTGAAGTCACATCTTACAAGGACTCTTTTGCCGGCAACGTCGATATCTTCTATCGACTTTTTGTTGTAAGTCATTTTTATATACCTCGCTAATTTTAAGATTTTCTTATGTAGTATATCATCTTTATTTTGCTTTTTCAATATATAAAATGATAATTTTCGTCGAAATTATCATTTTCCGCCGCGCAGAATGTCCCCTTCGGACACCTCAAACGGCACGGAAACATAAAATTTCATATCGGGGTGCGGCGCGCTTTCAATCTCTTCCCCGTTTTCATTGTATATTTTGCCGACGGTAAATCCCCGTCCGAATTTTCCCGGCGAAACAATCTCGGCATATTCCCCCGCAGAAACCTTGTTCTTCTGGCGGAAGCCGGTCAGTCCGTTCATCTTCTCTCCGGTTGCGACGGCGAGATACGCCTTATCACGAATGTAGCCGAGAGATGACGTCGTCTGTGCGTTATCGCACGGGGCGCCGTAAAAATAGCCTGTGGCGTATTCCCTGTGACTGACAGACTCAAGCTCATTCATCCAGCGGCTGTCAAAAACATAACCCTTGCCGAGCTTTTCATAGCCGTCGATTGCCGCTCTGTATGCATTTGTGACAACGGCTGTATAGTATGCGCTTTTCATCCTGCCCTCAATTTTGAAGGACGAAATTCCCGCGCGGATAAGCTCCGGAATGTGCTCAATCATGCAGAGGTCTTTTGAACTCATTATAAACGTTCCGTCCGGCGTTTCCTCAATGGGCATAGGCGAATCCTTGCGCTTTTCCTCGCTTATCGTATAGCTCCAGCGGCACGGCTGAGCGCACGAGCCGCGGTTGCCGTCCCTGCCCGTAAGTGCATTTGAAAGCAGACATCTGCCCGAAAACGAAACACACATCGACCCGTGTACAAAGGTTTCAATCTCAAAATCATCCGGAACGTTTCGGCGTATCTCAATTATTTCGTCGAGCGAAAGTTCTCTTGCAAGCACGGCTCTTTTTGCTCCGAGCGACCGCCAGAAAAGGCAGTCCGCCGCGCTGACAATACCCGCCTGAGTTGAAACGTGTATCTCCGTTTCGGGCAGGACTTCTCTCGCAAGCGCGAAAACGCCCGCGTCCGCGATGATGAGCGCGTCGGGCTTTACCGTTCCGAGAAACTCAAAATATTCGCGCAGGGCCGGATATTCGTTTGTCCTCGGCAAGGTGTTTACGGTTATATGCACCTTTCTGCCGAAGGAATGCGCATAGGCAATCGCCTCCGCCAGCTCATCGTCCGTAAAGTTTTCGGCGGCGCTTCTCATTCCGAAGCGTTTTCCCGCCAGATATACGGCGTCTGCTCCGTAGCGGATTGACGCCTTCATTTTTTCAAAATTCCCCGCAGGAGAAAGAAGTTCGGGCATTTATGAAAGGTCCTTTCAGTTATTTTTGTCTGCGGCAATCGCCTTCATATGCTCGGCATACGTCCTTGAAAACACCGCATTTTTATTTTTTGTGCAAATGAAATAATAGTAATCCGATTTTGCGGGCGAGATTGCCGCCTCGATTGCGTCAATTCCCGGAGAGCATATCGCGCCGGGCGGAAGCCCCTGCACTCTGTATGTGTTATAGGGTGAGTCGATGGTCAGCTCCTCTTTTATCGGTACGCCCGTTCTTTTTCCTCTGCCGACAGCATAGACAACCGTTGCGTCGCTTTCGAGCCTCGGCATTGATCGGGAGGAAAGCCTGTTTTGAAAAACAGACGAAATATAAGGCATATCCGCTTTGTAATACGCCTCTTTTTCTATCATGGACGCAAGCGTCAGCACCTCGTCGACGGAAAATCCGCTTTTTTCCGCCCTTTTTCTCATATCGGCAGTGAATCTGACATTGAAATTTTCAAGCATTTTATAGATTGCCTCCGTCTCGGTTGAGTCGGAATAAAAATAATACGTATCGGGAAAAAGGTAGCCTTCAAGGCGGTATATCCTGCCCTCCGGTTTTATATCGGCAAGAAAATCAAATCCGAAATCAAAATCGTTTATAACGGATATGAATTTTTCCCGCTCGCCTATCCCCGCCGAAACGAAAATATCTATTATGCTCTCGACCGTGCTTCCCTCCGGAAACGTCAGCCTTATCTGCGTCCTCGCACCTTTTTTGTTTTTTATCGCGCGGCGAAGCTCGTCATAGCAGAGCGAAGAAGAAAGGGAAAATTCGCCGGAAAGATACTTTCCGTCGTCGCCGCGGAGTTTTGAATAAAGCTCGTATACGAGCGGATATTTTATCAGCCCCGCCTTTTTATATATTTTCGCAACGTCCGGAAGTCCCGCCCCTTCGGGAACGGTGACCGTTACGGAAATCGCTTCTCCTTTGTCAAAGGCAAAAATCTCTTTCGTTGCCGACCATATAAAAGCGGACAAAAGCACCGATATGAGCACAGCCCAGAACAGCACTCCGCCGCCGTTTGCTTTTCTTTTCAAAATATGTTCCTCCGCAGATTTTTTAGTTATTCTGCGGAAAAATGCGGTTTTTATGCGAGAAATTCTTTTTTCAGAGAGCGTCTATAAGCGCAACAACGGCAAAAAGTCCCGTTTCTATGAGCATCGGCTTTGCCGTGAAAACGGCAAGACAGGCAGAGAGCCTGTCCCCCTTTGAAAGCGTCATCGGCGGCTCGTCGCCGTCCTCTGCGCGCGACCTTGCAATTCCCTCCGCCGCGCCGAGAAAGATGAACGCGAGTATCAGATATAACGCAATCAGTATCAGCCAGAAAAGCAATTCGCTGTCCGGATTTGACGAAAACAGCCAGACGTATTTTTCCGCAAAAAGCACAAACACATTGTATGCTGTATGCGCCAAAATTGCGGACGTTGCCGTTCCCGTCAGGAACACCGCAAAGCAAAGGAGCATCCCGTCAAAGAAGTAAATCGGAAACTGCGCAAAGTCAAAATGCACGAAGGCGAACAACAGCGATGACGCTATTGCAGAGCAGAAAAATCCCGTTTTTGAATAGTCCGAAAAAACTATTCCTCTGAAAACAAGCTCCTCGGCAACGGCGGGCACTATCGCAAGCGCGATTATCGGCAGGATAATATCGAGCAGACTGTCCGTTTTGACGGAAAAACTGCTTCCGTAAAGCCTGTACGCCGAATAGTCATATCCGAAATAAAAAACTCCGAATTTGAGTATGCAGCTTTGCAGCATCAGCAGCACCGATACAAGCACCGTCACCGCAAGACGCTTTCCCTTCGGAAAGGAAAAGCTCATCTTTTTCATAAAGCCTTTCCCTTTTATGTAGCAGTAAAGCGCGGCAGGCACGCCGAATATCAGCAGGTTCATCACGATTATCGCAATATAGCCGGCAATGGGGCTGACGAGCTTTCCGAGGTTAAGAAACGTCGGCGCTATCATCAGAACGGATATGGTAAGCACGAGCAGGGGCGGCCCCGAAAGTCCGCCCTTGCTTTTATTTTTTTGCATATATTCCTCTTTCGGTTATAAGCACGTCGACCGCAAGGTCAAAACGACCGTGCGGAACGGAATTTGCTATAAAATCCGTGTATGCAACGCCGACCTTTGTTCCTTTGAAGGAAGAAAGGTATCTGTCATAATATCCGCCGCCGTAGCCTATGCGGTAGCCCTTTTTGTCATAAACTATGCCGGGGATAATGCAGATGACGTTTTTCTTTTCACATTCGCTTTTATCAAAAGCAGGAGCATCATTCTTCGGCTCAAGAAGCCCGTAAGTCGACTCCTCCAGCTCGTCAAGCGAGGAAACATAATGGAAAACCATGCTTCTGTCCTCGGGATTGCAGCGCGGAAAAGCAACCTTTTTTCCCGCTTCAAAAGCGGCGGTTGCTATCGGTCTTATGTCGATTTCATCTGCCTTCGGCATATAGAGAAGGAGCGTGTCCGCATAGCGATACGTTGCGCTCGCAATTACATTCGAGCTGACCTTTGCGTCCTTTTCCGCTTTGATACCGTCCTCAATGGCACGGCGTTTTTCAATATAATATTCTCTTATTTCTGTTTTGTGTTTACGAATTTCATACATAATTATCAGTCCGCCACTATACTTTTTCTTATTTTTCCGGCTGTATCCATGCCGAACAGAGCCTCCGTCAGCGCAAGCGCAAATTCAACAGCCGCCCCGACTCCCGCTCCCGTGATTATGTTTCCGTCACGGCAGACGTCGCCTCCCGTGTATATCGCGCCAGCAAGTCCGCTTTCCATTCCGGGATAGCACGTCGCGCTTTTGTTTTGAAGAAGTCCCATACCGCCGAGAATCGTCGGAGCGGCGCATATCGCCGCTATGAATTTATCCTCATTTACCGCACGGATTATAAAATTTCTGACCTTTTCCGATGCGCCGAGATATTTCGTTCCCGGCATTCCTCCCGGCAAAACGACCATATCAAAATCCGCTCCGTCGGAAAGATCTGCGTCCGTTACGTCCGTTTTTACGGTTATCCCGTGCGCGCCGGTACGCATTTCGCCGCCGACGCCGCAAACGATAACGTCGGCGCCCGCTCTGCGAAGAATGTCAACCGAGGCAAGCGCTTCAACCTCCTCCGTACCCTCCGCAAAAAACAATATCACTTTTTTCATTTTATCACTTCCCGTCACTGCGCTATATCAAGCAGCATTGTTGTTTCTTCAAGAATTTTTGCCGCGATTTCGTCCTCGGAGAGTGGATCTTTGCCGTCATAACAGACAATTCTCTTCCAGCCGAGCTTGTCGCAGGCATAAAGCGCGGCTTTATAGCTTCTGTGCATATAATCGGGGTCAAGCTCGTGAATGTCCTGCTTCTGACCCGTTTCCGCGCTGCGCTTTTTGACAAGCTCAAGCGATATCTCCGGCTTCATTTCAAGAAACATGACTATGTCCGGAGAGGGTATCCCGAGCTTGTTGTATTCAAAATCGAAAAGCCATGACAGGTATTCGTCCCAGTGTTCTCTGTCTGTTTTTTCAAGCTGATGCACCGCATTTGAGGTCGTATATCTGTTTGTGATTACGACGGAGTCGGGGTCGTCATAAAATTCCTTCCATTTGCATTTGTATGACGCATACCTGTCGACAGCGAAAAACGTCGATGCCGCGTAAGCGTTTACAGCCTCCGGGTCACTTCCGAATTCTCCCCCGAGATACATTTTGACAAGTGCAGAGGATTGACTGTCGTAATCCGGAAACGAGATAATTCTGACCTTCTTCCCCTGCGACACAAGCTCTTCATAAAGCCTCTGACTCTGCGTCGTTTTTCCCGAGCCGTCCAGCCCGTCTATAACTATCAGTCTTCCCATGGAGCATCGTCCTCCTCGTCATTATTTGCTTTTCCGCCGTTTCTCATCTGCATTTCGTAATACTGCTCGCGCGTTATCAGCACCGACCGCGGCTTCTGACCGTCCGGCGCGCTGACTATTCCGCGACGCTCCATTACGTCAATCAGCTTTGCCGCTCTGCCGTAACCGAGAGAGAGCCGACGCTGAATGAGAGAGGTGGATATTTTCTTTTCGTCTATCGCAAGCTCGATTGCGGCGTTCAGCATATTATCCTCGGGCTCGTCGCCGCTCGGCTCGTCACCCATGCTCTGCTGGCTCTTGCCCTTCTTTCCGCAAAGCTCCGCTTCTTTGTTTATAGAGTCGACTATCTTGCTGTCATATTCTCTTTCCTCGCTGTGTTCCTTTATGAACGCAACGATTTTTTCGATTTCGCCCTCGTCGACAAACGCGCCCTGAACGCGCGTCGGCGACATTGAGCCGACGGGAGAAAACAGCATATCGCCTCTGCCTATCAGCTTTTCCGCTCCGGCTGTGTCAAGAATGGTTCTTGAGTCTATCTGCGAGGAAACCTTGCAGGCAATACGGGACGGAATGTTTGATTTGATGGTACCCGTGATAACGTCGACAGACGGACGCTGAGTGCCGATTATAAGGTGCATGCCCGCCGCTCTCGCCTTAGCCGCGATACGGTTTATCGACGTTTCAACGTCATCAGGAGCCGTCGTCATAAGGTCAGCAAGCTCGTCTATTACTATAACGATCTGCGGCAGCTTCTCAGCCGAGAGATCGTCTTTTGTCGCCTCGTTGTACTGGGCAAGATTTCTCTTTCCCGTCGACTCCAGAATGTCATAGCGGCGTTCCATTTCGGTAACAGCCCAGTGGAGGGCGCCGGCGGCTTTTTTCGGGTCGAACACGACAGGAACCAGCAGGTGCGGGATACCGTTATACATGCTGAATTCAACCTTTTTCGGGTCGATGAATATAAATTTGACCTCGTCCGGTCTGGCTTTATAAAGAATACTGACGATAAGCGAGTTCATGCATACGGATTTACCCATGCCCGTCGCGCCCGCGATGAGCAGGTGGGGCATTTTCGCAACGTCAAGATACACCTTCGTTCCCGCGAGGTCGACTCCGAGTCCCGCCGTGACCTTGCTCTTTGCGTTTCTGAAATCGTCGCAGTCGATGAGCGAACGGAGGTAAACCGTCGAAACGTTCTTGTTCGGCACCTCAATACCGATTGCGCTCTTTCCGGGGATAACGCCCGAAATACGCACTGTCGACGCAAGGCTGAGGGAGATATCGTCCGAGCGGTTGATTATCGCAGAGACCTTTGTTCCCTGTTGCGGCGCTATTTCGTATCTCGTGACGGCAGGTCCGCGCGAAATTCCGACAAGGCGCGTGTGAATATTGAAATCCTCCAGCGTCTCGATTATTTTCTGCGCGTTATGCTCCATTTCCCTCTGAGAGTCGCCGCCCGACTGCTCTTTATAAGGAAGAAGATCTATCGGCGGGAAAACGTAATCCGGCACTTCCGGTTCAGACGGCGGAAGGATTATCGGTTCCGGAGCGTGCTTCGGCTCTCTTGCCGGTCTTTGGGGTCGCGTCGGAGTAAGAGCTTCCTTCTTGACCTTTATCTCCGCCTGCGCCTCGGACTCTTCAGGGTCATAGTATTCCTCTCCCTTGCGCGAGAACTTTTCCTTTGCCTCCTCGCTTTCGGGAACGTCGAATATGGAGTCAAGACCCAAGTCATCGTCGTCTTCCTTTTTCGGCACGGGGAGAATAGTCTCCGTGCGGACTTCTTTTTCGTTCTCCTCGGGCTTGTCATCAAGACCGTAATCATCCATATCGTCGATGGCGGGAGCGGGCTTCTTCTCCTCTACAGAGGGATCGTCGTCATAGAAAATTTCGTCGTCTATATCGCCGCGGCGACGTTTCGGATTTTCGGGCACGTCACGACGCTCGGGCATTTTTGTTTTTTCCTCTTCCTTTTTGTTTTCTGCCTGCTGTCTCTTCTTTTTCTTGCTTTCCTCTCTTTTCTCCATCCTGTGAACAGCATAAAATTTGGCTCTTTCAAAGAACATCGCAGGCGTGAGTCCGAAGAGAAATATGGAAAGTATAATGAAGAAGGTAAGCGAGAAAATAAGTACGCCTATGTCACCTATTCCTTTTGCAAGGAACAGCTCGCACTTGCCGCCGACGGCACCTCCGCCGACGAGCTTCTGCCCGTTTTCAAAAAGACTTGAAAGCGTCTCGTCCGGTGACGCAATCTTGCATATACCGAGTATCGAATGAACGATCATCGAAAGCAGGAACACCGTCAGAACGGAAAAGCTCCATTTATAGCACACTGCGCCGCTTTCAACGTCACGCTTGTGGAATATCGCATGGTTGAGGAGCAAAAACGGAACGAGTATTGCCGAGCCGCCGAAAATACCGAACAGCCCCTCGAATATAAACTTGCCTATAACGCCGACGCTGTCATGCCAGATAAAGCATATCCCGACAAACAGCGCGAGCGCGAAGAGCGCGACCGTAATCACCTGATTTCCTATCGACGAAGGGTCTGATGGGCGTTTCTCTTTTTTCGGTTTTTTGCCGTTTACCTCTTCCTCGACCACGTCCGCGTCTTTTCTTTTATCTTTATCGTTTCTTGTATTTTTCTTTTCAGCCAATTTATTTTCCTCCGTTTAATTCGTCCCTGCTTTTATCCGAATATTACAGCCGCCGTTCCGACGGCAAAGCAATATATTGCAAATAAAGAAAATTTGTTTTTCCTCGCTATGAAATCGACGAGCTTTAATGCGAAAAATCCAGTCACCGCCGCGAATATCATACCCACGGCATATATGCCGAGCTGTGACCTTTCGACGGGCGTTTTTATAATCTCCGTAACGTTCATTATGTTTGCGCCGAGTATTGCGGGTACCGACATTATAAATGAAAATCTCACAGCCTGCGTTCTTTCAAGCCCGCAGACAAGCCCGCCCGTCACGGTCATTCCCGACCTCGAAAGCCCTGGCACGACAGCCGCAAGCTGAAACGCGCCGACAGCAAGAGCCCTTCCCGCGCCGAGGCTTTCCGCCGTCGCGCAGCCCCTCCCTGCTCTGTCCCCGATGAGAAGTACAAAGCCGTTTATAAGGAGAAGAATTCCGACAGCTCTCGGTGTCGCGGCAACGCCGGTCACCGCGTCCTTTGCAAAAAACGCAAGCCCGAGCGGCACCGTCGCAACGATTATATAAAGCGCAAATCTTTCAGTCCCCGTCAGCTCTTTTCCCCTTCCGGAAAAGATCTTTCCTATCATCGTGAAAAACGCCTTTATAAGCGCGAGCACATCTCTTGAATAGACGCATACCACCGCCGCAAGCGTTGCGAGATGAAGCATCACGTCAAACGTCATACATGTTTCGGGATCCGAAAGACCGAACATTGCGTGCAGAAGTGCAAGGTGTCCCGAGCTCGATATGGGCAGAAATTCCGCCGCGCCCTGAACGATTCCGCAAATGATCGCCTCGATCAAAGTCATAATAACCGCCTTTCGGCTATCGTTACTCCACCCGCGGAATATTCTTCCGCCAGTATAACAAAGTAATTATAGCATAGAATAAAATTAAATTCAACCGAAAATAAGGAAAATAAAAATAAAATGAATGAAAAAACAGCCGACCGCGCCCCGCTGAGAAAAAAATGTCTGTTTTTCGCCCTTGCAGGCGTGCTTTCCGGCATTGTCAACGGATTACTCGGCACGGGAGGCGGGATTTTAACGGTTTTCTTCCTTTCAAAGATATATGCGCGGGAAAACGTTTACAGTACAAAAGATATCTTTGCAATAACGCTCTCCTCGTCGCTCATAATGTCGACGGCGTCTCTCTTTTTCTATCTTTCACAGGGACTTTTCAATATTTCGGAGAGCGCACCTTATATTCTCTCCGCCGTCCCGGGAGGCGTTCTCGGCGCGTTTCTTCTTGACAGACTGAATTCAAAAACAATGAAGGTAATATTTGCCCTGCTCGTTGTATGGGCGGGCATAAGTATGGTGATAAAATTATGAAAATATTTGATGTTATCGTGTCTTTCCTCGCTTCGGCACTTGCCGGAACGGGCGTCGGCGGAGGAGGACTTCTTGTCATTTATCTGACGCTTGCGCGCGGGCTGGGACAGCTTGAGGCACAGGGGATAAACCTTTCGTTTTTCATTTCCGGAGCGGCTGCCGCCGTCCCGGTCCACATAAAAAAGCGGAAGATTGATTTTCCCGCCGTAATTTTCATCGGTGCGTTTGGCATTGTCGGAGCGTTTCTGGGACTTACCCTCGCCCAAAGCATAAGCCCTTCTCTTCTGCGGAAATTTTTCGGAATTTTTCTCGTTTTCTGCGGACTGAAAAGTCTCAAAAAGATCTGAATTCAAAATTACTTTACAAAACAAATGCCGATTATTCTTGCAAATATATTTTTATTATGATATACTATTGTAAGATTTAACCTCTTTTTTGAAAATCAGACGGCAATAAAAAAGAAAGGTACCGAAAATGAAGCGAAAAATCATTATTTCAATCGCGCTGGCGATTTGTTTTGTGATATGTGCGGCAATGCTTTGCGTGTCCGCCGCGGACAGCAAAACGATAACCAGTAAAAACGGACTGTATAAATACACAGTTGACGAAAACAACAAAGCGACGATCGTCGCGTATTCGGGCACAGACGAAACCGTGCTCACAATCAGCCGCATCGACGGCAAATATCCCGTCGCGGCGATAGGCGACTCGGTCTTTGCCGGGAACACTTCAATTGAAGAAGTGACGATCTATTCCTCCGTCACAAAGATCGGAGCGGGCGCTTTCATGGGCTGTACGTCACTTGAAAAGATAAACTTCCACGGCAACTGCAACATAACCGAAATCGGCGATGACGCATTCTATCTCTGCTCGTCGCTTAAAGAATTCAAAATATCAGGCAGCTTGAAAACAATCGGCTCCGGCGCATTCCGCGACTGTTCGTCGATCTCGCTTGACTTTTCGCAGGCAACCTCGCTTGAGTCGGTCGGGAGCTATGCCTTTGCGGGCTGTGCCACGGCGAGCGGAAACAAATTCACTGTTGAAATTCCCGCCTCACTTACCGAAATCGGTTACGGCGCGTTCTACGGTTGCACTGGCATAACGGGCTTTTGGGTCGACAACGGAAACTCCGTTTTCTCTTCTGCCGACGGCGTGCTCTATTCGGACGGCGGCAAAACACTTGAAATGTTCCCGACGGCGTCCTCCGCAATAAACGACGGCACCTTCACTGTTCCTTCCGGCGTTGAAAAAATCGGCGGCGGCGCATTTGCCGGCTCGGAAATAGAAAAGCTGATAATAAGCGAGGGCGTAAAGGAAATCGGCGGAAACGCATTTTATTCATGCAAAAAGCTGACGGAAGTCACCCTTCCGGAATCGCTTTCCTCTCTCGGTTCATATGCCTTCCTCGACTGCACCTCTCTTGTTTCCGTTAAAATTCCGGAAAACACAAAGACAATCGGTTCGTTCGTTTTCAGAGGCTGTCTCAAACTCGAAACGGTGAAGCTCCCCTCCTCCATGACGGAAATTCCCATCGGCATGTTCGACTCATGCGTCGAAATGAAGAAAATAGAGCTTCCCTCGGGAATAACAAAGATTTCACAGTATGCATTCAACTATTGCAGCAAGTTGACCGATATAAATATTCCGGAAGGAGTAACGACGGTTGATTCCTATGCGTTCAGAGCGTGTTCGTCGATTGAGAGCATAAATCTGAAAAACGTTTCGTCTCTCGGTTCGTTTGTTTTCCAGGGTTGCGTATCGCTTGAAAGCGTTTCCCTCCCGCTCATATCCGATATTCCCGCATTCACTTTCTCCGAATGTACGGTTCTTTCCAAAGTTGAACTTGCCGAAAATATAACGTCCGTGGGCGCTTACGCGTTCTACGCCTGCGACCTTTTCGAAGGTCTTGAAATCACTCCTTCCGTAAAATCGATCGGCGATTTCGCCTTCGGTAAGTGCGCAAAGATAAAAAATGTCACCATTCCGTCGACTCTCAAAAAAATCGGCATAGGAATTTTCTATTCATCCGGCGTCGAAAGCGCGGTTATCGAGGACGGCTTCACCTCCGTTCCCCAGCGTATGTTCGATTCATGCAAAAAACTGACCGAAGTCACTCTGCCGGAAAGCATTGAGGTCATCTCCGCTTCAGCCTTTGCGGACTGCGTTTCGCTTAAGGACATAGGCGAGCTGCCGACCCTGAAAAAAGTTGAAACCTGCGCATTCTCCGGTTGCCGCGAGCTGACAAGAATATATATCGGCAGCGAGGACACAACAATCACCGCGGGAACATATTACGGCTGCGATACGCTTGTCGAAGTTGTCATTCCCGCAAGAATAAAAAATGTCGAAGCAATCGCTTTCGCATACTGCACAAGGCTCGAAAGCGTAACCTTTGAGGAAGGCGCGGAATATATCGCGTCAAACGCGTTCTCCGGTTGCACAAAGCTGACAAGCCTCAACCTTCCGGAAACGCTCAACATAATCTCCGCCGGAGCATTTTCCGGTTGCACAAAGCTCGCAAAGCTCTCCGTGCCGAAGGGCGTTATATATATAGGGGAGAATGCATTTGAATCGACAAAGTGGCTTCTCAATCAGAAAAATGACTTTGTCGTCGCAGGTGACGGCGTTCTCATAAAGTATCAGGGCAAGGAGACGGCAATCCTGACAATCCCCTCGACCGTAAAACGTCTCCCCGCTTACTGCATTGCGGACGCAAGCACGACAATCTCAACGATAATTATTCCGTCAAACGTTGAATATATCGCAAAGAACGCATTTGCGAAGAAGGTAAAAACTCAAAGCTCAACGGGAGAAGCCGTCACGAGCTACCGCATACGTTACGTGACTATCTGCGCAAAGAAAGGCACCTATGCCGAAGCCTTCTCCAATCACGATTATTACACCTTTGAAGAACTGAAATAAAAAAACGAAAGCCCTCCTCGGAGGGCTTTTTCTTATGCGTTACTAAACTCTGCGCGGCGAAAGAGCATCCCGATGCTTTTTATTCTTCAAAAATTCTTTTTATTTTTTGCGAAAAAGTATTGACAAATCATAACTACTAAATATAATATAATAGTAGATGATGAACAAATCATTCAACGTAAAAGGAGCTGATAATTTGAATACACAATACAAAAAAGGCGTGCTTGAGCTTTGCGTTATGGCTTTGCTGAAAAAGCAGGATCGCTATGGCTATGAAATTTCCGAAACGCTTTCAAAGCAGATAGACATAGCAGACGGAACGGTTTACCCCATTCTGAGAAAGCTCAAGTCGGACGGACTTCTGACAACCTATCTTCAGGAGGAAAGCGGAGGTCCGCCGAGAAAATATTATTCGCTGACAGAGCTCGGAAAAGAAGCGTTTGAAAGTGACCTGCGCGATTATCTTCAGTTTGCGCAGGCAATAAAGAATATATTGGAGGACTGAAAAATGAAGAGAAACGAATTTATTGAAACGCTCAAAGAAAAGCTCGAAAGCAACGGCGTTGAAGACACGGATGATATAATTGAAGAATACGAAGAACATTTTGCATTCAAGCTCGCGGACGGATATTCGGAAGAAGAGATTGCCGCAAAGCTCGGAGACCCGAAAGCGATTGCGTCACAGTATGCCCCATTTCCCGCAGAAAACAAAAAGAAAAACACGGCACTCCTGAAAATCGGCGTCGGCGTTCTGAACTTTTTCTTCGGAATTTTCTGTGTTCTGCTTTTTGCATGGGAAATTATCGTCATATCCTTGACACTTTCTTTCTGCGCAATTGCCGTATGTATGTTTGCGGGCGGACACATTGCCGGAACCTCTCTTCCGGCTATGCCCTATTATTGCTCATGCATATTCGCCGTAATGTTCATCGCCCTCGCCGTGCTTTCCGCTGTCGGAACGGTGTTCTTTTTCGGATTTATGCGTCAGCTTGTACGTTCTTACAGCAGATTTGTCAAAAACACGCTCGGCAAAACGGCGCTCCCACCCGTAACGGTTTATCCGCAGTTCCCCGCAAAGGTCAAGCGCATAATGCGCAGCGTTGCACTTATCTCCGTTACAGCTTTTGCTCTTCTTCTCATAGGCGGATTTGCGGCATGCGCAATCTCCGCAGACTCATTTGAATTCTGGCACGTTTGGGACTGGTTCGATTATAAATCATAATTGCAAACCACGACAAAACAACGCATCTTAAAAAAACGAACGGCACGCCTTCGGGCGTGCCGTTCGTTTTTGATTTGCTTATTTCTCAAAATATCTTGAAAGAAATTCCTTCGTGCGTTCCTTTTTCGGATTGCCGAAAATCTCTTCGGGAGTGCCCTCCTCCTCGATGTATCCGCCATCCATAAAGATAACGCGGCTTGAAACGTCGCGGGCAAACGCCATTTCGTGCGTTACGACTATCATCGTAAGACCTTCGGCGGCAAGCGACTTCATAACAGCCAGCACCTCGCCCACCATTTCGGGGTCAAGAGCCGACGTCGGCTCGTCAAAGAGAATGACCTCCGGCTCCATGCAGAGCGCGCGGGCGATTGCGACCCGCTGCTTCTGTCCGCCGGAAAGCTGGCGGGGCTTTGCGTTTCTATACGCCGCCATACCGACCTTTGAAAGGTACTTTTCAGCCCTTGCCTCCGCCTCTGCTTTTGAAAGCCCGAGCACCTTCTCGGCGCCGATCGTACAGTTGCGGAAAGCCGTCATATTATTGAAAAGGTTAAAGCTCTGGAAAACCATCGTTACCTTCGAGCGATAGTCCGTAAGGGAAACATCCTTGCCGCGGACATTCTTGCCGTGAAAAAGAATTTCGCCGCCCGTCGGTGTTTCAAGCAGGTTTATACAGCGCAGCATAGTGCTCTTTCCCGAACCGGAAGGACCGATAACGCTTATAACGTCACCCTGACCGACAGAAAATGAAATGTCGTGCAGGACGTCGTTTGCTCCGAAGGACTTTTTGAGATGAGAAACTTCAATTACAGCCATATCATTTTCCCTCCCCGCGAGCATTTATCTGCGATTTGAAATCTGTCTGCGAGCCGCAGACGACATATGAGTCGTCGCCGTCCATCTTCTTTTCGAGGAGACGGAGAATTCTTGTGACGGTGAACGTGAGAATGAAATAAATCACTGCACACATCACATAGGAAGGCACAAACTGCGCATAAGCGCCGCCCGCCTGCTTTGCGGCAAACATCAGCTCCGTTATGGAAATGACGCTGAGGACGGAGCTGTCCTTTATGTTGACGACAAATTCATTGCCGATCGAAGGCATTATGTTTCTTATTGCCTGCGGCAAAATGACGTAAAACATCGTCTTGAAATGCGACATACCGATTGCGTGTGCGCCTTCAAACTGCCCCTTGTCAACGGAGATAATACCTCCACGGACGATTTCCGCCATGTATGCGCCGGTATTTACGGAAATGATTATTATTGCCGAAGCCATAGGCTTCATACCGAGCGGCACAAAAAGGCTGTAATGAATTATGAGTGCCTGAACCATCATCGGTGTGCCGCGAATAACTTCAACATAAACGGAAAGAATTGTGTTTACAATCTTCAAAACCGCTTTTTTTACGCCGCTGTCCCCGCCCTTTACGGGCACCGTTCTGATTATCGCGATAATGAGACCGATGAGAAAGCCGGCAATGGTGCCGATTATCGCCATCAGCAGGGTGTTTCCCGTGCCACGGAGAAAACTGCGCCAGTATTCGGAAAATATCTTTGCTATCCAATCAAAAAATGACATTGTGTTCCGCTCTTTCTATCAGCTGTTTACAGGCTGACGAAGGATTGCTTCCTTCATCATCTGTTCTCTTTCCTCTGCGGGAATGGAAGCGATAATTCTGTTTATTTCCGCCGTGAGCGAGCTGTTCTTTCTTACGCCTACGGCGATTGACGCTTCCTCTGCGTTGTATTTGAAGCCGTTTTCTTTTGTGAATTCAACATATGTAAATTCGGGGTTTGCGGCAACTGCGGAAATTGCGCCGGGCTTTTCGCAAACGTATCCGTCTATTGCGCCGGAACGGAGCGACTGGATAAGTCCCGCAAAATCTTCAAGCGCGGTTTCTTTCTTTACGCCCTCAATCTGACCGATAACGTCATAATGGAAAGTATTGAGCTGACCTGTAATCTTTGCGCCCGCAAAATCCGCAATCTTTGTTGCCGAAGCATATGCGGAGCCTTTTTTGACAACAATAACAAGCTCGCTGTCCAGATAAGTGTTTGTAAAATCAACGGAAAGTCTTCTGTCTGCCGTGGGACTCATCCCGGCGATAATCATATCAATCTGTCTGCTGTTCAGTGCGCTTGTGAGTCCGTTCCATTCGATGGGCTTTATAACGAGCTTAACGCCAAGCGCCTCCGCTATTCTCTTTGCTATCTGAACGTCATAACCGTCGGCATATGTGCCATTGTCGAGACGGACAGACGCATATTCGTTTGATGTCGCCTGCGCCCAGTTATAGGGAGCGTATGCACATTCCATACCGACAATTATCGTGCCTCTTGCCTTGACCTTTTCAAGATCCTTTTCACCGGTTTTGCTCCCGCAGGAAGCGACTGCAAACAGAACGCCCATTACCATAACGGTTGCAAGTAAAATACTCAAAAATCTTTTCATTTTATTCTCCTCCGGAAAAATAATTTAATTTAAAAACGAAAAAATCGCGGTGACAACCATCACTGCGACAAATAATAAAATCAAGTCCCGCGATAGCTCTCCACCTAAGTGACAGTACGGCAGATATTATCTGCAATACCGGCTTATACGACAAAATCCGTACCGTATACCCTCGGCAGTGTTCCCTTTCGCACGGAAGCGGATACTTCTCGTTCGTGTTAATCATAAACACCGCGCCTCTACCTAAAACGATATTCAATTTTGAAATTATGAGAGGAGTATATCACGGCAAGCCGCGCTTGTCAATACTTTTTGCAAAATTCCGCCGATTTTTTTGAAAATGCAACTGTAAACGCAAAAATCCCGCCTTTGCATGGCGGGATTTTTGCGTTTTATATCTGTCAGTCCTTCATAATCTTTTCAATCTCGGCTCCGCTCAGATGGTTTTTCACCATAAGCTCGCCGACGAGCGCGTCGATTTTGTTCCTGTTTTCGGAGACTATGCGTATTGTCTCCTCCATCTGCTCTCTGAGAATACGTCCGACAGCCGCTCTCGCCTCAGCCGACATTGAAGCGTCATCTATATCTGTCGACGCAAGACCGACGCTCTCGTCCATTCCGTAAGTGCAGACAATGCGCTTTGCCGTATAGGTCGCGGAGTCAAGGTCGCCGCTCGCGCCGCTTGATATTCCGTCGTTTTCACCGTAATATACGATTTCCGCAGCTCTTCCGCCGAGCGACGTTCTGATTTTCGCCAGCAGTTCATCCTTTGTATATATCGCCTTGCCCTCCTGCTCGGCATGCTGCATGTATCCGCCGTGATCTCCTCGCGCAACGACCGTAAGATATGACGGTATCTCCCCGCCCGCACAGCAGACGACGGTGTGCCCCGCCTCATGTCTTGCAACTCGTTCCAGCTGGGAAGCGTCCCATTTTTTCACCTCTCCGCCGTTAAAAGTTTCAAATGCCTCGTCAAGAATGGCGTCGGTGACGTCGGTGCTTCCCTCTCTTATGGCAGATCTGAGGGCAAATTCCATAACGGAGTCAAGCTCTGCAAGGCTCATCCCCGTCGACCTCAGCGCAATGCTTTCAATCTCATCCGCCGATATCGCAAAGGCGTGATTTGCGGATGCCTTCATGTTCATAAATCTTATCCTGTCCGCCTTGCCGGGAAGGTCTATGTATATTCTTCTGTCAAACCTACGCATAAGCGCGGCATCAAGACTTTTGCCGCTGCCGGGCTCGACGTCGAAATTCGTTGCCGCAAGGACAAAGACCGGCTTTGAAGGATCGCTTGAAAATCCGTCCATTTCCGTAAGGAAGGCTGTCAGCGTCTCCTCGCCCCTTGCGCCTGAAAATTCTCCGCCCGTTCTCTCCTTTGCGATCGCATCAATCTCGTCGACAAACAGCACGGAGGGCGCATATTTGCGCGCGGTCTTGAAAAGCTCATGAACCTTCTCTTGTCCCTCGCCGACATATTTTTTAAGGAACTGATTTCCTTCTGCGGCAATGAACGTCACTCCGGACTCGCACGCCATCGCGCGGGCGAGCATTGTTTTGCCGGTTCCGGGAGGTCCGTAAAGCAGAACGCCCCTCGGCGCCTTTACGCCCGTGCCCGTATATTTTTTAGCATTTTTAAGATACTCGACGAAATATGCAAGCTCTTTTTTCGCGTCGTTCGCGCCGATGACATCCGAAAAATGAACGTTCGGGGTCGATACTGAGCTGAGAACGTTTTTCGTATCCTCCGATTCGACAGCAATGATCATTCTGAAATCAAACAGCCTTATCGCGGCATTTTTCCCGTCCTTTGAAACCGTCTGCGCCGTTTCAAAGGAAATCAGCTTGTTTTCCTTCGCAAGACTGATCATGCTCGCCTGCTGATGAAGTCCGAAGGCAATTCCGGAAAGCTCTTCTGCGAGCTTTTCTTTTCCCTCCGCCCTGCTTATCACGCCGCGCGCTCCCTGTCGGAAGAACGAGACCCTCTCCTCCTCGCTGAGCGACGAGCCGTTTTCCAGAATATATATCGGCATTTCGTGCTTGCGTTCGCGCAAAAATCTGAAGAAGTCTCGCGCCGGAGAGTCGACATCCTCAATATTGAGGGCCTCAAGGTCTGCCTCCTGCGCGCCGCAGCCCATATCCGCAAGCACAAATCCTATTTCATAATTTTTGATGATTTCAACGGCTTTTTCAAAGTCCTGCGTGCCGAATATTTCAAGGGCGCTTCCGTCCGCTCTGCAGGCGGACACTGCGTCTTCATCCGCAAAAACAAGAACCTTTATCTTTTCCGCCGGCTCAAAAAGCGCGGAGATTTTCGCGTCCGCCCTTGAAAGGTCAACGCTTACGGTGATTTTCTCTATATTGTCTATCCCCGTTTCAACCTTTTCCGCGGCGATAAGGCGCAGAAGCTCGTAGAGTTCGTCGTTGAAAAACGTTTCTGCCCGACTTCTCACAGATCTTGCGTCAGCCGCGCCGCCCTCGGAAAACATAAGCGCCGTATAGACTTTCTCGTCAAAACAGAATTTTATTCCCGTCGTCCTTTCAAAATTCCCGGCGTGACGTTCTATCTCTTTTTTCGCTATTGCGCGAAGATTGTGCGCGCTGATATGATTGAACATCACAACATTGCCGGAAGCAAATCTTGAGCAGATTGCCCCGGGGAAATACGGCGCACCCGTCGACGGATTTATATCGCTCTGGAGCGCCTTGACAATGACTTTTCTCGAAACCGATGAGAAATCTCCGCTCTCGCTTTCCATATAGAGCTGCTTTCCGGCGTTCGTCGTAAGAATGATTATCGCATCCGAAAACGACACTTCCTCATCCGTGTAATTATCACGCAGTCTGCCCGCGTCAAGCATCTGGAGGAAAAGATGAATTACGCACATGTGCGCCTTTTCTATCTCGTCAAAAAGCAGTATGCATCTCGGATTTTCCGAAACAAACCCCGTGACGTTTCCCTGCTTTGCGTTTTTATAGACCTTGTCCGAACCGCAGAATTCAAGGTTTGCCTCTTTATCTGCGTATTCGCTCATGTCAAACCGCATGAAAGGGATTTTCAGCACTTCTGCCGCTTTTTCCGCAAGGAACGTCTTGCCGACTCCGGGCGGGCCCGCAAAAAGAAACGTTGCGCGCGGGCGCTTTCTCGATTTGTCCATCATCGAAAGCATCCTTGCCTGAAAATATCCCGTTACAAACACGTTTACAGCGTTGTCCTGTCCGTAGACGGCGTCTCCCAGCTCGGCGCGTATCCTTCCGATATCCGAAACAAGCGCCGATATCTCACTTTTCGCCTCCTGCGGAGAGAGCGTTTTTTCGGACGACGCAGCCGCGCCCGTCTCGCCGTTTTTGCGCTTTTTTTCATCATCGGCGAGCAATTTTGCCAAAAATGACTCCGTTCCGTCCTCCTCGGAAGAATCGAAAATATCCGCCCAGTCTTCGTCCGTAAGCTGTCCGTCATCGGGCTTTGCGCCTTCGCCATTGGGGCTGACAGCCTTGTCAAGCGCGCTTTTTATCGCCTTGCTCGGATCATCGAAAATGCAAGAAAGAAGCAGATCGACAGTCACCTTGTCGCGACCTTTTTCCTTTGCCAATGCGCTTGCCGCCCATATCTTGTTCTTCATATAAAGCTCGTCATAGAACGAACTTTTTGCCTGACTTTCTTTGACATAAAGCATCAGATCGGTCATAAGCGAATAGCTGTCCGCCGTCGCCTTCGATATGACGCATTTTGCGTCCGCAAACTCTCCGGAAATGGGATCGTTCTCCGTACCAATCAGCTTGGCAATCGTCTCGCAGACAAATCTTTCCGCCGTGAAAGGTCCGACGCCGCTGCATTCTTCCTTGCTCGCTCCTCCCATAATCTCCGAAAAAAGCGCGCTCATTCTGATTTCATTCATTAAAACTTCTCCTTAAAAATATGTCAACTGGATTTACAGGCTGTTATTTATGTATCCGCAGTCGATTTTCCCGTCTATCTCGCGTATCCAGCAGTTTTTCGGATTGCGCTCATCATGATACCATTCAGGCGAATAATGGAACCAGCGCAGAAGGAATGTACGCAGGGTTGTCCCGTGAGTGAAGACGAAGAGGGTGTCGACTCCGTGCTTTTCATAGTCTCTGTATATCGTGCCCATGAACTGATGAATCCTTATAGCGACGTCAAACGGGCTTTCTCCCATCGGCAGTCTTGCATAGAACTTCCCGAAATTGTTTCTCTGACGCATGTATTCCGCGTATTCAACGGGATACAGCTTTCCCCAGTCCTCCTCAGGAACGGAATCAAACAAGCCGAACTGTTGCTCTGTGAGCGTTATATCCTCTCTTATATCGCTTATGCCGAGGTATTTGTTGAACTCATCGCAGGTCTGTCTCGTTCTTGCGTACGGGCTTCTCCATATACGCGCCTTCGACAGATCGACGCCGTGCTCGCGGCAATATTCTGCGAGCCACTTTCCGTTTTCCCTCGCCTGTTCTTTTCCCTTTTCGGTCAGCTCGACGAGATGATCCGGTAATCTTTTTACATAATTTTCTCCCGAATTCGCCTTCGACTCCCCATGTCTTATAAGAAATATGTGCATAACAATGTCCTCCCTGTTATTTATTTTTCGATTTTATCCGCGTTCCGGAGCGGCTTCCCGATTTAATGTCAGAATCAGCCGATTTTTTGCCCTGCGAAATTTCCTTGTAGCCTCCGACTCTTATGACAGTCTCCCTTTCGTCGCTCTGCAGATACATAGGCTTCACAATGTCACTGTGCATTTTGCCGACGTCGCTCTTCCGGCTTCCGTATACATACCCTTCGGCACGCATATAGGCATTCCATCTTCTCTGTTCAAGGTCGATTATCGTGTTCTTTTCCTCTTCGCTGCATGTGCTTATGGGCTTGTCCGCGCCGGGAATTCCGCAGTGCTTCCGCGCCACGATATGTATCGCAAGCGCGACGGATGACCTGTAAAAATATTCATACTGCCAGAACTTCTTTTCCACCTCGACGTCGCCCTTCGCATAAGCCCTGTGACAGTTCAGTGCGTCCTCCTCCAGCTTTGAATTCATTATGACGTCCTCCGAATATGACGTTTCGATATCGCCTATGAATTCGATATTATAAGCCCCTTCATCATCACTCTTCGCCGCGCGCAGAGCCCGCACCTCATCGGAGTTATAGACGACCGTCCGGAGCTTCGGCTTTATGCCCATTCTTGCAAATATCGTTCTCAGTTCGGACGCTATCCGAACGTTCCCCTCGTCCACGCCTATGGCGACAAATGCATATGTTATATCCTTCATTTTGCCGACCGTGTCGGCAAAATTCTTCGTTCTTACATCAATTCCCGAATGTATCTTTATGTTATATTCCGGAGCGTCGCCGCCGCGTTTTCTGCGCTCCTCGTCGTTTTCGGCGGCGACAAGCTCAGGGCACGACATCATGAATTTCTGCCCCGCAAGCTCATCCATATCGAAAGCGTCGATTTCAAGGTCGTAGCCATCCATCTGACAGTACCATGAAAGCGCCTTGACCATCTCGATTCCGTGCTTACCGAGTCCGACAACGACAGCATGAATTTTCCTGTTGCCGCCTTCGGTTTCCGGCTCGCAGGCATCATCGAAAAGCTCGACGCCCTGCGTATAAAGCAAACGATTGATAAGCGACTGAACCTCGTTTATCCTGCGGACTCTCACGGCGGTTCCGTCCGTGTGGTCGAGGAGTATTTCGCTCTCGGCGCCCGTTGTGAACGTGTAAAGCACTGTCTCCGCATGCGATTTTCCGCTCTTATTTTCAGACTTACATTTGTTTATTAGCTTCAGAGATGAGGTCATGCTTTCCGCCTCTTTTCTGTTTATCGCAAAGAGATAAAGCGGCTTTGAACTGCTGTGTGCTCTGAGATTGAGGTCGACAATGTCCTTTTTGAAGCATATTGCGCGTATTTTATGCGCTTTTTCGAGAAATTCGTAATAATCGTCATCATCCTTTTCGTAAACGCCCGTAAACACAATTGCCGCTCTCAGATGATTTTTGCGTATATCGCCCGCAAGCGCTATCGACTTTTCGTTCAGCTCCGAAAAGACATACATATCCCTGTATCTGCTCAGAGCGAAGCGCAGACCGGAAAGTATCCCTCTGAAAAGAGAGAGCACAAATCCGAAGGTCAGTATCGGTGCGATGACAAATAAAACCGAAAGAATCAGCGAATAATATGAATCCGAAACATATTCAAGTATCATCGAGGTATCTGCGTCAACCGTGAACACCTGAAACGCACCCTGAAATGAAAAAAAGTATTGCTTTCGCGACGCGTGCGTCCGTTTCCGCGCATATCTCGCGATAGACCGGCAAAAGCAGGATGAACGTCGATATGAACGTCCCCGCAAATATAATCCCGAACGGCTTTACAAGCCTCCCCGCTCTCTTAAGGCTGAGCGCAATCGCCAGAAAAGCCGACAATGTCAGGATAAAAAGTGCCACAACAGCATAAATTACCCAACTCATAATGTATCCCTCCACGTTGTCTTAATTTGGCTCATTTTTATTATAATTGCTTGTGGTAATCTTGTCAATAGAATGTTGCTTTTTGTCAGAAAAGCTGATATAAAGTCGCAATTTATATCAATCTGAAGCGCGGGAAACATATAAAAATACGCCCACGGAAAGTAAATCCGCGGACGCATTTTTTATGTTATTTGCTTTGTCTCAATGGTTGCTGAATATTATCAGCTTATCCTTTTCATCCAGCTCGACGTTGATTTCCTCCTGCTTTCCGGAGAAAAGCACCATCTCCCCGCCGGGCTTGATATAACCGATAACGATTGATTTGTTATCGTCAGGGGTTGCGTCATAAACGGCGCGGATAAGCTCATATGCCGTGCACGGCGCGGGGATTTCATCAAAGAATCTGCGCACTTTCTTTATATAAAGCTCCTTACTGTCATATTTGCCGACGCCGAGCTCGTCATATGTCAGAATATCCTTGTAGAACTCATAAAGCGATTCCTTTGTGCTTATCTGAGTCATCATTTTTGAAATGTATCTGTTACTGAGAATGACGTTGTTTACGCTGTAGCTACGGACAACGTCATAATTTTTCGGATTCACTATCTCAACGACAACGTCAATGCTTTCCTTGTCGAAGTCCGGAATACGGTTGACATGCTCCTGAATGATATCCTGAACATAAATGAGATATGTGAGCGCGTTTGCGTCGATATCCTCCGAAAGTGCCATATCATCCGAAAGAATCAGGATACTTGCGTCCTGCTCACAGCTGTCGACAAAATCGGATATCTCCTTCTTTATTATGTCGCCGTCATATACGTCCGCCTCAATCGTCTTGCGGACATAAGGATAATCCCTGTAATAATTGCGCTTTTCAAGATTTTTCTTATCGTCTATGACAATGATGTTCAGAATATCTTCGCCTTCCCTGTTCCATTCGTTATGGAATGACTGGAATCCGTCCATTATCTCCTTGCTGTTGCTGTTGTGACCGACGATAACAACGTTTCGTCTTTCAAGCCAGAAATGACGGTTCATTCTAACGGGGAACGTCACAGCCGGAAGCGCCGCTTTTGGCTTGTCGTCACATTCTTCGTTTGCAACAAAGAAGCCTTCCCTTCCTGTTTTAACATCCATTATCGTAAGCGGGATTGAAGTATCGCTGCCCTTCAGCATGGACGAAACGAAATCTTTTCCCTTCTCCGAACCGTCAACAGTCTTGCAGAAGAACTCTGCGCCCTTGTTTGAAAACAGCTCGCCGTATACAAAGTTGAGCTCGGGCATGATCGAAAACTGCGAGAGGAGTTGACCGAGTATCCTGTTGACGGGCACGGGAATGATATTGCATTTGCCCAGATTTTCCTTGTGCAATATAATCTTATCGACAACGCTCGCCGTCCAGTCGTCATCAACCTCGACAATTATCACCTGATCGTCAGCCGAAGCCTCGGAGCCTGTTATCTCCGCAACCTGAACAAGTGTCTTTATAGTGTTCGCATTACCCTTTTCGTTCTTTTCGATACGCTCCGAAAGCTCATATTTGCACGTCGCGTTCTGAACGTCCCTGCCGAGAATTATGACAGACTTTGCCTGCAAAAGCGAAATATCGTTGAGCTGTTTGGTCGAATATGTGTCGCCCTCTCTGATGATTATCGTCAGTCTGTTTCTCAGCTTGTTTCTGTTTATGTATCTGATTCTTTCAAAGAGTCCCTTATCTTTACATTCTTCGGATATCCGCTTGTTTTCGGATTTCATTGTCACGGAGATACGCTCGTCAATCTCCTTTTTGACGTCATCCGCACCGGAAGGCACCAAAATGATGACAACTTCCTTTTTGTTTGAATAGAGCATGTCGTTTATAACTTCCGACGCCCTCGAATTCCAGTTCAGAATTACGGTGTGTCCCGACACTTGAATTGCGCGGTTTCCCGAATTTGAATTCTCAATGAAGTTTGAAATATAGTTTGTGACGTAACCGATGATAGCACCCGTGAACGTGATCATTCCGACGAATATCGTCACAAGGCAAACAATTATCAGCGCGACGCTCGTCTGCCCTATGTCCTGCACGACAAACTGGATACAGCCTGCGTCAAGTATCATGCTTATGGTATAGAAAATCGACTCAAAAAATCCGTCGTTTTTGAGCGACTCCGGCGAAAGCGCCGAGATGAGCAGTGCCGATATCACAAGCAGCACTATGTTCAAAAGAAATATCGCAAAGAGGATTGCCCTTGACGGATTCTTTACGATATACACACTTATCCATTCTTTGATTTTTCGTTTCATAAATTTCTCCGGTCTTTATCTTTGATGTCCTGGCAGAACAAATACAAAGACGCACTTTTTTGTCATTGCGTGCCGTATTTTGTCAGCCATAAGACAAGTATACCTGTTTTGCACAGACAAGTCAATAGGTTGTGACAAAATATTCCAAAATAAATCCATATTTTTTCAGCAATATGCCGCTTGCGGAAAAATAACTGCGCCGCGCAACTGCGCGGCGCAGTTTGGGATTTTTTATCTCGCCTTTGTCAGCTCGTTGTTTATTTCATTGATTCTCTTGTTGAGAGGATCAATCTTTTCGCGAATGGCTTTCTGCGCCGCATTGACTTTTCCCTCAAGTGTTTTAACCTTGGCGCTAACCGTATCGATTTCCTCCTGAATGGCTTTTTTCTCCTTGATTTTGAAAATTCCGAGAGACTCTCGCTTTACCAAAAGAGAGCGCAGTTGCTTGCTCGCCTCATCCTTTTCCGCTTTTTCGGGAACATTTTCAAGCTCGGTTTCCAGCTCGCTCACCTGTTTTTTCAAAGAGGCAGCTTCCTCTTCAAGCGTCTTTTTCTCTTCTGCGTGTTCAGCCCAATATTCTTCAAAGCGTTTCTTTGCTTCTTCCTCTGCCGCTTTGCGCGCTTCTTCTTCCGCTTTACGCTTCGCCTCTTCTTCTGCTCTCTCCTCTTCTTTTTTCGCATTTTCAAGCTCGGCTATTTTTTTGTTATATTCGGCAATCTTATTTCTGCGATTCTGCTTTGCCGAATCCGTAAGCATCCATTCCTTATTCCAGTAGCTACCTCCGTAAGAGCTGTAATCACGTTTCCAAGAGCAACTGTCGATTATCATTTGCTGATAATAAGCCGCGTTTTTATAACGCTTAATATTCCGTTCGTCATCATCGTCTGATAAGGCAATTGCAAACTCAAGCAGTCCTATGCAACAATCTGTTTTTTCGATGAATCTCTGCCATTCGTATTTGTTTGCGCGATCATCGGGGTCATTCGGGTCTCCGTTGTATTCGGGGAAAATAACATTACTAAAAGCATCCACAACAGCGTTATTTACGTTCGTCGGAAATTGTTCAAATGCAGAAAGCGGATTAACACCTATTCCGGTTGCTTCAATGAATTGCCCCAAAACAAGAGTCATTTCTTTCCAGTCGGAAATTATGAAATTTTTGTTTTCCTCGCAGGGGTTTTTCGCGAAATTATCCGTGCGCAGAGACAGCATCGCATTGGTAAGTCTGGTTATCGGATCGACCGCCTCTTCTTTAACCGCTTCTTTTTCATCCTCGGGAGCATTTTCAATAGCTTTTGCAAATGCGGAAACACTCTCCGAAAGCCTCGGATTGCGAAGGGTCGACTGCCATCCCGCCGCTTGTCCCTTTATGAGCCACGCCCTGTAATTTGTGACGTCGATTTCAATTATCTTGTTGCAATACGATTCCGCCTCTTCGTTGTTTTCTGCAGAAAGCGCATTTTCCGCCATTTTGAGGTAATTTTCAATCCTCTTTGAATTGTCCGCCTGCGGAGCGGCTACCGGAGCGGCAACTGTTGCGCCGCCTTCGCTGAGCTTTTCTCTCAGTCTCTCAGTGCTGTATTCCATTCCGCAATTACTGCACACGCCCGTTCCGCCCGAGCCCATTACGATTTTTCCTCCGCAGAGGTCACAAACCAATACTGCCATAACAAATCCTCCGAATATGTTAAAATGTTATAAAAAATATCACCCGCGGGAGATATCACCTGTAATTATTGTACATTTAGTCCTGTATTAAGTCAACTATCCGATTTGGTGAAAAAGTCGCGCATTTGGGGATTTTTCGGCGCGTCCGCATACAAAAAAAGTAAGATATCCAAATTTTCGCGCCGTTCGCTCTAGTATTTTGGTTTAAGTTCCGTTTTAATCCAGTCGACGTTTTTTCATATCTTCTCCGTTTTGACTCATGATGCCGTTTCATAACGGCACTTATCCGATTGTTCAAATACGCGTTTTTTGATAAAAAACAACGGTCTGCAAGTTTTCTTGCAGACCGTTATGATTGTGCGAACGACAAATATACAATGTGAATTCCTTGTCTGATGCCGACACTGTTTAATTATGTTTCTTTATATATTTCGTCGCCGTGTTTATCCAATTCAGCGTTTTCTTCGCAATAAAAATCATATTCATAAAACAATGCTTCTTTTATCGCTTCCAAATTATCATAAATACTTGTTCCAACGCTTTTCCAATCTCCCGTATTATAATCATATTCTTGAACAGACAGCCTGAATGTGTCCCCTTGCTTCAAGATCAGTGCTCGATCGGTATTTGCAAAATCAAACCATACATAATCATAATCACCGGGCTCAATTCCTGAATATTTATCGGCCTCCCATTGAGCAAGAATCTCTTTGTCTCGATTCTTATTAATTCTAAAACCCAAATAAGCACACAGAGACATTACGCCAAGAATAATTATCTCTTCAATTAAAAAGATAAAAAACAGACGCCAATCACGCTGTGAAAATTCAGAGAATGGCTTATCTCCCGTCCAACTGACCGTGCGATAAATATTTACAAATAATAAAACTGAACAAATAAAAACAACAATTAAGTAAATCCAATATCGTTTTGGATATGGAAATCGCTTGCCCATCTCATCACCGCCTTTTCTTTTATTGTATCATTTAATAATCATTTTTCAACTATTTCTATAAAGTCGCCGGTTCGAGTCTCTGATGTCGGCATTTCACAGCCATAAAAATGAAAGATATTTTTACCCCTGAAATACGAAAAAGCCCTTGAAAATCAAGGGCTTTTAGGCAGATAGGCATTTGTCTATCATATATGTGTCACTCGGACAAAATCTCGTTTTTCGGGCAATTTTCGAAAGTGTGTCGGACGATAAGTACTTTTTGGTGCAAAATTTCTCTTAACAAAAGCAAGCAAATTGAACTTATAAAAGTCGACCGCGAATAAAGATAACGCGCTATCTAGGTTTTCCCAAACAGCGCGTTTTTATTTTACTTGGCTAAATAATACTTTTTATCGCCCCGAACAACAATTTCGACATCTTCCGCAAAGGGATTGTCTGTATCATATGAAAGCTGTTGCGTCTCGGCAGTTTGGCTTTTGCACAAGATAATCGCTTGAAGTCAGTCATAACAAACTCAATTTGATTATTTGGTAACACTTTGCTGATTCTTTCGGTAAGGCAGTCCCAGGCCACAATAATCTGTTATAATTTATTATCATGTGAGAATACGCACTTGAATAAATAAAAATTAACCCGCACTATCGTCTTCAAGCCTGTCTCTTAAATCGGAAATCGTCTCCCCTCTGTATGAAAAATGGAGAGTTCCTTGCACCTCGCTATTTCTTTTCAACAAAACCTTTGCCAAAGCGCTCAATGTCCACTCTTCGCCGTTGTAAAAGACTCTTCTTTTTTCATCGGCAACTGTGACCTTAATGCTTCTGTCATGAATAAACTCCAACTCCGATCCCACAGGTATACCTATTTTAGCGAATTCAAATTTTTCTCTTTTTTGCTTTGCAATTATTTTTGCCGTTTCTTCCTGTTTCGCATCCGATTTAGAAATTGTCCACTTTCTAAGTTTGTTCGTTGTCCCGTGAATTTCAGCCATTGCTTCGAATATCTGGTAGGCATCCTCGGCAGACATAGAATAGAACTCTCTCACACGCTTTTTTCCGTCGATCTCGTCACGAGAACGCAATTCCGGGTTCAGTTTATCAATCATAGTATGCAATTTTATATCGGTGAGACGAGATTCAACCTCGTATGTTGCATAAATTCTGAACGCATACGGTGTGCATTCCGTTTGATTTAGGTGCTTAACTCGGCTCACCACATCATCAGCATAACCGATTTTCACATAATCGGGAAATGATGGGTTTGTAAGTATATAAATATAGCCCTTTTTTTCATTATCCATTTCGAGCACTCCGTTTTAATCTTAGTCTATTATGTCGTCCGTGCACAGCTCACACGGGGCTATAACCGTTTGGACTCCATCTTGATTTTTTATTATACCATATTTCTACACCAATGTAAAGGGTAAGATTTTCAAATTAAACGACGCCATATTTTTAAGTGTTTCTTACTGTTTATATTTCTTTTGTTTGATATTCAAGTCCTACAGTTGTTATGACACATCACGCTTTTTGGGATACAAAGAAGATCGGGCAACGAGTTCTCCGTTACTCGGTCTATTGATTTGCTCTAAAATCACTCAACAAAAAGGCGAAAATGCCATAAAAAGAGAAAAAATAGCGGTCTGTAAAGAAGTTTACAGACCGCTATGCTTGTGTATGATTGACCAAATGGCTATCTCGAAAAATCCCCATTTTATATGCTTTTCAGCCGCTTGGACCATTATAAGAGTTGTAACTGAGTGTCAGTCCTTTATTTCCCAATGTCCGCTTCTGCTCGCACCGATATATTCAAGCAATCCCTGTTTTTTCAACTTCTTGATATGATACCTGATGCCGTCTTCCGTTATTTCAACCATCCGAGAGATGGATTTCACCGTGATCTTTGGGTTTTCTCTGATGATAGACAAAATCCTGTTCTCTATATCTGAAGTAGTTTTGGCAGTAGTTTTGGTGGTAGTTTTGGTGGTAGTTTTCATTACATCCGGATCATACGGCAAGATCACAGTAATAAAATTGTCAGTGATCCTGAAAACATCTCTTCCGTATACTTCCGTAATCTTATTGATTCCGAAGCCGGATTGCTCGACATATTCCAGATCGCGAAGAATGCGCATCAGCTCGGGGCATCTCGGCTTGCTACAGCCTTCATAAAACTCTTCCAACGACAGTCCCTCCGGCAATCCGCCTGTTGAAATGATTTCAATTCTGTCATCGAAAACATACACGGCAGGAGAAACCTTACTGCTCCAATCATTATGTGCTATGGCATTAAGAAAAGCCTCTCTCAAGCAACGAGCATCAAGTAAACGTTTATCTTTTCGCATTGCGCTGCCGTCCAATACGCTTTTTGTAATGTTTATGACATCAAGACGCGCAATGACTTTGTCAATTGCCATCAGCAAACAAATATAACCATACTCACTTTTTTCAACGAGTTCGCTTTTATTTGTTCCGGCGAAACGAACCACTTTTATGGAAACATCGTTATCATCAGCCAAAAGACCTGCTAAGAGATTATACTTTCCCTCGCGATTTCTTAAATGATAGTTCTTGTCGAAAGTTTTTTCGTTAATATGAAAACCTTTTGCCAAATAGTAGTTCTTTAGCATCGAAAACGAAAGCGCTTGATTATAGTTTTCAATATCAACGATGCTTTCTTTTCCTATTTTCAAAGTTGCGATATATGCTCGTGATATTTCATCCTCCGTCATGCTGCGGCAGGTGGTACCAATCCGCATGAAGCAACCATTGGCACTGCGACCGTATTTCCTGATATAGTAAAGTGCATTTCCTTTTTGCACTTTTATCTCTATCACATTCTTCCCGTCAATGAACTTCGTACCAAGTTCGATCAGACTTTGCGGATTGGGTAAAATCTGTGTGGTAATAATATCCGCAATGCGTTTCTGCGTTTCATCAAGATTGTTCACCCCGATTACCGTTCCGTCATCTTCAACGCCGATATAGATCGTGCCGTCAAAGCTGTTTAGGAATGCGACGATTTCCTTGGGCAAGGTATCATTCAATATTCTCTTTAATTCAACTTTTTCGGTTTCCTGAAAAATCATCATCGTTCCCCCTTCTTTGGAAATCTGCATTTTCATTATACCACATTTTTGATGTCGTTTCAACCGTTATATTCGTTATTTTGAAAAAAAGGCCCCATTCTCTTGCTTTTCCGCAAAAAAAGAGAACGCCATAGCTGTCAGCATTCTCTTTTCGCTTGTTTTCTAAAGCTCCTCTGTAATGGAGAAGCCGCCCTTCAGGACGATATGAATCGTGTTCTTTTTATTAACCCGGATACACTCAACGAGCGTTCTGATCTGGCTGTCACTGAAGGAGGTCTGCGCCATATCGCAGGTTGTCAATGCCTGCTCCAGTTTTTCAATTTCGAAACGAGTGAAATCATCACTGTGTACCTGCTTGTTGGCAAGTGCCAGTTGCTCACGCAGAACTGCGAGCTCGGAGTTTTTTATATTGATTACCTCAAGATAAACAGGTAGTGGTCAGTTCCAGATGGTCTTTTCGGCGGTATTTCGCCTGATTAACAGTCATTCGGTTTAATGAATGTGATTAACAGTTATTTGCCCGTATTTTCGGCTTAAAATCGCAGGTTCGAGTCTCTGATGTCGGTATTTCACAGCCATAAAAATGAAAGATATATTTTATTCCTAAAATACGAAAAAGCCCTTGAAAATCAAGGGCTTTTAGGTAGATAGCCATT
>UQUT01000009.1 GCA_900544285.1 uncultured Eubacterium sp.
GACCGCTTTGCTACCGCCCCTCGGCGACAGCTTTGTTATTCTATCACATCACTTCCCGATTGTCAAGTGCTTTTTTAATCTTTTTTCAAGTTTTTTCTTTTTATTTTTCAATTATCCCTCTGTCAATGCAAAAGCAACAAAAACATGCGAAGAGAAAAGCCGCGGACTGTATAAACAGCCTGCGGCTTTCATTTGATTTATGCGTCTTTTTTGATTTCGCCCGCTTTGACGAGAGCGATTTTTGTCGCGACGGGACCGACAATCTCGTAAATAAGCGTAGCGCAAAGGACAACAGCCTGAATGTCCGCGCCATACTGGGGCAACTCGCCTATGACCATCTGCGCCATGCCGATAGCAACACCCGCCTGCGGCAAAAGCGTCAACCCGAGATATTTTCTGATATTCGTATCAGCCTTTGCAATCGTTGCGCCGAGCCGCGCGCCGAAATATTTACCGAGCGCACGCGCAATGAGGTAAACAACGCCGATAAGCCCGAGCTTGGGGAGCAGAGATATGTTCAGGTCGGCGCCGGAAATGACGAAAAACAGCATGAAAAGCGGCGGCGTCCAGCGGTCTGTACCTTCAAGCACCTTTGCATATTCTCCGCAGAGATTGCAGAAGACCGCGCCCGTCATCATACATACAAGCAGAGACGAGAGCGAAAGCTCAATTCCGAAAACCGTGGGCTTGAGCGTTTCAAACAGTTTCACAAGTCCGACGTCGATTAAAACCGCGGCAATACAGAGCGAAAGCCTGTTTGCTCTGGACTTGAAAAACTTTACGCCGACAGCGACAAGAAGTCCGAAAACCGCGCCGACAACAAGCGAAAGAATTATCTCGCAGAGCGGCTCGACGAGCATAGAATTTACAGTCAGGCTTTGTCCGTTTGAAAGAGTTCTTGCAAGCGCAACGGAAATTGAAAATATCATAAGACCGATTGCGTCATCAAATGCGACAACGGGAAGAAGAGTTCTTGTCACGGGGCCGTCCGCCTTGTACTGACGAACGACGAGCAGCGTTGCCGCGGGAGCGGTTGCAGTCGCGATTGCTCCGAGGACGAGCGCTTCCGCAAAGTCGAAGCCGAAGAGCGCTTCGGCGGCAAATACAAAGCCCGCCGCGCAGAGCGCCTGAAGCACCGTGATTACAAGTATCTGTTTGCCGAGCTTTTTGACCTCGGAAAGACGAAATTCGCCGCCTATCGAAAATGCGATAAAACCGAGCGCAACCGTAACGATAATATCAAAATTGTCGACGGTTTCCGCCGTGATTATTCCGGCAAATTTTCCGCCCGTCACAAGCGTCCAGAAGGAAGGACCGATAAGAAGTCCGCCGATGAGAAACGCCGTTACGTTCGGAAGTCTGATGAGTTTTATAAGGCGCGTCATTAAAAGACCTATCGTCATTGCCACGCCGAGAGAAAGCAGAGTGTTCATTTTATCAGCCTTTGAGTCCTTCCGTATAGCTTACGGGAACAGTGAATGCTACGCCCGTTTTGGGCTTGTCAAGTCCGCCTGTTTCCTTATTTATTATATCAAGCGCGATTTTTACCTGATCGTCACGCAAAAGCGTTACGAGAGTTTTGTTGTTCTCGTGATCGGGATTGAGAAATTGACGCAGCGAGCCGAACATCGGAGGCGGCTCGACAGTGTCGTGACCGATATAGGAAAGCATTCCCATGGAATCATAAATTGTTGCGTCCTTTATTCCGCCGGCAAGAAAGCCTGCAAGAATTCCGTGCATACACTCGGTTTTGTTCAGAATGAGTACAAACAGCTGCATTTTTTTATTCTCCTTTACCTTAATTTATTATATGGTTTTTGTTGATGACAATTTTGTGTCAAAAAGAGCTTTCTGCAAGCTCTTTTCCTTTATGTACTTTCTTTTTTGAAAAGAAAGTACGAAAGAAAGTAATTTGAGGGAGGCACCCCTCTCGGCGAGGCCTGCTCGGCTTGCTTGCGCAAACCAGCAAATCCCTCAAAAACTTCCTTGAAAAGTTCAAGGCGGAAATTATCTGCCCGTCAGCGTTATCGCTGTGAAAGACGGGGGATTAGGTTCGAATGTTAATGTGTTTTAATTGTGCAGAGCTTTTGTACCTGCGGAGACGGAGAAAAGCAAAAAGTTTTAGCCTCCCCGAAAGGAGAGGCTAAAAAGGAACGCTCAAACCAATAACCAAAGTTTCTTTTGCCTTTTGTGCAAGCCCTGTCTGTGCAGAGACTTAAAACTCTGCACAAACTTCCCGATAACTGAAGTTTCTTTTGCCTACTTTTCTTCTCGAAGAAAGAGCAGGGAGCAAAATCAAAAAGGAGCAGATTACCTGCTCCTTTGATGAAATTATAAAGTTTTATCAAACCGATAACTAAAGTTTCTTTTGCCTTTTGTGCAAGCCCTGTCTGTGCAGAGACTTAAAACTTTGCACAAACTTCCCGATAACTAAAGTTTCTTTTGCCTTTTGTACAAGCCCTGTCTGTGCAGAGACTTAAAACTCTGCACATACTCCCCGATAACTGAAGCTTCTTTTGCCTTCTTTTCTTCTCGAAGAAAAGAAGGTCAGAGCATATCGACGATATCGAAAATGAGCTTTTCGGTCTTTTCCCAGCCGAGGCAGGGGTCTGTGATGGATTTGCCGTAAATTCCTTCGCCGATCTTCTGTGCGCCGTCTTCGAGGTAGCTTTCGATCATAAGTCCCTTTACCATACTCTTGATTTCGGCGTTCTGACGGCAGGAGGAGAGAATTTCCTTTGAAATTCTTATCTGCTCAAGCCAGTGCTTGCCGGAGTTTGCGTGGTTTGTATCGACGATTATCGCCCTGTTTTTCAGGTCGTGCGCGGCATAATGCTCTGCGAGGAAAACGAGGTCCTCGTAATGATAGTTGGGCTGTGATTCGCCGTGCTTGTTGACATAGCCGCGGAGGATTGCGTGCGCATATTCGTTGCCCTTGCTTTCAACCTCCCAACCTCTGTATATGAACACGTGCGAATGTTGTGCCGCGGTTATCGAATTGAGCATAACGGAGAGGTCGCCGCTTGTCGGGTTTTTCATACCGACGGGGACATCGAGACCGCTTGCGGTCAGCCTGTGGAACTGATTTTCAACGGAGCGCGCGCCGACGGCAACATAAGAAAGCAGGTCGGAGAGGTAACGGTGATTATCCGGATAGAGCATCTCGTCTGCCGTAGAAAGTCCCGTTTCCTTGAGAACTCTTGTATGAAGCTCACGGATTGCAACTATCCCCTTGAGAATATCGGGGTTTGCGGAGGGGTCGGGCTGATGAAGCATACCCTTGTAGCCGTCGCCGACGGTTCTCGGCTTGTTTGTATAGATTCTGGGGATAATGACTATCTTGTCCGCTACCTGATCGGCTACCTTTTTAAGTCTTGTGACGTAGTCGAGCACGGGGGCTTCGCTGTCTGCCGAGCAGGGCCCGATTATGAGAAGGAACTTGTCGCTCTTGCCGGAGAAAACAGCCTTTATTTCCTCATCTCTCTGCTCCTTGACCTTTATAAGCTCCTCCGGAACGGGGTACATCTCCTTGACTTCCTTCGGAATAGGTAACTTTCTTCTGAATTCCATATTCATAGTTTTTCTGCGTCCTTTCGTATATAAGAAAAATTATTTATCAAATAAAGCGCGGCGTGCCGTAGAGCACTTCATCATTTCGCGCATCGTTTCTCTGTCGCCGGTTTCGACGGCGGCTCTCATTTTGTTGAATTCACGTTCAAATGCGTCCATTTCGCGGAGAAGAGCGTCACGGTTGAGCAGGAACAGCTCGCTCCACATTTCGTCATTGATTTTCGCAATCCTCGTCAGGTCGCGGAACGAGTCGCCGGTGTAGTCGCGCAGCTTTGGGTTTTCGCCCGCCGTCATGAGGGAAACGGCAATGCAGTGCGTCAACTGCGAGAGAAAGGCTATCATCTCGTCGTGAAGCTCCGGTGATATTTCGGAAATTCTTGTAAATCCCAGCTCCGCGCCGAGCGACTTGCAAAGCTCAATCGCCTCTCTTGAATTTTTTTCCGTCGGCGTGACGATGAAGTTTGCGCCGATGAAAACTCTGTCATCGCTGTATTCAACGCCCGACCTTTCGCGTCCTGCCATGGGGTGCGCCGCAATGAATTCGACATCCGGACGGAGAATCGACTGAATATCGTAAACGATACAGCCCTTTACGCCCGTCACGTCCGTTATGATTATGCCCGGGCGCATATACTGCTGATAATCCGTTATCCATTTTTTGAATGTGTGCGGATAGAGGGCAAAGACGATAATGTCCGCTTCGCCGACGAGCGCGGGGTCGACCTCGGTTGTGCCGTATGCTATGATTTTGTTTTCAAGGGCATAATCTATCGTTTTCTGCGATATATCGATTGCCTTTATCTCGTAACCCTTTTTGGTCAGCGCTCTTGCATAGCTTCCGCCGATAACGCCGAGCCCGACTATAAGAATCTTTGTGTTTTTGTTAATCTCCAATTATTTTCACCTCCGCACCGAGCGCCGAAAGTCTTTCGAAAAAGTCCGGAAAGCTCTTTTTGACGTCCTCCGCACCATCTATTTCGCCGCCCGTCAGCATCAGAAGCACCGCCATAGCCATAACTATGCGATGATCCTTGTGCGATACAATCGGCGTTGCCGGCGGCTTGATATCGCCCTTGAAAACCGTCAGCGTGTCATCGGAAAGCTCCGTTTTTATGCCGACTTTGCGCAGTTCCTCCGCCATGGCGGAGCCTCTGTCGCTCTCTTTGAGCCGCAGGCGAGCCGTGCCCGTAAGGGTGACGCCGTGCTTTGCCGCGCCGAGAGCCATAAGCACGGGGGCAAGGTCGGGACAGTCCGTTATGTCAAGCGTCGGGTGACGGGAGCAGATTTCATCAAAATATTGTGAAAATATCCTGTCGCCCTGAACGCTTTCGGGGTTCAGTCCCGTGATTTTTATGTCGCTGCCGAGACGGTTCATCGCTTCAAAGAAAGCCGCGCCGGAGCAGTCGCCCTCGACTGTGTATTCGCGCGGCGTATATTTTGTGCCGCCCTTTATCTGTATTTCGTTTTTCCTGATTTTTATCTCCGCACCGAACGCCCGCATAACCTCTGCCGTTATCAGCAGGTACGAGCGGCTTGCAACCTTTCCCGAAAGAATTATCGTGCTGTCGCCGGGGAGGAGCGGGAGTGCCATCATAAGTCCGCTTGCAAACTGGCTTGACGCCTCCGCGCTGACGTTATATACGCCGGATTTCAGCCTGCCGCAAACGGAAACAAAGTCGATTCCTTTTTCAAATGTAAGCCCTTGCGCCGAGCATATTTTTTCATATTCCGAAAGCGGACGGGAAAACAGTTTTTCCGTGCCGCAGAGGGTGATTTTGCTTTTTGAAAGCAATGCGACCGCCGTAAGAAAGCGAAGCGTACTGCCGCTTTCGTCGCATCGGAGAGAGTCTTTCGGCACAGCCGAAAGCGGGTCGAATCCGCTGACATACGCCGTATCGCCGTCAAAGCGTATTTTTGCGCCGAGTGTCGAAAGGCAGCTTGCCGTTGCCAGAGCGTCCGCCGAAGGATATATTCCGTGCAGAACGCTTTCTCCCCGTGCCAACGCCGCACATATCAGCGCGCGATGACAAAAGCTTTTTGAAGGAGGGGCGATAAACGTTCCCGACGCCGTTTTTTTACCTATATATACTTTCATTTTTCACCGTTTGCTCTTTTGATTATGAGGTCGATTGCCTCTGTATAGCCGTCCGTTCCGTGACCTGATATTGTTGCAAAGCAGGCAAGGCGGACATAGCTCGTTTTGCGGAACTCCTCGCGGGAATCGACGTCTGAAATGTGAACCTCAACCGTCGGTATTGAAACGGCTTTCAGCGCGTCTAAAATTGCGACGCTTGTGTGCGTGTATGCGCCGGGATTTATCACAATTCCGTCAAACTTTTTATAAGCCTTCTGAATTTCCGTCACGATTTTTCCCTCGCAATTCGATTGAAACAGCTTCACCCTTATGCCCCTTGCTTTGCAATGGGCTTTTATTTTCTTTTCAAGCGAGGAAAACGTTTCCTTCCCGTAAATATCCGGCTCTCTTATGCCGAGCATATTTATGTTCGGCCCGTTTATAACGAGTATTTTCATTTTTGCCCCCTCCGTGTCATTATAAGCTCTGCGACCTCCTCCGCCGTTCCGTCGCCGTCAATACGGCAGTCTGCCGCAGAAAGATATTTTCCGTATCGCTCTGCATATCGCTTTTCGATAAGCTCTCTGCTCTGCGAAAGCGGACGGTCGGGCGTGGCTGTCAGCTTTCCGATGCTTCTGTCTATGAAAAATATTGTGCCGTTCTTTTTCAGGTTCAGAATGTTTTCCGCGCGTAGAACGGCGCCGCCGCCCGTTGCGATGACGGACGAAGTTTTCTTTGATATTTCCGCGATGAGCTCGCTCTCTTTTCTGCGGAATTCCTCCTCGCCCTCTTTTGTTATACATTCTGCCGGTGTGATACCGAATTCTTCGGCAAAGAGAACGTCGCAATCCATGAATTCCTTTCCCGTTTTTTCGGCTATCAGCCTGCCGACCGTCGTCTTTCCGCAGGACGGCATGCCGATAAGCACCGTGTTTTCCTTTTCCGAGAGGAGTTTTTCATATATGCGCTCCGTCGTGCCCTCCGGGTATGTTCTGTCATAAAACAGCTCGGAAGCTCTGACAGCCTGCGATACGAGCATATAAAGTCCGCCGCAGGCGGGCACTCCGCACATCTTTGCCCGGACGATGAATTCCGTTTTCAGAGGATTGAATATTGCGTCTGCCGCACCGCAAAGACCTTTGAAATCCGCAGGATCGACGGCGCAGGCGGAAATGTTCGGAAACATTCCGAGAGGGGTTGTGTTTATTATGACGACTGGGGCAGAGGCATATTTTTCTTTTGCCTCGCCATAGCTTATCTCGCCCTCCTCCGGATGACGGCTGACCTTTGTCACGCTGACGGCGCCAAGGCTTTCGCAAACGGCTTTTGCGGTTTTTGAGGTGCCGCCCGTGCCAAGAATGAGAACGTCGCTGCCGCATACGGGGATATTATTCTTTATCAGAAGCTCACGCATTCCGAAAAAGTCGGTATTGTAGCCGTAAAGCCTGCCGTCGCGGTTGACAACCGTGTTCACGGCGCCTATCGCCTTCGCCTCGTCGCTGACGTAATCCAGCAGGGGAATGACGTCCGTTTTGTAAGGAATCGTTACGTTTACGCCGTCAAAATCACGCCTTGCCATAAAGCCCGCAAGCTCCTCGCGCGGCATTTCAAAATTTCTGTATTCCGTGTTTCCGAGAAGGGAATGTATTTCTCTTGAAAAGCTGTGTCCCAGCCTCTCCCCGATAAGCCCCGTTTTCATCTTTCGCCTTCCTTTTTTATATCGGCGGTGACTTTCATATGCGGGAAATCCGTTCCGAAACGAACCGCCATAGCGTCGCATACGGCGATCGCCGTCACGGCGTCGATAACGGGGCAAGCCCTGTGAATTATTGCGGGGTCGTGCCTGCCGGTTATTTTCAGCTTTGCGTTTTCGCCCTTTATAAAATCGATTGTATCCTGCTCCTTGCCGATTGACGGCGTGGGCTTGACGGCACACGAAAAAATTATCGGTGTGCCTATCGATATGCCGCCGCATATGCCGCCGCAGTTGTTTGTTTTCGTAGTTACGTTGCCGTTATCTATTGTGTACGGGTCGTTTGCCTCGCTGCCGAGCATATCGCAGAAGCCGAATCCCGCGCCGAACGCTATTCCCTTTATTGCGGGAACGGAGAAAACGGCGTGTGATATTGTGCTCTCGAGACTGTCAAAAAACGGCTCGCCGACGCCTGCGTCAAGACCGGAAACCGCAGTTTCCGTAATCCCGCCGATACTGTCCGCCTGCTCCTTTGCCGAAAGAATTTCCTTTTTCATTTCATCGCCCGCCTTATCGCAGAGAACTGGGAAGGCGCGTTCTTTAATCAGTTTAATATCTTCTTTTATGTCGGAAAAATGCCTGTCCTCCGCTTTTCCTATGCGGAGAATGTGCGTGCCGACGGTAATTCCGCGCATCGCAAGGGCAAGCTCGCAGATTGCGCCCGCCGCAACGATTGCCGCCGTTATCCTGCCGGAAAAATGCCCGCCGCCGCGGTAATCCTCAAAGCCGTGATACTTGCAGTATGCCGCATAGTCCGCGTGTGACGGACGGGCAAGGGAAGCCGTGCTTTTATAGTCTGCGCTGCGGGTGTCGGCGTTCGGGATGATTATACAAATCGGCGTGCCGGTTGAGTAGCCCTCAAAAACGCCGCTGACAATGCGAAATTCGTCATTTTCCTGTCTCTTTGTCGATATTTCGCCGCTCGGTCTGCGCCTTGCAAGCCTGTCCGATATGAACTCTTCGTCGATTTTTATTCCGGGGGCAAGCCCGTCGATAACCGCGCCGATACACTCTCCGTGGCTCTCACCGAACACGGTGACGCTTATGCTCTGTCCGAATGTGTTTTTCATTGTCCGCTCCTTTATATGAGAATTTTGGAGAGCCTTTCGGAAAGCTCATCTGTTGTTGTCTTTCTTATTTCAAACGACCCTATACTGTCCACAAATACAGCACTTATCGTTTCTCCCTGCATTTTCTTATCGTGACAGACGGCGGAGATTATCTTCTCTTTGTCCGCCTTTATCTTTGTCGGAATTCCGAGCGACTTCATCACCCTTTCAATGCGAGGACGGACATCTTCTGAGCACATACAGAGCATTCCGAGCGCGACGCATTCGCCGTGATAAAGCTCGCCGAGACTTTCTATCCCGTGACCTATGGTATGCCCGAAATTGAGGATTTTCCGCAGTCCCGCTTCCTTTTCGTCCTTTGAAACAACGTCCGCCTTTATGCCGACGGCGCGCGCGATCATTTCTTCTATGTTGCGCTCGTCTATCCCGCCCTCGATCATCTCAAAAAGCTCCCCGCTTGACGTCGCCGCCATTTTCAGCGCCTCTGCCATTCCGCAGGCATACTGCCGACGGTCAAGAGTTTTCAACACGTCCGGGTCGATTATGACAGCCTTCGGCTGATAGAACGTGCCGATTATGTTTTTTATCCCGCAAAAATCTATCGCCGTTTTTCCGCCGACGGAGGAGTCGACCTGCGAGAGGAGTGTTGTCGGGACGTTATAAAAATCTATCCCGCGCATATATGTCGAGGCGGCAAAGCCCGCAAGATCTCCGACGACCCCGCCCCCTACGGCTATAACCTTATCGCTCCTTGTAAATCCGAGCTCAAGCAGCTTTTCGCAGAGCACCTTGTAGCTTTCGAAGTTCTTTGTCGCTTCTCCCTGCGGCAGAGTGACTGTCACGGCATTTTCCATTCCGTCCGCAACGGCTTTTGCATACCCTGCGGGAACTCCGTCATCTGTTACGACGAGGGCCTTTCCACCCTGCGGAATATAGCTTCCGATATGAGAAAGCGCACCCTTTTCGATTGTTATATCGTATGACCTCTCTCCGAGATTGACCGTTACCGTCATAATTCCTCCGTTTTTGTGTTTTATCTGTAAATTCCGACGACCTTCAGCCTGTCGCAGTATTTGCGCAGGTCGCAGAGCATTTTTTCTCCCGCCTCGGAGCGGAGCGCGCCCTCGGCTTCAAGATAGAAATAATAATTCCAGACGAGTTCTTTTCTCGGTCTCGAACGCAGCGTTCTCATATTGAAGCCCGCCTCGCCGATTACACCCAGCGCGTCCGCAAGTGCGCCCGCCTCGTTTTTGACGGTGAACACAAGGGAAAAGCCGTCCGATTCCGAATAGCCCGCCGATGTGTTTTCCGCTCTTGAAAATACTCCGAAGCGGGTTGTGTTTGCTCTGCTTTCGTTTATATTCTTTTGCAGAACGGAGAGCCCGTAAAGCTCTGCCGCCTCCGCACAGCCTATCGCCGCGACGGTTTCATCGCCCATCTGCGATACCTTCATCGCCGCGGACGAGGTGCTTTGCGCGGTTTCCGTTTCCCATCCGCGGGACGATATGAACTTCGCGCATTGCGCCAGCGCCTGCGGATGACTTATTACTTTCTTTATTTTATCGACGCTTGCGCCGCTCACCGCCATAAGCGACTGTTCGACTGCAACGTCATAAACGGCGTTTACGCAGAGCGAGCCGGAAAAGAGCATATCCGTCACCTGGCCGACCTCTCCCGCATAGCTGTTTTCAAGCGGGATGACGGCAAGCTCACATTCACCGGACGATACCGAGTCATATGCTTCCTCAAAGCTGTTTTTTGCGACGGGGGTTCCGTTCGGAAACAGTTTTTTTGCCGTAAAGAAGGCAAATGCGCCCTCTTCTCCGCAATATGCGATTTTTTCTCCCTCAATCAGCTTGCGCTGATAAGCCTTGGACGCTTTCATAATATCCTTCTGAAAGCCGATATAATATGGGCGGATATCCTCCGGAACGAGAAGCGAGTTTTTCTTTATCAGCTCATCCTCGCGGACGGGATCCTCAATCGGCAGACCGCATTTGCGCTTGTAATCGGCAACGTCCTCCGAAGCACGCATTCTTTCCTCAAAAAGCTCCGCTATTTTCCGGTCGACCTCCGAAATTTTTTTCCTTGCAAGTGTCAGTTTATTTTCCATATATTATTTTACCTTTTTCCGAGTCCGTATTCCTTTGCCAGCTTTTCAAATGCGGGCAGCGAGTTTTTAATGACGCTCTCCGAAACGCAATATGCAATTCGCACATATCCGCCGATACCGAAATCGCCCGAGGGCACGAGCAGAAGCTCGTATTTTTTCGCTTTTTCGCAGAATGCGTTTTCGTCCTCCTCCGGCGATTTTACGAAGAGATAAAACGCTCCGTCCGGATATACGGCGTCAAAGCCGAGGGCGGTCAGTCTTTCATAAAGCAACGCGCGATTTGAAGCGTAGACCGAAAGATCGGACGTTTTGCCTATGACCGACGGTATCATTTTCTGGAACAGCGACGGAGCACAGACAAAGCCGAGCGCCCTTCCCGCGCCGCAGACAGCGGAGAAGATTCTGTCGCCTTCTTCGCATCCGGAGCAGACGCATATATAGCCTATGCGCTCTCCGGGGAGGGAAATGGACTTACTGAACGAATAACAGCTTATCGTATTTTTGATGAATTTCGCCGTGTACGGGGTTGTTTTTCCGTCGTAGACGAGCTCTCTGTACGGCTCGTCCGAAATTACGTATATCGGGTGACCGTATTCCTTCATCTTTTCTTCGAGCAGGAGGGAAAGGGAGGCGAGTGTTTTTTCTGTCAGTATCGCGCCGGACGGGTTTGACGGAGAATTTATTATCAGCGCTTTGGTATTTGCGTTTATTCTCTTTTTCAGCGCTTCAAAATCAATCTGAAAGTCCTTCGGCGGAGGACATACAACGACTTTTGCCCCCGCTTTTTCGGCAAACACGCGGTATTCCGGGAAGAACGGCGCAAAAACTATGACCTCGTCTCCCTCGCAGACAAGCGCTCCGAGAGAGATTGTCAGTGCCGCCGCCGCGCCGACCGTGAGATATATGCGTCCCGCCGTTTCGCTTGCGCCGTAGGTTTTGTTCAGATATTCCGCAATTGCTCTGCGGACGTTCATATCGCCCGCCGCGGAGGTATAGCAATGGATATCGGCGTCGTCGGCAAGCAGACGTACAAGCGTTCCGTTTACAATCTCCGGAGACGGAACGCTCGGATTGCCTATGCTGAAATCAAAAACGTTTTCCTCTCCTATCTCGCCCTTTCTCTTCTTTCCGTATTCAAAGAGCTGACGTATTACAGAGCTGTGCGCTCCCAGCTCAATCATTTTTTCGGGCAGCATTGTTCCCACTTCCTTTCAGAAAATAAAAATACCGCAAAAGCTGTCACATAAGGACGCTGTGCGGTACAAAAAAGATACCGCAAAGCTCGCCCTGCGAGCTCTGCGGCAAAACAAAGTATTCATTGAAAAAATACAAAGCTATGCGGCAATTATTGCTCACGGGCGGACGACGTAAAGTAATAATAATAGTTAAATCGCATAGCAAAATAATAGCGCTTCATATTACCATCGTCCTCCTTACGGCAAAATTTCTCTTGATGATGTTGTATTATACACTCAAAATCGCCGCAAGTCAATCTTTTTTTGAAAAAATATTGAAGTTTTTCTCTGAAAAAAGGGTTATTTTCTGAACGGGACGCCGTCATAACGACCGTTTTCCATCTTACAGCAATCAAAATATGCGCGCGTCCACGCAAAATGACCCTGTCCGTCATCAACGGTGACGCGGCAATAGCGGTCGTAAAGACCGGAGCATGCGAGCGTCGCCTCGGTTATAAGGTCGCCCTTTTTCTCGCCCGTACAGACACTTGTCCGTCTGCCGTAGGTCGTGAGAGAAATTCTTGCCGCGGGCGACGTTTTTATATGCAACTCCTCGCCCTCTGTCCACATTTCGTAAATTTCGGGTCCCGATGACGCATAAAAATCGCCGTTTTCAAGCGCCTTCATTATAGCGGAATATTCAAGCTCCGGAGCCTTTATCATTATAAAGCCGCCGAGGGAATCGAATTTCGGGCTGTCGGGCGGGAAATTATTGTGGTTATCGTCCGAGGCGATGCAATATATCTTCTTTCCTCTGCGGCAGAGATCGTCATATGCGTGATCGTTTATTTCGTTGTAGCCCTCTGTCCAGCAACCGTAGTTGAGGATTTCCATTGCGAAAATGCCATCGATATTTCTGTATTCGTCCAGATCCTGTTCAGACCAGGTCGGGTGACAGAGACTTGCAAGGAAGCCCTCCGAACAGGTCTGCGCGATCGTCTCGTTTATGTTTTTATAATTGCGGACATAGTCCGGCGTGCCGGAATACTTCTGCTTTTCGCGCAGGTCTGCGTGGCGATCCGATATCTGGTTTGCGTTATAGCAGGGGAGGACGTCGTTGTGCGGATCCTTTGCATAGAAGCAGATATGGACGAGCGGGGTGTGACTGTACGAACGGTCGCCTCTCTCGTCAAAAATGTCATATTCATAGCCTGTTATGGGCATAAAGCCGTCGTCCGCAAGGTCGGAATGGTCGATGAGGACGTTATGATCCGTAAATGCGACGACCGAATATCCCGCGTTTTTATAAAGCTCTTTTATCTGTTCGACTGTGAGCTTGCCGTCGGAAAGGGTGCTGTGGCAATGCATATTTGCCTTGAAGAAGGAGCCTTCCGGCGGCAGGAGATAATTTTTCATATGTATATACCTCGCATAAGTCCGTCCTTCCCGAAAAGCCCGGGAAGGACGTTTTTTTGTTTATTTCTTTTCAGCGTTTCCTCTGACTCTGTCAACAAGGTTATGTATTCTTGTGACGGGGTTGAGCAGCTCGCTTATGGTCTGATCCTTGTTTATGGTGTCTATGAGATAAGCGACGTATTTGCAGAGGCTGACCTCCGTATACCACGGGCGATCGATGATTTCCTGTGTTCTGTAATTTAAGTTGGTTGTGAAAATTCTTGTGATTATGCCCTCTTCATAGGCACGGTCAAGATTGGCGCAGCCGTTGCAGAAAAGGCCGAACGTCGCAAACATAAAGATTCTTCTTGCGCCGCGGTTTTTCAGCTCTCTCGCAACGTCGATTGCGGAGTCGCCGGAGGAAATCATATCGTCGATTATGATAACGTCGCGCCCTTCGACGCTGTTGCCGAGGTATTCGTGCGCCTCGATGGGGTTTCTGCCGTTGATGACAACGGTATAGTTGCGACGTTTATAAAACATTCCCAGCTCCAGCCCGAGCACGGAGGAGCAGTACATACCTCTGCCCATCGCGCCCTCGTCGGGGGAGATGATCATAAGCTGTTTGGGATCGAAGGTTATATCGGGGAATTCACGCACAAGGGCTTTGAGCATCTGATATGTCGTTCTGACATTGTCAAAGCCGTTGTTCGGGATTGCGTTCTGAACGCGGGGGTCGTGTGCGTCAAAGGTCAGTATGTTTGAAACGCCCATCGAAACGAGCTCCTGAAGCGCCATAGCGCAGTCGAGCGATTCGCGCGCGTTTCTCTTGTGCTGCCTGCCCTCGTAGAGCATCGGCATAATGACAGATACTCTGCGGGATTTTTTCTCGTTTGCGCAGATTATGCGCTTGAGATCCTGAAAATGGTCGTCGGGGCTCATAGGCACCGTCATTCCGTACATATTGTATGTCACGCCGTAATTGAACGGATCGACATATATAAACGTATCGTGACCGCGCAACGAGGCATTTATTATCCCCTTTGCCTCACCTGTGCCGAAACGCGGACAATCCGCTTCGACAAGATATGTGTCTTTTTCGCCCTTGCGCCATTGGCAGAGATATTCGTCCACCCGACGGACGAATTTATCGCACCCCTTCATTCCTATGACGCTGAGTTCTCCGAAATATTCCCTCATTGTTTAACTCCCTCCGTAATGTGTCTTTCGCGTTTATCAAAGATTGAATGCAACTTCTATTTCCTTTACCTCGTCATCGCTGATCTTGACGATCTTTCCGCCGATTGCGGCAACCTCAACGAGCGACTTTGCGCTGTATTCCATAACCTCAAGGCGGTCAAAGGCGTTGAGAAGGCTTGTGCCTGCGGCGATGATGCAGTCGTTTTCTATTATGACGACGGGATTCTTTATCGAGATTTCCTTCGCCAGAAGGTCGGGCTGCATAAAGGAAGAACCGAAAGGATATTTGCGGACGGTCTTGAGAGCGATATAGCTTTCCGGAATGAGGCGCGCGTCAAACTCGGCGTCCGTTACGGCAAAGCCCATAATATACGGCGGGTGCGCCATAATAACCGTCTTTATCGCGGGGTCGTTCTTGTAAATCTTCTCGTGGAGCAGGATCGAGCGGGACGGCGTCTTGCCAACCTCGCACTGACCCTCCTTGTTTATGAGAACGAGATCCTCGGGCTCAAGATATTTTCTGTCCTTCGCATAGGGCGTGATGATTATCGAGCCGTCGGAGAGCTTGCAGGAGAACGTGCCCTGACCGCTTGTGAAGAGCTGGTTGCCGTATGCGCGGTGAATAAGGTCGCACATATCACGGCGGATCTGAAGCTCCTCGCTTGAACGTTCCGTCGGACGGAAGGTGTCAAGCACGGGCTGGGTTTTCATTTTGTAGAGGTTCATATGTCTTTCGGAAAGAGTATGAAGCTCGCCGCCGAGAGTCGATGCGTTTATCTGAACTCTTGCGCAGTAGTCAAGGGTTTCAAAATTCATAAATGCGGAGAAAAGATCGTGCGCGCCGATAACAACGCCGTGATTTTCGAGCATAACCGTGTTTATGCCCTTTTCAAACTCCGCGGAGATGTTGTCTCCGAGCTTGCTGCTGCCGGGGAGGGCATAGGGTGCCATTGTTATGTTTCCGCAGAGGAAGCGTGCGTCGGGGATGATTGAAGTATCGGGGATTTCTCTTGCAATGCTGAACGCAACGAGTGCCGGCGGATGAGCGTGAAGCACGGCGCCGAGGTCGGGACGTTTTTTATAAATTGCGAGGTGGAACGGATATTCAACCGACGGGCGATGAATACCTACGATTGTTCCGTCGGGGAGTATCTGCATAATGTCCTCGCGGCGAAGATTGCCCTTGTCGATACCCGAAGGGCTTATCCAGACGACGCCGTCCGAGTCCTTGATTGAAAGGTTTCCGCCGGTGGTTGTCGTCATGCCGTAGTAATAAAGGCGGTTCATGATCATAACAATCTGATCGGCGGGGTGAAGCATTGAGAAGTTCATATTTTTATATCTCCTTTGGTTAAAATTAAACCGTTACGGTAACTTTTTTCAGAACCTCGGAAGCGTCGGGGTCGATCCCGCGCACCTCGGTGAGTTTGAGAGCGAGAAGCTGAAGCGTTATTGCACAGCAGAAGGCTGTTATTGCGTCCGGATATTTATAACCGGAAGAGGAGACCGTGAGGACGGTTGCTCCGCCGAAATCGTCTTTTCTGTCCGTTATGACGATGACCTCTCCGCCGACGGAAAGCAGCTCGCGGCAGATTTCCTTTTCATCTTCATAGGTTTTGCCGTCGCAGGCGAGGACGATCGCAAGGTCGCTCTTGCCTATCTGTGCCTTCGGACCGTGATGGAAGTCCGAAACGGCATATCCGCGCATTTTTATCTTGTTTGTTTCAAGAATTTTCAGTGCACCTTCAAGCGCGATCGGGTAAAGCAGACCTCTGCCCAGCACCGAAGCCGCCGAAAGATTTTTGTGCTTTTCGGCTATCGGAGCGAGAGCGTCGGGCATATAACGGAGAACCTCCGCCGCTTTTTCCGGCAGAGTGGACAGAGCCTTTTTCAGAGACGCGTCGCCGCCCCATTCCGCGGCGAGTGCCGCTATTATGTAAAGCTGCGACGTAAAGGTTTTTGTCGCCGCAATGCTCGTTTCCGGACCTGCATTGCAGAAGAGCGAAAAGTCAACTGCTTTTGCAAGGGGGGAGCTTTCGTTGTTTGTGACGGACGCCGTAAGTGCGCCGTGTCTCTTTGCGTCCTCGATAACGAGCAGCACGTCCTCTGCCATACCGGACTGCGAAACTCCGATGACAAGATGACCGGAATAATCAATATCCGCTCCGTATCTTGAAATTGCGGAGGGGGTTGCCAGTCCGCAGGGAATACCCGCCGTAACGGCAAGCAGATACTGCCCGTAGATCGCGGCGTGATCCGAAGTGCCTCTTGCGGCGATCGTCACGTTTCTGATTCCTCTTTTTTTCGCTTCGGCAACGAGAGCCTTTATCTTCTCTGTGTTTGCCGCGCCGACGCCCGCAAGCACATCGGGCTGTTGACGGATTTCTTTCTCAAGATTTATCATTTTTATCTTCTTCCTTTATATATTTGTCACACCGGAATTCCGGCGCGACATTGCTTTCGTAGTAATCTTTAAGCGCTGCCATTGAAAACCGTCGCTCGTTCTTTTCGTCTCCCGTTCCGTGAACGGCGCAAAGCTCGTCCGAATATTCGCAGAGCGGATATATCGTATAGCCCTTGTGTGCGGAGTTGAAATGGCAGACCGTCGGGATGATTTTCGGATTGCGTACGGTGACCCCGCCCTTTCCTTTGACTATTTCCGCCGTCAGTATCCCGCCGAGCATCTGCGCTCCGTAGCGCATGTTTGAAAGGAAATTTCCGAGCGAATAAACGCAGAGCGTCCGCCCTCTGTCGCTTCTTTCAATCCATTCCGTTCTTTGCAGAACGTGCGGGTGCGTGCCGATGATGATATCCGCTCCGCAATCTGCAATGTACCGTGCGTATTCCTCCTGCTTTTCATTTGTCGGAAAGACGCTCATTGCTCTGCCGGAATCGAACTCGTCCCCGAAATGAACGCAGACGATGACGGCGTCCGCCTTCTCCTTTGCTCTCTTTATCAGCCTTTCGCAGAGGGAAAACGACAGACGCGGAATATCGCTGTGACCGTCGCAGTTGGTTGAATAGGTCATCTGCACAAAGGCGAGCTTTATACCTTTTCTCTCAACTACGGCGATGCTGTCCCTGTCATAGCCTATGACGGCTTCAGCCCTTTCGGCGATATAGTCTCTTGTAAACCGCAGACCGTCGTCTCCTTTGTCAAGCATATGATTGTTTGCAATGCCGATGACGTCAAAGCCCGCATTTACAAGGTCGTCAGCCATACGGCACGGCGTGCAGAAGTGCGGATAGCCGGAAAAGCCGCTCGTTCCGAGGGGCGTTTCCTGATTGATATACGCAACGTCGGCAGACGATATAATTTTGGAAACACGTTTGTATATCGGGGAAAAATCATAGCCATCGGCTGTTTTTGCGTCCCGGAAAATGCTTGAATGAATGAGATTGTCGCCTGCGGCGGCGATTGTTACGACAGCTTCCTCCGCCATTGCCTGCGACGGCAAAAGCGTCGCAAGCAGGAGCAGGAGAGCAATAAGTTTTTTCATCCGTAAATATCCTTTGAGGTTTATTTACGGATATTTTGCGCATTATCTTTTAAGCAATACTTCTTTTTCGTATTTTTCAACCTCTTCAAACCACTTTGCGCCGGCGGGAATGCCGCATCTCTCGCAGTATTCGTCCCAGACTGCGCCGAAGGGGAGCGTTTTCAGCTCTTCGTGCATTACGAAAAGCTCTGTGAGACGGTTTTCGTCCTGAAGTGCTTTGAGGGCTGCGTTCGGTGTGCAGAGCGCGGAGAGGAGAGCCTTCTGCCAGCTGCGGAAGCCGACTGTCCACGCCGCAACGCGGTTGATGCTCGCGTCAAAATAGTCAAGCGCCATATAAACTCTGTCCAGAGCGTCGCAACGGACGATTTCCTTTGCCATTTCTCTTGTTTCGTCGTCAAAGGTGAGAACGTGGTCGGAGTCCCAGCGGATACCGCGCGTGATATGGAGAGCAATCTCCGGGAAGAAGCAGAGCAGAGCGGGGATTTTGTCGGAAACGACCTCCGTCGGATGATAGTGACCGTTGTCCATAAGGGGCAGGCAACCGTCGTGCATGGCGGCGAAGGAAAGCGTAAACTCGGCAGAACCTGCCGTGTACGCTTCAACGCCTATGCCGAACACCTTCGATTCAACGCAGGGCTTTACGAGGTTTTTGTCAAACGGCTCGGAGAGAATTTCCTCAATAGACTGCTTATATCTCATTCTCGGACCCATTCTGTCCGCGGGAACGTCCTTGTAGCCGTCGCCTATCCATATATTCATAACGCAGGGAATACCCGTTTCCTTTGCGAAATATTCCGAAATCCTTATGCAGGCTTTGCCGTGCTCAACCCAGAACTTTCTGACCTCCTCGTCCGGACTTGTGAGCGTCAGACCGTTTTTTGCCATAGGATGAGAGAAGAAGGTGGGGTTGAAGTCGATTCCCATACCTCTTTCCTTTGCAAAGTCGACCCATTTTTTGAAATGCTTCGGTTCGATTTTATCTCTGTCGACAAATTCTCCCGGCTCAAAGATTGCATAGCAGGCGTGAAGATTGAGTTTTTTCTTTCCGGGACAGAGCGACATTGCCTTGTCCATGTCAGCCATAAGCTGCTTAGGAGTTTTTGCCTTGCCGGGGTAGTTTCCCGTCGTCTGAATTCCGCCCGTGAGCGGACCGTCGTGGTCAAAGCCCGTGACGTCGTCACCCTGCCAGCAGTGCAGGGAAACGGGAATGGTTTTCAGTTTTTCGATAGCCGCATCGGTGTCGACGCCTATCTGTGCATATCTTGCTCTCGCAAGTTCGTATGCCGTGTTTGCCATATATCTTCTCCTTTTCGGATTTTATTTTCAAACAAGTTTGCAGAAGCGCTCGTAAGCTTCGTCCCACATTGCCTCTTCCGCAGTTATGGGGTAATATTCGCCCATTTCCGTCGAGCGGGCGATAACCTCTCTCGCCTCGGAAAGGTCGCGAAGCTCACCCATAGCGATAGCCTGCGCCGCAATGTTGCCCATTGCCGTCGCTTCGACGGGACCTGTGTAAACGGGACGCTTGCAAGCCGTTGCCGCAAATTTGGAAAGCATTTTTTCTTTCGTGCCGCCGCCGACGATGTTTATCGCGGGGAGCTTCTCGCCGCACATCTCGTCTATTCTGTCAATGACCCAGCGATAGCGCAGGGCGATACTGTCAAATATGCAACGGACGATTTCGCCCATTGTTTCCGGCGTGCCCTGACCCGTTTTTTCGCAATATTCTCTTATTCTCTGCGGAATGTTTCCTGGAACGCCGAGCACAGGCTCGTCGGGGTTGACGAGGAAACGGAGCGGCTTTGCCGTGAGAGCCATATCGGAAAGCTCGTCATAGCTGTATTTTTTGCCCTCTCTCGCCCACTGACGGCGTGATTCCTGTTCAAGCCAGAGACCCGTTATGTTCTTTGAGAAGCGGATCGTGCCGCCGTAACCGCCCTCGTTTGTAAAGTTGTATTCGTTCGACTTTTCGCTGATAACGGGCTGCTTTGTTTCCGTGCCCATAATGGACCATGTTCCGGAGCTTATGAAGATGAATTTTTCGCCCTTTGCGGGAACCGCAACGACGGCAGAGCCCGTATCGTGCGCCGCAACGGAGATAACCTTCGGGTCAATCCCGCCGACATCCTCCTTCACCTGTGAAAGGAGCGAGCCGCAGGGCGTGCCGGGCATAACAATGTTGCGGAAGATGTTTTCCGGCAAGCCGTAACGCTTTATAAGATCCCAAGCCCAATCGCGCGCGCCGGCGTCAAGGAGCTGACCGGTTGAAGCTATCGTATATTCCGTCTGCTTGTTTCCCGTGAGAAAATAGTTGAGCAGGTCGGGGATGAAGAGCATGTCCTTTGCTATCGAAAGAAGTTCGGGGGTGTCTTTTTTTATCGCGAGAAGCTGGAAAAGACTGTTGAAATCAATCGTCTGTATGCCTGTTCTTGCGTAAAGCTCGTCACGCGGAACAAATTTATATGAATAATCCGCCATACCGAGGTTGCGCTCGTCTCTGTAATGGGTGGGATTGCCGAGGAGATGACCCTTTGAATCGAGCAGACCGAAGTCAACGCCCCAGGTGTCGATACCCATTGACGCAATATCTTTGTCATCCGAAAGGGCGCACTGCCTCATCGACTCCTTTATTTCAAAGAAAATGCGGAGAATATCCCAGTTGAACATTCCGGCGTTTATGACGGGGTCGTTTGAAAAACGGTGATTTTCACGCAGTTCGATTTTGTCTCCGTCAAAAGAGCCGACTATGCCACGTCCGCTCGAAGCGCCGAGGTCTATGGCAAGCATTTTGAGTTTTTTCATAAGTTTTTTCCTTTCGTATGTTTATTTCCGTTGGGAAGGGTTATTGTCGGTATGCGCAGGGGCTGAAAAATCTGTATATTGCCCCCGATAATTAAAGTTTCTTTTGCCTACTTTTCTTTTCAAAGAAAAGAAGGTTATTTCAGTTCTGCGATTGTCACGCCGGTGTCGCCCTCGCCCCAGTTGCCGATGCGGAAATTCGCAATGCGCTTGTCGGAGCGGAGGAAAGCCTGAACGGCTTTGCGGAGGGCTCCCGTGCCCTTTCCGTGTATAATGCGTATTTCGTGCACGCCCGCGCGCTTTGCGTCATCGACGTATTTGTCAAGCGCAAGCTCGGCGTCGTCTCCGTACATTCCGCGGAGGTCAATTTCCGGAGAGAACGTCGCGGAGGTGCCGACGGCGGCTTTTGTACCGCCCTTCTGTTTTTTATCGGCGCGCTCGTCGAACATAAGATTTTTGAGCTTGGTTTTCATTATCGCAGAGCCGACTCTGACAGCGATATTTCCTGCGGTATCAGGCTCGGAAACGACTTCTCCGTGCTGTCCGACGCTGACGATTATAACCTTGTCCCCCGGAACGGGCGTTCTGGGCAGAACATATCCTTCCGCCGTCCTTTCGACAACGGGATTGAGCGTGTCCTCGTTTTCGCGCAACTTTTTGCGTATCTCCGCGCGCGCCCTGTCCATTTCCTCGCGGAGATTGGGCTTTTCCTTTGCTTTTGCAACCTTGTCCATCTGCTCGAATATGAATGCGCTCGAAGCCTTTGCACTTTCGACTGTGCGCACGGCGGTTGCGCGTGCCTTTTCGAGTTCTTTTTCCGCCTGACGACGGAGAGCGTCTGTTTGCTCAGCTGTTTCAAGCCGCTCTTTTTTCGCCTCGGCGAGGAGCTTTTCGGCTTCCGATTTTGCCTTTTCCGCTTCTATTCTTGTTTTTTCAAGTTGCTCGATTACGTTTTCAAAACGCTTGTCCTCGCCGGAAACGTAGCGCTGAGCACGGTCGATGATGCTCTTTGATATACCCAGCCGCTCCGAAATTGCGAAAGCGTTTGACCGTCCCGGCGTGCCGATTATCAGCCGATATGTCGGGCGGAGGGTTTTTACGTCAAATTCGCAGGAGGCGTTGCAGACGCCGTCCGTTTCAATGGCGAAGGATTTCAGCTCCGCATAGTGAGTTGTCGCGGCGCAGAGCGCACCGCTCTCTCTGACGGCTTCAAGTATCGAAACGGCGAGAGCCGCACCCTCGACTGGATCTGTTCCCGCTCCCAGCTCGTCCAGAAGCACGAGCGTTTTCGGGCTGACCTTTGAGAGAATGTCGACAATGTTCACCATGTGCGCAGAGAATGTCGAAAGCGACTGTTCGATGCTCTGCTCGTCGCCGATGTCGGCGAGGACGTCGGAAAAGACGCACATCGTTGAGCTCTGCGACGCGGGGATGTGAAGCCCCGCTCCCACCATCAGCGAGAAAAGGCCGATTGTTTTCAGCGCGACGGTCTTGCCGCCGGTGTTCGGACCGGTGATGACGAGAGTATCAAATTTTTTGCCGAGGGAAACGTTTATCGGCACGACCTTTTCCGTCCGGAGAAGGGGATGACGTCCCTCGAATATTTCAAGCTCGCATTTATCCGAAATTATCGGCGCCGAAGCCTCCATTTTCAGCGAGAGCTGACTTTTGGCAAAGGCGAATGCAAGCAGAGTGATGTTTTCGTAGTTTGTTATTATTCCGCCTGCGGCGGCAGACGCGTCGGCTGAAAGCTCGGCGAGAATACGCTCGATTTCGTCCCGCTCTTTTGTTTCAAGCACACGGAGGTTGTTGTTTGCCTCAACAACGGAAAGCGGCTCGATGAAGAGCGTCGCGCCCGAAGCCGATGTATCGTGAACAAGACCTTTTATTTCGTTCTTGCTCTCCGCGCGGACGGGAATGACGTATCTTCCGTCACGCATGGTGACAATCTGCTCCTGAAGGTGCTTTGAATATTCGGGGCTTGTGATATACTTTTGCAGAATATCGCGGACGCGGGAATTTTCAATTCTTATATGGCGACGGATGTCTGCCAGCTTTTCGCTCGCGGCGTCGCTTATCATGTCCTCGCTCTGGATACATCTTGATATTTTTTCTTCAAGATATTTGTTTGGAACGAGACGGGAAAAATATTCCGTCAGAGCGTTTTCTTCGCTATGGGAAAGGTTTGCATAGTCGCGAAGACCTCTCGCGGCGCGGAGCACCGAGCCGATATCAAGCAGCTCCCTTGTTGAGAGAACGGCGCCCTTGTCGGCTCTTTCGAGGGAGTCTGTCACGTCTGCTATGCCGTAAAACGGGGGCATGCCCTTGAGCGCCTGCATTGCCTTTGCCGCGTCCGTTTCGGCAAGGAGAGTCCGCACCTCGGCGGCGCTTGCGGAGGGCATAAGCGAAAGAGCCATGCTTTTTGCTCCGGCTGTCGGAGCGACGTCGCAAAGCATTTGTCTGATTTTATCGAATTCAAGCGTTACTATCGCTTTTTCAAAATTGTTATGTTTCATCGTCAATATCAATATCTACAAATTCGCAAAATACGTCTGTTTCTTTTCTTTTGGGTTCGCGTTTGAGAGGGTCATATGAAAATGACCGGCACGAAAATTTTTCGTCAACAAGTCCCTTTTTCGGACATATGATGAATTCTCCGCCGGGTACGGGCGTGCCTTTTTCGCAAAAAGCGCAAAGGCGGTCTTCTTTTTCGATTGATTTTTTGTCCTGCATATGCGCTTCCTCCTCATGTTCTGTCCGCACAGACTATTATAAGCTAATTATATATCATATTTTCTTAATTTTCTACCCTTTTTTGAAAGTTTTTCGCACAGAATACGCGCAATCGTTGCTGCAAACAAAAACACGCACAATATCACCGCGATTTTTGTATTATTTTCATAAAAAATTCTGTATATCGGTACGGATATAATTGCCATTGCAAGCGACAGGACGAGTTTTCCCGCAAAATATCCGCCGGTTTTTATTTTTGCGTCCGAAGCTCTTTCAAAAACCTGCGCCATAACGGAAAGTCCCGAAAAACCGACAGCCGCCGCGGAAAGAGCGATTGTCATAATCGGCTTTGACGTATAATATTCGGCAAGTCCGGCAAGTCCGCATGTGACTTCAAAAATGCATGCAAAAAGGTTTGTTACGGCGGGAATTTTTATAATTTTCGCCGTCATGGCGGTAAGCGCACGGAAAAACGTCACAAAGGCGGTTATCGGTATCAGCGCCGCGCCGCCCTCCGCCACGGCGGAGGCAACCGCCCCCGCTACGCCGGATACCCTTGTGGGTTTTGAATTTTCGGAAGGCGGGGGCGGAAAAGCGCGTGCAAGGCACGCGCGCCGGCGCGGCGCAGTCAAAATCAGCAGTAAAGCCGAGGTTACACTCTGTGTTATAAAAAGCACGACGCCCGCCTTTGTGTCGCCGAGCATCGAACTGCCGACTGCACCTATAAGAAACGCCGCCCCCGCGCAGTTTGTAAAAGGCAGAAGAGAGCTTGCTTCTTCGGCTGTCATCCGTCCCGATTTGCAAAGCTCCGCGGCTGTTGAAGAGCCCGAAGGATAACCGCATATAAAGCCTATGAAAATGACAGTCATCCCCGCAGGGGAAACGCCGAATATCGCAAGCAGAAGCTTACATTTTTCAAAAATACGCTCGATGCCGCTTTTTGCAAGAAGCCTTGCCGCGCATATGAACATAAACAGCGAGGGAATAACCTTTTCCGCGCAGAGCAGGAGCCCATCGCGGACGGACGCCGCCGTTTCCGCGGGAAAAACGAGAGAAAAAATCATGACGGCGAGAGCCGCCGAAAAAATAAATACAGACTGAAAACGTAAAGAAAGTTTTATAAAAATCACCTCCCGCATACAATAGATATGCAAAGGCAAAGATAAGTATTTTTACGGGAGGTAAAGTTTGAAAAAGAAAATTTTGCCCGAAATAACCTCTCTCGGAATTGAAATTTCAGGCAGGGAGGAGGTGCTTGTGTGCGGTTGCCTCGGAATAGGCTTTTATTCGACGGACGAAGTTCGACTGAATATCCGCGGGGGAGAGCTTTCAGTCTGCGGGGAGGGGCTGTGTCTGCGCTGGGCGGGATACGGAAAAATCTCACTTTCCGGCAGGATAAAATCGCTCACATTCTGCTGATATGGGAAAAATATATGAATATCTGCGCGGCTCGTATACGGTGACCGCAAGGGCTGAATCCGTCTGTCGCGCACTGAACATTCTGATGAAAAACAACGTTCCGTTTTACGGGGTGAAAGCCGAGGGCGGAGGACTTGTCAGCTTCCGCATGGAGCCGGACGCCTTCCGGAAGTATGTCATTCTCACGGAGGGACAGATAATTTCGGACGAACAGGTCACCCATTCCGGACTCCTCCACGCCGCCTCCGGCTATAAAATGCGGATAGGCTTTTTCATCGGCGCGGTGCTTTGTGCCGTTCTTCTCGCTGCCTCATCGTTTTTCGTGTGGGACATAAACGTCACGGGGCAGGAGGGGCTTTCCGAAAAGGAAATTCTCAAAACGCTTGAAGGCTACGGGCTCTATATCGGCTCGTATATACCGAACATAAACACGGCGCGGCTTGAAAATGAGCTGGTCATCGATACGGATGAGCTCTCATACGCCAGCATAAACCTGCGCGGGACGGTTGCCGAGGTTGTCGTGCGCGAGCGGAAAGAAATGGACGTTGAAAACATTTCGGTTCCGTCGAACCTTGTCGCAAGCTGTGACGGTCAGATTGAGGCAATCGAGGTGCGTGGCGGCGTGCCGACCGTAAAGAAAGGGCAGATTGTGAAAAAAGGACAGCTGCTTGTTTCCGGCGTTATCGACTCTCGCGCCGTCGGTTACAGGCTCGTCCGCGCCAGAGGCGAGGTCTATGCGAGGATAAGCCGCTCGTTTACGGCGGAAATACCGCTCGTCACAGAGAAAAAAATATACACGGGCGAGAAAAAGACGCGGGTGACCGTCAGATTTTTTGCAAAAAAAATAAATCTTTTCTCAAATAATGATATTTCTTATGAAAAATATGATACAATAGAGGAGGAAAAAAGGCTTTGCCTTTTCGGAATTATCGAGCTTCCGATATTCGTCGAAAAAACGACGTATTCCGAATATGTGACGGAAACGGAGAAAATCAGCGAGGAGCAGGCGTTGTCGATTGCAGAAAAAGAGCTTGCAAGGCAGACCGAAAAAACACTTTCCGAGGCGCAGATTCTCGCAAGAGAGGAGCGCACGGAAATAAACGACGGAATTTTAACGCTCTATGCGGATATTGACTGCATAGCGGATATAACAAGCGAAATATTCATCAAAACGGACGGAGAAAAATAAATGTACGAAAAAATTCTTTATACGGAAAATATGGAGCAGACGGCAAACCTTTTCGGCAATTTTGACGTCAACGCCGCAAAGCTGGAAAAGGCGTTCGGAATTGCCGTGACGAACAGGGAAAGCGACCGCAGCGGAGGGGATGCCATCATTCTCCGCAGCGAGGACAGCGACGCTCTCCTCTCCGCGTTTTCCGCCCTTGAATATCTTTATTCGATGGTGAAAATGGGAACGGAGCTCTCCGAACAGAGCGTCGATTATGTCATAAACACGGTCAAAAGCGGGGAGCCGCTCGAACGCTTCGGCGACGATTGCATCTGCGTTACAACGAGAGGAAAACCGATAAAGGCGCGCACCGTCGGACAGAAGAAATATATAGACGCGATAAAGAAAAATACGATTATTCTGGGGCTCGGACCGGCGGGCACGGGAAAGACGTTCCTTGCCGTTGCCGCCGCTTCGACAGCCCTTCGCAACAAAGAAGTTTCAAGAATAATTCTCACAAGACCCGCCGTTGAAGCCGGCGAGCGACTTGGTTTTCTTCCCGGCGATTTGCAGAGTAAGATAAATCCGTATCTCCGTCCGCTTTACGACGCCATGTTTGAAATGTTCGGTGCGGAAACATATCAGAAGCACCTTGAACGGGGCACGATTGAAATTGCTCCGCTTGCATATATGAGGGGAAGAACGCTTGATGACTCATTCATCATTCTCGACGAGGCGCAGAACACGACCCCCGAACAGATGAAAATGTTTCTGACGCGTCTCGGATCGGGCTCAAAGGCTGTCGTCACGGGCGATATCACCCAGACCGACCTTCCGTTCGGCAAAAAGAGCGGACTTGCGGAGGCTTCCAAAATTCTGCGCGGGATAGAAGGAATTGCAATTCACGAATTCTCCGAGCGGGACGTTGTCCGTCATAAGCTCGTGCAGAAGATCATTCTCGCTTATGACAAATACGAGCGGGAAATGAAGAAAACGCCCGAAAAATTCAAGGTCAGAAAAAGCGGAGGAGAACAGAAATGAGATATCATAACGAGATATATTTTCAGAACAACCAGAAAAAGCTCCTCGTGACGAATGAAATGAAAAAACTGATACGTCTTGCTGTAAGTCAGACGCTGAAAAGCGAGAATTTCTCCCGCCCTGCCGAGGTTTCCGTCACCTTTACGGACAATGAAGGAATACGGAAGCTGAACCGCGAATACAGAGGCAAGGACGCCCCGACGGATGTCCTCTCATTCCCCATCCTCTCCGAGGACGACTCGGAATGGGATACAGACGAGGCGAACGGTTGCGCCGTCATCGGAGATATAGTCATTTCCGTTGAACGGGCGATGGAGCAGGCGGAGATGTACGGTCACAGTCCCGAAAGGGAGATAGCTTTTCTTTCCGTACACTCAACGCTGCACCTCCTCGGCTACGACCACGAGCGCAGCGAGGAAGAGGACAGACTTATGCGGGACAAACAGGAAGCGATATTATCATCAATCGGACAGGAGAGAAAATAAATGAAAAAAACAATATTCACGGCGATAATCGGCAGGGCAAACACAGGTAAATCCACCCTGCTCAACACCTTGCTCGGAGAGAAGATTGCAATCGTTTCAAGCAAGCCGCAGACAACCCGCACGAAAATAACGGGGATAACGTCCAAGGGCGATACGCAGTATGTTTTCCTCGACACCCCCGGTATACATAAACCGCAGGACAAGCTCGGCTCGTTTATGATGAGAGCCGCCTCAGATGCCGCAACGGGAGTTGACCTTATTCTCTATATCGTCTCCGCGGGTGACAGAATCGGCCCGATTGAAGAAAATCTTATGAAGCGCTTCAAGGAAATTGACGTGCCCGTCGTGCTCCTCGTAAACAAGACGGACATAAGCCGCGCGGAACAGATAGGCGATACGATTCTGCGCTTTTCCGGCAAATACGACTTTGCCGCCGTCATTCCGATATCCGCGAAAAACGGCGATAATACAAACATAATTTTTGATGAGATCGATAAATACGCAACAGAGACGGACGAATGGATTTTCCCGGACGACATGATAACCGATCAGCCGGAGAGACAGATCGCAGCTGAATTCATCAGAGAAAAGCTGCTCAGGCTTCTGAGCGAGGAAATTCCGCACGGAATTGCCGTCGTCATTGAGGATTGGAAGGAAACCCCGAAGCTCCTTTCGATACGCGCGGAAATCTTCTGCGAGAGAGCGTCCCATAAGCCGATCATAATCGGCAAGGGCGGCGCGACGCTGAAAAAAGTCGGCGAGATGGCAAGAGAGGATCTTGAAGCATTCTTCGGAACAAAGGTCTATCTCGATCTTTGGGTGAAGGTGAAGGAAAACTGGCGCGAATCCGATTTTGCCGTCGGAAATCTGGGCTTCAAGAGAGAGGAATTCTGACGGATGGCTCAGAAGATAACCACCGTAAGCGGGGTCGTCCTCCGCGAGGTCGACGTCGGCGAATATGACAAAATGCTGACGGTGCTTACGGCGGAGCTCGGGAAAATATCCGTATATGCCAACGGCGCAAAGCGACTGAAAAGTCCGAACTTTGTTGCAAGTCAGGTATATGCATATTCTGAGCTGACCGTAAACACCATGCATGATAAATATTATCTGCGCGAGGCGGGCAGATCGGAATGCTTTTTCGGCATAAGAGATACGCTTGAGGGCTCTGCGCTTGCGGCGTATATTGCCGATGTCGCCTGCGATATCGCCCTTGAAGATCAGCCGGAGGAAAAGCTGCTCAGGCTCGTGCTCAACAGCCTTTACTGTATTGCGAAAAAAGCCAAGCCCATGGAACAGATAAAGGCGACTTTTGAGCTTCGCGCGGTGTCCGAAGCGGGATTTATGCCGGACCTTGTCGGCTGCGAGGGGTGCGGCAAGGCGGATTTCGATACATATTATTTTGACGTCGAGGGCGGATATTTCTGTTGCGAAAATTGTTACAGAGCAAAGGAGACGGATTTTGATACCGAGGCAAAGCGCACAAGCGAGGCGGAGGGTATCTATTCGCACGCGCACCTTATAATTCCGCTTTCGCCCTCTGTTTTTGCGGCGATGAGATACGTTATATACTGTCGACCCGAGCGTCTTTTCGCCTTTGACTTAAAGGACGAAGCGATGAGCGAGTTTGCAAATGCCTGCGAAAAATATCTGCTTTGTCATCTGGAAAGAGACTTCAAAACGCTGGATTTTTATCATTCGGTGAAATGAAAGGTCAACGGGCGGAGCTTCCCGCAAAAAGCAAAAATGACAACACGGGTTTGCTCCGGCAATGTCAAAGGAGAAAATAAATGAAAGAAAAAGCACGTGATCTGATATATCTTGATACCGAAAGATACATATCACTTTCCGGTCTCAAAAAGTCTTTTAAGGCGACTTTGATCTTTCCCGCGATGATGATTGTGCTCGGAATAATGGCTGTAAATGTAAACGGATTTACTTTCAGGGCGATGTTCCCCATGCTTTCCGGCATTGTATGGAGCCTGCTTTATTATATATTTATATCGGTCATCGGAAGCGAAAAAACGAAGAAAACTTTTGAACTGAGGTTTCTCGTCAACGGCATTTCGGGAACGTTTCTGTCGGTTCTTTTCTGGCTACTATACACCTCATATAACCTGATTGCGGACGAGCCGCCACTCGGGCGTTACTTTTCCATATGGATTTTGCCCATTTATCTGCTTTTTTCCGTTTTGTACGTCGGATTGATAGTGCTGGGAGCGCATAAGGGCGTTTTCGGGAAAATCAAAGAGAAAAGCAGGGCGCAATGGGTCATTGCGCTGGACGCCGTCATCGCGTCGGTTATTCCGATTGCCGGAGTGCTTGGCATACACACGTCGAAAATGCTCCGTAACAATGCAGATGTCAGCATGCAGAATGTTTGTATAAGCATAGCGCTTATAACAATAATTTTTCTTTCCGCATTGGCTCATATAAATTTTGTGCAGTATTTTTATTGTAAAAAGTATAAGATCGTGTGCGATGAAAACGGCGATACAACATCCCCGAAGCTGTGCCGATAAATGTAAACACGACTTTGCACAATGGGAGACTGAAAACAAAAACAGAGATGAGAAATCATCTCTGTTTTCTTTATTATAGGTTTTGCAAATCAATAATCAAAGCTTCTTTTGCCTTCCTGCAAACCCTGTCCGTGCAGATAATTAAAACTCCGCACAAACTCCCCGATAACTGAAGTTTCTTTTGCCTACTTTTCTTTTCAAAGAAAAGTATGGTTATTCGTATTGCGCGAGCATTTCGCTGACGACCTCGCGGAGCTTGCCTGCCGCCTCGTCTATCGCAACATCATACTTTGCGCTCTTGTCTCTGTATGAAATCTCAATGACGCCGCGTTCACATGTCTTGGGGCTGACAACGGCTCTGACGGGAACGCCGTAAAGATCTGCGTCCGCAAACATAACGCCGGGACGGATATCTCTGTCGTCATAAAGAACCTCAACACCGAGCTTTTCAAGATCTGCGCAGAGCTTTTCAGCCGTATTTGTAACGGTTTCGTCGTCCGAACGGAGGTTGCAGACTTCAACCTGCCAAGGGGCGATGCTCATCGGCCAAATGGGACCGTAATCATCGTGACTTTCCTCGCAGATGGACGCCGCAAGCCTGCCGACGCCGATACCGTAGCAACCCATAATGGGGTTCTGCGCTTCGCCGTTCTTGTCTATATATTCCATTCCCATGGACTTTGTATATTTCGTTCCGAGCTGGAATATGTTGCCGATTTCAATGCCTTTTTTAATTGTTATCGAATGCTTGCCGCAAACGGGGCAGATGCCGCCTTCCGTTGCCTTTGCAACGCTGACGTACTCGACCTCGCCGATGTCTCTTGCAATGTTCAGTCCCCTGAAATGCGTATCATCCTTGTTTGCGCCCGCAACAAGAGAATTGATTCCCTTGAGGGATTCGTCATAAACAACGGTTACGTCCTCCGGCAGTCCTATGGGACCGATAAAGCCGGCGTGAATGTTCATTGCTTCCGTAACGGTTGCGGGGTGAACGTCGGCACGGAGATGATTGCGGAGCTTTGTTTCGTTGATTTCAAGATCGCCACGGACAAAAACGATGACAAGGGAGTCATCCGCATTGCGCTGATACAGAACTGCCTTGCATGAACGCTCCTTCGGAACATGGAGATAATTGCAAACCTCTTCGATAGTTTTCTGATGAGGAGTGGATACCTCTTCAAGCGGCTCGATTTCACATTCGTGATTGTGGACAATGCAGTCCGCCGCCTCCATATTCGATTTATAATCACATTCGGAGCAGATGACGAGCGTGTCCTCGCCGATATCCGAAATGAGCATAAATTCGTGCGACACGCTGCCGCCCATCATACCGGAGTCGCTCTTTACCGCAACAAAATTCTTCACGCCGCAACGACGGAAAATGCGATTATATGCCTCATAACATTCATCGTAATAACGGAGGAGGTCGTCCCAGGAGGTGTGGAAGGAGTATGCGTCCTTCATGGTAAACTCTCTGACGCGGATAAGTCCGCCGCGGGCGCGCGGCTCGTCACGGAATTTTGTCTGTATCTGATAAATCATATAAGGAAACTTAGTGTATGTCTGCGCCGCTACGCGCGCAAGATGAACGGCAGCTTCCTCGTGCGTCATTCCGAGTACCATATCGGCACCGTTTCTGTCCTTGAAGCGAAGCAGCTCGCTGCCGATGGAATCATATCTGCCGGATTCCCTCCATATCGACGCCGGCATTGCGACGGGGAAAAGCACTTCCTGACCGCCGATTCTGTCCATTTCCTCGCGCAGAATGTTTTCAATCTTTCTCGTTATACGCTTTGTGGACGGATAGAGCGAAAAAATGCCCGTTCCGACCTGCTTTATATATCCTCCTCTGACCATCAACGCGTGGCTCGCAATCTGACAATCCGCAGGAGCTTCCTTGAAATGTTCGCCCAAGAGCTTTGAAACCTTCATCATAAAAATAAACGTCCTTTTTCAAAATATTACAGATTATTTTATCACTATATTCCGCCCGTGTCAACGAAATAGAAAAATTTTTTCGCCCCGCGGCGGAAAGGCGAAGGGTCTTTCTGTTCGGCAAGGTTTCTATGCTCATAACATCTCCGACTTATTTATCCTCATACAGCTTTTTCGGGGTATTTGTGAGTCCTGCGAGGTAATCGAGGGAGACGTTATAGAATTTTGCGAGGGTGACGAAATGATGCATGGGCAGCTCACGCTTTCCCGTTTCATACATTGAGTAATGTTGCTGTGACACCTGAAGAAGCTCCGCTATTTTGCCTTGGCTGAGGTCATGATCTTCTCTTAAATCGCGAAGTCGCTGATAAAAATACATAAGAGCCCCTCCTTTCGTCCTTTGTTTGGTCAATGTCGATACAATTTCTTGAAAAATTATATCAGTCATACGTTCGTATGTACTTGATTTACACACTAACGTGTGTTACACTATGTACAAACATATGTAAAGGAGAATTTTCAAAATGATTACCAAAGAGGAAGAAAAGGGCATGCTGAAAGAGCATATGGCGGTGCTTGAGCAGAGCATAGAGCTGTCAAAAGTCGCTATATCCGTAGATATTACGTATCTGGAGTCTGTCGGCGAATCGTGGTACGGGCTGACGAAAGTCAATGAAGATGATGAATCGCGCAGCGCGGCGCTTGACGACGTGCGCAGATCTCTGAAAAAAGATATAGAAATACTTTATGATAAGTTTGAAGAATATTGCGACATTGCGAAAAAGCTGAGTTCTCTCTGATATTTATTTTCCCCGACCGGGCATTTTTCAGACAAAATAAAAAATCCCGCAGGAGCTGCGGGAAAACGCAAAAAAACCTCGCCTTTCGGACGAGGTTTTTTGGTGCTCCATCGGAGAGTCGAACTCCGGACACCATGATTAAAAGTCATGTGCTCTACCTACTGAGCTAATGGGGCGTTTTTTCATGCCTAAACATATTATCACACAAAAACGGTTTTGTCAATACGTTTTTTTGAAAATATCGGCAGGGAAACGAAGTTTGCGCGGCTTTTTATATTCGGAAAACGGTTTTTCTCGCGTATATACGCAAAACAAACAGAGAAAATAAATAAAAAACGGTTTGGGAAAATTATTATGAAATTTCTGAAAAACGCCGCGGCAATTGTCGTCGCGATTTTTATGCTCGTCATGCCCGCAGGGGCGGAGGACGAAAAGAAATATATAAAATGGGTGGATTTCGGGGTTACGGCGCAGGCTCTTGCTGACGCCGCAACACTTGATATAAAGAGCTATGAAAGCGGGAGCCGCGCCGACTGGGTCAGCGCGCTTGCGCACCTCGGCGCAAAATACGGCGGGGATTTTTCCCGTTATAAAAAGAGCGACCTCAAAGCCGCCTTTGAAAAGCTCTCCGCTGATCCGGCGGCGTTTGATGACGAGAAATATTATCCGTATTATAAGCAGGCATACGGAGCGGTGATATCGGGCTGGCTCGGGGAATATTACGTCCGCGACGGGGAAAAGCTCACGAAAAAATACGGCATAAAAGCCTTTTCGCCGATAGCGGGCGGATATTATTATTCGGATTATGACGATTTCGGCGCGTCGCGGTCATACGGTTACAGGCGCCGGCACCTCGGTCATGATATGCTCGGTAGCGTCGGCACGCCGATTATTGCCATGGAGGCGGGCTATGTCGAGGCTGTCGGCTGGAATATGTACGGCGGGTGGCGCATAGGCATACGCTCCTTTGACGGTCTTCGTTATTATTACTATGCCCATCTGCGGAAGGATCATCCGTTCTGCGGAGATATAAAAGAGGGAGACACGGTTTATGCCGGGCAGGTGATAGGTTATCTCGGCATGACGGGTTACAGCGCGAAAAAGAACGTAAACAATATAAACGTCCCGCACCTGCACGTCGGCATGCAGCTGATTTTTGACCCTTCGCAGAAGGACGGAATAAATCAGATATGGATAGACATGTATGCGATAACGGGGTTTCTTTCAAAATACAGAAGCTATGTTTTCAAAGGCGACGACGGGGAATATCATGCAAAAAATCCGACAGAGGATTTCTCTCTGCCAGATTGATATCATATGACTATGGGCATATTCCGAAGCTCGCCGCTTGAAATTCTGTCTCGTATTCTGTATGCATAAGGTTCGAGATAATCCCCGCAGGGGGAACAGAGCCCGTCTTTTATAAGCTCCTTTATGAGTCTGTCGCAGAGCTCCTCGACAGTCTCCGCGGAGGCTTTTCCGTCCGAGGTGCCGGCGGAAAGGAGGGCGTCCAGCTTTTCGGCGCAGTCGCCGAGACGGGGAAGTGACTTCATGGCGCGGAGCGACCACTTATAATATGGGCAGTGCCTGTCACAGAGGAGAAAAGCCGCCTCCGTATATTTTTCCGCAAAGCGGGTAAGCGCGAGCATAGCCGCCCCCTTTTCCCCATGGGAAAGACAACGGGAGAAGTTATATTGTCCCGCCTGCGCGATGATAAACAGGCATGACGCCAGCTTTTTCAGCTTTATATTGCTCGGCATGCCGTAAAGAATTTTGTTTCTTATTTCCGTGAATTTTCCCAGCGGGTCACAGAAGATTTCGCCGTTTGTCGCCTCCGCAAGATAAAATGACGGCGTATAGAGCCAGTCATAAAGCGTTTCCGGCGCGCCCGGCTTGCCCGTATAATTTTTATAGAAGCCTTCGATTGTCTGCACACCCTTTGCGTCGCCTCCGAAAAGACTTTTTTTAGAAGCGACAACACCGCCGTAGTCCTTCGGGAGCTTTTCGTACGCGCGGAAAAGACGAAAGCCGAAGCGGCGTTCGTCCTCCTCGGTTATCCAGAGACAAAACCCTGCGCCGAAATCGTGGTCGCGCGAAAGTCCGTCGTCAAAGCCGAAGCATTCCGACCCGTGACCGACAAGCCCCGCACAGATTCTGTCCGCATATTCCCCGAATTCGTTTTCTATCATAGGACGTCCGAATTCTTCAAAGAATTTTTCGGAAAGTTCAATTCCTTTCATATATCTCCTTTGAGCGGGCGAAAAGCGTTTCGGCACGCTTATTCTGACCGAAATCTCTGTATGCGGGAGCGCATTTTGAGCAGATGAACGCATAATTTCCGTCGTGCGGGAGCGTTTCCGTCGACAGATATTCCCATCCGCTTTCAAGCGCGGCGGGGATTTTTTCGTTTTCCCCGCAGCTGTAATAAAGCTGCGCAAGATTTACATAGCTTACGGCGATTTCCCCTTCGTGACCGCCGCATTTTTTCAGCGTTCCGATTGCAAGGAAGAACATTTCCTCCGCCTCCGCCGTCCTGCCGACGTCCGCCAGAGAAAGCGCGAAATTGTTATAAAAGGCGGCGAGGAGAAAATCACTTCCGTCAAGCGAGCTTTCATAGACCGCGCGAGCCTTTTCATAGAGAGGCAGGGCTTTTTCCGCCTCTCCGAAGGCTTTCATCGTGGTTGCGCAGTTTATGATGACCGTTGCGCCGGAAACCGTTTCGCAAATGCCGAGCTTCTCCGCAAGCGCAAGCGCCTCTTCGACAGCCGCAAGCCCTTTTTCCTTTTCTCCCGTGCGACGGAAAAACCCCGTTTCCTCATTGAGAACGTAAAGAAGCCCGTTTTCATCGCCTATCGAGCGCGCGTCGCGCTCCCAGTATTCAATAAGTCTGCCTGCCGCCGCAAGGTCGCCTCTTGAAAAAATTTCGTCAAGCTTGGCAAAAAACCGTGCCAGATTTATTTTGTCCTTCGGCTCGTTTGAACAGCTTTCACATTCAAATTCTGTTACATCCTTCATATTACCTCCGAAAAATTCACTCGTTTGTACCGGAAAATTCGTTTTTGTATGTTTTTTCTTTGTTTTCTTTGCGGAGACGCGCGGAGCGTATCAACGCATAAACCGTCATTACGACGGCATAGACAAGCGCGAAAAAGAGGGAAAGAAACACGACCTGCTTTCCGCCCGACGCAATGCCCGAAAGATAACAGAGAACAACGATGAATTCCGTCAGCGCGAGAACAAAATGTATCGCGACGCGGACGGGGAAAATTCCGAGAGCCTTTACGCCGAGAACGAGATCCGTCACCGAAAGGAGAAGACAGAAGAGAAGCGCATAACCGAAAAGCGCGGTGTTATACGCGATCGTCTGCTCCGGAATAATTATTTTCGCGAAAAACGATACGAAAAGAAACATAAACATGAAATACGTTCCCGTTTTGCTGATTATCCTTGATATTGCTCCGAAAAATTTATCTTTTTTGCTCATATGTGCCTCCGCTATTGTTTTACAAGATATTTTACCACAAAAACGGAGGTCAAATCAACGTTTTTTTGTGAATTTACCTCAGTGACGTCAATTTCTTTATCCAGCGGGCGTCTTCCGTCGAAAGTGCGGACGTTGCAAAGAGGAAAAAAAGATAAAGCACGATGCAGAGACCGATCCCGAGTATCGCCGAAAACACGAGCGGGGGATTCATCGGGAAGATTAGGAGGGTCGACACGGAGCACGCTCCGGCAATACACACAAGCGGGAGAAGGACCCTCCTTCCGATCATCAGTCTTGCGCCCGTTATGTGCAGAAGTCTGCCGACAGAAAGCGCAACGTTCATTGTTTCCGTTATGTATATGCAGGCGATATATCCCGTAATGCCCCATTCCGGAAGCAGCAGGGAAATGAGCAGAATGCTGACGGCGGCGTCCAGAATGTTTACTCGCATGCAGTAAAGCTGTTGCCCCAGCCCCTTGAGCATTCCGTCGACGGTCATGTCAAGATACATAAGCGGCACGAGAGGAGCAAGAATACCGATGTATTTTGCCGCGTCCGCACTTTTATATATGAGAAGTCCGAGAGGCTCCGAAAAGCAGATGAACATCCCTGCCGTGCCTATGCCGAATATAAGCGCCGCGCCGCAGGCACGTTTTACCATATAACATATTTCCTTATCACCCTTTATCTTATCCGACTTTGCGGAAAGCTCCGAAAGTTCGGGAATTATGAGCGACGAAAACACCGCGCACAAAGCCGAAGGAAAAAGCAGCACCGGCATTGCCATTCCGGAGACCGTCCCGTATGCGGAGAGCGATTCCGCCCTTCCGGTGCCGAATTTTTCAAGCCCGCGCGGGATGAGAATGTGCTCGATTGTAACAAGACCGCTGCGCAGGCACGACGAGAGCATTATCGGCAGGGCAATCGAAACGACACTGCCGCATGAGGAGCTGTCGCATAAGGACGGATGCAGATGCTTTTTTCTGTCGGCAAGGTAGAAAAGGAGAAGATAAGAAAATGAAAGTCCCTCCGAAATGCTCATTCCGAGGACGAGCGCAAGACAGGCAAATTCCGTTCCGAGAGGGCAGAGCCTGCCGAGAAAAAACACAGTCACGGCGATTTTCACAAATTGCTCAAAAACTCCCGAAAGCGCACTCTTTGACGACCGCCTGACCGCATAGAAGTAGCCTGAGAACACATTTGAAACGGCTATGAACGGCAAAGCCGCGGAGAGCGTGCGAAAGCACATCGAAACCTCCGGCTCGCCGATGGCTTTTGTCGCGATGACGTCCGAAAAGGCAGAGAGAAGTATCGCCGCGCCGCCGCCGAAGCAGAGAGCGTAGACGATGCATTTTTTCACCGCGCGGATAATACCTCCGTCGCAGTTTTTTGCCATTGCCTCCGTCACAAGCCTTGTAACGGCGAGATTTATTCCCGACCCCGCAAGCGTGACGGCAAAAATATAAACGCTGTTTATAAGAGAGAACAGTCCCATACCGTCCGCGCCTATGTTCGCCGCGATATAAGCATTGAAAACGACGCTGACCGTTCTCATAAAAACGGAAACCGCACCCAAAAGCAGCGCACTTTTAACGAATTTACTCAGTCTGGACATAAAACAGTTGTTTTCTCCCGAAATTTGTGTATAATAGATTACAGACAGTATATGAGTATTCGCCTGATGTCCGAAAAATACTTGCGGGAGGGATTGTATGAATGTAAAAAGCAAAAAACTGCAAAGCGTACTGATCGATGCCGGAATACTTGTTCTCGGCGGAGTTCTTTTTGCGGTTGCATACAATATGTTCTTTTTGCCGGGTGAAATCTTCATAGGGGGAGCGGGCGGTATTGCCGAGGTGCTGAACCTTCTTTTCGGTCTTCCGACAGGTCTTATGATAATTGCAATAAACATTCCGCTGGCGTTGCTTTTCTGCATTTTTTACGGGTACCGCTCCGGAATAAAGAGCTTTATAGGAATAACCGTTACCTCGCTTTCCATCGACTTTATAAAATTTCTTCCGGAGGCTTTCCCTCAACCGAAAGAAAACGCCTTTCTCTGCGCCATTTTCGGCGGAATATCGCTCGGCGCGGCAATAGGAATTATGCTTTACAGAGGCTTTACGACAGGCGGCTCGGACTTTGTTGCCCTTCTTATCAAGCTGAAAGCAAAGAAAATATCAACGGCAAAACTGATTGCAATAGTTGACGCGATTGTAATCATCGGCGCGGCGATAGTGATGAAAAATTTCCTTTCGGTTTTCTATTCGCTTGTTTCCGTGCTTGTTTCATCGCTTTCGATAGAAATTGTGACCGGCGGCTTTGACAAATCCAAAATGGCGTTCATTTTCTCGTCAAAGCACGAAGAAATCGCTTCGGCTGTCGCGGACAAAATCGGCAGAGGGGTAACCCTTATCGACGGCGAGGGCTGGTACACGAAGGAAAAGAAAAAAATCGTTTTCTGCGTAGTGAAAAAGAACGAAATTTTTCTTCTGAAAACAATTGCCAGATCCGTCGACCCAAGGGCGTTCATCGTTCTCGGAGATTCGACGGAGACAATCGGCGAGGGCTTCAAGGAGAATATAAGCGACAGTACATTCAAACCCAAAGAATTAAAGAAAAAGGAGAAAAAACTATGAAAAAAATTCTGGCAATCGTTTTAGCAATCACAATGCTTGCGCTTGTTTCGTGTTCGTCGTTGCCGTCGACAAAGGGCATGATCAAGAAATCCGTCGGCGGAGTGACGGAAATGGGCCTTTATTACGGCTCCGCAAACGGAAAGGATATGACGGGCTTCAATGTAAGGGAGATCAAAGGGATTGCTTCCGGCGCGTTTGCCGCTCCGGTGATAAACTCCCTGCCGTTCATTGCTTACGTTTTCAAGCTCGACGGCACGGTTCCCGTTGACGAGTTCAAAAACACACTCAAAGAAAACTGTGACCTTGTATGGAACATATGCACGTCGGCAGATACGGTCATCTGCGAAAGCGAAGGAGAGTACGTTCTCTTTGCCATGATTGATATGGATGAGGAAACCGGACTTCCCAAAGGCACGGACGAAAAAATAATAAATAATTTCCGTTCTATATTCAAATAAAAAAACAGGGCGCGAGCCCTGTTTTTTTATTTTGTGTTCTTCATCCAATGCTCGCATGAGCGCACCCAATCGCCGATGTATTCGTTTTCCGCGTCAAGAAAGTCGCGGCAAAGCGTCATTCCGTGCCAGCCGTCCGGATATATATGCAGCTCGTAAGGAATGTTTTTCTTTGAGAGCGCCTCCGCAAAGAGTATCGAATTTATAACGGGGACAGTGCTGTCCGCGCGGGTGTGCCAGATGAACGCAGGGACGGTTTTTTTCGTCACGGCGTATTCAAGGGACACCTCATGAAGCAGCTTTTTATCGTTTCTTCCGTCGCCGAGGAGGTTGTCAAACGAGCCTCTGTGCGCATATTTTCCGCTTGTTATAACGGGGTAGCAAAGAATCATCCCCGTCGGCTTGTTGTAGCCGTACGGCATGTCGACGGCGTCATAAATAAAGTCCTTGTGCCACATTGTGCCCAGCATTGCGGCGAGATGACCTCCGGCGGAAAATCCGATGACGAAAATTCTTTCGGGGTCTATACGGAGCTTTTCGGCGTTGTCGCGGAGAAATTTCATCGCAAGCGACGCTTCTATGAGCTGCGTCGGATAAACCGCTGCGCCGTTTACGGAGTAATCGAAAACGAAAGCATTGTAGCCGTGCGCAAGAAATTCCTGCGCGATAGGCTCCGCTTCTCTTGCGGAGCAGTATGCATAGCCCCCGCCGGGAATGACAAGCACCGCAGGACGTTTTTTGTTATGAGGGATACGATCATACGTCCCTGCAAGATAAGCCGTCAGTCTGACGTCGGGATTCGTTTCGGAAAGATGAAAAACTTCTGTTTGCATTATATTTTCCTGCCTTTTCGCAATTATTTATCAAACGACCGCATCCAATGCGTCGCGCATCGCACCCAGTCGTGATTATAGTCATTTTCGGAGCCGAGATTTTTTTGACAAAGCGACATTCCGTGTCCGCCGGAGGGATAGATGTGCAGTTCATAGGGGATATTTTTCTTTGCAAGCGACTCCGCCAGGAGGAGCGAGTTCATAACGGGCACGCCGCTGTCCGTCCTTGTGTGCCATATGAACGCAGGGACGGTTTTTTTCGTCACGGCGCGCTCTATGGAAACTTTTTTGCGCATTGCGTCGTCATTTAAGTTTTCATTGCCGAGCAGCTTGCGGAAGGAGTCCTCATGGGCATATTTTCTGTCCGACGTTATAACGGGATAGCAGAGAAGCATTCCCGTCGGTCTGTTGTAGCCCTTGGGCATATCTATTGCGTCAGTGACGAGTTTGTCGTTCCACATCGTGCCCAGCATTGCGGCAAGATGACCGCCTGCGGACGAGCCTATAACGAACACTCTGTCTTTATCCGTTTTGTATTTTTCGGCATTGTCGCGGATGAATTTCATCGCAAGCGACGCCTCTATAAGCTGTGTCGGAAAGCGCGCCGCGCCCATAACGGAATAACCGAGGACGAAACAGTTGTAGCCTTTTGCACAGAATTCAAGCGCATACGGCTCTCCCTCGCAGTAGGCGCAGATGCGGTATCCGCCGCCGGGGATAATGAGCAGAGCGGGACGCCTGCCCTCTGCGCTGTCGTCTGCAATATAGGCTGTTATTTTCACGTCGGGATTTGACGTGCCGAGAGAAAAAGTTTCGATTTTCATAAAAACTCCTTTGCCTGAGAGAAAGTTAAAGAGAAAAGGTGCGGCAGAGCCGCAGAGTTATTACGGTTTGTGCAGGGGTTTTGTGCCTGCAAACACCGTTCTTTGTTTATGTACTTTCTTTTTTGAAAAGAAAGTACGAAAGAAAGCAATTCGGACGTTCCTTCCAAAACCTCCCTGTTGTTCAAGGCGGAGCTTTTCTGCCACGTCAGCTTCACCAAAGCAAAGGCGGAAGTGCAGTTCGAATCTTAAAGTGTTTTTTAATTGTGCGTGGCTTTGGCGCCTGCGTTGACGGAAGAAGGCAAGAGTTTTTTCTTTATCCTACGTTGCAGCACCCGTATATGCAAGATAGCAAAACATTTGCACAAAATCAATAACTGAAGTTTCTTTTGCCTTTTTGTAAGCCCTGTCTGTGCATGGACTTAAAACTCTGCACAAACTTCCCGATTACTAAAGTTTCTTTTGCCTACTTTTCTTTTCAAAGAAAAGTAGGTCAGACCTCGATTGAGATTATTCCGCCGTAATCGACGGGCGGCTTGTCCGAAAGATAATACGGGTCAAAGCCTTTGCTTTTGATGAAGTCCTCCGCTTTTTCGCCGTCCGGAATGCGCCGCAGATCGCCGAAAAATACGACTATCCTGCCGACCGTGCCGCACGTTCCGCCGATAAAGCCTCCGGAATAGCCGGGAAGGCTGATTCCCGCAGACCTTACGAAAGCCGCATCAATACCGGCTTCTTCCGCCGCGTGAAAGATTCCTCTGTCCGAGGTCAGAATTCCGTCGCCGACGGGGACGCAGGAGCAATGGGCATAGCCCTGCCTGACGTTCAGCGTTTTGTAGCCGCGTTTTTTTGCAAACGCAAGTATTTCGGGAGCAACGCTTTTTTCACGGCAGACGAGCCTGTCACCGACGGTAAAACAGTTCAGCGCGGCGTCGAAAGGATAGACATTTCCCGCGGCTGCGCTTATGACGGCGCATGGCAAGCCGAGGGCGCGAAAGAGCTTGTCGCTTTCCTTATAATCTTTATATACGAAGAATTCGTCGCTTACGGATGCAATCAGCGTGTCCGCATGAGACGCTATCGGCTTTGGCAGCGACGTCAGGGGAGGAAGCGGGACGACGGTGCCGAAATCCGCAAGTCCGGAGAGAAATTTTTTGTCCGCTTCGGACGAAACGAGAAGAAAATTCATAGGTAAATCTCCCTTTTTACGCAAAATCCCCTTCCTTGCGGAAGGGGGCCTGTAAAGCTTTTATCAGAGGTGTTACGCTCTTTCTACCTTGCCGGAGCGAAGGCAACGAGAGCAAACGGTAACTGTCTTGTGAGTGCCGTTGATATTCGCGCTTACCTTTCTGAGATTGGGCTTCCAAGTTCTGCTTGTCTTGCGGTTGGAGTGGGAAACGTTGTTTCCGAAAACGAGCGCCTTACCGCAACATACACATTTTGCCATATTTACACCTCCCGTGATTGATTTTTATCTGCAAAGTGCGATGTGAAAAACATATCGCACGGTTTAACAGAGATACAGCGTTGTTTATTATATCACGCCTTTTTTGAAAAATCAATAGTAAATTTTCTTTTTTTCAAAAAAGTTTTGAAGAATTTGCGCAGATAATGCGGTTTCAGCGGGTCGGATACGCTTCGAGACGGCAAATCGGCGTGCCTTTTTCGGAGAAAGCCTTTTCATATTCGGTCTCCGTATCGCAGCCGTAATACTCGCTTGCGTGCAGGTCGCGCGTGACTTTGTCCGTCCTGTAACCTGCCGCTTCGAACTCCGGCAGGGAATATTCGAAGAGATCTGCATTGTCCGTCTTGAACGCTATACAGCCGCCGTCGGAGAGGAGCGGGCGGAAAAGCGAAAGGAACGTGCGGCATGTGAGCCGACGTTTTGCGTTGCGCTTTTTCGGCCATGGGTCACAGAAATTTATATGAATTCTTTCAAAACTGCCGGCGGGGAAAATACGGTCGAGACGCGAAGCGTTTGTGTTGAGAAAAACGACGTTTTTATATTCTTCCTTCGGCGTTCGCTCAGCCGCCTGAACGATAACGTCCGTTATCAGCTCCACCGCTATATATGCCGTGTCCGGATGAGAAATCGCCTCTCCGCGGACAAAGCCTCCCTTGCCGCAACCGATTTCAAGACGGAATTTTGAATAATCCGGAAAGAGCTCTGCGGGGACGAGACTCGGCGGGTCGGAGGAGAATTCGTCCGTTATTATATTGTCGCAGGCGAGCAGGCGCTCGTCGCGGTGTTTAAGTTTTCTTGCTCTCATATTAAGTCCTTAAAATTGATTTTACCACTATATTTTAACCTTTTGCGACGGTAATTGCAATAATAAAATGAAAAATAATGCATAAGTGTGACGAAAAACGGAGAGAATACGAAATGTCAAATAAAAAAACAAGGAGTTGATTTTTATGATAATCGACAGAATCGCACTTATTATCTCAATCATCGGCGGACTTAACTGGGGCAGTATCGGACTTTTCCGTTTTGACATTGTCGCATGGATCTTCGGCGGACAGGACGCAGCGGCAGCAAGAGTTGTTTATACGCTCGTTGCGCTTGCAAGTATCTGGTGCATTTCTCTTCTTTTCAGGCCGAGAGAAGCGACGGACACGATCACAGAGCATACGACAAGATAACCGCTTCAAAACAGAAATATGCCTTCGCGAGAGGGCATATTTCTGTTTTTCGGGAATAGAATAGGAAAAAAGAGAGAATACCGAAGAGAAAAGGCGCACCTGCCGCTTTTCTTCTCTTCATTTTGGGGGACTTCATGAAAACCATATCGAAAGAAATAAAACGCAATATCGGGAAAGAGCTGGCGTGCGTCAATGTCACGCTGACGCTCATAATCATGGGCGTTGCGCTGGCGCTGGGGATGCTTTTTGCGATAAACGGCACGGACAGCGACGCATGGGAGGAGATATGCACGCCCGTCTGGGCACTGCCGACAGTCATTTTTATAATATTTTTTGCAATTTCGCTCTGCCTTTTGTCATTTTCGCTTTCGCTTACGTTCTTCTCGCCGTTTCATCTTTGCGGAAAATCGTCCGGCACGGCGGCTTTGCTTTATGGCTGTGTCTGCGCCCTGACTTACATATGGATGCCTCTGAATTTCAAAGCGACGGCGTTTTTTGCCTCGGTGCTTGTCTGCTGTGTGACGCTTGTACTGCTTTCCGCACTGTATCCGCTTGTGAGAAGGGTCGGCAGGCTGCCGGCGCTCTGCCTTTTGCTGTTCTCCTTCTGGCATGGATACTTGCTCTGCTTTTCATTTTCTCTCTCCGTTGTAAATTAAATTTTTTCTATTATATTGACAAGTAAAATCCTTTTTGTTATTATATATTGTGTATAAGACATAACAGTCGAAAGGAGATTACAAATGAAAACAGTAAAAATTCGTCTTTCTTCAATAGAGGCGGTCAGAGATTTTGTTGAAATAGTCCGCAAGTATGATTCCGAGGTTGACCTTTCCAGCGGCAGATACGTTGTTGACGCAAAGTCTATAATGGGTATATTCAGCCTTGACCTTCTCAGCCCCATCACACTCACCGCTTACGGCGACGATTGCGATAAGCTCTTTGAAGAACTTAAAGATTATATTGTTGAATGATCAGAACCGAAAAAACAAATCCGCCGCGGAATTCCGCGGCGGATTTGTTTTTAGGAGATTATTTTAGGATAAATCTATGAAATTGCAAGCGGCAAGGGCGGCAACCGAGCCGTCGGCACACGCCGTTGTAATTTGTCTTATGTTTTTTCTGCGACAGTCCCCAGCGACGAAAATTCCGGAGGTTTTTGTTTTGCAGTCCTCGCCGGAATCAAAGTAACCGCGGTCGTCAAGCCCGCAGACGGATGAAAAAATGTCGTTAGACGGGATAAGTCCTATCGCAACGAATACTCCGTCGACGGAAAGTGCGGTTTCGCTCCCGCTTTCGTCCGCTATGACAACGGAAGAGAGCTTTCCTTCGCCTTCAAAGCGGCGGACGGTTGACCCCGTTATATACTCAACGTTTTTCCTTTCGCGGAGAACGTCAAGCAGGCGCTTTTCGCCCGTAAAATACGGCAGGTTCTGAACGAGAGTGACTTTTTTGCATTTTTCGGAGAGGAGGACAGCCTCCTGAAGGGCGCTGTTTCCTCCGCCGATGACGGCAACCTCCTTGCCGGAATAAAAGTCTCCGTCGCAGACGGCGCAGAACGATATGCCCTCGCCGAGGAATTTTTCCTCGCCTTCGGCTCCCGTCAGCCTGTGTTTTACGCCTGCGGCGATGATGACGGCTTTCCCCTCGTGGCTTCCGCTCGTCGTTATGACTTTTTTCGTCCCGCCGAGGTCTTCTATACCGGTCACCTCCTCCGGCTCAATGTCTGCGCCGTGGGATATGACCTGATCTATAAGCTGCTCCGCAAGCTCGTTTCCGCTTATCTGCGCGGTGCCGGGAAAGTTTTCAATCTTCGGGGAATACGTCATCTGACCGCCGAAATTGGATTTTTCAAGTATGAGCGCGGTTTTGCCGGCTCTCAGGGCGTAGAGGGCGGCGGTAAGTCCCGCCGGCCCTGCGCCGATTATTATAATATCATGCATTTTATCAAAGCGATTCTATATATTTTCTGATTTCGGATACGCCTTTCAGACGTCTGACTCCGTCACCTTCCGGCACGACGAGCGTCGGCGCGGTTACGATGTCATATGCCACAGCCATATCCTCATTTTCGTTTGCGTAGATGTTTTCGTATGCAATGCCCGCTTTTTCAAGGAGTGCCTTTGCTATTTTGCAGTTCGGGCAGGTTTTTGTCGTGAAGAGCAGGTTTGCGGCGGTTTTCGGCTCGTGCTCCTCCTTGTGCTCCGGCTCCTTATGTTCAAGCACGCCGAAGTGCGTAAGGTGAGAACGCTCGATGACATATTCCTTGCGCTCGGCAAATTCCTGCGCCTTGCCGTCATTGAAGTTCTGAACGGGACGGTAATAGCCTGTTATGCGGCTGTAAACCTCCGTTTTCTTTCCGCACACGGGACAGTCATAAACCTCGCCGGCGATATATCCGTGCTCTGCGCAGACGGAATATGTCGGGGAGAGAGTGTAATAGGGAAGTCTGTAATTTTCCGCAATCTTGCGGACGAGCGACGCCGCCGATTTCCAGTCCGGCAGCTTTTCGCCGAGGAACGCATGGAATACGGTGCCCGACGTATAAAGCGTCTGGAGTTCATCCTGAATGTCGAGCGCGGAGAAGATATCCTCCGTATAGCCGACGGGAAGATGTGAGCTGTTTGTATAATAAGGAGATTCCTCCGTGCCGGCTGTGATTATATCCGGATAACGGCGTTTATCGTGTTTTGCAAGGCGGTATGCCGTCGATTCTGCGGGAGTTGCTTCGAGGTTGTAAAGGTCGCCGTACTGCTCCTGATAGTCGGAGAGACGCTCGCGCATATGGTTGAGACATTCCTTTGCAAAGTCCTGAGTTTCCTTATGAGTTATGTCTTTTCTGAGCCAGTTTGCGTTCAGACCTGCTTCGTTCATGCCGACGAGACCGATCGTCGAGAAATGATTCTTGAAGGTTCCGAGGTAACGCTTTGTATAGGGATAAAGTCCTTCGTCGAGGAGCTTTGTAATAACTTTTCTCTTGACGCTGAGCGAACGCGCCGCAACGTCCATGATGTGGTCAAGGCGTTTATAGAAGTCTTCCTTGTTTTCCGCAAGATATGCAAGACGGGGAAGGTTGATTGTTACAACACCGATCGAACCCGTTGACTCGCCGCTGCCGAAAAAGCCGCCGGACTTTTTGCGGAGCTCACGAAGGTCAAGACGCAGACGGCAACACATCGAGCGGATATCGCTCGGCTCCATGTCGGAGTTTACGTAGTTTGAGAAATACGGTGTGCCGTATTTTGACGTCATTTCAAAGAGGAGCTTGTTGTTCTCGGTCTCCGACCAGTCAAAATCGCGGGTAATCGAATATGTGGGAATAGGATACTGGAAGCCTCTGCCGTTGGCGTCGCCCTCTATCATAATTTCGATAAACGCGCGGTTTATCATATCCATTTCCTTTTTGCAGTCCTTATAGCGGAAGGGCATTTCCTTGCCGCCGACGATGCAGTTCATCTCCGCGAGGTCTGCGGGGACTGTCCAGTCGAGGGTGATGTTCGAGAACGGTGCCTGCGTGCCCCATCTTGACGGGGTGTTCACGCCGTAAATAAAGGATTCGATACATTTTTTGACGGCGTCATAGCTGAGATTGTCAACCTTGACGAACGGTGCAAGGTATGTGTCGAACGAGGAGAATGCCTGAGCGCCTGCCCATTCGTTCTGCATGATGCCGAGGAAGTTTACCATCTGGTTGCAGAGGGTTGCGAGATGACTTGCGGGAGCAGAGGTTATCTTTCCGACAACGCCGCCGAGGCCTTCCTGAATGAGCTGCTTGAGCGACCAGCCCGCGCAGTAGCCCGTGAGCATGGAGAGGTCGTGAAGATGCATATCACCGCTTCTGTGCGCATTGGCGACTTCTTCATCGTATATTTCGGAAAGCCAGTAATTTGCCGTGATTGCGCCGGAGTTTGAAAGGATAAGTCCGCCGACGGAATACGTAACGGTGGAGTTTTCCTTAACACGCCAGTCAATAGCCTTGACATAACTGTTGACAAGCTCCTTATAGTCAAGGATGGTGGACTTCATATTGCGGATTTTTTCTCTCTGTTTACGATAGAGAATGTAAGTCTTCGCAACGTCGTCATAGCCCGCCTGAATAAGCACGGACTCAACGCTGTCCTGAATATCCTCAACGGAAACAAGGCCGTCTTTTACCTTGTGTTCAAAATTTGAGGTTACTTTGAGCGCGAGAAAATCTATCACCGAGGGGTGATACTGTTTGCCGATGGCTTCAAACGCCTTCGTTATGGCAACGGAAATCTTGCCTATATCGAAATCCGCTATCTGACCGTCTCTTTTAACTACCTGATACATAATAAAAACCCTCCCTATTGACAAACGCAGCTCCCGCTTTTTCTGCGGGAGCGAGCGCTGAATGCTTTTTGCAGTGATACAATTCTATCACTTCGGAAAGCTATTGTCAAGTGGAGAGTGCACAATATATTGTGTTTTTGAGCCAAATTGCGAAAAATCGGAACAATATATAGATTATAGCCCCCGAAGTTGTGCATTTGGCACAAAATGTCGGGCTGTGTCGAGAAGGCGCAGATATTCGTCGCGCTCAAAACCGCAGAGTCCGCCGGAGATGATGTCGCCGGAGTCCTTGAAAGCCTGAAGGTACCAGCGCTCCGCGCCGGAAATCCATTTGCCGATTGTTTTTATATCGTCTTCCGTATGAAAGCCCTTTACAAGCGTTGTGCGGAATTCGTAATCAACGCTTCCGCTCATCAGAATGTGTATGCTTTCTTCGATTTTACCGAGCGGGGCGGAGTCAAGTCCGATTGTCTGCGCGTATTTGTGCGGACTGTTTTTTATGTCCATGGCAACATAATCGACAAGCCCTTTTCCGGTGAGCCGGCGGAGCCTTTCGGGGAAAGCGCCGTTTGTATCGAGCTTGACGGCATATCCCATGGACTTTATCTTTTCAATTAAATTTTCCGTTTCGTTCGTTATGAGCGGCTCGCCGCCCGTTATCGCAACGCCGTCCAGACGGTTTTTTCTGCTTTCGAGAAAAGCGAGGAATTCCTCCTCCGATATTTGCTCTCCCTCTCCCGCGCCGAGCACGAGCGAGGAATTATGGCAGAACGGGCAACGGAAATTGCAGCCGCCGAGAAAAACGGTGCACGCCGTTTTGCCGGGGAAATCGAGCAGGGTCAGCTTCTGAAGTCCGGATATTTTCATGGGAGCCTCCTTTGCTCATCGGTTACGGTTACATATGATATCACAATCCGGAAGGATTTTCAATAGGGCGCAAAAAAATTAATAATTAAATTTCAATTTGGCTATTTATTTTTACGCGGCGTTGTGGTATTATATATAATGTACAAAACTACGGAGGGAAATTCAATGGATAACGACAGAAACACCGTATCTGAAGAGACAGCGGATGAAAAAATCAACATAAAGCCGCCGTATCGCGCGGGCAGACTTTACGGAAAGATGACATGGATTTTTTCCGCGGTTGCGGTGATGATGATCTCCGCTTCGCTTATCGCGGTCTTTCTCAATCTGGCAATTGTATATTATGCTCCCGCAATCGCGGCGCAGAAATGGTACACAACCGCGCTCAGCGGCGTATCGTACTATGTTTTCGGCGCGGCGCTCGCCGGAATAATGCTCCTTCTTTCCGTGCCGGACGGGGGAATTCCGTCGGCAAAGAAGATAAGCTTCGGCAAATTCATGAAATATCTTTGCGTGACTATGGCTTTCGTTCTCATCGGGGCAAGAGTCGGTGACGCGGTCACGTGGTATATAGGAAAGGTTGTAGGTCATCCGATTGTCAACCCCGTCGAGACAGCGCTTGACGGCGCGTCATGGATAGCGTCATCAATCGTCATGATAATTGCCGCTCCGATAATCGAAGAGCTGATCTTCCGTAAACTTCTTATCGACAGAATAAGCCCGTTCGGAGAAAAAACGGCGATATTCGCCTCGGCTCTCGCATTCGGGCTTGTGCACGGAAACTTCTCGCAGTTTTTCTATGCGTTCGCCATAGGACTGCTTTTCGGATATATATACGTCAAAACGAGAAACATACTGTATACGATTGTCCTGCATATGTTTGTCAACGGCTTCTGCGGCGTTCTGAGCGGTTATATAACGAGCAAGATTGACACTGACGCCATTAAGTCCATCTCCGAGGCGCTCGAAAATGCATCTGAAGAGGAAGCGCCGCAACTGATTGCGGAACTGGCAAAATATACGGGTCCTGTGGTTGCTCAATGGATACTTTCCCTTGCCACGCTCGGGCTCGCGATTGCCGGAATAGTGTTCTTTATAAAGGGCGTGAAAAACGTTTCGCTTGAAAAGAGCAGATTCGATATTTCCGCGGGCAACGTCAGAGTCGCGGCATATCTGAATGTCGGCATCATAATTCTTTATGCCGTTATGACGCTTTCGTTCATCGCTTCACTCGAACCGCAACCGGAGGGCGTGATAGCGGGCGCAATAATAATGTAATCCTGAAAGGAGATATATAATTATGAAAAAAGGTTTCGGACTTGGATGGTTTCTCCTCGGCGCGGCACTTCTGACGCCCTATGCCGCAGAGAAGAACGAGGAAACGGGCGAATATGAAATCCGCTCGCTGCTTCTCAAAGTAAAGACGAAAAAAACGACGGACGAAGAGGGCAACACCCATTCGGATTGCTCCGTCAACCTTGCGGGAATTCCCACAAGAGGCGATATCGAGACGATACGCGGGAATATTTCGTGCGGAATCTCAAAGATTTCGGAAGGAATATCGTCGTGCGCAAAGAAGGTCTCGGACGCTTTCAGAGACGCCCGTGCGGCGAGCTGTGAAGACGAGGACTTCGGCAGCGAAGAGGATTTTGAAAACATCTTCGACGACGAGCCGGAGGAAGAGACAGAGAAGCCCGAAGAGGGCAGCGAAGCACTTTGAAAAAACGGAAAGCCGTCCTTCGGGGCGGCTTTTTGAGGGAAAAGTGAAAAGTGAAAAGTGAAGAGAGAAGAGAAAAGGTGCGCTCCGCGCGGGGGCTTTTGTGCCTGTGAAACGGAAAAATCAAGCGGGTTTTATTTGCAAATCTCCATCCAAACAGGAAGGCTGAATAAAAAAGCCTCTCACTTGGGGAGAGGTGGCTCGGCTTGCCGTGCCGGAGTGGGATTTGCAAATGCGCAAGCGTTTGCAGGCGTCGCCGAGACGGGAGTGTGCTTCGCTCGGCTTGTAAATCTTTCTCGGAGAGTAAGGCTGAGGGAGAGCACGCAAACGGTGCGGGCAATGGATATGCAGGTGCGCCCAGCGCCGTCGGGTTTTTCAAGGACAACGTTTGGGAGTTTGGGGCGGAGCGAAATCGCCGGAATTGCCGGAGAGTCCGCAAAAAATCCGACAAAATTGCAAAATCGACTTGACAAAGGCGGAAAAGTATGATATACTGCCTTGGCAAAACAAAGAAAAGCGTTCTCCGCTTTCACCAAGCCGCGCGGCGAGCTTGGTCAATAACTTTCGGTTTTCCTTGCGGTGCGGGGAAAATTTTCGGTGCGGAGAGGCTCTTTGGCTTTCCGCAATTTTTATTTTTTGGAGGTGTGCTACTATCAGCACTAAAGATTATCTTTACAATGAGGACATAAGAGTTCCTCAGGTGCGTCTTATCGGCGAGGATGGCGAGCAGCTCGGCATTGTCGATACGGCGAAGGCACTCAAAGCCGCATATGACAGCGGCAGTGACCTTGTTATGATAGCGGATAAGGCTGACCCGCCCGTTTGCCGCATCATGGACTACGGAAAGTTCCGTTTTGAACGCGAGAAACGCGAAAAAGAAGCAAAAAAGAAGCAGCAGGTTGTTGAAGTCAAGGAAATTCAGCTCTCCTGCAACATAGGCGATCACGACTTTGAAACAAAACTCGGTCATGCGCTCCGTTTCCTCAAGGAAGGAAACAAAGTCCGCGCCGTGGTCAAGTTCAACGGCAGACGTGAGCTCCTTCATCCCGAACTCGGCACGGCAATGATGGACAGATTCGTTGCGGCGTGCTCCGAATACGGTACGACGGAAAAGAAAGCCGTTCTTGAAGGACGTAAGCTCTCGCTGATAATATCGCCGATAAAGAAGTAATCAAAAAGCGGCTTTGCCGCTAAAGTCATATCGAAAGGAAAAATCATTATGCCTAAAATCAAAACACACAGCGCGACAGCGAAAAGATTTTCCGTTACAAAGAGCGGAAGAGTTAAAATGAACAGCTCAAACCGTCGCCACAAGCTCGGACTCAAGACCCCCAAGCGTAAGAGACAGCTCAGACGCAACACTTACCTCAGCCCCTCTTTTGAGGCAACGGTAAAGACACTCATCCAGAAATAATCGTAACTTAAACAGGAGGAAGCAAAGATGGCAAGAGTAAAGGGCGCGATGATGACGCGCAAGAGAAGAAATAAAATGCTGAAGCTCGCCAAAGGCTATTGGGGCGCAAAGAGCAAACACTTCAAGATGGCAAAAGAGCAGGTAATGAAGAGCGGTAACTACGCTTTTGCAGGCCGTAAGCTCAAGAAGAGAGATTTCCGTTCTCTCTGGATTACAAGAATCTCTGCTCAGGCAAAGGTAAACGGTATCAACTATTCTCAGCTTATGCACGGTCTTAAGCTCGCAGGTGTTGATATCAACCGCAAGATGCTCGCAGAGCTTGCAGTTTCCGATAAGGACGCTTTCGCATCCCTCGTTGAAACAGCAAAGAAAGCACTTTAATTATTTATAATGATTCCGGAACCAAAGCTGAAATACGCTTTGGTTTTGTGCATATAAGGGAGAAAATATTATGCAGATAAAATCCCGCATTGAAAGCAGAAGTAATCCGAAGGTGATATGGGCGCGCGGACTTTCCGAAAGAAAAAACAGGCAGAAGGAAGGGCTTTTCCGTTTTGAAGGGATAAAGCTGTTTTCTGAGGCGTTGCGCGAAAAACTCGATATCGTCTGCGTTTTCGCAACCGAAAAGGCGCTTGCGCTTTTTGACGGTGTTTTTACGTCATTTGACGGCGAAATATATGAGGTTTCGGATTCCGTTTACGAAAAGCTGACGGACGAAAACGCCCCGCAGGGCGTGCTGACCGTTGCAAAAATGTCCTCGCCCGCGATGAAAAGCACGGGACTGACAATCCTCCTTGACGGAGTTGCAGACCCCGGAAATGTCGGCACGGTTATCCGCTGTGCGGACGCGTTCGGCGCGGAAAGGGTCATTCTGGGCGAAGGTTCGGCGGACGCCTTCGGGCAGAAGACCGTCCGCGCGGCGATGGGGTCGCTTTTCAGAGTGCTGACGGAAAGAGCGTCTCTTGAAGAGACGATAGAGATACTGAAAAATGAAGGATACAGCGTTTATGCTGCTATGCTGGACAGGTCGTCCGTGCGTATTGACGAAATCGCAAAGGACGGGAAGCTCGCATTTGTCGTCGGCAACGAGGGACACGGTATTTCAGCCGATGTCCGCGCGGCGTGCACGGGAAGCGTGATTATTCCCATGCGTGAGGACGGGGCAGAGTCACTCAACGCCGCCGTTGCGGCGTCGGTTATAATGTGGGAACATAAAAGAATTTGACGGAGGAGGAAAATGGACAGACAACTGCTTTATTGGATATGGCTTGCCCTTCGTTGCGGAGCGGGAAGCGAAAACGGAACGTATCTTATGGCAAAGCTCGGTTCGCCCGAGGAAATATATGCGGCGGACGAGACGCGTCTTGATGGGGTTGCGGGCATATCGCCGGAGCTCAAAAAGGCGTTGCTCGACAAAAACATTGAAATCTGCAAACGCATACTCGATTTCTGCGAGAGAACGAACGTTTCGATTATGACAGCCGACAGCGATATTTATCCGCAAAGGTTGAAAAATATTCACGCAAAGCCACTTCTGCTCTATTATAAAGGCAAGGTGCCGAAGATTGACGATAACGTTCTTTGCGCTGTTGTCGGCACAAGATCGTGCACGGAATACGGCGAGAAGGTCGCGTATAAGTTCGGCGCGGAGCTTGCGATGGGCGGGGCGATTGTCGTTTCCGGCATGGCGCGCGGGATTGATGCAATGGCGGCAAGAGGAGCGCTCTCCGTCGGCGGGCACACGATAGCGGTGCTCGGTTGCGGGATAGAAACGGCATATCCGCCACAGAACAGAGAGCTTATGGAGGAGATAATCCTGAACGGCACGGTCATGACCGAGTACGCCCCCGGAACAGAGCCGGCGGGCTGGAATTTCCCCGTGCGCAACAGGATAATTTCCGGTCTTTGTCAGGCGACGCTCGTTGTCGAAGCCGATAAGAGAAGCGGTGCGCTGATAACGGCGGGCAGGGCGATATCACAGGGCAGGGACGTCTTTGCCGTGCCGGGAAAAATCGGTGACCGCGAGAGCGAGGGCACAAACGAGCTCATACGCGAGGGAGCGAAGGTCGCACTTTCCGCAAAGGACATTTTAAGGGAATATGAGCTGCTTTATCCGCACAGAATATTTATCGAAAATATAGATGAAAGAATGTATGCGACGTCTCAGAAACTGAGGGTTGCATCGCCCTCGTCGACGGCAAGGCTTGACCCGCCTCCGAAATATACAAAGGTTCGCCTTTTCGACGATGAGCCGAAAAAACCGAAGACGTCACGCCAAAAAGAAAAGGAGCCCGATCTTTCATATCTGACGGAGGAGGAACGGAAGCTGTTCTCCGTCATAAATGACAAAATGACTACGGATGAAATTCATCGCGCGGCGGAAAACGTCGGCATAAAAAAGGAGACGGGAGCGCTCCTCGGACTGCTCACGACGCTTGAAATCTACGGGCTTATCGAAGCCGTTCCGGGAGGAAGTTATAAAAGAGTTAAAAATTTTTGACTTGACATGGGGCAAAAGCTTGTGTATAATGGCAAACGTCACCAAAAATAAAACAGATTCAGGATAAGGAGTTTCGCTTTTTCAAGCGATAGTGCAAATATGCAGCATTATCTCGTAATAATAGAGTCGCCTTATAAGGCGCCCGCAATAAATTCTTATCTCGGCAAGGAATATAAGGTCGTTGCGTCCGTCGGACATGTCAGAGACCTGCCGAAAAGCACGCTCGGTGTCGACACCGAGCACGATTTTGCCGTTAAATACATCAATATACAGGGCAAATCGGACATAATAAATCAGCTCAAAAAAGAAGTCAAAAATGCCGATAAGGTTTACTTTGCAACCGACCCCGACCGCGAAGGAGAGGCTATTTCATGGCATCTCGCGACGGTTCTCGGCATAAAGCCGGAGGAGGCGAACAGGGTCACCTTCAACGATATAACGAAGAAAACCGTTCTCGAAGGAATGCAGCATCCCCGCGCAATCGATATGAACCTTGTCAACTCCCAGCAGGCGAGAAGAATTCTGGACAGAATTGTCGGCTATAAGATAAGCCCGTACCTTTGGAAGACTGTCCGCAGCGGACTTTCCGCAGGCAGAGTGCAGTCTGTTGCGACGAGAATAATCGTCGAAAGAGAGGCGGAAATCGCCGCTTTTGTTCCGAAGGAATACTGGACGATTGAAGCAATTCTGAAAACTCCGAAGCGCATAAAGCTCGCCGCAAAATTCTATGGAGACAAAAACGGCAAGCTCGAGCTTACATCCGGAGAAGATGCACAGAAGGTGCTTGACGCTTGTGAGAACGGCGAGTTTGTCACCGTCAAAAGCGACGTTCAGAGAAAGCACCGCTCCCCCAATCCCCCGTTCATAACGTCGACTCTCCAGCAGGAAGCGTCAAAGCGACTCGGCTTTCAGTCCAAGCGCACGATGCTCGTCGCGCAGGAGCTTTACGAAGGTATCAACCTCGGCGCGGAAAACGGCGGAACACACGGTCTTATCACATACATGAGAACGGACTCTCTCCGCGTTTCGGATGAAGCGGCGGAAGCGGCAAAGGAATTCATCACGGGCAGATACGGAAGCGAATATTATCCCGCAAAACGCAGGGTGTTCAAATCGAACTCGTCCGCCCAGGACGCGCACGAGGCGATCCGCCCCGCAGATCTGACTCTCCCTCCCGAAAAGGTCAAGGGAATTCTTTCCTCGGATCAGTATAAGCTCTATAAACTGATATGGGACAGATTCATCGCAAGTCAGATGAAAAATGCGGAGCTTGATGTTCTTTCCGCGGATATTGCCTGCGGCGATTATATATTCAAATCGAGCGAATACGTCGTTTCCTTCAAGGGCTATATGCTTGCCTATGACGACAGCGACGATGAAACACAGCCCAAAAACAAGCTCCCGGAGCTTTCCGAGGGAGACAGGCTTACAAAGGAATCGCTTGAATCGAAACAGAATTTCACAGATCCTCCCGCGCACTATACGGAAGGCTCGCTCATCAAGTTCCTTGAGGAAAAGGGCATAGGCAGACCGAGCACATACGCCCAGACAATCACGACAATCGTTTCCAGAGGTTATGTCAAGCGTGATAAAAAGGCGCTTATATCAACCCCTCTCGGCGAGGCGACTGTCAAGCTGATGAAGAAGAATTTCCCCGAGATTGTCGATTATAAGTTTACGGCAAACGTCGAAACCGACCTTGATAAAATCGCCCGCGGAGAAGAAACGATGACGGAAGTCCTCTCCGATTTTTACGATGACTTTTCAAAGACACTTGAAAAAGCGCAGGAGTCCATAAAGGACAATAAGGTCAAGGTGCCGGACGAGGAATCGGATATAATCTGCGAGAAATGCGGAAGGAAAATGGTCATAAAACACGGCAGATTCGGCACTTTTGCCGCCTGCCCGGGCTATCCCGAATGTAAAAACACAAAAACCCTTGACAAGAAGGGAAACGTCGTTGAGAAGAAGACAGATGAGCCGGAAAAGACAGACCTCAAATGCGAAAAGTGTGGCGGAGACATCGTCATCCGTCACAGCGCATACGGCAGATTCTATGCCTGCTCAAATTTCCCGAAGTGCAGATATACAAAGGCAATTCTTGACCCGATCGGAGTCAGGTGCCCGAAATGCGGCGGGGAAATCGTCAAGGCTTACGGCAAGAAGAAAAATCTTTATTACCGTTGCGAAAAATATCCCGAATGCGATTTTTCAAGCTGGGATATGCCGACAACGGAAAAATGCCCGAAGTGCGGCAAGATGCTCTTTGAGAAGAAGGGTAAAGGACTTTATTGCGCAGACGAGAGCTGCGGATATGCCGGCTATGGAGACGGAAAGCAAAAATAAAAAAAAGCGACGGTCGAAAACCGTCGCTTTTTTATTATAATTATCTATTGCAATATAATTTATTTTGTTATATAATACATGAGTAAAACTATAAAATCGGAGAGTTTTGATGAAAATAATACTTGACGTTATGGGCGGGGACAATCCGCCTGCGGAGATAATACGCGGGGCTGTAATGGCAAAGAAGGAGCTCGGTGTTGACATAATGCTCGTCGGTGACGGAAGCGTTATACGCGAAGCGCTCTCCGCCGAGGGAATGACAGGTGAATTTGAAATAAAAGAGGGCGACAGCGTAATCGGGATGGAAGACAGTCCGATGTGCATTGTCCAGAAAAAGAAGGGCTCGTCGATGGGTGTGGCTTTGCGGACGCTTGCCTCGGGCGAAGGAGACGCCGTTGTTTCGTGCGGAAATACGGGCGCGCTGTTTACCGGCGCGACGCTCATCGTTCATCGTGTGCCCGGACTTCGCCGTGCGGCGCTAGGAACGGTTTTGCCATACACAAACAACGTTATGCTTATGGACTGCGGCGCAAACGTAACCGTCACGGCGGAATATCTTCTGCACTTTGCCCATATGGGATCGATATACATGAAAAAGCTCTACGGAATCGAGCGACCGAGAGTTGCAATAATCAACAACGGCTCAGAGGGACACAAGGGCACGCCGCTCGTTCTTGAAGCAAAGGCGCTGATGGAAGCGGACGAAAATCTCAATTTCATCGGTAATGTCGAGGGAAAGGAACTTCCCTTTGACGCCTGCGACGTTGCCGTCTGCGACGGATTTACGGGCAATGTTCTGCTCAAAGCGAGCGAAGGGCTCTGCCGGTTTGTCATGAAGCACGTCATAGACGACGTCACCTCCTCCGAGGGAGGAAATGCAGAGGGCGTCCGCTTGGCGCTTCACCGCGAGGACAGATTCTTTGACGTTACGGAATACGGCGGGGCGCCGTTTATCGGAATAGCGAAGCCCGTCATCAAGGCGCATGGAAACTCGGAGGCGAACGCTGTAAAAAACGCGATCGTCAGAGCCGTAAACTATGCCCGCGCGGACGTTACCGGCGAGCTTGAAAGAAGAGCGGAGCTTTTCCGTCCGGTGACTTTGGGAGGAAGCAATGAGAACTAAAATCAGGGCGCAGGGCGAAATGTCCGAGCTTGAAAAGAAAATAGGCTATACATTCAGCGACAGAGAGCTCCTGAAGGAAGCTCTTTCGCATACGTCGTTTATAAACGAGGCAAAGGACGGCGGAAAGTCAAACGAGAGACTTGAATTTCTCGGCGACGCGGTGCTTTCGGCAATCGTCAGCGAATATCTCTTCAAAAGATTTCCCGAAAGCAACGAGGGCGAGCTTTCAAGCATGAGGAGAACCATCGTCGAAAGGGCGTCGCTTGCGGAATTTTCAAGGGAGATAGACCTCGGCGGCTATCTTTACCTCGGTCACGGCGAAAGCTACAACGGCGGGCGCGACCTTGATTCAAACCTTGAGGACGCGTTTGAAGCGTTGACGGCTGCCGTTTATCTTGACGGCGGGCGCGGGAGCGCAGAGAATTTCGTCATGCCTTTTGTGATAAAGGCGGCGGACGGTTTCACTCCGACAAAGACCCTGACGGATCCGAAGTCCCTTTTGCAGGAGATAATTCAGGAGTCGCCCGGCGAGAAACTGGAATATACGATAACCGGCGAATCGGGCCCAGATCATGACAAAACATTCTTTTGCGAGGTGAAGGTCAACAGCAATCTCCTCGGAAAAGGGTCGGGCAAGAGCAAGAAGGAAGCGGAAAAGAGTGCGGCGAGGGAAGCCCTCCGTCTTTTCGGTTATGACGACGGCGAGAAGAAATGAAAACACACGCAAACATACCGATTTTCGTGCCGCATATGGGCTGTCCGAACGCCTGCGTTTTCTGCAACCAGCGGACAATTTCCGGTCACAACGTTCCGGACTTTACAAAGGTCGGGGACGAGATTGAAAACGCTCTGTCGACGGTCGATCTGAGCCGCAGAACGGCGCAGATTGCATATTTCGGCGGTAGCTTTACGGCGATTGACAGAAAAGATATGATATATCTGCTCTCCGTTGCGAAAAAGTTTATAGACGACGGCAGAGTTGAGTCGATAAGAATATCAACCCGTCCGGACTGCATAGATGAAGAAATCATAGAGATTCTCCGCTCATACGGAGTAAAAAGCGTCGAGCTGGGAATACAGAGCATATCGGAAAAGGTGCTTCTGCTTTCGGGCAGGGGACACGGCGCAGACTGCTGCAAAAGGGCGGCGGAGCTTATAACCGGAGCGGGAATGGAATTCGTCGGGCAGATGATGACAGGTCTGCCGGGATCGACGAAGGAGGATGAAATCCGCACGGCAATCGCTATCGCCGATATGGGTGCGGTTGCCGCAAGAATATATCCGACAGTCGTTTTCAAAGGCACAAGGCTTGCCGAAATGGCTGAAAAGGGAGAATACATCCCGATGAGCCGCGAGGAAGCCGTCGACAGAACGGAGGCGGCGTTTGAAGTCTTTGCCGAGAGGGGAATAAAGGTCATAAGAATAGGTCTGCAATCCGGCGAGGCGCTCGTTTCGGGCGAGGAAATCGCCTGCGGGGATTATTCGGAGACCATCGGCGAGATGTGTATAAGCAGATATTTTGAAAAGAAAATATCAGCCCTTTGCGAGGGATTTTCCGGCGGAGACGTTACGGTATACTGTAATCCGAGAAGGATATCGTGCGCCGTCGGCTATAAGGGCGAAAACAGAGAGAAAATAAAGGAAAAATTCGGGCTCTGGAGCATTAAAATCTCCCCTTGCGAGGAGCTTTCCGAATTTGAGATAAGGATAAAAAATCAAAGGAGCTAAAAAAGGGTGCGTCTTAAAACACTTGAAATGCAGGGCTTTAAGTCCTTCCCCGATAAGACCGTCATCAGCTTCGACCGCGGAATTACCGTCGTCGTCGGACCGAACGGATCGGGAAAATCGAATATATCCGACGCAATGCGCTGGGTTCTGGGCGAGATATCGTCAAAGAACATCCGCGGCTCGAAAATGGAGGACGTTATCTTTGCGGGCTCGCAGAAGAGAAGCCCGATGGGCTATGCGGAGGTTTCCGTCACCTTTGACAATACCGAGGAGGACGGAAAAATCGCTTCGATGAGCGATTATGACGAGATAACCGTCACAAGACGGTATTACAGGGTCGGCGAGAGCGAATATTTCATCAATCGCAAGCCCGTAAGACTTAAAGACATTCACGAGCTGTTTATGAATACGGGTCTCGGCAAGGGCGGCTATTCGATAATCGGTCAGGGCAAGATTTCGGAAATAATATCATCAAAAAGCGAGGACAGACGGACGATTTTCGAGGAAGCGGCGGGCATTGCAAAATACCGCTATCAGAAGCAGGAGGCGGAGAAAAAGCTCAGCGCAACTCTTGACAACCTCGTCCGTCTGGAGGACATAGAAAGCGAACTTGAAAGCCGTATCGGTCCGCTTGAAAAGGAGTCGGAGAAGGCAAAGAAATATCTTGCCCTCCGCGACGAAAAGAAAGCGCTCGACCTTGCGCTTTCCGTCTTTGACATAGATACTGCGAAGGCGGAGAGCGGCGAGCTTGAAAAGAGCCTTGCGGCGTCCAAAAATTCGCTTGACCGCTCGGACGAGACGCTTGCCGAACTTGAAAAGCGTGACGAGGAGCTTTTCTCGTCACTTCAGAGTGAGAAAGCGGAAAGCGAAAGAGCGGGAGAGGACATCTCCGCTCTTACGGAAAAAATATTTGCGGGCGAAAGCGAGATAAAGCTCGCGGAAAACGACAGCGCCCACCTCTCCGAAACCGCAACTGCGGCAAAGGCGAAGATAGCCGAAAAAAAGGCTGCGCTTGAGCTGGCGGAGGAGGAAAAGGCACGTCACGAAAAGGCGGCGGCAGAGTCCGCAAAGAGGGCGGAGCTACTTTCGGAGCGCCACGAAAAGGCGGCGGCGGAGCTGAAAGATTGCGAGGACATGATATCCGGTTGCTCGGAGAAAATCTCCGCTCTGACGAATGCCTGTGAGCGCGCACAGAAAGAGGATGTTGAAGCGAAGATCGCCGCAAGCGTTGCGGAGTCGCAGAGGGAGGCAAACCTCAAAAAATGCGACGGCGTTATGCTTGACATAGCAAAGCACGACGACGATATCTCCATGCTTGAAAAGCGCATTGACCGCGCAAAGGAAAAGATTGCGGGCTATGACAAAAAGCTCGGTGACGCGGCGGCTGCGGCAAAGGAAATATCTGATAAGAAAGAGGAGCTTATAGTCCTTTCCAGAAAGCTGGCGGGACAGAAAAACGATATTTTCCTCGAAATATCGCAGAGAAAGCACAGAATTTCAAACCTTCTCCGTATGGAGGAGCTGCTTGAAGGCTATTCGAGAGCCGTGCGCTTCCTTATGACGGAATACCGCAACGGCACGGTTACCGATAAAAACGGCGGCGTTCCGAAGATATACGGTCCCGTTTCGCAGTTCGTCTCCGTTGACGAAAAATATTCGGCGGCGCTTGAAGTTGCGTTCGGGCAGTCACTGCAGAACATAATCGTCGAGGATGAGGACTGCGCAAAGGCGGCGATTGCGTTTCTCAAAAAGAGAAATGCGGGCAGAGCAACCTTTTACCCGATAACGACTATGAGCGGCACGCCGGTTTCCGGAAAGACGCTCGGAATTGAAAATATTGAGGGCTACATAGCGATAGCGTCGGAGCTTGTCTCCTGCGAGGAGAAGTTCAGAGGCATAGCGGATTATCTGACAGGCAGAATTATTGTTGCAAAGGATATGGACAGCGCATCCGTAATCGCAAGAAAGCTGGGCTTCAGGTACAAGACCGTCACCCTTGACGGGCAGGTGATAAACGCCGGCGGCAGCTATACGGGCGGCTCGGTATCGACAGACTCCGGAATGCTCTCCCGCCGCGCGCAGATAGACAGGCTTGGCGCAGAGGTAAAGTCGCTTGAAAAGGACAGCGCAGAGACGGAAACACAGATTGCGGAAAACGAAAAGGCGATAAAAGACGTAACGGAAAAGGAACGCGCGGCGCTCGGCGAGAGTTCTATGATAAAGACCCTGCGCGACGCCGAATCGACCCAGATGCAGGTGCTCTCGTCCCAGTGCGACGTGCTGAAGGAAGCGAGAGAACAGCTCCGCGGCGAGCTTTCAGAGCTTATGTCCCTTGCAAAGCAGGAGGGAAAAAACGCCGAGGATTATATCGAAAAGCGCAGAAGGCTTTCCGAGGAGATTGCGTCGGCCGAAAAACAGCTCTGCGACGTAAACCGCGAAAAATCCGAGGCGGAAAAGGCGGCGGAGGTAAAGAAAACCGAGCTTTCGGACTGCCTTATCGACATCGCCCGCGAGGAGAAAACGTTCGAGATGGCACAGAACTCTCTTGCGGCAGCAAACGAAAAATGCGAAAGCCTTGAAAGCGAGATAGTCGAGCTTTCCAGCTCAACTTCGGACGCCGAAAGAAAAATAGCGGAAAACACGGCGAAGATAAAGGATGTTTCCACTCGGACCGAGGCTTTGAAAAAGCAGGTCGGGGAGATAAATTCCGCAAAGGCGGACATTTCAAAGCGTACTCTTGAAACGGAGAGAAAGCTGACGGAGGTCCGTGCAAAGCAGAAGGAACTGACGCACACAAGGGAGCTTCTTTTCAGAGAATTTACGAACATCGAGTCGGCTTATAAGCGAGCCGTCGAAAAGAGCGATAAGCTCATCTCGTTCCTCTGGGAGGAATATGAAACAACATATACGCAGGCTTGCGAGCTCTGCGGCGAACGCATAACGGAAAAGACCCGCAGGGAAGCGGCGTCAAAGCAGGGCAAGCTGAAATCGGAGATAAAAGCCCTCGGCGATGTTCACGTCGGAGCGATTGAGGAATATAAAGAGGTCAAAACCCGCTATGACGAGCTTTCGACCCAGACAAAGGATCTCCGCAAGTCAAAAGAAGAGCTGATGACGATTGTCGTTTCCCTTGAGGAACGCATGAGAGAGGACTTCTCGGCGACCTTTGAGGAAATCAATACAAACTTCGGGCAAGTGTTCCGCACGTTGTTCGGCGGAGGTACGGCGGAGCTGAAACTGACGGACAAGATAGACGTTCTCAATTCCGGCATAGATATAAACGTTGCACCTCCCGGAAAGGTCATAAAAAATATGTCGCTGCTTTCGGGCGGCGAGCAGGCGTTTGTTGCGATTGCGCTCTATTTTGCGATACTGAAAGTAACGCCGTCACCGTTCTGCATACTGGACGAAATCGAGGCGGCACTGGACGAGGTCAACGTGGACAAGCTGGCAGACTACCTGAAAAACTATTCGGAGAGGACGCAGTTTGTCGTCATCACGCACCGCAGGGGCACGATGGAGGCGGCGGACAGAATATACGGCGTTACAATGCACGAGAAAGGCATATCTGACGTACTTTCGATAGACGTTTCCGAAATCGAAGCAAAAACAGGGCAAAAGCCTGTTTAAGGAGAAATAATTATGGGATTTTTTGAAAAACTGAAACAGGGTCTCGCAAAGACAAAGAAAGCCCTTTCGGACGGGATTGAAAAGATCTTCCGTAGCTTTGTGAGAATAGACGAGGACCTTTTTGACGAACTCGAAGAGCTTCTCATAAGCTCCGACGTGGGCGTTGAGACGACGGAGGCCGTGCTTGACACGCTCCGCGACAGACTCAAAGAAAAGAGAATAACGGATCCGGAACAGGCAAAGGAAGAGCTTATCGAGATTCTTGCCGAAATGACGGGCGAGGGCGGCGATATTCCGTTTGAGGACGGGAAGATGACAGTCATCCTCGTTATCGGAGTGAACGGCGTCGGCAAGACGACGTCGATTGCAAAGATTGCAAATCTGCTGAAAAACGACGGCAAAAAGGTCGTGCTTGCGGCGGCGGACACGTTCCGCGCGGCTGCTGCCGATCAGCTTTCCGTCTGGGCGGAGAGAGTCGGGGTGGACGTTATCCGTCAGAGCGAGGGCTCGGACCCCGCGGCTGTCGTTTTCGACGCGATAGCGGCGGCGAAAAAACGCAAGGCGGACGCGCTGATAATCGATACGGCGGGCAGACTTCACAATAAGAAAAACCTTATGGCGGAGCTTGAAAAAATCAATCGCATAATCGATCGCGAGCTGCCCGATTGCATAAGGGAAACTCTCCTCGTGCTCGACTCAACGACGGGTCAGAACGCCGTCATTCAGGCGCAGGAATTCGGCAATGCCGCCGCGCTGACGGGGATAGTGCTGACAAAGCTGGACGGCACGGCAAAGGGCGGTATCATCATTTCCATCCGCCGCACGCTCGGAATTCCCGTGAAATTCGTAGGCGTCGGGGAAAAGGTTGACGACCTTCAGAAATTCGAGCCGCAGGAATTTGTCCGCGCGCTGTTCGGTGAATGATATGACGAAGATACTTCTTGCAACGGGAAACGCCCACAAGGCAAAGGAACTTGCCGCGCTTTTCGCCGGGCACGACATTGAAGTCCTCACGCTCCGCGACGTCGGCTTTACGGGAGAAATCATCGAGGACGGAAAAACGTTTGAAGAAAACGCCGAGATAAAGGCGAGAGCCGCGGCGGAGCTGGGATATATAGGCGTCGGGGACGACTCCGGACTCTGCGTCGACTTTCTTTCCGGTGCGCCGGGAATATATTCCGCGAGATATGCGGGAGAATCCTGCGACTATGCAAAAAACAACGAAAAGCTGCTCTCCGAAATGGCGGGAGTGCCGGAGGAAAAGCGGACGGCGAAGTTCGTCTGCGTGATATGTTGCGTATTTCCGGACGGGAGAAAGATTGTTTCGCGCGGAGAGTGCTTCGGAAGAATACTTTCCTCATATGCGGGGGACGGCGGTTTCGGATACGACCCGCTGTTCTATTGCACGGAAAAGGGCAAAAGCTACGCCGAAATGACGGAGGACGAAAAGAATTCCGTAAGTCACAGGGCAAAGGCAATGGCAGGATTTTTGGATAAATTTCTTGCGGAAATCAAATAATAACGGAGATAAGAAATGCTGACAAGTAAACAGAGAGCATACCTGCGCGGAAAAGCGTCGGTTATGGATACGATTTTTCAGATAGGCAAGGGCGGAATAAACGATAACATGATAAAACAGCTCTATGACGCGCTTGAAGCGAGGGAGCTTATAAAAATCAGAACGCTTGACAACAGCGACGTTTCCCCCAGAGAAGCGGCGGACAAAATATCCGAGATTCTCGGAGCGGAGGTCGCGGGCGTTATCGGAAGCAAAATTATTCTTTACAGAGAGTCGAGAAAGCACAAGAAGATCAGTCTTGAAATAAAGGCGCTGTAAAGAGACTTCTTTGAAAAGGTTTATGGTTTTATGAAAAACAACGTCGAAATTACGGAAATGCTGAAGAGCGAGGTCAAAAAATATCAATGCGAGCAGAGATACCTGCATACACTCAGCGTTTACGGCGAATGTAAAAAGCTCGCCGATATTTTCTCGCTTTCCGAGGAGGAAAAGGAAAAGCTCCTCCGCGCGGCATTGCTTCATGATATAACAAAGGATATGGACGGCAAAACTCAGATTGAGCTTTGCAATAAATACGGGATTGAACCGCCGAAAAGTGAAAAAGACCCCATGCCGACCGTCCATCAGGACACGGGCGCGTTCTTCGCGAGAGAAAAATTCGGGGAGGAAATCGTCGACGATACTGTTTTTTATGCCATAGCGTCGCACACGACGGGCAGAGAAGGGATGAACAATATCGATAAAATGCTCTTCCTTGCCGATTATATCGAACCGCGAAGAAAATACAGATCCTGTATCGAAACGAGGGAATATTTATATTCCGAATGTGCAAAAATAAACAAAAACGATAAAGCGGCTCTTTTCAGACTTCTCACGAAAACGGTGACAAACGTCATCGCGTCGACTGTGGAATACCTCATAAGCAAAAGACGGATGATAGACCACAGAATGATAATAGTGTGGAACAGCCTGATATAGTCGCAAAGGCAGGTAAAAATTGAACGGTAAAAATTCCGGCGGCGGACAGAGACAGCTTTCGGGCAAATTCGTAACGATAGTAACTCTCACGGTTCTTGCCGCGCTTATAGTCGCAGTGGCGCTTTTCATGTCACTGTATAAACCGGGCGTTGAGGAAAGACCTCATTTCCCGACAGGCACAACGACGGAGACCCCGCCCGATATTACAACGGCGGACGACAAGCAGACCTCTGTCGACCCTTATAAACGCAAAAAAGGCTATTATACGTTCCTGATTGCGGGGACGGATGTCATCTCAAACAATACGGACGTGCTCATGCTCGCCTCCATTGATACGGAAAAGGGCGAGATAAACATCATCCAGATACCGCGCGATACGTTTGTAAATAAGAAAGTCGGCGGTTATCAGACGGTGACAAGAGTCAACTCCGTTTACGCCGCGGCATACAACAGGAGCACAAAGGCGGGAACAAGAGGCGAGAGCGCGCGTCATATCGCAATGAAGGAGCTCAAAGCCCGTCTGGAAGAGAGCCTTTGCGTCAATATTGATTATTACGCGCTTGTAAACACATCGTCGTTCCGCAGAATAGTGGACGCTGTCGGCGGAGTATGGTTTGACGTTCCGAAGGACATGGATTACGATGACCCCGAGCAGGGACTTTCAATCCATCTCAAAGAGGGCTATCAGCTTCTTGACGGCAAGGCGGCGGAGGGACTGATACGCTTCCGGAGCGGGTATGCTCAGGGAGATCTCGGAAGGGTCTCCGTCCGCGCGGACTTCATTTCGGCGATGGTGAAGCAGGTGAAAGAAAATATGACTGCGGACGCGCTTGTGGCGATTGTCGGCGAGCTTCTGACATCTGTCGATACCTCAGTACCGCTCACGGACGCCGTGTATTTTGCAAGACAGCTCTATTCGGTTCCTTCCGACAGGCTGACGGTCAGAACGATTTCCGGCTCGCCCGTTATGAATCCGGACACGGGCGTATGGAGTTATTACGTCATAAACAAGAGCAAGGCGCTTGATGATATAAATAAATATATGAACGTCTTTTCGGGAGACGTTTCGGCTGAACTGTTTGACGCCAAAGGCTTCTTTACGGACTCCGAAAACGAATCCCATGCATATATAAACAATTATTATATTTCATAGGAGAAAAACAATGGACGAAATCAGAAACGAAAAAATGACATCGCTCGTCGGGGCGTCGGCGGAGGAAATCGCGCATGCGATAGCCGAGGTGCTGGACAATATGAAAGCGCGCGACATAAAAATTCTCCGCGTTTCCGACAAAACGGCAATGACGGACTATTTCGTCACCTGCTCGGGAACATCGAACACGCAGATAAGAGCCCTTTCGGGAGAGGTTGAATACAAGCTCGGCGAAAGAGGACTCACGCCGCTTCATATCGAAGGATATGAAACGGGTACATGGATCGCAATGGACTATGCACACGTCATAGTGCACATATTCAGCAAAGACCAGAGAGAATTTTATAAGCTTGAAAAGCTCTGGGGCGACGCAGGCGAAGTCCCGCTGAACACAGAGAACAAAGCGCAGGAGGACTGACATGACATACGATTTCAAATCGATCGAGCCTAAATGGCAAAAGATCTGGGACGAAAAAAAGGCTTTTTCCGCAGTCGACGGCTCGGAAAAGAAAAAGTTTTACGGACTGATTGAATTCCCCTATCCTTCGGGCGCGGGAATGCACGTCGGTCATATCAAGGCATACAGCGGACTTGAAGTCATTTCGAGAAAGAGAAGAATGGAGGGCTATAACGTCCTCTTTCCGATAGGCTTTGACGCCTTCGGACTTCCGACGGAGAACTATGCAATCAAAACGGGCATACACCCGAGAAAAGTCACGGATATGAATATCGCAAAGTTCACATCGCAGCTCCGCCGCGTCGGTTTCTCCTTCGATTGGGACAGAGTCGTCGATACGACGGACGAGGATTACTATAAGTGGACGCAGTGGATTTTCCTCAAAATGTTTGAAAACGGACTTGTTTTCAGAGATACGGCGCTCGTAAACTACTGCCCGTCGTGCAAGGTTGTGCTTTCAAACGAGGACTCGCAGGGCGGCAAGTGCGATATATGCCACAGCGACATAATCCAGAAATCAAAGGACGTATGGTATCTTCGCATAACAAAATATGCGGACAGACTCCTCTCCGGTCTTGACGAGGTCGACTATCTGCCGAACATCAAGCAACAGCAGATAAACTGGATAGGCAAGTCTACCGGTGCATTTGTGAACTTCACGCTCACCGGCATTGACGAAAAGCTCCGCATTTATACAACCCGTCCCGATACGCTCTTCGGCGTTACGTTCATGGTTATGGCGCCGGAGCATCCGATTATCGAAAAATATAAGGACAGAATAAAGAATATCGACGCCGTTGAGGCATACAAAGCCGAATGCGCGAAAAAGACGGAATTCGAGCGCACGCAGCTTGTAAAGGATAAGACGGGTGTCAGAATTGACGGCATCTGCGCCGTAAACCCCGTAAACGGCAAGGAAATTCCGATATACATAGCGGATTACGTTATGATGGGCTACGGCACGGGCGCGATTATGGCTGTTCCCGCGCACGACCAGCGTGACTACGATTTCGCAAAGACGTTCGGAATTGATATAATCGAGGTCATCAAGGGCGGAGACATAACAAAGGAAGCATATACGGAAAGCGGAGAGATGGTCAACTCCGGCTTCCTTAACGGTATGACGAATAAAAAAGACTCCATTGCAAAGATGCTTGAATACCTTGAGGAAAAGGGCATAGGCGAGGCAGGCGTTCAGTATAAGATGAAGGACTGGGCGTTCAACCGTCAGAGATACTGGGGCGAGCCCATACCGATTGTTCATTGCCCGCATTGCGGAATGGTACCTGTCCCGTATGACGAACTTCCGCTCCGTCTGCCCGATATGCAGAATTTTGAGCCGGGACAGAACGGCGAAAGCCCGCTTGCGAAGATAGACAGCTTTGTAAACTGCAAGTGCCCGAAGTGCGGAGGAGACGCAAAGAGAGAAACGGACACAATGCCTCAGTGGGCAGGGTCTTCGTGGTATTTCCTCCGTTATATCGACCCGCACAACGAAAATGCGCTGGCAGACCCCGAAAAGCTGAAATACTGGATGCCCGTTGACTGGTACAACGGCGGAATGGAACACGTCACAAGACATATGATCTATTCCCGCTTCTGGCATAAGTTCCTTTACGATATAGGCGTTGTTCCCTGTGACGAGCCTTACGCAAAGAGAACGGCGCAGGGGCTTATCCTCGGGCCGGACGGCGAAAAGATGTCAAAATCCAAGGGGAACGTCGTCGATCCCAACGACGTTGTCGACGAATACGGCGCGGACGTCCTCCGCACATACGTCCTCTTTATGGGCGACTACACAAGCGCAGCTCCGTGGTCTGAATCAAGCGTGAGAGGCTGCAAGCGTTTCATCGAAAGAGTCTGGGGAATGCTCTTTATGACAAAGGGCAAAGGGTCAACCGAAAAGCTGGAATCGGCTTTCCATAAGACCGTAAAAAAGGTTTCCTCGGATATCGAGCAGATGAAATTCAATACGGCGATCGCCGCAATGATGTCGCTGACAAACGATATATATGAAAACGGAAGTCTGACGACGGACGAGCTCGGCATTTTCGTCCGCCTGCTCTGCCCGTTTGCTCCGCATATCTGTGAGGAACTCTGGGAGAGACTCGGCGGCAAGGGGCTTTGCTCTCTCGCTCCGTGGCCCGTTTACGATGAATCAAAGACGAAGGACGATACGGTGACGATTGCGGTTCAGATCTGCGGCAAGCTCCGCGATACGGTTCAGGCTCCCGTCGATTCCGATCAGGCGACGGTCGAAGCGCTGGCAAAGGCGAGCGAGAAGATCGCAAAGGCGATCGACGGAAAACAGATTGTCAAAGAGATATACGTAAAGAACAAAATTTTCAATATCGTCGTAAAATAAGTGCGAAAAACGATTTTTTTGCGCAAAACGGATGAATATCCGAAAAATAAGTTAAAAATCTTATTGACAAACTCTTTTTGCGGATATATAATATAAAGTGCTGAATTATGGTACAACAATTATCAGGCGGTGGAGCAATGTATTTGGATCTTAAGCCCGTTTTGAGCGGGGAAACAAGAAAAATAACCTTTGCACTCCCTCTTGACGCCGACGCTGTCGGCGAGATAAAAAAGCTCTTTCCCGATATAACGGACGTTTCGTCCGCCGATATTTCGGGCGAGGTCTGCAATATGTCGGGATATATGGTTCTGAGGGAAAACGCCCTTATAAAATTCTCGGCATTATGTGCCAGATGTGCAGAAACGGCAAATTCCGAGCTTTCGCTCTCCTTTGAAAAATGCGTCGCGACAGGAGATGTCTCAAAGGACAACGATGATTACATTTTTCCGGAGGATACGAAGCTCGATATAACGGCGCCGCTTTTCGAGGAAATGCTCCTTGAAATGCCGTCGAAGATCCTCTGCCGAGAGGATTGCCGCGGACTTTGCCCGCGGTGCGGAAAAAACTTGAACGAAGGAGATTGCGGTTGCAGAAAGTCGGAGGGAGACCCGAGGCTTGCAATCCTCAAAACACTTCTTGATAAGTGATACGCAAGGCAACATATCACAGAAAAATAATATAGGAGGTCATCGACATGGCAGTACCGAAGAAAAAAGTCTCTAAGGCAAGAAGAGACAAAAGACGTTCCAGCGTCTGGAAACTTGATCTTCCCGGCATGACAAAATGCCCCAAATGCGGTGAATATAATCTTGCACACAGAGTATGCAAGGCATGCGGAACATACAACGGCAAGGAAGTTATTAAAACAGACGACTGATTGCAATCGGGGCAGGTATGAGGCTTTCATACCTGCCGAAATTGTTTTATTGAGGATTTTTTATGGTTGAGATAACGGGCGTTGAAAAGGGCTCGCCCGCGGAAAAGGCGGGTATCAAAAAAGGCGACTACCTCATCAGCGTCGGCGATAAAAAAATTGCGGATGTTCTGGACTATCGCTTTTATATGTGCGAAAAAAGTCTGACGCTCGGTCTTGCGCGGGATGGGGAGGAATTTTCCGTCCGCATAAGAAAAGGCGAATATGACGATATCGGTCTGGACTTTGCGACTTATCTTATGGACGAGAAGCGCAGATGCGCAAACAACTGTATCTTCTGCTTCATTGACCAGAACCCCTGCGGAATGAGAGAGAGCATATATTTCAAGGACGACGACTCCCGCCTTTCCTTTTTGCAGGGCAACTATATAACGCTTACAAACCTCGGAGAGAGGGACATACGTCGTATAATAGATATGAAGATGTCGCCTGTGAATATCTCCGTGCACGCGATGAACCCCGAACTGCGTGTTAAAATGCTGCGGAACAAAAACGCGGGCAAGGTGCTTGCGTACCTGAAAATGCTTGATGACGGCGGGATAAATATGAATTGTCAGATTGTGCTTTGTCGCGGCATAAATGACGGTGCCGAGCTTGACAGAAGCATGCGCGAGCTCGCCGCCTACCCGCACATTCACAGTGCGTCGATTGTGCCTGCGGGACTGACGCGTTACAGAGAGGGGCTTTACCCTCTGACTCTGTTTACTCCTGAGGAAGCGGGGAAGGTAATCGATCAAGTGGAGGGCTTTGCCGCCGAATGTGAAAAGAACCGCGGGGAAAAGATTTTCTATTGCGGCGACGAGCTTTATATCCGCGCGGGAAGAGAACTGCCGAAGGGCGAATATTACGGCGACTACACGCAGATTGAAAACGGCGTCGGGATGATAACGTCGACGAAAGAGGAATATCTTGACGCGCTCGACCTCTGCGAGGAAACTCCGGAGCCGGAGGAAATATCAATGGCGACGGGCGTCGCCGCATACGGGCTGATAAAATATCTTGCGGACGAAACGATGAAAAAGTTTCCGCAGATAATAATTCACGTATATAAGATAATCAATCACTTTTTCGGCGAGAGCGTGACCGTTGCGGGACTTGTGACCGGTAAGGACCTCTCCGAGCAGGTAAGCGGCAAGCCCATCGGGCAGAGGTTGCTCATTTCCGAGCATATGCTCCGTCACGGAGGGGATCTTTTCCTCTGCGGAATGAGCATAGACGAGCTTTCGGAAAAGCTCGGAGTGCCTGTCACGCCGTGCCCCGATGATGGCTACGAATTCTTTGAAAGAGTTATAGGAAATATAAAATAAGGAGGAACATATGGCAAAGACTGTTGTTGCGATAGTGGGCAGGGCGAATGTCGGCAAGAGCACGCTTTTCAACAAAATAGCAGGGGAAAGAGTCTCCATAGTCGAGGATGTCCCCGGTGTCACGCGTGACAGAATATATTATGACACCGAATGGAACGGCAAGCCCATTATGATGATAGATACGGGCGGTTTTGAGCCGACCTCCGAGGATACCATCAAATCGAAAATGCGCGAGCAGGCGCAGATAGCGATTGAGATGGCGGATGTTATAGTTTTTCTCTGCGATGTCCGCGCAGGCGTAACGCCGGATGACAGAGATATCGGCACAATGCTTATGAAGAGCGGCAAGCCTGTTATAGTCGCCGTAAACAAGGTGGACTCAATCGGCGCACTGCCAATGGAATATTACGAATTTTATGAGCTCGGCTTTGACGGCGACCCCATTGCGCTTTCCTCGCTTCACGGCACCGGTACAGGCGACCTGCTGGACAGAATTTTAGAGCTTTCTCCCGTCGCGGACGCGCCGGAGGAAGAGGACGACGATACAATCAAGGTTGCGGTTATCGGAAAGCCGAACGCAGGCAAGAGCTCGCTTGTAAACAGAATTTTAGGCGAGGACAGAATGATTGTTTCCGATATTGCCGGCACGACGCGTGACGCCATCGACTCAAGAGTCGAAAACGAATACGGCAAGTATACGTTTATTGATACGGCGGGCATAAGAAGACAGAGCAAGGTTACGGACAAGATTGAAAAATTCAGCGTTCTTCGCGCTCATTCGGCTGTCGAAAGGGCGGACGTCTGCCTTATAATGATTGACGCCGCAGAGGGGATAACCGAGCAGGACGAAAAAATTGCCGGACTCGCGCACGAGGGCGGCAAGGGGTCGATTATAGTAGTAAACAAATGGGATAAGATAGAAAAGGACAACGGCACCGTGAAAAAATTCACGGACGATATTTATCTTGCGCTCTCATATATGACGTATGCGCCGATTATGTTCATCTCCGCCAAGACGGGACAGAGAACGGAAAAGCTCTTTGAAAAGATAAATTTCGTTGCGGAAAAGAACGCAATGCGAATATCAACGGGCATGCTCAACGACGTCCTCAGCGACGCAATTTCCCGCGTTCAGCCGCCGACAGACAAGGGCAAGAGACTGAAAATATATTATATGACGCAGGTATCGACAAAGCCTCCGACATTCGTTATTTTCTGCAACGACGCGCAGCTCTTCCATTTCTCATATCAGAGATATATTGAAAACAAGCTCCGCGAGGTATTCGGCTTTGAGGGTACGCCAATCAGATTTATTATCCGCGAGCGTTCGGACGAGGATAAGGATTGATTATGGAAAAACTCATAACTGCGGGACTTTTCGGAATGATGAACAGCGGCACGGCATATGTAATCGGCGCGATTGTCTGCGTTTTGGTTTCGTATCTTATCGGAAGCGTGAATTTCACGAGAATTTTCGTAAACAAATATGATGCCTTCCCCGATACAATGGGACTTTACAAAAAGGCGGGAGGCAGGGTTGCGTTCGGCGCAGCCGCGCTTGACGGACTCAAAGGCTTTCTCTGCGCTCTCATCGGGCTTTTGCTTATGCCGGGGGATGGCTATGCCTGCCTTTGCACACTGTTTTGTCTTCTCGGTCACGCTTTCCCAATCTGGTTTAAGTTCAAGGGCGGAGCGGGAGCGGCGGTCTATATCGGCGCGGCGCTCGTCATGAATCCGCTTATGGGGCTTGCGGCGTTTTTCATCGGTTTTCTGTTTTATTATATGACAAGCTACCTCGCGCTCGGGTCGATAGTGTTCTCATTGATGTTTCCGCTTGTTGTCGGCAGGGCGCGCCTCTGGGATTTCACGGAAGAGGCGAGCAGGATATTCCTTGTCAATAAGATATTCCAGAGCTTTTTGCCGATGGTCATAACGCTTGTGATATTTGTGATATACGGCTCCTCAATCGGCAGAATGGTGAACAGTGACGAGCCGAAGCTGCCTTTGCGGAAAGAAAAATCAAAATAATTGCGGTTATTTTGCAAAAAACTCTTGATATTTTGTAATATTGGTGATATTATTATTCGGTAAGTATGGATTTTTGTGCGGAGGAGGCACCCTCTCATGCCGAAACCGACGAAAATCCGAGTATTTTAAGGAGGTGGACATATGGCAAACATTAAATCGGCAAAGAAGCGTATTCTTGTTATCGAAAAGAAAACTCTTAAGAACAAGATGTATAAATCCGCTCTTAAGACAAATATAAAGAAGTTCTTTGCTGCTGTTGAAAGCGGAGACAAGGCAGTCGCTGCTGAGGCTTATAAGGTCGCAGTTAAGAATGTTGACCAGGCTGTTGCTCACGGCATTCTCGCAAAGAACAATGCCGCAAGAAAAAAGAGCAGATATACCCGTATGCTCAACGCAATGAACTGAATACAAATTAAAGCATCTTTCTCACCGGATGCTTTTTTGTTTGCTTTTTATTTACTTTTTTTCGCATTTTTTCGCTTGACAAAAGCGTCGCGCTCGTATATAATGTTAAACGTCAAACAAAAAGGAGGACATATCCATGGAAAACGCCATTGCAAGAACAAACGAAAAAACCGTTTGGTATTCGACTGAGGACAGAATTATGTCCTTCCACTTCGTTGTCAATTATACAAAGAAGATCTTCCGCTCATATATGGATATGTTCCGCTTTGTGCTGGGACTTATCGATATAGGCTTCAAGATCATGTGAGGCGGGGAAATGAGCGAATCGAATGAATGCCGTTTCGGCAGAGAGATAAGAATAATATCGAATCTGATGCGTCGCAGGCTGGACAGCTCCGCTGTTATGACAAGGTCAAAAAACATAACGGGAACAGGCGGCTGGCTTCTCGGCTATCTTTATGCCAACCGCGACAGAGATATCTATCAGCGCGACGTTGAAAAGGAATTTTCCATCCGTCGCGCGACATCCTCAAAGGTTATAACAAGGCTTGAGGAGAAAGGATTTGTCCGCAGGGAGAGCGTCGACTGTGACGCGAGACTGAAAAAACTCGTGCTGACGGAAGAGGGAATAAAAATTCAGCGCGACGTCTGCCGTGAGCTTGATGATTTTGACGAAAAGCTCATCTCCGTTCTGACAGAGGACGAGCAGAAAACGCTGTTTGAATTGCTCGGGAAGATCAAGGATTCACTTGAAAAAGAATAAAACGAAAAGCCGCCGGAAGGCGACTTTTTCTGTTAAGAACAAATGATAAAGGGTGCGGAGAAGTTTATCCGGGGTGTTTCCGAAAAAAACGGCGGTCAGATCCGCCGTTTTTTTATATGTATTTATCCAAAAATTCATCAAGCGCCCTGTCGCACCTTTCGCGGTCGACAAAATAGCTTTTGCCGTGCGACGCACCGGGAACGGTTATGAGAACGTGCTCCGACCGGCAGGCTTCCGCGCCCTTGCGTGACATTTCGCACGGAACGAAATTATCCGCTTCGCCATGAATGAAGAGCACCGGAAGCGAAGTCTTTTTCAATGCGTCGACGGTTGAAAATTCATCCGTTTTGTGTCCTGTTTTCAGGCGGAAAAGCCATGAAAACGTCGGGACGACAAGCGCGGAGGGAAGGTGATACATGTTTTTTGCAACGTGACGGAAAATCTCCTCTGGCGACGTAAAGCCGCAGTCGGCAATGACGCACCTGACGTTCTTCATTTCAAGGTCACTTGCCATGAGAACCGTCGTCGCGCCCATGGAAACGCCCTCGATGACTATCGGCAGGGATGGAAAACGTCCGGCTATATAGTCAGCCCAAGAGACGCAATCATATCTTTCTTCAAGACCGAAGGTGATATATTTTCCCTCGCTCTTTCCGTGTGCACGCTGGGTGACGAGGAGCAGGTTATAGCCTCTTTTGTGGTATTTTTCCGCTATGCTTGAAAATTCAAATTCGGCAAACGAGCGGAAACCATGAAAGAGGATGACTGTTGCCTTTGCATTATCCGCGGAAATGAGCAGTCCGTGGAGACGGAGTCCGTCATGACTTTTTATGAAAACCTCCTCCGAAGGCGAGCTTCTGATGAATTCCGCCCCGCGGCGAACGTCAGCAAGCTCTTTTTCTTTCAGACGGTACATTTTTGCAAAGTCATCGGAAAAAATATCGGGGAATTTTTCCGCACGGCAGATTGTCGCGCGGAAGGTTGCGGATATAAAGAGAAAATACAGGAGAACAAGGCCAATAATTACTCCGGCAATTATATAAAATATCAAGCCGTCACCGCCTTTTCAGTTTACTTTCCATGTTCTCTTTGAAAAGAGAACGAGAATGGGGAAAATCTCAAGTCTGCCGGCAAGCATATCGAGCGTCAGAACCAGCTTGGAGACGATACCGTATCCGGCAAAGCTGCCAATGGGACCGACAACGTCAAAGCCGGGGCCGATATTGTTCAGGCAGGATATTGTTGCGGAAAGGTTTGTTTCAACGGAAAAACCGTCGATTGAGATTAGAAGGAAGCTCGCAACGGCGGTGAAAACATAAGCGATGAGGTATGTGTTTGTGCCTTCGACGACACTCTCGCGCACAGGCTCGCCGTCAATGCGGACGGTCTCGACGCTCTGCGGATGAAGCAGCTTTTTGATACTTCTTTTCAGGCTTTTGAAAAGGAGAAGTACGCGCACGCATTTGAAGCCTCCGCCCGTACTTCCCGCGCAGGCGCCCATTATCATCAGCGCAAGAATCAGTGCCTTTGAAAATGCCGGCCAAAGATTGAAATCCGTTGTGGCAAAGCCTGTTGTCGTCATGATTGAGGCGACCTGAAATGCCGCATGGCGGATTCCCTCGCCGACGCTTGAGAAAAAGCGGAGCGTATTTACCGTAATGAGGGCGGTTGCAACGGCAAACGAACCGAGATACAGCCGCAGCTCTTCATTTTTGAGCACGCTTCTGAAATTGCGGAGCAGGAGCCAATAATAACAGTTGAAATTCACGCCGAAAAGGAGCATGAACACCGTTGTGATTATCTGTATCGCCGGCGAATAGCTCGCTATACTGTCCGCCTTTATGCCGAAGCCTCCCGTGCCTGCCGTGCCGAAGGCTGTGCAGAGTGCGTCAAACCAGGGCATTTTCGCAATCAGCAGAGCGGCAAAGTTTATAACGGTCAGTGCGATATAAATTCCGTAAAGTGTGAGGGCGGTTTTGCCGAGCTTCGGCATGAGCTTGCCGACGTCTGGCCCCGGGCTTTCCGCGCGGAGAAGATGAAGGGAAAAGCCGCCGCTGTCCTTGCTTTTCGGTATGACGGCAAGGACGAACACAAGCACACCCATTCCGCCGAGCCAATGACTGAAACTGCGCCAATAAAGCATGCATCTCGAAAGCGCTTCGACGTTTTCAAGAATTGATGAGCCTGTCGTCGTAAAGCCGGAAACTATCTCGAACAGAGCGTCCACAAAATGGGGTATCTCGCCGGATATGACAAACGGCAGACACCCGAATATGCTGAGAAATACCCAGCCGAGTCCGACGCATACAAGTCCCTCTCTTGCATAAAAGCCTTTTTTCGCTTTGCGCGAAATGAGGGCGAGTATCCCGCTGAAAACAAACGTTATTGCCATTGTCAGAAGAAAGGCGAAAACAGAGCCGGACGTGCCGTCGCATACGCCGATAATGACTGCGGGCAACATCAGCGCGGCTTCAATCGCAAGTATCTGCGATATTATCTTGCAAATGATTTTATAATTCATATTCAGCCTCGTTTATTCAAATATATCGTTGAGCTGATATATGGTGTTTCCGCCCGTCGCGACGATGATGACGGAGTCTCCCTTGCGATAGAACGAATCGCCGCTCGGGATTTCCGTTTCCGCCCCGTGCGATATGCAGGCGAGCAGAACGTTCTTTTTTGTTCTGAGATTTTTCAGCGGTTCGCCGCAATGTGCCGTCGAATCGTCCACACGGAATTCGATTGCCTCCGCTCTTCTGTCCGCAATGAAGTGCACGGCAAGCGCCGCTCCCGTTTGATTTTTCATCGCGCGGACATACTGAACGATGTTGTTGCAGCAGAGGTCGTTCGGGCAGATGACGCTTCCCAGAGGGATATCGCCGAGGATACCGCTGTTTTTCAGTCTTGACAGCTTTGTAACCGTCTGTTTTACGCCCTTGTTTCTGCCGTAAAGGGAGATTATCATGTTCATTTCGTCAAAGCCCGTAAGGGTGACGAGCGCATCGCATTTCGCTATGCCTTCGCTTTTCAGCAGGTCATGACTGCATGCGTCGCCGTTTATGACGTTCACCGACGGCAAAGCCGCGGAAATCTCCGTGCACTTTTTGTAGTCGCTTTCAATGATTTTCGTTGAGAAGCCGTCGCGACTGAGGCGCTCGGCAAGATAATATCCGACCCTGCCTCCGCCGCAGATAATGACGTTTTTGACCTTCTTTGTGACGATATCGAGTCCCGAAAGCAGAGCCGCGAGCTCGTTTACGGGCGCCGTGACGAAAATTCTGTCGCCATCTTCAAGGACAAAGTTGCCGTCCGGAGCAATCGCCTCGCCGTTTCTGAGAACAACGCAGACAAGCACCTTGCAACGGACGATTTCGCCCATTTTTTTCAGCGGTACGCCGCAGAGCGGGCTGTTTTCTTCGATTTTCAGCTCGACTATCTCAACTCTGCCCTTGACAAAGGTGTCGCGGTTGAGAAAACCGGGGTATTTGAGAAGACGTTCGATTTCAAGCGCCGCCTGTCTTTCGGGATTTATAGCCATTGAGAGCCCGAAAACGTCGCGCATGCCGTATATCTGGTCGCTGTATTCGGGGTTGCGTATTCTTGCAATCGTGTGTATTGCGGGGTTCATTTTATGTGCGACGGCACACGAAAGAAGATTGACCTCGTCTTCGCCCGTTGCGGCGATGAGAAGGTCGGCATCCTGCGCGCCGGCGGAGGAAAGCACGCTCTGAATTGCGCAGTTCCCGCAGACAGCCATGACGTCATAATGCTCCATTGTGCTCTGGAGTACGTCGCCGTCTTTATCGATGATTGTAATATCATAGCCTTCGGACGAGAGCTGACGGGTCAGCGTATAGCCGACTTTTCCGCATCCGGCAATAATAATTTTCATTTATGCCTCCTGTAAATTATCCGCTGTTGATATCGGATATATCATATCACAAACCCGTCAAAAGGTCAACTCGGAAATATAAATTTTCAAACTATTGATTTTCTCCGCCGGAAAGGCTAAAATAATACTGCAATAAAACCGAAAGAGGAAAATTTTTATGAAAATATTTGAAAATACACCAATAAAAAACGTGCCCGTGAAGACAAAGCTCTCCCTTGCGGACGAGGTTGAATATCGCGACGGGCAGGTCGTCAGCAAGACCCTTGCGCAGAACAAAAACGTCAGCCTGACGCTTTTTGCCTTTGAAAAGGGCGAGGAGATAAGCACACATTCCTCCGGCGGTGACGCGCTTGTCACTGTGCTGGACGGAAAAGGTCGGTTCACAATCGACGGAGAGCCCTTCTTCCTCTCTGCAGGCGAGAGTATCGTTATGCCGAGAAACGTTCCGCATGCAGTATATGGCGAGGAGCGTTTCAAAATGCTTCTGACGGTCGTTTTCTGAATTTGCTGCCGAATTTTTCGGGAAATTCTCGGAAAATATTGACAATGCGGCATGTTCGATGTACAATTTATAAGGTGGATATTTATCAGGTTTTGCCTTCACCCACTCGGGTGGGGCAATCAAAGGGCATGAAAATTCGTGCCTTTTGATTGCCGGTGGGCATGATAAAATCAT
>UQUT01000010.1 GCA_900544285.1 uncultured Eubacterium sp.
CGGTTTCGGCAACGCAAATCTGATTCATCGTTACGATAACGGCGCAGTTCTTCACATCAAACAAATGATGAAGCCGCTCTAAAATTTTGAGTTGTTCATCAGGCAGACAACGGTCGATTTCGTCAACGAGAATGACAAGTTTGGTTTGCTGATTGGAAACCAACACTTTTTCCGTCAGTTTGTTCAACAATCCTTTTACTTGATTTAATAGTGCCTTGTAGCTTTTGAAAATTGCCAATTGGTTATCTTTTGTATCCGTCACCAAAGAAACATTTTTCAAGTCGGGAATGAGTTCGGAAATTTCCTTAATTATCTTGGCGATAAACCCGATTTTCCCTCCGCTCTCACTTAGTTTGTCTACAATTTCTTTTCCTTTTTTCTTTCCGAAATCTGCAGCAACTTTTCCATAACCTTTCATATTTGAAAGTTTATCTTCCAAACCATCGAGAACACAGCTTAAAATAGCAATAAGCGGATCGGAATAAAATGTATTTTCCCAAGCGTCGTATTTAATAATGATATATTCCTGTTTTTCGGAAAGTTTCTCTTCAATCAATCCCAAAACAAAAGATTTTCCGCTTCCCCATGCGCCGTTGATCGCCAAGCAAAAGTTCTTGTCCTTTTTTAGCGAGCCGACCAAACCACAAATCTTATCTACAATTTCCTCTCTTCCGATTTTATCTTGCAAAGCCATTATTCTTCTCCTTTCACAGCGAATAACGCCTTGATTCTTTCGCTTACACTCTTTTCAAGCGTTAGGAATTTTTCTTCCAACACTTCGCTCTTTACGGGTTGCGTGTATTTATAAAAATATCTCGTAAACGGTATTTCCGCGCCGATTTTAATCACGGGCTTTTTCGCGCCGAGATTTTCTTCCCAAAACCATTTCGCGTCCGGAACGTAAGGCAACACTTCACGCGCCATGTAGGTTTCTATATCCTCGGTATATTTCACGATTTCGGTGTCGCACGTTTCTTTGTCGTAAATAATATTGCCCTTTTTATCACGCTGTATTTCCGCCGTTTTATCCATCTCGGAAAGCCCGTCCGCGATACGCTCTGTCAGTTTTTTATCGCACGACAAAATGCCCGAAAGGTACTTGATAAAATTTTCCGGTTCTTTATACACCTTGTCCGAGATATGCTCTTTCAGCGTTTGCAGAATGTCCCCGTATAACGGCTTTTTTGCAAGCATTTCTTCATATTTTTTCTTATCTTTATCGGCAAGCGCAACACCCTGACTTTCGTAGTCGGCAATCTTCGCTTCGTCGTAAACGCTCGAAAGCGCGCCTTTCATCAACATTTGTTCGATACGTTCTTCCGTGATAGCGTAACTGCGTTGAAGTGGTTGCATAACGGCATATTCCTTGTAAAGAAACTCCGTGTTATCGTAAATCTTGCAAAGGTCGCTCGGCACGAAGTCGGCGTAAAGGTGCGTAATTCTCTTTCTGTCCTCTCTCGTAATTTCGTTTTTCTTGTTGCCGACGGCTTTTCTGAGTTTATGGTAAATCTCGGCGGCGTTGATGAGTTGTATTTTGCCTTTGCGTTCTTTGCGCTTATTTTTCGAGAGAATCCAAACGTAAGTCTGAATGCCCGTGTTGTAAAACAAGTCGGTCGGCAAAGCGATAATCGCTTCAATAAGGTCGCTTTCCAAAAGCCAACGGCGAATCTGACTTTCGCCCGAAGCGGTATCGCCGTTAAACAGCGGCGAGCCGTTTTCGATAATCGCCGCTCTGCCGCAGAAGTCGTCCATTTTATCCACGGCGGACTGCAAGAAAATCATTTGCGAGTCGCCACCGCTCGGAAGTCCGTGTCCCCATCTGCCCGTTTCGCCTTTGGCGTATTCGTCGCGCACGGCTTGCTCCTGCCCGTCCTTTGCGTCTTTACCCGACCACGGCGTGCCGAACGGCGGGTTTTCGATGACGAAACGCATTTTCGTATCGGCAAAGCAGTCGGTTTTGAACGTATCGACGTGACGGAAATTATCCGAGTCCTGATTTTTAATGAGCATTTCGGCAAGCCCTACCGCGTAAGACTGCCCCATAAATTCCTGCCCGAACAGTTTAACTTCCGCCGTAGGATTATAGTGTTTTATGTAGGTATACGCCGTGGAAAGCATTCCGCCCGTTCCGCAGGCTTGGTCGAGAACGGTAATAACCTTGTGGCTGTCGAAAATATCGTCGCACCCCTCCGCCATTAAAATTTCTACGAGCAACTTGATAATATCTCTGCCTGTATAAAATTGTCCGGCGTCCACGTTCTGATAAAATCTGCCGATCAGGTTTTCAAAAATATATCCCATCCTGATACTGTCGTAAGTTTGTACCGACAGATCCAAGGTAGAGAATGCTTCGACAACGGAATACAGACAGCCGTCCTTTTCCATTTTGTCGATATGCTTGTCCATTTCAAGTTCGATAAAAATGTCCTTAACGTTAGCCGAAAAACCGCTGATATAGTTTTTGAAGTTCGCCGCAATATGTTTGGAATCGTTGCAGAGTTCTTTTAAGTCGTACTCACTCGTGTTATAAAACGAAAATCCCGCAATTTTACAAAGTGCTTTCGGCGGGTAATTCGGGTTTGACTGATAGGCTTTTAACACCGCCTGTTTTGTGGCTTCAAGCGCACACTCGAAACGGCGCAAAATCGTCATAGGAATTACGACATCGCCGTATTTATCGGGCATATATGAACCGCGCAACTTGTTTGCAATGCTCCATATAAAATTCGCTTCAGCTGTAACATCAATGGGAGATTCGTCCCAAAAAGTATCAATAATTTTGTTTTCCATAAGGCTATCATCTCCTGTCAGTTTTATTGGTTTTTCTCATATGCTTCTTTCAGCCTATCAATTGCCATTTCGGGACTCATGGTGTGGTACATAAGATAGACCACATTCATTATTTTTGCCGAGGCTTGTTTATAGATCTCGCGGCTACTCTCATCGGTATAGAAGTGCCAGTAGCGATAGATATAACCCATCCAATACAGCGCTTCTTTATCGTAAATCTCGCCGACTTTGACAAGCTGATCGGAAAGCTCATCCTCCATACGCGAGAGGATATAAGCTTTGCCTGCCCATTGAATATGGTGAAACTCTTTATCCATATCAGCAGCAACAGCCGAAGTCATATACGCCTTGACGAAGGCTTCACTTGCGTATCCCCGCTCGGCGGCAAGTTCAAACAGTTGCCCTTGCGTATCGCACAGAGCCATTTGTAAGGAATTCAACATATCATTCGCCTCTCAGAATCTCGTCGAAAAATTTGCCTTCCCGACGGTACTTTACTTCGATTTCTTCCGCCAGAGCCACGCCTTCTTTTCTTCTTTCTGCACTCATATCCTTGAGCAGTGCAAGTTCCAACGGTGAAAGCGGTTCTTCTTTCAGTATTTTGATCTGTCTGCACGCTTTTTCGGAAATCGCAACATACTGTTTGCCGAGATCAAGCGCGGATAGGCAGTGTATCAATGCCACATCGGTGAGCGTTTTATTAAAAAAGCGGAAAAGCTCGGTATACATACGGTCGTTTGCAATATAACCGATAATCACGTCATAGCCGTCTGCCATGTGCGCATATTTCTCATAAACAGCGGTTCCTTTGGCACTTTCCATCTCCTTACGATGGTAGGCAATCAGCATCGCCCAGTCCATGCCGACATCGACAGTCAGCACTTTCAGTCCTGTCAAATCAAGCTCGACTGCATAGAACTTGGGTTTGTCCTCATTACAGATCAGCGTCAGCGGTTGAAGCGTGCTGGTTCCCATATAGAAACCGCGACCGAAATCACATTCCTCGCGGCTGATCGGTGCAACATCACCGGTAATTCCTTTTTTTGATCCGTGATAGAGGATCAGCTTGTTATCTGTATCGGCGTATGCCTTGGTGTCAACAATGAATTTTGCGACATCAATCGAACGTTCTTTGCAAAAATTATATAATTGCGTCTGCGCCATACGATTCGGGAGTGTTTTTCCGTTTTCCCAACGATTGATGGAAAGCGGCGTTGTGCCAAGGGAAGACGCAAACTGCTCCTGATTCATATTTGCCGCAGTACGGATTGCTTTGATCAAATCTTTCATGCTATACCGCCTATCATTTGTAATCAAGTTTAATTATATACTATGATAGGCAATTTGTCAAGAGTGCAAGTATTGTTTTGTGTGTAGACAGGGTTTTTTCTTTGCCTACTGCGGCGCAAAATAAGAGTTTTTGCAGTTCTATCGGAACAATGTTCGGAACAATATGTGGAACAATGTTCGGAACTATACCGGCGCGTTTTTGGATATTGTTCCGATAGAAAAGGGGCAGGCGATTTTGCCTGTCCTTTTGGTGTAGCGTCCGTTGAAAAGGTATAAATACGAATTTTTGCCGCATACTATGCCGGCATTGAGAAGTTCCTGCTTGACCCGATAGCCGTTTCACGCTGTGCCGACGGAATTTGAAAACTGTTTTCTTTGCTTACTGCGCCTCAGCCTTTGCGTTGTGAAATGAGTTGACTTCCAAGTGGTTTTATGCTATACTGAAGGCAGAAAAAACATTTTGAACGGAGGCACGCGAATGACTAAAGATATTGTAAAGTCCGTTGTGGATAAAGCCGATCCGATCGGGTTACTTGGAATGTGCTGCCCGGCAGATGAATATGATTCCGAAATCAAGATGATTTTTGCACGCATCCGAAAAGGCATGTCCGCAGACGAAATCTCTAATGTCATTCATGCCGTGTTTCTTGAAATGTTCGGCGAATCTATTGACACTAAACTCTGTGATACCATGGCATGCGAAATGCTCTCACTTGATCGCTGACCACACCTTTGACCACTTACGGCTTCGGACTACCCGGATTTTATGCCGCGAAGAGCACACAAAAGCAGTCCACCAGGACTAAAAAGCCCCGAAAAGCCCGTAAAATCACGCAAAAAATCAGGATTTTAGCGTTTGGGAACTGGCCCAAGCAGGTTCAACTCCTGTCATCCCGACCAAAAATCGCGGTTTTGACCGCAAAATCGAAGCCGCAAAGGAATCTCTGTAGCTAATTTATTTAAAAGGAGTACATTGAATGAGAATCAAACACGAAGATGCAGTTGTCCTTGAAGCAATTGTAAGGAGGACGTTTAATTGCGAAAGAGGTGGAATGGGCGGGTTTGTTGACGCTGATCATTTTGAAAGAGAACCATTTGACGCAGCAATCATATCAATTGCACCGCTTTGGCAAAGATCAAATCCAAAGGAAATAGAAGAGTTTTTGTTTAAGTGGGAATCTGTTTTACGTGATGAAAATATCAAAGATGCAGATATACATACCTATATTAATGAATTTCGAAGCCTTATGAGTAGACTCACGGATGGATATACCGAGAAAAAGAATTATAGACAAATATTGCACGATGGTATCAGACTGGCAGAAATTCCCAAAAATATGCTGTTTGTGGCTAACCACAAAGTAACTATTAATAATAACAGTATCGTCTTTACTTGGGGTACGCAGGGCATTTATTATCGCAAAACATTCACAGATGTCAGAAAAATAACCACCGCGGAAGAAGTCGAACAAATCATACTTGAAAATCTGAGTAAATGATACAAGCGAGTGCAACTTGGCTCGAGGTAATATCTATAAATGGGGGCTGACCGCGATGGTCAGCCCTCGTTTTTTGCGTTTGCCTTGATTTCCGCAATCTCCTTTTTCATCTCCGCAATCAGCACCTTTAGCTTTTCCTCGCACTCCTCACGCGTGGTGGAGTAGAACAACATGGAAGATGACTGAACTGAACCCAAAGCGATAGACACGAAATAGAAAAGCATTTTTGTACAATGCTTTTTAAGTCTATCTTGCCATAGCCGCCGTCTATAAGCAACGCCGTTCGTTTCCGATAAGCAAATACATTTTAAAAGGACCGAACGCACCCCATTCCGAAATCCGATAGGTATTTTCCGCTAACTTTTTCACTGCCATTTCAGTCTACCATAAATTCATATTCGCCTGCCGTGAGCGTTTTTTCGCCGCTCGGTAAGACTACTTTTGCCGTTGTGTTGGCGGGGACGGAAATCATGTAAACCGTTTTGCCGCCCTCACGCCGCCAGTCGCTTTTGACTTTTCCGTAAACGCTTTTGTATTCGCATTTTGCAAATGTAAAGTGTCCGCCGACCTTTGGGGCTATCGTAAATTTATTTTCGCCCGACACCTGAATTCCGCACATTTCGGAAACGACCCATTCCAGAACCGCGCCCTTTGAATAGTGGTCGAGCGATGCAATACCGACCTGCGCCTGCGTTCCTTCCCAGCTTTCACAAATCGTATTGGCGTTCATTTTCGGCATGAAGAGCCAGCCGGGCATCTGCTCGTTTTCGAGAAGCCTGTACGCATATTCCACGTCGATTTTTTCAAGAACGTATAGAATAAAAGGCGTGGACAAAAATCCCGTGCCGAGCCGCCAACCGTAGTGTTCGAGCGCGGTAATCAGGCGTTTTTGAGCAAATTCCCTTTGTTTTTCGTCCAAAAGCCCCATGTAAAGCGGTCGGACGAGTTTTGCCTGTCTGTCAGTATCGAGCGTAAATTCCGGACATTCTATCAGTTTGCCGTAGCCGATTTTCGCCTTTTCGGCGTATTCCGAAAAGCGTTTTTTATCGTCCTGCTTACCCAAAACTTCGACTATTTCAGCCATTGTTTGTAACAGATAAACGATATATGCCGTTGTTTCTTCGGGATGCGGACACGCAAAATCACGAAAGCCCGTAATATGCACTTCGGTAGGCTCTGCCCACTCGCCGTAAGACTGACCGTAGTTGGAAATGTATTTCCTATATTTTCGATCAATTCCCGTTCGGACTGCCGTCGGATACCATTTGCCGAGCGTTTTGATTTTGAAATCGGCATACTGTTTCATTGCGGCGTAGCTGTTTTCAAGAATCTTTTGATCGCCGTAGCGCTTGTAAATGCGATACGGAATCAGAACGCCCGCGTCTGACCAACCTGCTGAGCCGTCCATAAAGTCCATATAAAAGTCGACTCCGCCCTTGGGGGTGATCTGACGGAATTTTCCGTTTTTGCGCTGCCCGTCAAGCATATCATGAACATACTTTCTCGCAAACGGTGCATAATTGAACAGATACGATGCCGTATTGCAGAAGATCTGCGCGTCGCCCGTCCAGCCGTGACGTTCTCTCGTCGGACAATCTGTTGGAACGTCGGCGTGATTGTTTTTCGCCGACCAACGAGTTGCTTGCACAAGTCTGTTCAAAAGCTCGTTGCTGCTGTAAAACGAAAGCGTTTCTTCCATATCGGAGCAGACCGAGACAGCCGTAAAATCTTCCTTTTTCCACTCGACATCGGATTCAATCAAAACATACTGAAACCCGAAAATCGCAAATTTCGTCTTGTATTCGTTCGAGCCGTCCTTACAGTAGTACTCGATTTGCTGCAACGGCGTCACTCTCGTGCGTTTTTTGTTGGCGCACTGAAAATTCTTTTGCGTAAATTCGCCGTTTTCGTCGAACATTTCACCGAAGCGGAGTTTGATTTTCTGCCCCTTCTTCGCCATTACGGCAAACGAAATATATCCCGCGATGTTCTGCCCGAAGTCGAGGACTTTTGCGCCACCCGGCGTGGTAATCACCTTTTGAACGGAAAATCTTTCGTGTTCGGTAACGGGAACATTATTCGACGAAGCGGGCGTAACATCGCGTTTTGTTTCCTTTGCAAGGCCGCCGTAGGAAGGCGTGCGCCATGCCTCGACTATCTCGCCATCCTTGTTGTCGGCAAAGCGGATTTTGCCGTCGTTCGACCACGCCCACGTTTGATCCGTGCCGATGACCGCTTTGTTTCCGCTCTTATCCGTGATTTCAAGCTGGGCATATAACTTCGTCTGCGTTCCGTATTGGTTGCGAAGTCCCCATGCGCCGCACGAGCCGCGATACCAACCGTCGGCAAGCTCAACCGTAATTACGTTTTCGCCGTTTTCAAGCAGTTCGGTAACGTCGTAAGTCTGCAACTGAATTCGCTTTGTGTAATCGGTATGCCCGGGCGCGAGCACGAAATCGTCGACGCGTTTGCCGTTGACCAAAGCCTCATACAGTCCGCAGGCGGTGATATACAGCCTTGCTTTCGCAACATTGTGCGCGGAAAACTCTTTTTTGAAGCAGTCGACAGGGTAACGCTTTTTCGGGTTTACGCGATAGTTTCCGCTGATCCATTTTGCCCTGAAATCGCTTGCCGACAAAAGCCCCGTTTCAAAAAACGCCGTTTCGGAAGATTCGACCTTCGAGTCGGTTTCGTCCCAAAGAGTAGCATTCCATTCCACACGCTGACGGGAAGCAAGGTCATTCGGGTAATCCGCGTGCATACTATCCGAGGAAACCTTTCCGCTGTCCCAGACAATCTGTTCGTCGGTTTTTGCGACAATACGGTATGCCGTCTGCTTTGTGCCGCCCTCGCAGTTCCACATCAGGCGGGGATGCCTGATGTCAATGCCGATCGGATTTATCAGATATTCGGTTTTCAGATTTATCGCTTTCATTGCTCACTCTCCTTTTGCCGCAAGTTCGGCTTGAATTTTTGCGCGGTACGCCTCACCCGCGGCAAGCTCACGTTGCCATGCGGCTTCCTCTGCCTCGGCGCGTTTTGCTTCCTTTTGCTCTTTCTTTAGCCGGTCTTCCGGAGACATAGCGGCAAGCCTTGCATCTTTGCGAGCCTTTGCTTTTTCGGCTTTCGCTTTTTCCTTTTCTTCGGCAAGGCGCTTCTTTTCTTCCGCCTTTGCCGCTTTTTCCGCTGCCGCCTTTTGATAGTCGGCAAGTTCCTTTTCAAAATCCAGCCCCTTTGCTGCGCATTTTTCCTTCAACGCCGCTTCAAAGGCAAGCTCGTTTTCGTGCAGATACTTTGCTTCCTCCTCAGCCGCGCGGACTTCGGGCGCAACCCATTCCTCTCTGCGTGCCGCCGCTTCCGCCTGCTGATATTCTCTGATCTTTGCCTGCTTGCGGGATAGCGTTTTTTCAACGGACAGGAAAATCAGAAGAACGGCAAGGATGATGCCGGTGATCGTTTCAAGTCCCACAAACGAGAAGGTGATCATATTTTTGACCGCCTGCGACTGCTGCGCGGCAACGGTCACCCCGTCCACCAGCTTCGGGGCAACATATCCGGCTTTGGAGATCAGCGCATTGAAAAGACTGGTTGCAACACCGACGGTTGCCACAGCGAGAATATTATATATTGACATTGCCACTCCGTCCGAGCGCATGCCGCTTTTCCATTCCAGATGGTCAAGTCCGTCTGCAAAGAGCGCCATAAAGACATAAGCGCAGGGAAGTCCGCCGATGTTTTTTATAAACTGCCCGACAAGTACAACCGCCATATTCGTCGGCACAGCCCAACAGATTGCACTGCCGATCGCATAGAGGATAAATCCCGCAAGCGTCACATTCCGCTTGCCGAATTTCTTTGCCAGCGGCCACACGGCAAAAATGCCGATGCCCATGGGAATTCCGCCGATGACGGAAATCATCGTCTGCGTGACGCCGTCGTTATAAGTGCCGAGGACATAGTTGCAATAATAAACAAGACCGATGTTTTTCAGCGACGTACCGAGGGTATAGATGAAGAAATAGACAAACATGAGAATCATGTATTTGTCGGTCAGAACTATTTTCAGTTGCGTCAGAAAAGGCAGCTTTTTTTCTTCCGTGCCGGACTGCTCCTCTGTCACGCGCTCTTTGGTAAAGTAATATTCAAGGAGCGTCAGCGGCAGGGAAAGGATGGAAAGAACGCTCATCACGAGGATCCATTTGGTCTGATCCACGCCGAGCATCGGCATGACTACCATCGGAAAGATCAATGCCACGATGATGCCGCTCATCATAATGGTGGAAATCTGATTGAATACAGAAAGTCCTCCTCGCTGGATTGTGTTTCGTGTCGAAAGCGGGCACATCAGGTTGTGCGACATATTGTATATAGTATATGCAAAAGAATAGAACAGATTATAGGAAAGCATGACCCAGATGACCTGAACCGTCTCGCCCGCGTTCGGAACGGTGAAAAGCAGAATTCCAGTCAGCGCAACGAGCGGAGCCGAGAGAAGCAGCCAAGGGCGCGCCTTGCCTTGCTTTGTTTTCGTGCGGTCGATGATATAGCCCATAATGACATTTGTGATTGCGTCTATAATTTTGGAGACAAGCGGGAACACAACAAGAAACGCACCGCCCCAGACGGTTGTCAGCTTCAGAACATCGGTATAATAGACGTTCAGATAGGTTGCAAGCACGGCGTTGAGCAGGAGTGCGCCGCAGGGACCGAGCAGATACCCGAGCCATTTTTCTTTGCCTGTGACATTTTGCGAGTGTACGCGGCTGTCAAACAGCTTTGCAGATAGCATTTCGTTTTTCATTTTTCGTCCGCTCCTTTGATTTTATATGATTTGCACATCGCGGCAATTCCGCGGAAAAAGTGACCGTTTCCGAACTGCACGAAGCCCTCCGCAATGTTCCACGGCATGGATTTTCCCGCCGAAAGGGAAAGCGTGCGCACACAGTTGGTATCAAAAATCCGTTGCAGGAAGATAGCGCCCTTGATTCGGTTGTCGCGCTCCGTGCCTCGCGGCATTTTTTTCGCCTTTTTCAGCTGACGCTTTGCGACCCCGCACACGGCGTTATAAAGAATTCTGCCCATAAAGGTCTTTTGGAAGTCGCAGAAGCGGCTTTCCATGGTCAGGGGCAATACGGGCGGCTCTTCGGGAAGCGGTGTACCGAGCAAATCGGCAAATTCGGTGTTCCCGATGCGCGCGGCACCCTTCATTTTTTCGTTTATACCGATGTCATACGGCGATTCCGGCACTTCGCCAACGGTCACCGTCAGCGGTGCGGTCAGGCGGACATCCTCGCTCGATGTACCGACTTCAATTGTATATTCTCCGTTTTCAAGCGTCCATGCGTTCTCTTTGACGTTCCAAAAAGAAAGCTCCGACAAAGCAAATGAGAGGCTGACGGCTTTTTCTTCTCCCGCTTTCAGATATACCTTTGCAAAGGCGCAAAGTTCGCTTTCCGGCTTGAAAACAGCAGAATTTTCATTGTTTTTCACATAAAGCTGGACAACTTCCGCGCCGTCACGGTTGCCTGTATTGCGGACGGTCAGAGTCGCTGTGACGACGCCGTTTTCCTTTGCGACAGTAAGATTTTTGTATTCAAAATCCGTGTAGGACAGTCCGAAGCCGAATGGGAATGCGGTCTTAATCTTCGCCGTTTTTGCAAAGCGGTAGCCGACGAAAACGCTCTCCTTGTAAAACTCGTTTGCTTTTTTACTGTATTCATCGCCGTAAGGAACATCGGCATAACTCTTGTACCAGGTCTCCGCCAGCTTTCCCGACGGATTGGCTTCGCCGAAAATCAGCCTTGCCCCCGCCTCGCCGCCGCATTGCCCCGGCAGATAAAGGTTCAGAATCGCGTTGACACCGTCTGCAAACGGAAGCTCCACTGGCGAACCGCCCGAAAGCACGACAACAATCTTTTTGCCCGTTGTCATCAAAGCGTTGACCAGTTCCAACTGATCGTCCGGAAGACGCATATGCACTCTGTCTCCGCCCTCACTTTCGGCAAGGTCGGTAAGTCCGAGATAGAGAAGAACGGTATCATATTTTTCCGCAAGCGCAACCGCTTCCGCAATCGGTTCGCCTTCCGCGGGGTCGACACCCGCGCTGTACCCGCGCGCATACCCGTATTTTATCCCGCGCACGTCAAAGGCATCTTTGTGCGAAACAACCTTTGTCGGCGAGATCATCGAACTGCCCGAGCCCTGATAGCGCATTTTTTCAAACAGCTCGCCGATGACGCAAAGCGGCTTTGTGCCGTCCAGCGGAAGCGTGCCGTCGTTCTTCATCAGCACCGCGCTGTCCGCCGCGACCTCTGCGGCAAGTTCCGCATGACCGTCACGGTCAAAGGATTCCGTTTTTGACGCGGTTGCGAACCTCTCCGTTGCCGCAAGGATGCGGGTTACGTATGCATTGGCTTCGTCATCGGAAAGACTGCCATCCGAAAGTGCGTCATAGACTTTCTTCAGGCTGACCGCCGTATCGCCCGGCATTTCCAAGTCCTCTCCGGCGCGGTTTCCGGCAATGCGGTCATGCGTGCCGCCCCAGTCGCTCATCACGATCCCGTCAAAGCCCCACTCCGTGCGGAGAACATCGGTCAGAAGCCATTTGTTTTCGGATGCGAACGTGCCGTTGATCCGGTTATAGGACGACATGACCGCTCCCGGCTTTCCTTCCTTCACAGCTGTTTCAAACGGTTTCAGATAAATCTCCCGCATTGCCCGTTCGTCCGCAACGGAGTTGCCGACAAAGCGGAAGTTTTCCTGATTGTTGAGCGCAAAGTGCTTCAAACACGCGCTCACGCCCATGGACTGCACACCGCGCACGAACGCCGCGCCGAACTTTCCCGCAAGGAGCGGGTCTTCGCTGTAATATTCAAAATTTCTGCCGCAAAGCGGGTTGCGCTTGATGTTGACACCCGGTCCGAGAAGCACATGCACTCCGTAATACCGGCATTCCTCCCCGATTGCCCGCCCGATCTGTTCGGCATTTTCGGGATTCCAAGAGGATGCTACGCACGCCGCTGTCGGAAATGCGGTCGCAGGTTCGCTTTTGGAAACTCCGTTGTCCCCGCCGCCGATCTGCTTGCGCAGTCCGTGCGGTCCGTCCGCCATAGCAAGTCGCGGAATGCCCAGCCGCGGTGCGCCGCAGGTGTACATAAAATCCGTTCCCTGCAAAAGGGCGGATTTTTCTTTTTTTGTAAGTTCGGAAGCCTTATTTTTCATAGATAGACCCCTCCCGATTTTATTCTGCTACCATTATATCATCCGGCGGCATTTTTGTATTGCATTATTGTATTGATTGTGGTATAATTGTATTGAATCGAGGTGACGGAGATGAAAAACATCGATCTGGAGTATCTGTGTTCGGTGATTGCGGGGCTTTCGGGCATTCCCGTGCGGATTTTTGACGGGGATGTTCTTGTCTATTATTCCTTTGTCGGCAGGCTTCCGCGCGATCCTATGGAAATCTGCAAAAACGAAATTTTTGCCATAGAGAAGAATATCGGTTACTATATGACTGCACAGTTTCAGTATTACGGTGTGGTAAAGTGCGGAAAAACAAGGATTGTAATGGGACCGACAAGACAGGTGACGGTCAGCGATGCGGAACTGCGCTCGCTTGCGTTTCTTGCCGATGTCCCGACCGATGACACCGATGATTTTGTCGCCGGAATGAAAAGCATCGTCCCCATGCCGCTGGAAAGCGTGATGCAGACGCTCTGTGCCGTCAATTACATTCTCAACGGAGAGAAGGTCACGCTTGCCGACCTGACGATTTATGATGAATTGCAAACGGACCTTTCTTCGCAAATGGCAGCTGAAAAAACGGATGCCCCGACAGAGTATCCGACAGATTTGCATAACACGCTGTCCCTCGAACAAACGCTGATGAGCATTATCCGCAAGGGCGATACGGCGGCGCTTTCGGAATGGGCAAAAAATGCGCCTGCGATCAGGGGAGGAGTCATCGCCTTTGACCAGCTGCGCCAGATGAAGAATATGTTTATAGTGTCCGTCACGCTTGCCTCACGCGCCGCTATAAGAGGAGGAATGGATGCGGATGACGCGCTGATGCTCTCCGACCGCTATATTCAGCGTTGCGAGCTGACGAACACTGCGGAGGAGATCACAAATCTGCAATTTCATATGATTTCGGATTATACCGCGCGCGTTGAACGCCTGCACTTCGGAAGCGATCCGTCACAGCTGATCGCGGCGGTTTCAAACTACATTCAGCATCACCTCTCCAAGCCGATTACAACAGAGCAGATCGCCGCTTCGCTCTATATAAGCCGCACGCATCTGTCTGCCCGTTTTCACAGAGAAACCGGCACAACCCTTTCAGACTACATTCTGAAAGAAAAAACGGAGGAGGCAAAACGCCTTCTCCGTTATACCGACAAATCCCTTGCGGCAATCTCCGCCTACCTCGGCTTTTCATCGCAAAGCCATTTTTCAAGAACCTTCCGTAAATGCGCAGGGATCACGCCCGGCGAATACCGCACAAAGCACGCAGGGCATTGAGAGATTCCTGCTTGACCCGACGGCTGTTTCGTGATGTGCCGTCGGGAATCCGAACCCGTTTTCTTTGCTTACTGCAACGCCAAGATATTTTCTCCAGCCATAGTTATTGCGCCTTGTGTTCCAGACGAGAGAACGGTTGTTCTTTGACGTTTCCGTATCTTCGCAGTCGATCATAGGTATTAACCAAACCACGCAATGAAAATGCCGAATGTAAGCAAAATCTGTTGCATTCGGCATTTTTCGATTAATACAAATCTGAGTCTGTCAATTAAATCGTTTTTCTTTCGGCATGCGATAAAGCATTAAGATATCTCAATGTCTTTCAAGCCGAACCCACATCATTGAATACGCAAAGATAATAGTCCTCCAAGGTGGACGGCACGTTTATTGCCGTCTCTGTCGGTCTGACATCGGAAATGACGCGCAGTCTGACCGTTTGTGGGTCATCCTCATCACGTGCAATATTTATCACGCGGTGCTTTTCCTGCATGGAGGAAACTTCACTCTCGCCGACGGGAATACTCCAGACATTGTCGTCGATTTTTTTGATCAGCTCATGTGGAGGAGCTTTTTCAATTATAACGCCATTTTTCAGCATGATAATATCACGCGCGATGAACTCAACGTCGCTCACAACATGCGTTGCGATTATGACAATTTTGTTCAACGCTATCTGCGAAATATAATTCCGTATAGCAATTCTCTGCTTTGGGTCAAGCCCCGCTGTCGGTTCGTCGAGTATAAGGACCGAGGGGCTACCGAGAACCGCCTGTGCGAGCGTAAGTCTTTGCTTCATTCCGCCCGACAACGCGTCGATTCTGCGTTTTGAAACGTCGTCAAGCTCGACCGCGACGAGAATTTCATTTATCTGCTCCGCTATATACTGCTTTCTCTCTTTTCCTCCGAGCCCGCTCCCCATGTCTTTCAATGTCGCCATATACCACATGAAGCTCTCGACCGTGAAGTTCGGATAAAGTCCCGGATACTGCGGCATGAAGCCCAATTTCTTTCTGAACTCCGTGCCCATCTTCTTGATGTTTTCCGGCTCTTTTCCGTCATCTCCGAATGTGATCTCGCCGGAATCGGCTTTCAGGTTATCCGTAATAATATTCATAAGAGTCGACTTTCCCGCGCCGTTCGGGCCCAAAAGCGCATATATTCCGGGCTGAAAATCTGCGGAAAAGCAGGAAAGCGCCTGATTTTTACCGTATGCCTTGCTTAACTCTTTAATGGATAAAATCATAATCTTCCTCCTTTATGTATGCGTCTGAGCGAAAAAGTGAAAGAACAGCCGACGAAGATAAATACAATGGCATACGCTATGGCAAACCATGCATATACAGCCGAGGGCGTTGTCTCCGCCGAAAGACGATACAACGAATCGGCGTCCGTCAATTTGCTTATGTCGATATAACAGAAAAATTTCACCCCCGCCGCCTGCAGAAGTCCTGGGGCGAACATAAATATCGCCGATGTCACATACGCGGATAAATTGTCCTTTATAAAGTATGATATCGCAAAGCATGCCAAGGCGGCAAGCACCGCTCCGAGGAGCGAAAATACAAGCACAGAGCCGATGTATTGCCCGAGCGATAAAGATGTCGGAACAAAGGCGTATCGCGTCATACTGACAAGCAATACGCCTGTCGGCGGCATATTCAACTTCACGGCAAAGCAGACAAGATCAATTGCTTTGAGCAAAACTGTTGCCGAAACCGCATAGATCAGGGTAAACAGATATTTCGCCATGAATGTGTCTGTTCTGCCCTTAAGAGTCGTGCCGAGCAAAAATGACGGAGATGACGACGATGATGTCTTTCTGCGCTCCATCGAAAAGCCGCTGATACTCAGAACGCACAAAAACGCTACCAGTATCCAGTCCGTCCCGGTATCAAGATATTTATAACAATACAATTCGTTTACAAATGACCCCGTGACGCCCTTATTATACAGCGAGCCGAGATATCCCGATTGCTTCATAATGTCGCCGAGCACACGGATTTTCATCTGTGCAGCCGAATAATCGGCGCAATATGCAAGATAATCATCTATCGACATTTTTTTGGAAAAATACGCCTCTGTGTTTTCGCCGTATTTTTCAACAATAGCATTACAGTTATCGTATTCGTTTCTCAGATATGCCGCTTTTTCGCTTGAATATTCTCCTTCGATTTCGGCAATATATCCGGTGTATATGCGGTTATATGACGTGTCGTCAATCTCAAAATAGCTTGCGGCATAGGCGCATTTTATGATAACAACCGCGGCAAGCAGGAAAATTATCCATATACGCTTGCGTTGCTCAAAAGATAAAAGGCTTGTATCATACAGGGTCGCCTTTTTACGCACTTCTTTCAAGCTACGCGCTTTTTCGTTCTTTCTTGCAGAAGCTCTCCTTTTACGCGCCGAATTACTTACACGGGCAAAACCGAAACGGTTGACAAAGAACGCGGCGACAAGAAGAACAGCTCCCGGTAATATGCTGACCGGTATTATCGATACCGGATGAGCTATAATATCCAAAGAGCGATATCTCGAAAAGATTTCTTTCAGATTGAATATCGACCAGAAGTTTATATATTTCACCTGTCCCGACTTTGTAAAATCGGCGGAGGACATCAGAAAGCCTCCGAAAAGGAGCGCTGCGCCGCCTATAATTCCCGCTGTGAATTTTCTCGCGACAGATGATATCGCCAGGACGACGGATGAAAAAACGGCAATTGTCAGCATTTTGATAATGAGCGAGACAATCAGATATCCCAATATGCTCATATTATAAGGGCAAAGCAGAAATGCGCTGACCGACTGCACCGGCACCGAAGGATCGGAAAACCCGAGCGTCGCCCATGTCGCCAGAAGTGACGAAAGATTGAATGCCGCCGTCAGCACGGCGCCGGCGATCATCGCGGCAAGGTATTTCGCCGCCGCTGTGTTCTCCCTGCCATTTGCGCAGGTCTTTTCTATTGCGTAAAAACCTGTATGATAATCGTTCACCGCAATCCACACAGAGCAGATCAAAACAGCGGCAAAAACGAAAATAATCTCTGTGCCGACTCCGAAATATTCATTCCATCCGATGACAATGGTGTCGTCAATCGAAACGCTCTCGTCCAGCGCCGAATATATTTTTATCACCTGCTCCTGATAGCGGTAATTATATGTATTGACCGCCCCGCCCGAGCCTTCCGCCTGCTTTATTATATTTGAGGATTGAGTTATGATCTGGTTCAGCCTGTTATGATAATTCTTGTCCGCGTCAATAAACGAAGCGACATACCGAAACAGCGAAATATCTTCAATAATTCCTTCACCGTATACGCTTTCTTTTACTTCGTCATATGTTGAGTAGAAATTATTCTCAATACGCTCCTTTTCTTTATAAAACAGCTCCGGATCGGATTTATATAATGAATATACAGCGATAGCCTGTTTGGCATATTTGCTCGTGCGAGAATTTGTTTTCGCGGAGACGCCGCAAAAGATCGCATTTGCAAGCAGCAGAGCAATGGCAAACATCATCAGATACAATTGAGAGCATAGTTTTTTTATCTCATAGTATACGGTGGATCTCATAACCGCCGCCCTTTCTTTTCTTGAATATGCCTATGGCTCTTTTTTATTTAGGCACCACTGTTTCTTCATTCGTCTTCAGATCCTGCACAATCCAGCGTGATACGGGACTGCCTGAAGAATAGTCGGTTTCGCTATATACAATATAATTGTCGCCGAGCGCTATATAGCACCTTGAAATCGCTTTGTCCTGAAGATCATAAACCTCTCTTGACGAGTCCGTTTCAAACGAATATTCGTAAAGAATATGCGAATACTCAGCTGTAACCGGGCCGATTTTGCGCGGCTCGGAAAGATAATAATAAAACTTATCGCCGTGGTTCATTCCCATACTTACGTTTGACAATATCTTTTCCTTCTTTGAAACATCGGAAATCGGACAGCGGACAATATCCACATTCATATACGACATTCCGTCAAACTCCGTTGCCTGAAGGTTATCGCAATATACGATGTAATCATTTGCAATAAACATCTCTGCTCTCAGGACAATGTTGAAAAGATACTGCGTGTCATCAAGTGCCAAAGAGCATGAAAAAAGCTGTCCGGCGGAGTCAATAAAATAAATGCGGTTTTTATACACTGTTTCAACACGATAAGACTTCTTATCAGGGTTCTCCATTTTCTTATAACCGCTGCCGTCTTTGCCTATCACATGAATATTTGTTCCGCGATCCCCTTCGTTTGTCGTATATATTATCCAATCGCCGTAAATAGCCAGCGACTGTATATTTTCTGCAATTTCATCCTGTATCACGGTCACTTTGTTTGTGCCCGTATCAAATGATGTGATCTGATAAAAGCTTTTCGGCCTGTTTGTCTGCTTATCAACACCGGTTCTACGATATGCTCCGATTAAAACATGCTTGTTATTGTTTTCTTTGGTTGCTTTCTGATCAACCGCAAAATAAACCATCGGAGAGAATATATTCGTAAACGGATTCTCTTCGCCGGAGGCAAGAACATCCCCGTAAAGCGGAAGTCCCGCCGTCTGGATATTGTTCAGATCCTGATATTTTATCGAAAATGTGTTTATATCGTAGTAATAAATAATATCATCATAAAGATAAGTATTGAAGCCTCTGGCGCAGACATCGTCCGAGTCATTTCCGGGCGTTGAGCACGCCGAAAGAACGAATGACAAAAAAACAAAAACCGAAAGCAGGCATATAGCAGCTTTGCATTTCTTCATAAGTATCTCCTTGTTACAAAAATCAGTAATAATTGAGCCGAAAAGTGTTTCTGTGCAAATGGCGGAGGTTGTAAAATCATAGATATACAACCTCCGCGCAAGCTATGTATCAGTCAAAAACAGAAATTTCAATGCTGGGTGGGTTAAACGAAACAATTGAGCCCGGAACGGTCGCATAATAGTTTCCAAGTAAAAATGTGATTCCGCTTTCCTGAGAGAGGCGCACATCTTCAGTACGGATGAATTGACCTATAATAACACGCTCCTGAGAAGCAACAATAGGCGTAAGCAACGTCCCACCCGAGCCTGTGACAATCAGTTGCATATCCAGCAAAGTGTATGTCGGCGTGCCATTTCCCGTCGGGTCAAATCTGAGCGTTGCATAAATTGAGTGAAATGCATATGCTTTTGAATATTTATTTGCTTGGAGAGAGCCCAACACCGTAAACGTCGGGTCATCTGTGCTACGTGTATACTTCATATAATCCATGGCATTAGCTGTAATACAGAATGCAAACATAGAAACGATCAGCAGAGTAGCTGCAATAATTCTGAACAAATTCTTCTTCATGGTTTTGATTTCCTTTCAAATAAATTTTTAATTTTTCATTCGTAAGCGGATAACCAAAACTCGAGATTGCCTGATTATCCGCCCCGACAAATGATTTGTAAGCGATGACCGGCGGAAGCGAAAACGCCCGTCAATCGCGAAAAAACAACACATCCGACATACTTCTTCAGCGAAATCATCTTCCACACCTCCGTTCCGATGATATATCAGGCTTGCTTTTACTGTTACACATTGTATCATGTGTCATGCAAGCACGCGGAAACATCTTTGCCAATGTTTTTCATTGATAACATTTCCAATATTATATTAACATTTGTTATATGATTTTTCAATAGAAAACGACAATCGTTGAGCTAAAATGCCTATTCGTCGCAAATGCGGCTCTTAATAACGAGAAATCAATTTAATTGTCTTATTCGCACAAAAAATACCATTGTGGCTATTTACTTTTCTTTCAAAGTATGCTATAATATTTACGCAATCTCATAAATCGTAATGAAAGGGTTTCAAAATGAAAATATCTATATGCGACGACATGGAAATTGAATTGGATAAGCTTGCAAGTCTTTGCATGGAAGTCGATTCCCTTGCAACAATAAATAAATACACAAGCGGTCAGCAGCTTTGTGCCGATCTTGACAATGGAAATAATGCCGACATTATCATTTTGGACGTTGATATGCCCCAAGATAACGGTATCACGGTGGGCAAAAGAATTCGTCAATCAGACAGCAATGTCATCTTAATATTCTATGCCAATCACCCTCAATATGCCGTAGAATCTTATGACTGCGATGCCTTTTATTATTTGATGAAGGATTGCCCAAAAGAGAAGTTTTCCACTGTATTGAAAAAAGCCTACGACAAGATAAAGACAAATAAGAAATATATAACAATTCAGCAAAGAAAAACGCCTCGCAGAATCCTGATTTCGGACATATATTATATAGAGTGCGTCAAAAAGCACTTGATCTATCATATCGAAGGCGAGAACATTGAAATATCAGCAAAACTGTCTGACACATATAACGAATTGAAGGATCTCGAATTTTGTCAGACGCATCAAGGATATATAGTCAATCTGGGAAAAATCAATAGGATAGCTGACGGCATGATAATGATGACAAATGGCGACAAGGTGCCGATAAGTGTCAGAAAACGAGCCGGGGTAATAGCACAATACGCAGATTTTATAGAGAAAGGCACATGAGTATATTTGTTGATTACACGAAATTTTGCAGTCCCAAGCTGTCCCACAAAGCAGGATTAGTAAGTCCGGAAAAACTTTTCAGCTGAACCGTCATGAATAAAAACACAAAAAGCGCTTGCGAAAGGCAAATTCTCGTATTCGCACTTTGCAAGTTCAACACATAATTCTTTATCTATAAAATCTTCAAGAAGTTGTTGATTATTATGCCATTGCTCCGGTTGCTACCCATGCGGTTCATCTTTGCAACCAGAGTACGTCTTTTGATTGGTTTGACTGCCCCGATCACGAAAAGATACGCGATACCGTTGCCAAGCGGACGGATTTGAGCGATGAAGAAAAGCAACGGGTTATAGAGAAAGCTTATGAATGCGTTGCCCCTGCCGAATCGAGCGTGCCGGATTGGGTCACGGAGCTTGGTATCAAAAATATTATCTGGAACGATCACACAAGCATAGATACTACCGCAGCCGAGGTCGCCGAATATTTTGGATTTACCGAATAATAAAATCAGCCGAGAATGAGGCTTTCGCCCCATTCTCGGCTGATTTATTGAGTATAATCGATGTTTTTTGTACGATCTGCCGATAGGATGACTTTTGTCACCTACCATTTCGGAGCGCCGACGCGGTTTCTTGAAGACCATTTGTTAAAGTGTCATACTTTTGACTTGTAAATGCTTTGCTCACTCGTCAAACAAATATGGCGCTTCGTCATATTTACGCCGGTAATAATCATACAATTGCCTCGATTTCTTTGATAATACCCTGAATTCGGGAGGAATCATCGTTACTTCATACAGAGACGATTCGTGATTGCTCCCATCCAGCTTGGTCATACCGAACAGTCTGCAAAACTTTTCACCGTTTTTGGTGACTGCGTCTGCAATCATTCTGCGGATGAACACCTCGTGCTCACCCAATGCAATAAACTTATCAACTATCGCATTGAACAATTCCATAAAGACTTCCGTGTTATGATAGTCCGGATGAATGACGATTGATGAAAAATACACGCTGTACGGAAATGGCATATCATAGCTCAATATCATATCTGCCGTAATGCCTGTATCAATAAAATCTCCTCGTTTGATACGATTATAGCACTCATCGGTTACAGGGGAAATATTTACATATGCAATAATTTTGTCTGACTTATTGTCCTTTGCCATCACATATATATCCGGATTGACAGCAAACCATTCCTCGCATCGCGTTGCGTCCACATGATATATATCTTCATATACTAATGCATCGAGGCAAACTGCCTGGGCGATATCTTCAAGCGTAACCTGCTTACCTGTGATAATTGAAATCGGTTTCTCGCCATTATCCGGGGGATTTACAGAAGGATTGAAATCCTCCTGTCTGGGAATCGCATTCTGAACACAATCGCAAATGCGGGATATTCCGTCACGATACCTTATTTTGTCGGCCCGCTCAAAAAGTCTCCCGGAAACAAACATGCATGGATAGAGCGCAGGGCGGAGGGACGTATCCTCCCGTGGAACTTTGAAGAGAAGGTCAATCTTGACGCAAGCGAAGACGGCTTTATCAAGCGCATGACAAATAAATGCACATACCTCCCCGGGGAGAATGTTTTGCCGAAGCAGTCGCTGCTTTACTGTAAATTTACCATTCTCAACGAAATAAACAATATCAGAATCAACGGAAAACCGATAAGCGTTGAGCTGAAACAACAGATATTCCATGAACTTTTTGAAAAGGAGAAGAAGGTCACAAAGAAAAAGCTTATTGATTTTCTCGTGTCTGTCAAAGCTGTTTCAAAGGGAGAGGAGGCGCGTATAAGCGGGCTCGGCGACGAGATAAAGTCATCATACAAGCCATATATTGATTTTCGCAGGCTCATTTCTGCCGGAGTTCTTACGGCGGACGACGTCGACCGCATAATTGAAAGAATTACCTGCACGGAGGACACTGCGAGGCTTAAAAAATGGCTTTTGAAATGGTCGAAGGAGAACGGAAAGAATCTTTCCGATGACGATATAAAATATATATCGCAAAGGAAATATTCCGATTTCGGCAGACTCTCGGGCAGATTCCTCAACGGTATTGAGGCGGTCTGCGAGAAAACGGGCGAGGTCGGAACCGTTATGCACTTTATGTGGAATACAAATGACAACCTGATGCAGATAATAGACGGACAGGGATACGGTTTCAAAGCTCAAATCTCAGAAATCAGCAGAGAATATTTCTCCGGACATCCGACAACTCTTGCCGAAAGGCTGGACGAGCTTGGCATATCAAACGCCGTCAAACGTCCGGTCATGCGCACGCTTGACATAATAGCGGATGTTGTCAAAGCCGAAAAGTGCCCGCCCGAGAAGATATTTGTTGAAATGACGCGCGGCGAGGACAAACGCATTGACTCGGACAAGCTAAGCAGAAGCAAGAGACTGCGCGAGTTTTACAGCAAGATTGACTCCGAAGACACGGCGAGACTCCTGAAAGAGCTTGACGCCATGGGTGACGAAGTCGACAGAAGATTGCAAAGCGAAAAGCTGTTCCTGTATTTCTGTCAGATGGGGAAGTGCGCATATTGCGGAAAGCCCATTGACATTTCTGCTATCGGAACAAACGAATACAATGTAGACCATATCTGGCCGAGAGCATATATAAAGGATGACAGTGTCCTTAATAACAAAGTGCTTGTTCATTCCGAAGAAAACGGAAGAAAGACCGATACATATCCGATAGAGAGCGATATAAGAAGCAAAATGCGCGGATTATGGGAAAAGCTCCGTGACGCAAAGCTCATAAGCGAGGAGAAATTCCGCAGGCTGACGAGAGATCATGAATTTTTGCCTGATGAACGCCTCGGCTTTATAAACCGTCAGATCGTCGAGACCGGACAGTCGACAAAGGCGGTTACGGAGCTTTTGCAGGAGCTCTATCCGGAAACGGAAATCGTTTTTGTCAAAGCGGGAAATGTCAGCGAGTTCAGACACGAATACGGAGAAATATGCAACTATGCACTTTTTGACCGCACGCTTACGGACGCGGAGAAAAAGTCAAAATGTCTTGTGAAATCCAGAACCGCGAGCGACATTCATCATGCGCATGACGCATATCTGAACATTGTCGTCGGCAATCTGCTTCATGAAAAGTTCACAAGGCGATACTATCTTGATGCGTTGAATGACTACTCTCCGAAAATGCACATACTGTTCGGAAGAAAATGCGTAATCGACGGAAACATCATATGGAATCCCGAAAAGCATTTGCCGATTGTTGACAGAACAATGGCAAATGTACATACTCATCTGACAAAATATCAGACGAAGCAGAAGGGCGGATTTTTTGACCAGCAACCTCTGCCTGCGGGATCGAGCGACAGTCTTGTCCCGCTCAAGGGAGGACTTGACACGGCGAAATACGGCGGGTACAATAAGCCGACGGTCTCGTTTTACGTGCTCGCGAGGTACAGAATCAAGAAGAAATATGAGCTGACGATCGTCCCCGTTGAGCTGCTTGTTGCAGATAAATATCTTTCCGATCAGGGCTATGCGGAAGAGCATATAAGAAAGAAGCTTCCTGCAAATGCGGAGGACATATCGCTCCCGCTCGGTAGCAGAATAATTAAGGTGAATACCGTGTTTTCGCTTGACGGATTTGAGGCGTGCATTTCGGGAATGGCTGGCGTTGGACGCCAAGTTATTATGCGCTCTCTTATGACGCCGAGATATACGGCTGAACAGATTGCATATATCAAGAATCTGGACAATATCTCCGAGAAACGGAAGAAAAATCCCGAATATGTGATTGACGAAACGTTTTCCGGAATATCAAGGGAGAAGAATGTTGCGCTCTTTGTCGACCTTGTAAATATAATGAACGGTAGCGTCTATTCAAAGCAACCGGGCGCAAAGCTGAGTGTTACGATCGATAAAAGAGAGGAATTTGAGGCTTTGAGCTTGGACGGACAGTATGAGACTCTTAAAAATATGATTCTGTTTCTTAAAACAAATCGCGCCGGAACATGTAATATAGAGGCATTAGGCGGTAGCAAGCATGAAGGAGTTATGCTTATGAGCGCAAGTCTGAGCAACTGGAAAAAGAATTATTCGGATGTCCGTATAATCGACAGGTCATCCTCGGGACTCTTCGGGCATCGCACGGGAAACCTTCTTGATCTGATATGAGCTGGAGGACAGTGCTGATCTCAAACAGGTGCAAGCTCGATTATTCCATGGGATATATGGTTATCCGCGGAGAAGAAACGGCAAGGATATTTATCGATGAAATAGCTGTTCTGATGATAGAAAATCCTGCCGTTTCGATGACGGGTTGCCTGCTTTCCGAGCTTACGGAGAAAAAAGTCCGTATAATATTCTGCGATGAAAAAAGAAGTCCCTATGCGGAGCTTCAGCCGTACAGCGGGTGTCACAATGCGTCGCTGAAAATCAAACAGCAGATGGGATGGACGCAGGAGCAAAAAACAGAGGCTTGGACGGCGATAGTGCTTGAAAAGATATGCAATCAGGCAAAAACGCTTGTTGAAAACGGTCATGAAGGCGAAGCCGCCATGTTAACGGGATATATGCGGGAGCTTGTTCCCGGCGATGCGACTAACAGGGAAGGTCATGCCGCAAAGGTGTATTTCAATGCGCTTTTCGGCAAGAGCTTTTCCCGCGGACAGGAAAACCCGATAAATGCCGCCCTGAATTACGGTTACGGACTCATTCTTTCGGCATTCAACCGCGAGGTTACTCTCTGCGGATATCTTCCGCACATAGGACTTTGTCATGACAATATGTTCAATCCGTATAACCTGTCGTGCGATATGATGGAGCCGTTCCGCGCCATAGTTGACAGAAAGGTGATTGATATTGCGCCGGTCGAGTTCGGCAAGAAAGAAAAGCTGGAGCTTCTCGGAATTCTTCATTCCCCGGTGCGCATAGCGGGGGCGGAGCAGACAGTCATGAACGCCGTGAAGCTATATTCGCGAAGCGTATTTGACGCGATAGAACTGTCGGACGCGGACAGGATAAATTTCATTGAATTATGAGTTACAGATTTATGAGGATGATTGTGTTTTTCGATTTGCCGACGGATACCGAGCCTGCGCGCAGGGAATACCGTCGCTTTCGCAGGATGCTCATAAAAAACGGATTTCTTATGATGCAGGAATCTGTTTACTGCCGTATGGTTCTGAACGCAACCGTTGAAAAATCCGTCGCCGAAACTATAAAGCGCGAAAAACCGTCGGCAGGTATAGTTCAGCTTCTGACGGTTACTGAAAAGCAATTCGCGGCAATGACATATATAACGGGAAAATATGTAACGGACGTTGTCGACAGTGACGAAAAGGTGGTGATACTTTGAAAATAGCCTGCCCGTATTTCAATTCGCTTATAGAGATAAACGAAGGTGTGCCTTTTTCTCTGATAATTGAAAATCAGCCTTTATTCCGTCGCTTTGCGGAGGATATACATTCTCAGCTTTCCGGGAGTGACGGGGATACTGTTCTTTCGGTCGACAATACTCCCGTGGCAATGAATAAATACGCCGATATTCTGGAGAGCTTTGCTCCTTTTGATATAAACTCAAAGACTATGCTCTCCGGAATATCGGCTGCGATTGAAAAGGTTGCTGTCGACGAAAGTCATTATATTGAGACGTCGCGCCTGATTGCCGAAACGGAAAAATATATTTCAGAGCTCAGCTTTTCGTTGCCGGTGACAATCGAATGCAGAAAACTGAATATCGGAGCGATAATAAAGGCGGCATCCGTTGCGATAGCGGACGACTTTGAAAACGTAATTGAAAAGATTATCTCATATATGTCGCTTATCCTTGACTTAGGCGGCAAAAAGCTTTTCATAACACTGAATATGAGGTCATATTTCAGCGATGAAGAAATTGAAGGATTTATCGGTGAAATAAAAAAGAAACAGCTTTGCGTCTTTATGCTTGAAAATTGCGCAAGAAAGAAAATCGATGGGATGGAACAGCTTATAATAGACTCCGATTTGTGTGAATTCTGAGACTGAATTTGACAAAAATGCTTGATTTTCTTAGCATTTTATGATATAAAATGATTGAGGTTTGTTTTGCCCTATATGTTTACACGTGTCGTCCGTAGCGGCATTTGAACTCAAATTTGAGGTTTGAGAGTAGTGTAATTTTATAGGGTACTAAAACGCAAATCAACGCTTTTTTGTCGATGGCGGAGTTTGAGAGTAGTGTAATTTTATAGGGTACTAAAACTGGGCGCAAATAAAACACTTTGGGAAGCAGTTTGAGAGTAGTGTAATTTTATAGGGTACTAAAACATATTGAAAGCCGGACAAACAGCGAAAGCGGTTTGAGAGTAGTGTAATTTTATAGGGTACTAAAACTGATTAAATGGCAGACGTTACTCTGTACAGTTTGAGAGTAGTGTAATTTTATAGGGTACTAAAACAACGGGAAATTTGTATTATCTCGATCACGAGTTTGAGAGTAGTGTAATTTTATAGGGTACTAAAACTTTTTTTCTTGATCGAACACAGGAATACCGTTTGAGAGTAGTGTAATTTTATAGGGTACTAAAACTCAGACGACCTATTATTATTTAACCGTCGAGTTTGAGAGTAGTGTAATTTTATAGGGTACTAAAACTTGATGCCCGCGGCATTGTACGACGTGTTTAGTTTGAGAGTAGTGTAATTTTATAGGGTACTAAAACTGAGCATAAGCTCGATTTTAATCTGCGAAGGTTTGAGAGTAGTGTAATTTTATAGGGTACTAAAACCGTTTGTAAAGTAAATTATAAAACTTGTTTGTTTGAGAGTAGTGTAATTTTATAGGGTACTAAAACCTTGCTTGATGGCATCGAACATCTCGGTGGGTTTGAGAGTAGTGTAAATGAATATGCAGCAAAAATGCTTCGGAAAATCCGGGGCGTTTTTGTTTTTCGACAAGAAAAGCCGATGCTTAATTTGTGGTTTCTGCCATTTGCGTTGTTTTGAAAATTTACATATTTTACTTTGAAATGGGGCTATACAAACGGAAAAAACTGTGATATAATATTGAAAATAATATACTTATGATGTAAAATTATCTTCGCGGGGAGGTGTGATGAATGAAATATGTAAAGGGATTTGTTGCTCTGGCGATTGCCATTGCGACGGTCTTCTGTCTCGGTGCGTGTGCCATGAGCGAAAAAACACTTGTTGAAAAGACGATAGAGGCCGTGTCAAATGCAGATATTGACGGGCTTTCGGAACTTGTCGCTGCGGGATCTGAAGATAACGTAAACGTAATGCGAGGTTATTTTTCCGCTCTTGATGACGAAAAGCTCGCCGCCTATAAATTACTTATGAAAAACGTCGGAGTTGTTTCGTATCCCGATGAAAACAAGTCGGCGTCCGGATCGACGGATACAACGGTTACTTTCAGACTGAAACACATAGACTTCGATGAGCTTATGCGCGATGTTGAAACGGAGATATCGGTTGACGGAACGCCTTCCGCAGAGGTGATTTCAAAAATCTGCTCCTCGGAAAAGATAAACGGATATATTATTTATGACGACGTGACGGCGTCTGTGGTGCGCATGGGACGTCGTAGCTTTGTTGAATTCGGTCAGAAATCCGAATTTTTCGAAGTGATGGGCATATCGGCATTTCTGAGATGGTTTTCATCTCATTGATAATACAGAAAAGGGAACTTTTATGAACGAAAGAAAATTTGTTTCAAGGGAAAAAACAGGGACGCCTGCGGCGGGCGTGACGGTCGGGCGCAATCCAGTATCGGAGCTGCTCAAAAGCGGCAGGGACATTGAAAAAATTTACGTCCTGCGCGGCGAACGCGAAGGTTCTATAACAAAGATTGTTGCCATAGCGAGAGATCACGGAATAGTCGTTGACGAGACGGACAAAAAACGTCTTGACGAGCTTTCCGGCGGCGCAAATCATCAGGGCGTTGCCGCAATTGCGTCACCTGTCGAATATGTGAGCATTGAAAGCATTGTTGAAAGAGCAAGAGAACGCGGGGAAAAACCGCTCATCGTCGTTTGCGACGGAATTGAAGACCCGCACAATCTCGGCGCGATTATCAGATGTGCGGACGGCGCCGGGGCGCACGGCGTCATTATAGGTAAGAGAAGATGTGCGCAGATGACGTCGACCGTTTCAAAATCCTCGGCAGGAGCGATAGAATATGTGCCGATTGCAAAGGTTGCGAATATAGCCTCTGCAATAGATGAGCTGAAAGAAATGGGAATATGGACGTTTGCCGCAGAGGCTGATGGGGACGATTACCGCGAGGCGGATATGAACTGCCCGTGCGCGATAGTGCTCGGAAGTGAGGGCGAGGGCGTTTCAAGACTCGTCCGTGAAAAATGCGATTACACGGTTTCAATTCCGATGCGCGGAGGGGTAAACTCTCTGAACGTATCGACAGCTGCCGCCGTTCTGCTTTATGAGGCGGCAAGCAAACAGGGGAAATAATTTATCGGAGGGAAATCATGGCGGAAGAAAACAAAAAGAGCATAGACGAGCTTAAAACGTCTGCCGACAGTCTTCTTGCAAGGCTGAACAGTCAGCTCGGCGCAGAGTCTGCAAAGACAGACGGCGCAGAGGAAAGACCGGCGTCATCTCCTGTGACAGGCGGACTGACTGACGAAAAATACAGCGAGCTTTATGAGAAATATCTCGGCGGTAAACCGTCGGAGAGCGTCAGCGGCGGGGGCGATTACGAATCCCTTCACGGAAGGATTGTCGACCTTCAGAAGGAATCGGGCGGGGAAACGCCGAAGATGCCCGACGTTGACGAAAGCATAAAAGCGGCGGAAACCTTCGGAGCGGGACTTCCGGATGATGTCCCTGCGGAGGGAAAAACGTCTGCTGAGGATGACGAATACTGGGATATGATGAAAACAGCCTGCGTCACCCCCGTAAAGAAGGAGGAAACTCCCGCGGCGGCTGAAATTCCGAGCACGGATACTGTTGAAGTATCTGAGCTTCAGAAGAACATAGAGGATGCGGAAAACTACGTTGAAAATTACACGGAAGAGCCGGCTCCGGAGCCGGAGCCCGTGAAAAACGTGGACAATTACTCAACAAATCCCGGAATAAAGCACCCTAGGGAGAAGAGGGGACTTTTCGCAGGACTTCGTCGCGAGAAGCCCGAAAATACCGGCGAATACAAAACGACCGGCGAGAAAACAGACACGTTTGACCGTGTTACAAAGCCTGAAAAGCCTTCTGATAGCGACAAGGTTGTTACGGCGGAAATCAAAAAGCCGACGCCGGAGCCCTCCGACAAGAAGAATCTTTCCGATACGGCAATGATGATGATGGCGTTCGGATACGAGCCTGAAAAGAAGGAAAAGGAAGAGCCTGAGGAGACGCCGCACAGCTTTGACGAATACTCGTTCTCCGATACGGACGACATTTCAAAGACTACTGATATAGGCGATACGTCCATGTACGAAACCGAGGCGACAGCTCTTAAAGGCGCTGTCACGGAGATGATGGACAAACCGTCGATCGAATATACGGAAGAGGACGGCAGCAAGAAGGTTTTTGCGCAGTTCAGAGAAAAATACAATTCGCTTCGCCTGCGCATGATCATCTGTGCGGTGCTTGCGCTCGGTCTGCTTATCTGGGAGTTCATTCTTCCGATTGCGGGCGTTGAGCTCGACGCGTTTATCCTTATTTCGGTTGACCTGCTTATGACGGTTGCCTGCGCGGTTCTCGTCTGCGACAGACTGATTTATGCCGGAAAGCGCATTATACGTTTCGGCTTTGACGCCGACAGCTTCACACTTGTGATGTTTGTTCTTTCTGTCATTACATCGCTCGGCGCGGTTTTCACTGCCGCCGATGACGCGTTTGCTACTATCAGACTTTATAATTTCACTTTTGCAATATGCGCATTGTTCAACCTGCTTTCCGCGTTCCTGCTTCTCAACAGAAACGCATATGCATTCAAGATAATCTCCGCCGATGGGACAAAGAGGGTATTTGCGAGAGCGCCGAGAACGGACTGCCCGCGAGAAAATCTTGCCTTCGGAGAATATCTCAATGACGCTTCCGAGGTCTGCAAGGTGGAAAAGACAGAGTTCATCAGTAATTTCTTCTCCGGCACAAACGAGGAACCTAAGAGCCGTAAGCCTCTGAAGATTTTTGTTCCTGCTGTGTTTGGAATTTCATTTATAGTTTTCCTTATTTCAATTATAGCGATTGACGGCTGCGATTTCTATCAGAGCATGACGAACGCATATGTAACCTTTCTTATGACAGCGCCGCTTTCCGTTTTCCTCTCGTTTGCGTATTCGTCATATCTCGGAGCCGCAAGGGCATATTCGCACGGCGCGGCGATACTTTCCGAGGCTACACCGGAGAAATACGGCAATACGGCTGTTATAACCTTCACGGACGAGGACGCTTTCCCTGTGGACAGAATAAAGCTCAAGAGTGTCAAGGTCATGGATAATAACAACATAGAGAAGGTCATCTATTATGCTTCGAGCGTGTTCTCCAAGATCGGCGGCCCGCTTGCAGCTGTATTCAAGGCGGCTTCGCTTGACACGGCAAGCTCGGATAACGTTGAAATAAAGGAGCTTTCAGACCACGGTATCGACGCTGTTGTCGACGGGAAGCACATTGTTGTCGGTCAGCCGGAATATATGGAAAATCAGTGTTTTGAAACGGTGAAGGAGGATTCCGACGCCGAGTGTATGGGCAGGACGAACAGAAGAATTATGTATCTCGCATGCGACGAGGTGATAATTGCGAAGTTCTATATCCAGTATAACACATCTCCCGATTTCATATATATCGTCAAACATCTTTATGAAAGCGGAATATGCGTTGCAATAAGCACGATTGACCCCTGTATTGACGATGACATCCTCTATAAGAACCGTCTTGACCCGGAAAAGTACGCCATAAAGATAATAAAGGGAAGCGAGCCGGAGGGAACTCTTGAAAGAATTTCGTCGTTTGACTGCGGTATCGCGTCGACAGGGTCGCTCAAGGGCATGGTCAAAACGCTCATGCTTTGCGACAGACTTTCAAACCTCGTCAAGACAAATCTTGCAATGAAGATTGTTTCCGCCGTCGTCGGCGCGATAATAATCGGACTTGTCATAGGAGCGGGTGCGATGAGCGGCTTTGTCACGATAATTCCGGCGCTTTATCAGCTCTTCTGGATGATACCGATGTATCTCGTTTCAAAGGTCTACATAAGATAAATATGAAAAGCGGTGCCTTCGGGCACCGTTTTTTATTGATTGACACATATTTTTATTCTTTCGTTTTTGCACCGGCGCACGTTCCGGAAAGAAAAATCCGCATAAGCGAAAAAATTTTTCCAAAAGGTATTGACAAACGGTCGGCTTTGTGATAGTATTACATCATCGCTTTACCACGTTAAAGTAATAAAACAATAAATTCAGTCAAGGGGAACACGAAAATGAAAAAAGCTTTTATAAAAATTGCGGCGCTTGCGGTCGCTGTCACCATGATATGCGTTGCGCTCTGCTCATGCGGAGGAAAGAAGGGATTCACCGTCGGCTTTGACGCCGATTTCCCGCCTTACGGCTACATAGACGAAAACGGCGAATACACAGGCTTTGATATAGAGCTTGCAAAGGAAGTTGCAAAGAGAAACGGCTGGGAAATAAAGCTCAAGGCAATTGACTGGAACGCAAAGGATTCGCTCCTTTCGTCCGGCGCGATAGACTGCATATGGAACGGCTTTACGATGAACGGCAGAGAAGATAAATACACATGGACAAAGGCTTACGTCGACAACAGTCAGGTGGTTGTCGTGAAGAGCGACAGCGGTATAAGCGCGCTTTCCGACCTTGCCGGAAAGACGGTTGCCGTTCAGTCCGATTCGTCCGCGCTTTCGATACTTACGGACGAAGAAAACGCGGAAATGCTCGCGCTTGCGAAAACCTTTGCAAAGCTCAAGGAATACGGCGATTACAACGCGGCGTTCCTCGCGCTTGAAAGCGGTGCGGTCGACGCTATCGCAATGGATATAGGCGTTGCTAAATATCAGATTGAATCGAGAGGCGACGGCTACAAGCAGCTCGATACAATCCTTGCGTCGGAACAGTACGGAATAGGTTTTGCGCTTGGAAATGCGGAGCTCTGCGACGCCGTTTCAAAGACGCTTTCCGAAATTATGGCGGACGGAACATATGATAAGCTCGCAGAGAAGTTCGGAATCGACGGTGCCATCAAGTGGAACTGAAAAACACGAAACCATTATAAAATCCTGAAGTGTCGGAGCCGATACGTTCGGCTCCTTCACTTATGTTTACGGAGAAACTGTTATGAACGTACTCACAATGCTCAAGCTCCTGCTTTCGGGCATGGGCATGACCGCACTCATCTTTTTTGTAACGCTTATTCTCTCTCTTCCGCTCGGAATGGGGATTGCGTTTTGCAGAATGTCCAAAAATCCCGTTTTGCGGGGAATAACAAAGGTCTATATATCGATTATGCGCGGCACGCCGCTTATGCTTCAGCTGCTTGTTGTCAGATACGGTCCGTATTTTATTTTCAGGGCTAAGCTCAGCGACTCATACGATCTGTATGCGGTCCTCATCGCATTTGTGATAAACTATGCCGCATATTTTGCGGAGATATACCGCAGCGGAATTGAGTCGATACCGCAGGGGCAATACGAGGCGGCAAGGCTTCTCGGCTTCGGCAAGGGCAGGACATTTACAATGATTATCCTCCCGCAGGTGATAAAGCGGGTGCTCCCGTCTATAACAAACGAAACGATCACCCTCGTCAAGGATACGTCGCTTGCATTCACAATCGGCGTGATTGAAATGTTCACGCGCGCAAAGCAGATTGCGGCGGCGGAAACGTCAATGTTGCCTTATGTTTTTGCGGGAATATTATATTACATTTTCAATTACGCGGTTGCTTTCGGCATGGAAAAAGCCGAAAAGGCTTTCGGATATTATGAGGTGAAATAAAGTGGAAGAGATACTTGCGATAAAAGACCTTAAAAAGGATTTTGACGGACTCGGCGTGCTTTCCGGCGTGTCGCTTTCCGTGAAAAAAGGCGAGGTCGTGTCGATTATCGGCTCGTCCGGAAGCGGAAAATCGACATTGCTCCGCTGTGCAACCATGCTTGAAAAGATTTCTTCAGGGTCGATTTCTTATAAAGGCGAGAAAATGGCTTGGACAGACGAGACGGGGAAGGTCATATACGCGCCGAAGGCGGAGCTTGCGAAAATACGCTCTTATTTCGGACTGGTTTTTCAGAACTTCAATCTTTTCCCGCATATGACCGTGCTCAAAAACATAACCGCCGCGCCGATAACCGTCATGAAAATGCCCAAAGCGCAGGCGGAAGCCGAAGCGATGGAGCTTCTTTCGAAAATGGGACTTGCGGACAAGGCGAATGAATATCCCTGCAGGCTTTCCGGCGGACAGCAACAGCGGGTTTCAATTGCGCGCGCACTGATATGCAAGCCGGAAATACTCTTTTTCGACGAGCCGACCTCCGCGCTTGATCCGGAGCTGACGTCCGGCATACTTAAAGTCATAAAGGAGCTTGCGGCGGAGAAAATGACGATGGTTATCGTCACGCACGAGATGAATTTCGCAAGGGACGTTTCGGACAGGATAATATTCGTAAGCGACGGACTCATATCCGCAGAGGGAACGCCCGATGAGCTTTTCAGAAATACGGAAAACGAACGTCTTAAACGCTTTCTCGCGTCGTTTTACGGTGGGGAAGAAAACAATTGAACGTAAAAAGCAAAAAACGCGCCATATGGCGCGTTTTTTGTTTTATCAGTCCTTTTTGTCCTTGAGTGGCGATATTCCGATGGCCTTGTCAACCGGAATCGAAAATGCAATGCCCTGACCGTCCGTATCGAGACCGACCTTCTTATACACGGCGTGCATAATGCTGTCTCTTATCTCGTTTCTGACAAGAATGATAACGATCTCCTTTTCGGGCTGGATTGTGATTCCGAAGAGCTTTTCAGCCTCGGAATTTGCCGTGCCTCTCGCGTGGATAACGGTTCCGCCTCTTGCTCCGAATTCTTTTGCCGCGTCCATGACGGCATCTCCGAAGCCGGAGTTCACAACGCACATTATCGCCTGACAGTTTGTGAGTATATCCATTTCACATTCTCCCTTCATTGTTGTTGCTGAGGAAACGGTACACCGCAACGCCGATTATACTCGACATTGACACCGTGAAGGCGATACCTTTTCCGTTCTTTATCGTATGGAATTTTTCATCAAGGAAACGGAGAATCATATCCTCGTTGTCCTCTCTGATGACGCTCATTATAACGGATTTGTTCTTATCCGAAAGACCGAGCATCTGCATAATTTCCTTGGTTGCCGTGCCTCTTGCCGCTGCGGAAAGCTGCATGTTGACGCCGAATCCCTGAATGAGCGCGGTATAAAGCTCCGCTTTTTCTCGGTTTACTATTGTGAAAAGGAGCTTTAACTTAGGCGGGGCGAGTTGTTTCTTCTTTGAATTTTCTCTTACGTCCATTGTAAATGCCTCCTTACATAAAGTTGATTATCTGCTCGTCGTCAGCCTCAAGAATACGTTTCATTGCAATCTTCTGCTTAACCTTTCTTGTCATAACAGCCTTGAAGCCGAGGAGCTGAATTGTTATAAGCGGCGTCATTGCAACCATTGCCACAACGCCGAACGCATTTGACATTATCTTGCTTTCGCCCCCGAGCATACAGCAAACGCCAACGGCAAAGGGAAGAATGAAGCTTGATGTCAGCGGACCGCTTGCAACGCCGCCGGAGTCGAATGCGATGGCGGTATAAAGTCCCGGGATGAAGAATGAAAGTCCGAGAGAAATGAAATATCCGGGGATGAGGTAATAAAGTATGCTGAAGTCAAGCACAATGCGGAGCATGGAAAGTCCGATTGATATTCCGACGCCGACGGAGAGGGCAATCATCATTGACGATTTGCTGACAGTACCGCCCGTGATTTCTTCAACCTGCTTGTTGAGAACGTGGACGGCGGGCTCCGCGAGAACGACGACTGTTCCGAGAACAAATCCGAAGACGATTATAATCCAGGGCGAATTCTTCGCAAGCTCTGTGCCCATTTTATAACCTATCGGCATAAATCCGACGTTTACCGCCGTGAGAAAGATGACAAGCCCGACGACTGTATACGCTATGCCGATGATTATCTGAATGAGTTTTCTTCTCGGCAATTTGAGAAAGATAACCTGCAAAACGAAGAAGAAAAGCGAAATCAGTCCGATTGCGATAATTACTTCCTTCGCAACGGAAAGCAACGCCGTGCCGAAGTTTTCTCCGAGGTGGGCGTCGATTGAATAATCGGGCAGTTTATATGTAATATTGCCTTTTGCAAAAATGCCGAGCGCGGTTACCGCAAGTATCGGGCCAATGGAGCACATTGCAATCAGACCGAAGCTGTTTTCTTCAACATTGCGACCGCCGAGCGTTATCGCTATGCCGACGCCGAGTGCCATTATGAAGGGAACCGTTATCGGGCCGGTCGTAACTCCGCCGGAGTCAAAGGCGAGGGCGAGAAAATCCGAATTGCCGTTTATGACGACGAGCGATGTCAGCGCAAACAGAAGCATATAGAAGAACATGAGAAGCGTTGACAGCTGCTTGCGGAAAACTATCTTAAGCACGGACAACAACAAAAATATTCCGACGCCGACGCCGACGGAAACCGTCAGCACGGTTGGATTTATGATATCTTTGACCTGCGTTGCGAGAACCGTCAAATCGGGTTCGGCAACTGTTATCAGTACGCCCATCGCAAAGCATACAATGAGCAGAAGCGAGAGTTTTTTCGTTTTTGTGAGTCCTATGCCGATGTGCTCTCCCATCGGCGTCATTGCGAGATCCGCGCCGAGGTTGAACAGTGCGATTCCCAGAATCAGAAGAACCGAAGAAATCAGAAATACCGTCAGTTCTTTTGGTGAAAAGTTGACAAGCGGCGTCAGGTTGAGAAGAAATACAATCGCCGTTACGGGAAGTACGGAGGTGAGTGCTTCGCCGATTTTTTTTCCAAGAGCCTTTATCAAATCAAATCGCCTCCTTTTATTTTTATATATCATATCTATTTTACCATACGGAAAGAACCAAGTCAACGGATTTTTTGCGTCGAAAAGCCTACTTTTTTATACAATTTTGCCCGCATGCACAAAAAACGCCTGTCACGAAGCCGACAGGCGTTTTTAGTTGATTAAAATCAAAGGAAAAATTTCTTTTCGATCTTCTCGCAAAGTGCTTTATTGTGTCCGATGAGGAACGTTGCAACCGCGAGGAGAATGAAAGTCACGGCAGGGTAGAATGACCATGCAAAGGTATCGCGCACTTTGAAGGTCGTGTTTATGAGAAACTCAACAAGCACGCAGAACAGTCCGAGAAAGATCATCGAAACAGCCGCAACGGTAAGCGATGAGATTTTCTTCTCCTTTTTCAGCAGCGATATTATCGCAATGAACACGGCAAGCACCGTGACGATCGGCATGGCGAAGGTCAGAAACCATGTGCCCTTGGTTTTAAGCTCTATGAAGAGCAGAAAGCCGAGAATGTCCGCTGCTATCAGCACTGTGCACGTCACACCGTGCTTTGAAAGAAGAATTGGGAAAACTATCATGAGATAAATGCACAGAAGCGACGCCATTACATATGCCGACCATGTTATTGAGCGGTTTATCGTATAGTCGCAAAGGGTTGTAAGAAAATCGGGCAGGAGAAGAATAAGTGTTATGAGTGATACCACCGTGCTCTTTTTGATTTTCACCTTCGGCGCCGGCGAATAGACGGGATAAGAATGTATATGCTCATCGCCAATTTCGCGCGGATTTATTACTTTGGTGCCGCAGAGCGGGCATTTTTTTGCCCCTTTTTCAAGCTCGACACCGCAATTCACGCAGTATGACATCAGTCCTCTGCCTCCTCTTTTTCGGTATTTTCTATTTTGACGTGAACGCCGCTTTTTACGAGTGCGGTGAAGAATCTTCTTTCAAGTTCTTTATCGCATATGTTGCTTGTGAATGTAAAGCGGAGTTTGCCTTTGTATGATATGGCGGAACAGTTGTACGCTGTGTCTGCGAGTATTCCGAGCACGAATTCAAGACTTTCGATATATTCGGAAAGTATGTCCGGAAGCTGCTGATTGCCGAGATTTGATATGTTCATGCACGAAAATCTTTCGCCAACGCTGTTGTAAACCGCTTTCATAACCATGTTTTTTATAGTCAGCGGCACGATTTTGAGGAAAATCGACTTCTCGGGGCGTACATTTGCCGTGAAGCTCGCCTGGAGCTCTTTCTTTGTTATTTTCAGCCCCATCTGATGACGTATTGCCTCGATGGTCTCTTCCATCGTGTATTCGCCCATACGCGGGTCGATTCCGACGTTTACGTACATTGCGAAATTACGCAATGTCTTTGATGGGAAATGTTTACGCAGGTTTACAGGCACAAGCACCTTGACAGGCTTTTGCTTTGCGGGATTTTTGGTATTTTCGCGCTGAATATCCGCAACGCACATGACCATCAGCGCGGCGAGATAATTTGTCAGCGTAGCGTTGTAACGCTTTGCTTGCGCCATTATCTGGTTTACATCGATTATGCCGGTTGTTATGTTCAGATAGCCGTCCGGCTCTTTTTTGCCCTTTAAGTGATATGCGGGCTCCTCCTTGCGGGAAGCTGTGATATTTCCTTCGTAGCGGAGAAAGCTGTCCTCAATCTCCTCGGGCGACGGTTCCTCTCTTCTCGAAAGTATTCCGCACTCCGCAGGGACTGTTATTCCGTAACGCTGTTCTGCATATTCCGCAACGAGCGTTTTCAGGAATATCATTGCACCGGAGCCATCCGTAAGCGCGTGAAAGACCTCGACTGCTATGCGGTTTTTATAATACAGGACGCGGAAAGCGCAGGTGCGCGCTTCCTTCGGCGTCATTCTCCGACAGGGAAACGGGGTGTCATGTCTGACAGCCGGCACGCTGTCAATTTCTTCAAGGTAATACCAGAAAACGCCGCGGCGGAGCCTTACGGCAATCGACGGAAACCGTGCGGCGGTGACTTTGAGCGCCGAGGAGAGGATATCCGGATCGACCTCGTCCCTCATCGTTGCGGCGACTCTGAAAACATTGCTCCAGTTTCTTCTCCGTGCCGCGGGATAGATTTTAGCGGCATTGTCAAGACGTAGCCATTTAGGTTTGCTGAATGCCACTTGTGACCTCCGAAATGAAACCGCAAGCCTCCCTCAGGTCGGCTTCGGCTTCTTTTACGCCGAAAAGCATATATGCGTGCCACATATCCTCGCGTATGACAAGCGAGGACGAATCGCCGCTTTCTATGAGCTTGTTATACATATTGACGGAGTCGTCCAGAAGGATTTCGTCCGAGCCGACATATATCTTTGACGGAGCAAGCCCCGAAAGGTCGGCAAAGAGGGGAGAAACGTGCGGGTCTGTGCAGTCGGCGGAGTACATATCAGCCTGTTCGCGGAGACGTGCCGTTGTGAGCGAAGGGTCTCTGTCGGCGTTCGACGTGTGCGACGCACCGGAAAGGGTCAGGTCTGTCCACGGCGAAATCGCTACTATGCACCCGGGCTGACTTTTTCCGAGTTCGCGGAGCTTTATGGCAAGCGAAAAGCAAAGTCCGCCGCCGGCAGATTCTCCGCAGAAGGCTATGTCTTTGGGCTCGTATCCGAGCGCAAGAAGATAGTCATATGCGCGGAGCGCGTCGTCAAGAGCGGCAGGGAAAGGGTGTTCGGGGGCGAGTCTGTATGCAACGCAGAGGACGGGCGCTCCCGTCTTTGCGGCGAGCACCGTGCCGAAGCCCTTGCAATATTTCAGTCCGCCGGTGACATATCCTCCGCCGTGAAGGTAAAGCACGGCGCCCTTGGAGGTCCTGCTGTTCGGGGTGATGAGTGTGGACATGAAATCGCCGAAGTCTATGTCCTTTTCGGTGACGTCGGCGTCATAGGGGCGGAGCATAAGCTCGCCCATTTTATCCTGCGCGGCGCGTGTTATGCCGACGGGACATGAATTTGTTATCGGGCGCAGAAGACGTATCTGCTTTTTGAGTAATGTTGTTGCAAGTTCCATAATTATATGTACGGATCCACGATTGTCAGGAGGAATCCTCCTATAACGGCGGACGCGACATTCGCCGTCACCGCATAGACAATGCGTTTCCAAAGCCTTTCTTTTCTCATTATTAAAGAATAAGCCGCAGCTTCAATGATCATTATCAGAAGTTCAAGCGCCGCAAAGATTAAGATGAACCCGGCATACATCATTCCGGGGTTGCACGCAAGAACAGATGTGAGCAACAGTTGCGTTGCGAAGTTTACGGCAAGAACAGCCCACCAATACTTTTTGGGCGAAAGTCCGAACGCAAAAAGCAACAGAAATTCGATTATGACCGTTGGCACGAATGTCGATGCGAACTGAATCAGATAGCTCTTTGCGGGGCTTTGGCTTGTTTTGACCGTCATATCGGCAAAGTCGAGCGAAAAGACCTGCTGATACACGGTCTTTTTGACAACATCCGAAACCTTGACGACGCCGCTTTCCGTCACGATTATTATTTTGAATCTGTCCGGCGTGCCGAAATAGCTGAAACGGCTTGTGCCGTTGTCGTCCGGAACGACGGTTCCGAAAAGCGGGGCGCGCGTTCCGTGGGCGATTGCGGGATACCATGTTCCGTCGGTGTAGCCGCTCAGAGCGCCGAACATTTCGGGGTCAAGCTCTGCGATTTCTTCCTCGCGCAGGTTCGGGTGACCGTCATCATAGTCGACGAGCAGGTCGAGATAATATTTCTCCCCAACGGTGCCGTTTGTCTTTATCGTTACAGAGGGCTTTGGTCCCATGTCGGCGGAAATACATATGGCGGAGAAGGCGAGCGCGGTGACAACCGCAATGACAAAAGCGAATAATCTGCAGCGTTTTTTCATAACTATCCTCCTTGTTATACTTTCGTGCGGACGGTTTTTCCGTCAGCTCAGAAGAGCTTTTCGGAAAGGTTTGTGAGTGCTTCGGCGGTGAAATCCGGAGTGCTTATGTTGTCTGTAAGAGTCCATGTTTCGGTATGGACAATTTTTTCGTTTTTGCCTATTGAAGTAAGCGGAGAGAGCGTTTCAGCCTCTGTAAATGAAGGGCAGGTGTACACTTCTGTTGACGAGCCGAAATCGGGATATGACGCATTTTCGTCAGCTTCGTATTCCTTTACAAGCGCCTGACCGTGGTTTACATATGCGATTTTTCCCGTCGCCTGACCTACGCCGATTTTCAGCGCATTCTGCTTTGATGAGTCCTGACGGACGGCAATTATGTCCTTCCCGAAGAGAAGACGGTCGTCTGTCATGTCTGTGTAGTCCCAGAGAACGATGTTTCGTGAAGGGAGGAGTCCTGTCTGCTTTTTTGAGAGCGGGACAATTGCGATTCCGCCGGCGTCAAGCACGGAGAGTGACCATGCCGAGCCGGTTACGGGCTCTTTCCCGGTGTTGACTATCGTATGGGTTATCTTCAGCTTCGGCTCGGTTTCGTCCATTTCGACGAGGACGGAGAGCTGGAGCCCCGATTTGTCCTGTCGCTGGGGAATGAATTCCGCCCCGCCGACGCGCGTCGTATAGACGACTTTTTCGTTGTCGGGATAATATGTTTCGGGGAACGATTCGGGACTCATCCAAAGTCTGTGACCGCCGTAGATGTTCCATGTTTTTCCCTCGCCGTAAAGGGAGGAAACGTCATGGGCGAGGTTTCTTCCGATGTCCTCGAACATCATATTTTCCTTGCCGACGTGGGCGCATCTGATTATTCTCGGACCGACATCAACCGTTACGAGAATTTCAATAGTTCCGTTTGAAATAGAAAGGCATTTTCCGTAATTTTTGTATGACGCTTCTTCTTTTATACTTACCATCGCAATATCTCCCCTCTGTGTTCAGTTTTGTCCGCGGAGCTGTTCAAGCTCACGCATGAATGTATCAAGATCCTTGAATTCCCGATATACGGAAGCAAATCTTACGTATGCAACGGGATCGAGACACTTCAGCTTATCCATGACAAGCACTCCGATCATCTGGCTTGAGATTTCTCTCGTCAGCGAGTTCTGAAGCTCGGCTTCGATTTCCGTCGCAACATCTTCCATCTGTTCCATTGTGACGGGGCGCTTGTGACAAGCCTTTATTATGCCCGAAAGGAGCTTGTTTTTATCGAAAAGCTCGCGGGTCTTGTCCTTTTTTATGACAAGAAGCGGCAGCGTTTCGATTTTTTCATAAGTGGTGAAACGGTTCTGGCAGGAAAGACACTCCCTGCGCCTGCGTATGCTTGATCCCTCCTCGGACGGACGGGAGTCTATTACTTTACTTTCGGTATAACCGCAAACAGGGCATTTCAAAACGAAATACACCTCCAAATTACATTGATGCTTATATTATATCACATAAAAACGGAAATGTAAATCATTTCTTTGAAAGTAAATCGGTAAGTATGAAAGAAAATGCGGCAAATCAGAGAGAACGGAGCTCGGAGGGCGCGGTCATCTCGCCGATGAGATCGGAAAGAATCTCTTCAGTATGCATAGCGCTGACGGTTTCTCCGGCGAAATACTCGCATAATCGCACGGCTTTTTCTTCATCCGTCGATATGGAGAATACAAAACATTCGTCGCAGTCATCATCGGATTCGGTTGACACGAGAAGCGAAAAATCATGGCTGCATTCGCTGCGCGGCGTCCTGATTACCCTGTAACGATAGGTGGTGTCCTCCGTGATTACGACCCGTGAGAGAATGATGTTTTTGCAGAATTTTGTTTTCATATTTGCCTCCTTGAAAAGTTTAATCGTCGACATTATACCACGCATTACCGCCCGTTTGATACACGCAAGTTACGCAATCTCTCGGTAGCTTTCGACATGATACGACACGACCGTAAAGCCTTCCCCATCAGGCATGGGGGGAAAATGATACAAGATGTCGAAACGTGTAGAAATAATCATAAAAATTCATATTGATGAATAAAAGCACTCCGGAGGAAATCCGGGGCAAATGCGGAAAAAAGAGATTGATGATTTTTTCCGGAATGTATGATAAGATATAATCACAACGTTTTCCGATGCAAACGGAGGGCTGAAAGATGATAAATCTGTCTATGGCTGTCGCGGCGAAAATGGGAAAGGCGACGCGAAAACTCATGATATATTCGGGGCTGCCCGTCCTGCTTTACGGACTTTACATACTCGCCTGCGTGATACTTAAAAATTATGGAATAACCGAGATTGGGGCTTATGAACTCGGCGTTATGCTCGAGGGGGAGGCGATGGGGCTTGCGCTTTCCGTCGGCGGGGTTTTGCTCATGGATGCGGAAGAAAGAAACGGAGAGAAGAAATGAATCTTCTCTCCGTTTTTTTTATATGTTTTCGATGGCTTCCAGCAGCAGTCGCGCCGTCTCCTCGTGCATTTGGGGACTTGGGTGATTTATGAAGTTTGCGAGCATGGCGGTTGTGTCAACACCGCGGGAATATAAATTTTTCCAGTATAAATATACGTCACAGACCGTCGCACCGTATTTTTCTGCAAGCGAAACGGAGAGGGAATGTATCAAATCAAGTGTTCCGTCGGTCTGCGCACGCACGGCAGAGACGGCAACCTTCATTGATTCCGGCAGAATTTCGGGGTGAATATATGCGCAGAGCATATTCGGCGTTATGACGATTGTCTTGGCTCCGGACGAGGATATTTTACGGAGAATTTCTTCGTAATTTTTTTCAAACTCGGCGGGGCGGAAGATATCGTTCAGACCGAAGGCGACCGTCACGAGGTCGGGTTTTTGAGAAAGCGCGTCGGTTTCGATGCGTGCAAGCCCTTTCTTTGAATTGTCGCCGCTTCTTCCGGCATTTACGGTTACGGCGTTTTCTCCGTACTTCTCCTTCAGCGCACGCGTCACAATCGCAGGATACGCATTTTCGGGGCGACGGACTGTATCAAAGCCGTAATCCGTCGGGTAAAGCTCAAAGCAGCCCTCCGTAACGCTGTCGCCGAAGAAAACTATTTTTTTCGGTGTTTCAAAATTCATATCAGTCCTCCGAAAGGCTGTAATCACGCTCGAAAAGCTCGGAACAGATCTCTTCCCGAAGCGTGTCGTCGTCGATTTTTTTGATAAGCTCGCCTGCGCGGAAGCTCTTGGATTTTCCCATATAAGTGTGACAGTCTCTGCGCTTTGCTATTGACGTTATTTCGCTGTTCCAGAGCTTGAGCAGTTGATTTTTTCTTTTCATTTTCGGGTTTTTCTCCGCCGGACGTACCGTTTCGACGAGAAAGCCCTCTTCCTCGTCCGTTATGCAGATTATGCCCCAGTACGGAGGAATCTTTTTCGCGACGTGTGCGCGATGCGTCCTGCCGACGACTATATAATTTTCGTCAAAGAAGGCGTCGTAATCCTGTATCTGGCGGGCGAGGCGTTCGTATGAATCGGCGTCGCTTTTTATCTCGTAGCCCGTGAGCCTGTCCGTGACGGCGAAGAAGTCGCAACGGGAATTTCTGATCGGGCTTTCCTCAAATATTCTGATTTTACCGTAATTTTCTTCGAGATAGTCGAAGATTACGCGGCGGATCGAGTTGTCCTTCATATCAGCCGAGAAGCGAGCGGAGAAGCGCTTTTATCTCCTCTGCCGACTCCGCAAGATTGACAGCGTTTCTTATTCTCGGCGCACCGTAAAGTCCTTTTGTGTATTTGTCCATATGTGCGCGGCTTTCGGGAACGGCTCTTGCTTCACCCTTGAGCTTTATGAGCAGGTCGAGATGGTCGATTGCGCCCTGAATTTTCTGTGTCGGCGATATGGGGGAGAAAATTTTCCCTTCGAGCAATGCGGTGGCTTCTTCAAAAATCCATGGGTTGCCCATTGCACCCCTTGCGATTGCGACCGCGTCACAGCCGGTTTCTTCAATCATACGCTTTGCGTCGGCACCCGAAAAAATATCTCCGTTGCCGATGACCGGTATCGAAACGGCTTCTTTGACCTTTTTTATGTAGCTCCAATCGGCTGAAGGGGCGTACATCTGCGAGCGAGTTCTCGCGTGAACGCAGATTGCCGCCGCGCCGCTGTCCTCTGCAATTTTGGCAAGGTCGATAACGCAAATGCTGCCCATGTCCCAGCCGAGCCTCATTTTGACCGTCACGGGGACGTCGCCTGCGCTTTTTACAACGGCTTCTATTATTTTTTTTGCGAGCGGCAGGTTTCGCATAAGCGCACTGCCTTCGCCGTTTTTGACTATTTTCGGCACGGGGCAACCCATATTTATATCTATCGCAACGGGCATAACGCCGCCTTTTGCATATTCTTCAAGGAGAATATCGCACGCTTTTGCCATGACGTCCGGCTCGTGACCGAATATCTGGCATGCGGTGGGAGCTTCGTCCTTTGCTATTTCCGCAAGCTGCGACGTTTTTTTGTCACCGTATGTTACGGCCTTTGCGGATATCATTTCCGTTACGGCATAGCCGCAGCCGTGACGGGCACAGATTATTCTGAAAGCAGTGTCCGCCGCCCCTGCCATGGGCGCAAGCATAACGCGGCCGATCTCGGTGTTTCCGATTTTCAAGGTTTTTACCTCCGGTTTTTGTCTACATTAAGATAATACCGCAAAATGGGACGAAAGTAAACACTAAAATTGTTTTGAGACGAAAAAAGTTTAAGATGCAATTTGCAATATGTTCTTGTATTGTTAATAATATTGTGCTATAATTACTTAGTAAAATAGGCGAGTGTGGCATTTTGCCGCGCCGGAAAGGAGAAAGCGCGAATGAATACCGTCGGCGAAGAAAGAAAAATACTTTCCGATTGTATGGAAAAAAACTCCGTTGCGCTGGCAAGTTGCGCTGAAAAACGTATTGCGAGAATATATGAGCTTGCGCACGTGCTTTGCCGTGAAATCCTTTCCGTAACGGACGGTGATATAATGACCGCCGTTTCCGTTTCGGATGAGGCGAGGGAAACCTATTCGGACGGAAAGAGAATTCTTTCGGGAGAGCTGCCGACAGGGGGCGAAAACGCGGAGCAAGGGCAGGTCGTTTCGGACACCGTCTCCCTCTGCGATACGTTCTGCCTTTGCAGGGCAATATCCCGCTTCGGCGGAGAAAAATATACGGATGCGGACGTTCTCGGTTGGCTCTCGGACGGTGATGTTATTCAGTCCGGACGAATCGGGGAGACGAAAGTTGCTTTTGTCCGCGGCAGGCAGGCAAACGAAGCGTTTTCAAGGTTTGCAAGATGTATCCCCGGGGGCGTTATGCCGTTCGGAGAGGAGAGCTTTGCGGATGTTTGCCGCTCCGTTTATTCCGGCGTGACCGAATACGGAATAGTTCCCGTCGAAAACTCGTCTGACGGCAGACTTGCGGGGCTTTACGGGCTTTTCGAACGTTACGGACTTTATATAATCATGCTTTGTGAGGTCGGCTCGGGCGACGGCGAAGGATATACGAAATTCGCGCTTTGCTCGCGGTCGATGAAGCTCCTGCGCGCCGGAGGTGAAAGAATACTTCATATAAGACTTACGCTTGATACCGCGGGCGGACTTTCCGACCTTCTTTTCTGCGGGAAATATTTCGGAGCGTCACTCCGTCGCGCAGATCCCGTTCCCACGGCGGCGACGGGGAGGGAAAACTCGTTTGACGTTTCGTTCTGCGTCGACGGGGCGGATCTTGCGGGACTGATATGCGCTCTGAAACTTGAATATCCGCAGTTTTCGGCTGTCGGAATTTATACGGAAATAAAGGCGGAGGAGATATGACGATACTCGGAATCGACCCGGGAATAGCCACTGTCGGCTATGGGGTCATACAATACGAAAACGGCAGATTCCGCACGATTGCGACGGGCGCGATAGAAACTCCGGCCGGAATTGACGTTGAAAACCGGCTTGAAATCGTATATAACGACCTCTGCGAGCTGATAAAGATGTATTCGCCGACGGAAATGGCGATAGAGGAGCTGTTTTTCAATACAAACCAGAAAACGGCGATTGCCGTCGCCGAGGCAAGAGGAGTCATTCTTCTTGCGGCGAGAAAAAACAACCTCAATATAGCCGAATATACGCCCATACAGGTCAAAATGGCGGTGACGGGATACGGCAGAGCGGAAAAAAAGCAGGTTCAGGAAATGGTGAAAATCATTCTGGGACTTCCGAAAATACCGAAGCCGGACGACGCGGCGGACGCGCTCGCGCTTGCAATATGTCACGCGCACTGCGGCGGCTCGAAGATACAACAGTTTTATAACGGTAAAAAGAAAAAACTCGTTTGATAAAGGGGATAGGTTATGTTTTATTACGTCAAGGGCGAGCTCGTAATGACCGACCCGCAGAGCGCGGTCGTCGATTGCGGCGGCGTCGGATACAAGCTGACAGTCAGTATGAATACGCTTTCACATCTCACCGAGACGGGGAAAAAGGTATGCCTGTATACGCATTTTTCTGTCAGGGAAGATGCCGTTGAGCTTTTCGGTTTTTACGATACGGAGGAGCTTTCGGCTTTCAGACTTCTTATATCGGTCTCCGGAGTAGGGCCGAAGGCGGCGATGGCGATACTTTCGCTCCTTTCGCCGGAGAAGTTTGCCGTTGCCGTAAGCTCCGGAGACACAAAAACCCTTGCAAAGGCGCAGGGAATCGGAGCAAAGACGGCGGCGAGAATTGTTCTTGAACTCAAGGATAAGGTCAGCGCGGTAGCTACGGTGGACGGCGAAGAGGACGTCGGCGTGACGGATCTCGGCGGAATAAGAGACGATGCTCTCGAAGCGCTTATGGTGCTCGGATATCAGCGTCAGGCGGCACAGAAGGCGCTTGCCGGCTGCAAGGGCGACACGCTTGAAGAGCTTATGCGTGCGGCGCTGAAGAAAATCGGCTCAAAAATGTAATTCGGAGGAGAAAACAACGTGGCTATAAACAAATTCGATATGGGAAATACAGCCGAGGACGATTTCGGGCTCGATACGAGAATAGTCAATGCCGGATATGCCGATGAGGACGGAGATATTGAGGTCGGGCTGAGACCGAAAACTCTTGAAGATTACGTCGGGCAGGAGCGGGCAAAGGAAAATCTGAGAATATATATAGAGGCGGCAAAGCAGAGAGGCGAGTCACTTGACCATGTTCTGCTTTACGGTCCGCCCGGACTCGGCAAAACGACGCTTGCAAACATCATCGCAAACGAGATGGGAGTCAACATAAGAATAACGTCGGGACCCGCAATCGAAAAGCAGGGCGACCTTGCCGCACTTCTTACAAACTTAAACGACGGCGACGTGCTTTTTATCGACGAGATACACCGTCTGCCGAGAAATGTTGAAGAAATTCTGTATCCCGCTATGGAGGATTACGCTCTCGACTTTATCATCGGCAAGGGGCCTGCGGCAAGAAGCCTGCGTATGGCGCTGAACAGATTCACCCTCATCGGTGCAACGACGAGAGCCGGTCAGCTTTCGACTCCTCTCCGCGACCGTTTCGGCGTTCTTCTGCGTCTTGAGCTTTATTCGCACGAGGAACTGGCTGACATCATCAGAAGAAGCGCAGGGATACTCGGAGTTTCCATATCCGATGACGGCGCAAGAGAACTTGCAAAGCGATCAAGAGGAACGCCGCGTATAGCAAACAGATTGCTTCGTCGTGTTCGTGATTTTGCGCAGATAAAAGGTGACGGAACCGTCACGAAAGAGATGACGGACCTTGCATTGAAAATGCTTGACATAGACGAGCTGGGTCTTGACAACACAGACAGAAGAATGCTTGAATCCATTATAAAATTTTATGACGGCGGTCCCGTCGGGCTTGATACGCTCTCCGTGACGATAGGCGAGGAAGCGGTAACGCTGGAGGATGTTTACGAGCCTTATCTGATACAGATAGGCTTTATAAACAGAACACCGAGGGGAAGATGTGTCACAAGGCTTGCCTATGAACATCTCGGAATACCGATGATAAAATCTGTCGGAGCGCAGACAAAACTTGATATTGATGAGTGAGGAAAGAAATGTTTATATCCGACAAATGGAAAGAATATGAACTTATCGACGCTTCGGACGGCGAGCGGCTTGAACGCTGGGGGAAATACATTCTCCGTCGTCCCGACCCGCAGATAATATGGAAAAATGCGAAAAAGAGCAACCTATGGAGCAAGGCGGACGCCGTTTACAGTCGAAAAGGCGGCGGTGGGGAATGGACAAAGCGCAATGTTCCGGAGAGCTGGAATATATCATACGTAGAATTGACCTTCAAAATAAAGCCGATGGGCTTCAAACACACGGGACTTTTTCCGGAGCAGGCGGCAAACTGGGACTACTGCGCCGACCTTATAAAAAACGCGGACAGACCGATAAAGGTTCTGAATCTCTTTGCCTATACAGGTGCGGCGACTGTTTCAGCCGCAATGGCGGGAGCGTCCGTCTGTCATGTCGACGCGGCGAAAGGCATGGTTGCGCAGGCAAAAGAAAATGCGGCGCTCTCCGGTCTTGCGGAAGCTCCGATAAGATATATAGTCGACGATTGCAGGAAATTTATAGAGCGGGAAATCCGCAGGGGAAACAGGTATGACGGAATCATTATGGATCCTCCGTCGTACGGCAGGGGACCTTCGGGCGAGGTATGGAAGCTTGAAGACTGCATTGACGATTTTATAAAACTCACGGCAAAGCTCCTTTCCGAAAATCCTCTTTTCGTGCTTGTGAATTCATACACAACGGGACTTTCTTCGTCCGCAATCGGTTACATTATGAAGCAGGTTTTTCCCGAGGGCGAGCTTGAATGCGGCGAGCTTATGCTCCCCGTCAAAGCGTCCGGAGGACTTCTTCCTTGCGGTTCGAGCGCAAGATATACGTTCAAAAAATAAGTTACTTGGGAAAGAAAAATGGCAGAAACAGTTATAAAAACCGAAAAGCTCGGCTTTTCGTATGATGAGGACGGGAAAAAAGTTCCCGTTCTGCACGATGTCGATCTTGAAATAGAGCGGGGCAGCTTTACCTGTATTCTCGGGCACAACGGCTCCGGAAAGAGTACGCTTGCAAAATTGCTCAGCCTTGTGCTTTCTCCGTCGTCGGGGAAGGTTGTGCTTTTCGGAAAAAATACGGACGGAATAACGGAGGACGAGGCTTACGAGCTTCGTCGCAGGGTCGGAATGGTATTTCAGAACCCCGATAACCAGCTTGTTGCAACGGTTGTTGAGGAGGACGTGGCGTTCGGACCGGAAAATCTCGGAATCGAGCCGTCCGAAATAAGAAAAAGAGTTGACGACGCGCTTGAGCTCGTCGGTATGAGCGAATACAAAAAGCATTCGCCTCACAGGCTTTCCGGCGGACAGAAACAGAGAGTTGCGATAGCGGGAATAATTGCGCTGGATCCGGACGTCATCATTTTTGACGAATCGACCGCTATGCTTGACCCTATCGGCAGGGCGGAGGTTATGGAAACGATAAAAAAACTCGCCGCAAGAGGAACGACGGTCATTCTGATCACTCACTATATGGAGGAAGCCGCCGAAGCGGACAGGGCTGTCGTTCTTGACGACGGTCGCATTACGGCGGACGGCAAGCCCGAGGACGTTTTTTCCATGACGGAAACTATTGAAAAAGCGGGGCTTGAAATCCCGCAGGTGACAAGGCTTCTGAAAGCCCTGAAATCCGACGGAATAAACGTCGATACCCGTGCTCTGACTCCGCAAGGTGCGGCAGAGGCGATAAAATGCGCTTTGGGAGGCAGAAAATGACGGCAGCCGAACTTAAAAACGTATCTTATACTTATAGTAAAGGCACGCCGTTTGAGTCGGCGGCGGTTACTGACGTTTCAGCCGTGTTTGAAAGCGGTATGATAACGGGAATAATAGGGCATACGGGGTCGGGAAAGTCGACGGTTGCCCAGCTGATAAACGGACTCCTGCCCGTCTCCTCGGGGGAAGTATTCGTTTGCGGGAAGAACATCTGGGAAGAGCCGAAGAAAATGCGGCAGGTACGCTTTACGGCGGGACTTGTGTTCCAGTATCCCGAGTATCAGCTCTTTGATGAAACAATTTATAAAGATATATCCTTCGGACCGAAGAATATGGGACTTTCCGAAAAGGAAATCGACGAAAGAGTCAGAGATGCGGCGCGCGACGTCGGCCTTGACGAGGCTCTTCTCGAAAAATCGCCGTTTGAGCTTTCCGGCGGGCAGAAGCGCCGTGCGGCAATCGCAGGCGTACTTGCTATGCGTCCGAAGGTTCTGATACTCGACGAGCCTGCCGCGGGTCTTGACCCGAGGGGTAGGAGGGAGATTCTCGGCAATATCGCAGCATACAGGGACAAAACCGGTGCGGCAATAATTATGATAAGTCACAGTATGGAGGACATTGCGGAATATTGCGATAAAATCGTCGTTATGAGCGATTCAAAGGTTCTTCTTTCCGGCACGCCGGAGGAGGTATTCTCCAATTCGGATGAGCTTATGAAAACCGGACTGACGGTTCCGCAGGTGACGAAGGTTCTCTGCGAGCTGAAGGCGATGGGATATGACGTCGATACCTCGGCATATACCGTTGACAAAGCGGAAAAAGAAATTCTCCGCCTTTTCGGAGGTGAGGGGAAATGCTGAAGGACGTAACGCTCGGGCAGTACTTTCCCGGAAACTCGATTTTTCACAAGACCGACCCGAGGATAAAAATACTTCTGACTATCGCATATATAGTTGCGATATTTCTTGCAAAGAGCGGGGCGGCATATGCGCTTCTGCTGTTGGTATCGATTCTTATCACGATAATGTCCGGAATACGCCTTTCGGTTATTCTGAAGGGAATAAAGCCGCTGATTTTCGTTGTAATCATCACGGCGATAATCAACGTTTTCTGGTATTCTCCGCCGGAAGGAACGGAGCCGCTTTTCAGCTTCTGGAAGATAAACATTTACCTTGGCGGACTGCTGACTGCGCTGTATATGGCGATAAGAATTCTCTGTCTTATCCTCGGCACAGGCGTCGTGCTGACATATACGACTTCGCCCATAGCGCTGACGGACGCGATTGAAAGTCTGCTTTCGCCGCTCAAATTGATAAAGCTGCCTGTTCACGAATTTTCAATGATGATGACAATCGCTCTGCGCTTCATTCCGACGCTGATTGAAGAAACGGACAAGATAATGTCGGCGCAGAAGGCGCGAGGCGCAGACTTTTCAAGCGGCGGACTTATAAAAAGAGCAAAGGCGCTTCTGCCTGTGCTCGTTCCGCTTTTCATCTCGGCTTTCCGCCGTGCAGACGAGCTTGCCGTTGCAATGGAATGTCGGTGTTACAGAGGCGGCAAAGGCAGAACAAAGATGACCCGCCGCACTCTCCGCCCGTATGATTTTATCCTTGTGATATTTTTCGGGGCGTTTATTGCGGGAGTCGTGCTGATAAACAAATATATCCCGTTTTACACGGTGTGAGGTGGTATGAAATACCTTTTGAAGTTATCGTATCTCGGAACGGCGTATTCGGGTTTTCAGGTTCAACCAAACGGCGATACCGTTCAGGGGAGGCTTTGCGACGCGGGAAAGACGCTTTTCGGAGTTGACTGTGCCGTCACCGGTTGCAGTCGTACGGACAGCGGCGTTCATGCAAAGGAATATTACGCAACGCTTGAAAAGCACGGCGGAGCCGATATTCCGGCGGAAAAGCTGCCGCGCGCCATAAACACTTATCTGCCGAAGGATATTTCCGTTATAACGGCGGAGACTGTCGATGACGGTTATTCCGTCCGTCGGCACGTTACGGGAAAAGAATATGAATATCTCATTCTGAATTCCCCCGTCGGCGACCCGTTTCTTTTTGGCAGGGCGTATCATTATCCGCACCCGCTTGATATTTTGAAAATGAACGAGGCGGCGAAGTATTTTGTCGGCAGACATGATTTTGCGGCGTTTATGGCTTCGGGCAGTAGCATTGCGGACACCGTGCGCACGGTCACCGGGTGCCGCGTCGAAAGAGACGGGGACAGAGTAAAGATATATATGTCGGCGGATGGATTTCTTTACAACATGGTGAGAATAACCGTCGGAACGCTGATTGAGGTGTCGGAGGGGAAAATTGCCCCTTGCGACATTGAAAAAATCATAAATTCAAAGGACAGGACGCTTGCGGGAAGAACGGCTCCCGCCGAGGGGCTGTATCTCGGAAAGGTCTTTATAAAATAACCGAAAAAGGAGGACGGCGGCTTTGAACAGTGGCGAAAAAAGACTGTCGCAGGGCGAAAAAATGTCAGCCGACAAATACTGGAAGGCGCTTGCCGGAAAATATCATGTTGCGAAATATGTTATAGTCGTTGTCCTTGTTATAATGATAGTTTTCATGGCGATATTCGGAAGCGGGGAGCTGAAAGCCGAAAATTTCAGATATTTTTTCAAATATTTTCAGATAAACCCGTTTTCCTCGGCTTCGTCATACAATGACATAACATTCACCGGAAATTCAGATATGAAGTTTTCGATGTATAAAGGCGACCTTGTGTCGCTTTGCGACGGAAAACTGACCGTTTATTCGGTATCGGGGAAAATACAGCTTTCGGCGGACGCCGCGGGCGCGGACACCGTCGTGAGCGACGGAAAATATCTTTCGCTTTATAAAAGAGGCGGGAACACCGCAACGCTGTACAATTCCTTTTCCGCCGTACACACGATAAACTCCGAATATCCGATAAACGATATCTGCGTCGGGCCGGACGGAGGGTTTGCGGTTGTCACATCGGAAAAGAACGTCCGCTCCGCGGTGCTTGTTTACAGCAAGGCGTTTTCCCTTGTTTACACATGGAAGTCGACCGATAAATACGTTTCATCCGTCAGGCTTTCCGAAAATGGAAAAAGCGTCGGTATTTTCGCGAGCGGCACGGAAAACGGCATACCTTATTGCGAGCTTATCGTGAAAAAAACCGGCACGGGAGAAACGACCGTCGACGAAAAATACAGGGGCGAAACTCCGTATTATGTTTTCTTCTCCGATGACGGCGGGACGATTTCCGTGACAGACAGGGCGGCAAGATTTTATTCTCCTTCGGGCGAAAAGCGCGGAGAGGAGACTTTTTCCGGAATGCTGACCGATGTGTGTTTTTCGGATGACAGGCTCGCCGTTGCAAGAAGCGAGGTCGGCTTTTCGGGAACAAACGTCACTGTCTTCTCCGGAGATGGAGACGCCCGCCGCGACTTCTCGACAGGTGAAAAGATATATTCCGTCTGTCCGAACGGGGAAAACGTTTTTCTCCTCGGTTACGGAAAGTTATATGTAAAAGGGCAATATGAAGATGAACTTGACATAGAGGGCGGTGCGCTCGATATGTTTGCTCTTGACGAAAGTGACATTATTCTGTGCTATACATACGGCACACGGCTTGCCCGTGTCGGCGTGGGAGAAGGGGGTAAAAAATGATTGATATTATAATTGCCGCGGTCATGGTGCTTATAATTGCGATATCCGCTTTTATCGGCATGAAAAAAGGATTTATAAGGATGATTGCGGGCTTTGTTGAATATGTTGTGTCATTTCTTCTGGCTTATGTGTTCTGCTCAAAGCTGGCGGTGTATGTAAAGAAGATACCTTTCATAGCCAAGATGGTGACGGATACGGAAATGCCGTCGCTTGAAGGAATGACGCTCGGGGAAAAGATAAAATTCGTTGTTGACTATATAGTCGATAACGTCATAGCAAAGGGCGCGGATCAGGCGAGCCTTGAAGCCGCCGCGATAGTCAAAAACTATATAGCATCGATTATATCGACAGCGATAGCGTTTATACTGATCTTTGTCGTGACCTTGCTTTTACAGAAGCTGATCGTGCTTCTGCTCGATCTTGCGGCAAAGGCGCCGGGACTCAAACAGATAAACGGCGGGCTCGGATTTGTGTTCGGGCTTGTGTGCGGGTCATTCTGGACGTGGCTTCTGGCGAACATTTTCGTCCGCGCCGCACTTCCGATACTCTGCGCAAAATTTCCAGAAACGTTTACGGAAGCGCTTGCGAGCGGAGCCGTTATGACATTTTTCCTGAAGATAAATCCCGTCTCCCTTGTGCTGAATTTTCTCACATGGATTGCGGATAAATTTACAAAATAAAAAATCAACTGCGTCGGCGGCGCATAATCCGCCGAGAACGGACGAAATCTATGCAATTATGTTCAAGATGCCATAAAAGAATGGCGGTGGTATTCGTCACCAGAATGGAAAACGGCGAAACAAAAAACGAGGGACTTTGCCTCAAATGCGCAAAGGAACTCGGCATACCTCAGGTAAACGATATACTCGAAAAAATGGGCATATCGGATGACGATCTCGAAAATATGGAAAACGAGATCGGCTCGATGTTCCCGTCGGGCGATGACGGCGACCCCGACGATCCTGCGTCGCGCGCGCCGGCTGTCGATTTTGAAAAGCTGTTCGGCTCCATGCCCGGCTTTCCCGCTCCGAATCATGCAGGCGGCGAAAAGAAGGGCGAGGGACAGTCACAGCAGAAGGGCAGCGGCGAAAAGAGAAAGCCGCAGAAGAAATTTCTTTCGATGTACTGTCGCGACCTTACGGCGGACGCAAGAGAAGGCAAACTTGATAAGGTTATAGGCAGGGAGAAGGAAGTGACGAGGATGCTCCAGATTCTCACCCGCCGTCAGAAGAATAATCCGTGCCTGATAGGCGAGGCGGGCGTCGGTAAAACGGCGATTGCGGAAGCACTTGCGCAGAGAATTGCGGCGGGTACGGTGCCGTATAAGCTCCGCGACAAGGAGGTTCATCTTCTCGACCTTACGTCGCTCGTTGCCGGAACGCAGTTCCGTGGGCAGTTTGAAAGCCGTATCAAGGGGCTGATTGAAGAGGTCAAGGCGCTCGGAAACGTTATTCTCGTTATCGACGAGGTGCACAGCATTGTCGGCGTCGGCGATTCCGAGGGCAGCATGAACGCGGCGAATATTCTTAAACCCGCTCTTTCAAGAGGCGAGGTTCAGATAATCGGCGCAACGACGCTTGCCGAATACAGAAAGTATATTGAAAAGGACACTGCGCTTGAAAGGCGTTTCCAGCCGATAATGGTTGAGGAACCGTCAATTGAGGACGCAAAGAAGATACTTTCCGGAATAAAGAACTATTACGAAACGTATCACAAAATTCATATTTCGGACGAGATAGTCGGCAAGGCTGTCGAGCTTTCCGAAAGATATATAACGGACAGATTCCTGCCTGATAAGGCGATCGACCTTCTGGACGAGGCAGCATCGCACGTTGCGATGAATTCGCCAGTCGTTGAAAGAGTTGCCGAGGTTGAAAAGCAGCTTGCGGAGCTGAAAGCCGAGGCGGAAACGCTTGAAAACAATCCTCCCGCAGCCGATGCGGACGAAAAGACGCTTTCCGAGCATTACGAAAAGGCGGCGAAGATAAAGTCGAAGCGTATGCAGGACGAGGAGGAATACGAAAAGCTGAAAAACGAACTTGCGACGGTTGAGCTGGACGTCGGTGCGCTTGCCGACGTCATAGAAGTGTGGACGGGCGTTCCGGCAGGGTCTATAACGGCAAACGAATTTGAACGTCTTGCCGGACTTTCCGAGAGAATGAAATCAAGAATTATCGGTCAGGACGCGGCGGTTGATGCAGTCTGCCGCGCGATAAAGAGGAGCAGAGCGGGCGTTGTTTACAAGAGAAAGCCTGCGTCGTTCATCTTTGCAGGTCCGACCGGCGTCGGCAAGACGGAACTTGTCAAGGTGCTTGCGGCAGACCTGTTTTCAACGCCGGACGCGCTGATAAGGCTTGATATGTCGGAATATATGGAAAAGCACACCGTTTCAAGACTTATCGGTTCGCCTCCCGGCTATGTTGGCTATGACGACGCAGGTCAGCTGACGGAGAAGATACGTCGCAAGCCGTATTCCGTAGTTCTTTTCGATGAGATAGAAAAGGCGCACCCGGATGTGCTGAACATTCTTCTTCAGATTCTCGATGACGGCAGAATAACGGACGCCCACGGAAAGGAAGTCAAATTTGACAACTGCATAATCGTTATGACGACGAATGCGGGCAGCTCGACCGGAAAAAACAACGCAGGCTTCGGGTCAACAACGCAGGAGATTTCCGAGGCGAGAACGGAAAAAGCACTTTCCGAATTTCTTCGTCCGGAGTTTATAAACCGCGTGGACGAGATAATCACCTTCCGCTCGCTCTCCGAGGAGGATTTTGTTAAGATAGCGGCGATAATGCTCGGCGACCTCAAAAAAGCTGTTGCGGAGCACGGACTTGAGCTCTCATGGACAGACGCGGCGCTTGAATATATCGCGAAGAAATCATATTCAGTCAAGTTCGGCGCAAGAAATATGCGCAGATTCATAACAAAGAACGTTGAAGACCCTGCGGCGGAAAAGCTGATAGAGGGTTACGCAAACGGATACAAAGAAATCAAGGTCGATTCCGACGGAGAAACACTCTCTGTCGATGTTAAATAAAAAAAGGTAGGGAAAAGAAATGAATGCAGTCATTATAGTCACAGGCAAGGACACGAAAGGAATAGTTGCGAAGGTATCCGCAAAGTGCGTTGAGCTCGGCGCAAACATAGCCGATATATCGCAGACGGTAATGAGCGGGTATTTTGCGATGATACTTCTCGTTGAAACGGACGGAATTTCCGTTCCGTTCCCGGAATTCGTCGATAAAATGGAAACGCTCGGCGGAGAAAACGGTTTCGTCATAAAAGTTATGCACGAGGACATTTTCAACTCGATGCACCGCATATAATTTTCCGGAGGAGACAAGCCATGATTGAAAGAAACGATATTGCGGAAACGCTGAAAATGATAGAGCACGACCATCTCGACATACGCACGGTTACAATCGGCGTTTCGCTTCTCGGTTGCGCCTCATCGGACGGAAAAGTATTTGCAGACAAAATTTACGATAAAATAACGAAAACGGCGGAAAGACTTGTTCCCGTTTGCAACGAGATTGAAAAGACATACGGAATTCCGATTATAAACAAACGTGTCTCCGTAACCCCGATTGCCATAGCCGGTGCTTCGCTTACAAAAAGTGAAGACTTCGTCCTTGCGGCAAAGGCGATGGACAGAGCGGCGCACACCGTCGGCATAAACTTCATAGGCGGTTACAGCGCGCTTGTCCAGAAGGGTACAACAGACGGCGACAAGCGTTTCCTCCGCTCGATTCCCGACGCTCTTACGGAGACCGAAATCGTCTGTTCGTCCGTCAACGTCGGCTCGACAAAGGCAGGAATAAATATGGACGCTATCCGTATGATGGGCGGAATTGTCAGGGAAGCTGCCGAGAAAACGGCGGACAACAGCTGTATGGCTTGCGCAAAGCTCGTCATTTTCTGTAACGCTCCTGATGACAATCCCTTTATGGCAGGCGCCTTCCACGGCGTCGGCGAAGGGGAATCCGTCATAAATGTCGGCGTTTCAGGTCCGGGAGTTGTCTGCTCTGCGATAAAGGCTATGCCGGATGCATCAATCACCGAAATTTCGGAGACGGTCAAACGTTCGGCGTTCAAAATAACGAGAGTCGGACAGCTTGTCGCAAAGGAAGCGAGCCGCAGACTCGGAATTCCTTTCGGAATTGTCGACCTTTCTCTCGCGCCGACGCCGGCAATCGGCGATTCCGTTGCGAGAACGCTTGAAGCTATGGGACTTGAAACGTGCGGCTGCTGCGGAACGACCGCTGCGCTCGCGCTCCTCAATGACGCTGTGAAAAAGGGCGGCGTTATGGCATCATCCTCCGTCGGCGGGCTTTCCGGTGCGTTCATTCCCGTTTCAGAGGATGAAGGAATGATTGCTGCGGCAAAGAGCGGCTGTTTGACGATTGAAAAGCTGGAAGCTATGACGGCGGTCTGCTCCGTCGGTCTTGATATGATAGCCGTTCCGGGCGATACGAGCGCGGCGGTCATCTCCGCAATGATAGCGGACGAGGCGGCAATCGGCATGATAAACGGAAAGACGACGGCTGTCCGCGTTATTCCGGCGATAGGAAAGAAGGTTGGAGATATGATTTCCTTCGGCGGACTTCTCGGCGACGCGCCGATAATGAAGGTCAACACCGCAAGCCCCGAAAAGTTCATTTCAAGAGGCGGCAAAATCCCCGCGCCGATACATTCGCTGAAAAACTGACGCGGCTTTTGTGAAAATCTACATATAAGGCTAGGCATTTCTATTTATATTTACCCTTGATTGTTGCGTTTGAAACATGTATAATAGACAATGACGAGATATTGACCGTTTTGCGGCAATATAAATAAAAAACAAATTCGGAGGAACCAACGATGAAAAAAATTCTGGCACTTTTACTTGTCTGCGCTTTTGCGGTTGCGTTTGTAGCATGCACGGGCGAAAAAGAGACAACGACAACCCCCGGCGGCAACGAAACGGTCTCCACGACAACGACAACAGTCGCTGACGCTACCACAACAACCACAACAACCACAACAGAGTCAACAACCACAACTGCCACGGAAACAACAACGACGCGCGGCACGGTTGTAGTTACCACAACGGAAGACGCAAAGGCAGAGCTCCCCGAAGGCGTTAAAGCTGTTATCGACGTAGTCCTTGCTGACGGCACAATGACAGACGCGGCAGGCAACATGAGCTTTGAACTCGTAAAGGGCGCAACTGTAAGTAAGACGACAGTCAAGCACGCGGGCAAGGAATACACGGTTGACGCACTCAACATCACGGCAGCAGGTCAGGCTTCCATCGGTACGCTCAACGAAAGCAAGACAATCGCTTCCGCTCAGGAATTCTACAACAGAGACTTCTCATTCGAGGCTTTCTATATAATAGGTAACAGAAACGAGACAATCGCGGCTATTTGCGCAACGGAAAACACTTCCGGCAAGCGCGGTGGCGCAGGTATTGCAGACGCTAAGGGCAACCCCTATTTCTGCATCGGTCTCGGCGGTTCTTATGCAACCTGCTATGCAAACACAAATACAACGGCAGGTGAGCTTGTTCACGTTATAGGCGTTTATGATAAGACGGCAAAGCAGCTCAGAATTTATGTAAACGGTCAGCTTTGCAATTCCGCGGCTCTCGCAAGCGAAATCGTTGCAATCCAGAACGATAAGCTCGCAAATCAGCTCGGCTTCGGTGCTGACGTATCCATGAACGCAAAATATGACTTTGAGTCCTCATCTTACACACTCGTAAGAGCAAGCATGTATGACTCCGCAGTCACAAACGATCAGGCAGCCGCTATCTACGCATACGCTGTTGCAAATCTCGCAAAATAATTTGAGTTTCAGTTTTTTGGTTAAGGAATTATTGTAAAATGAAAAAGTTTTTTCGCATAGTCTGCTGTGCGCTTACGTTCATGCTGGTATTTGCCTGCATTGCTCCGTCTGTGCTTGCAGCCAATCAAAAGGGAAGCGATTCGATAAAGAAGGTTCCGCTTCTTGTTATCATTGCAAGTTTTGACGCAAACGGAAACGGTATAAACGATTACGATCAGAGCAATCCCACAAAGCTCTATTCCGATAAGACAAAGGATTATTACGGTGAGCAGTGGGCGCAGACCACTCCCGATGACCATTGGGACAGATATTTCGGAGAACACAATTCCGTCGCGACTTATTATACGGAAATGACAATGGGCAAAATGACATTTGTCCCCGCGGAATTCACAAAGACCGTGCCGAACCAGAAGGTTCAGAACGGTGTTCTCGCGGTCACTGTAAACATTGCTCATCCGACGGCAAAGGGCGACGCTCACGCGGCTATCCGCACGATAATCACCGCGGCGGACGAATACATCAATTTTGCCGCATACGACACAAACGGCGACAGACGTTGCACGCAGGATGAGCTTGCAATTCTCATTCTCAATGCCGGTCCCGACCGTTCCAGCACGGGACAGTACACGCACTCCGGATCTCCGAAGTCATATTTCGGCGTTCACGGCACATCACAGCCTGTGAGCATGCAGCTTGACGATGTTTTCATCACGTCGAACGGCATGGGCGGACGCGTCTGCAATCTCGGTGAATACAGCAAGGTCGGCACAATAATGCCGATAGGCGTTCCGGTTCACGAGCTTGCGCACAACTTCGGCGCAGAGGATCTTTATAACAGAGGCGGCGGCAATGACGCAACATGGCCCCAGCCTTACAGATTCTCGCTTCAGTGCAGCGGCAACCATTCCGGCGGAGGCGCAACGCCGACCTATCTTGACCCTTATCAGAGAGTCAAAATAGGATGGGCTGAGGAGGAAGTCGTCACCGACGGTACATACACCCTTTATTCGACTCTTACGGGAAAATACAAGGTTCTGAGAGTCAACACTCCTGATCCTGATGAGTATTTCCTCATTGAAGTCCGACTCAAGGAAGGCTTTGAAAGAAACCTTACAAAGGGCGGTACGGGCGGTATAATGGTATGGCATATAGACGAGGGAATCAACCGTCTCTATTTTGCGAGCGGCGAGGCAGACTCATGCACTCCCGTAAACGGCAAGTCTCATGACCCCGGCATAGTTCCGCTCCTCAGAGAGGGCTATGACAAGTACGGCAAGAAAATGACAACCCAAACCCCCGACGATCCTTACTATTACGTAAGCGACGATCCGGCAACGGCTGTCTGCAACACGATAAATTACCTTTCCGTCACGGGCAATTCACCTTCGCTCAACTCCTATCCTTCAAACTGGAAAGGCGCGCACAACTTCAATCTGAAAATTGAAGCGCTTTCCGAGCCGGGACAGGAAATGAAGGTTAAGATTACGACGGAGACTTCCGGAAAAGCCGCTCCCACGATCATGACGACAACTCAGAGTCAGGCGACGGACAGCATCGTTCTCAAAAATACAATACTTGCAATCAAGGGCGAAAAGCTGACAAAATACGGCGTCATCTATTCAAAGGATGACAACCCCACTCTTGAAAACGGTAAATATGCCGAAGGCGTTCTCAGCGCAGACGGAACATACTTTACGACAACTCTCACCGGACTTGACGCCGGAACGAGATATTATTATAAGGTAGTCACCGCAAACGAAAACATGGAGGGCGAATCAGCTGTTACATCCGTTTTCTCGGCAAGTCAGGCTACGGAAAAGACGTATTTTGAACTCAAATTGCACAAATACCTCACAAATAAGGATAAGGTGAACACGGTCAAAGTCGATTTCGGCAAGAAGATCGGTGACGCGCTTGCTACCACATATATGGAAAAAGCGGGCTACACCTTCTGCGGCTGGTATCTCGACGCAGCGTTTACACAGCCTTATGATCCGGATTTCACAATGACGAAATACGGCGAGCTTGAACTCTTTGCAAAATGGGAAGAGGGCACTTCGTCCACTACCACAACGACGAAGAAAGACAATCCGCCCGAAATGACTTCCGGCTCAGAATCAACCGATAAGCCTTCGACGGACGGCTCCGGCAACGTTGTCACAACTGTTACAACCGTTCCGGACGGTAGCACAACGACTGACGGCTCTTCCGAAAGCAAAGGTTGCGGCTCGACAATCGGCGCAGGCGCGGCAATCGCGATTGTATCCGTTATCGGCACGGGACTTGTTCTCGGAAAGAAGAAAACAAAATAATCTGTAAAAAGAAACGCGCTCCGCGAGATGATCGCGGGGCGCAGACTTTAATGAGGATAAAATGAAAAGAATACCCGATTTTGATGAAAACAAAATAATATTTACGTTCGGTGCGATAAGCGACGTGCACATAACCGGCGGTGACGACGATTCCGAAATGAAATTCCGTCGGGCACTCCGCCAGCTTCGTGCAAAGGCGAAGAACGGGCTTGACGCAATGCTCTTTGTCGGAGATCTGATAAACTCGCGCGACGAAAGGCAGCTTGTGAAATTCAAGGAGATATACGATAGCGAAATGCAGCCCGTAGTGCCGATAATGTATTGTCTTGGCAACTGGCACGACCTCTTCTGGGGAGACGAAAATCAGCTGAGAATGGAAAAATATTTTTATGAATGTCTCGGGACGGAGCATTTTGCCTTTGATACCGACCTCGATATGGCGCAGAGGGCAAACCGACACGCTGTCATAAAAGGACAGCACATAATAGCCATGACGCCGATAAGCATTGCGCCGATAAGATACGGAGATGACGCAAAAAAATGGCTTTCGGACATTCTTGAAAAAATAACGGCGGAGGAGCCGGACAAGAAGATATTCTTCATCACTCATCCGATGATACACAACACCTGCTACGGAAGCCTTCTCGGCGATGAATGGGACACGGCGGATCTGACGCCGATCCTCTCAAAATATCCGAACGTGATAACGTTCGGCGGACACCTGCATTATCCGATAAACGACGAGCGAAGCATTATGCAGAAAAAATTTACGTCAATCGGTTGCGGCGCTGTCAGATATATGGCGATCGAGCACGGGCCGGACGGGAACGGATATATGTATGAGCGAGGCTATGTTGTGCAGTACGGTTATCGATTCTCGCAGGGGCTTCTTTGCGAGGTTGACGCAAATCAGCACGTACGCGTGACGAGAATGGACTTTTACAATGATAAGATTATAAAAACGCCTTGGGTCATCGGCGACGGGCTCGACACCTATCGCGAGGACAGAAAGGATGAGGCGCGCTCGCCTTGGTTTGATGAGTCGGCGGAGCTTTCGGTTGAGAAGGGCGAGGACGAAAGAGGTCAGAAAACGTATTTCCTCTGCTTTGACGCCGCCGGTGATGACGATATGGTTCATCATTACAGGATAACCGTCGACGCCGAAGGCGACAGGCTCATAAATAAGACCCTGATAAGCGACTTTTTCCGTCACGGAGACCCTGCGGATATGGAGAAAAAATACAGGGTTGACCTTTGCGATCTGCCCGAAGGGAAGATAAAAATATCGGTTACTGCGGTCAACTCATGGGATAAAGAAAGTCGACCCCTTGAAAAAACATTTTCGATTTAACTGCGAAAGGAAATATCTATGGCAACTATAAAAGACCTTCTTGACGGAAAAACAAACCACGCAAGCGTTTTCGGACTTCTCCGCGAAATAACGCAGAAGGAAGCGAGAAACGGCTCGTCATTTGTGATAATCACGATAAGCGATGGGAAGAGCGAGCTCCCCGCAAAAATGTGGGATACAAAGCGTTCGGACATTCCGTACAGCACGGGGAGCGTCGTTTGCCTGACGGTTGACGGCGCAATGTTCAACGGTGCGCTCAGCTTCACGGCGAGCAGAATACGTGCGGCGACCGATGCGGACGGCGTCCGCGAAGAGGATTTTATCGCTTCGGCACCGATACCGGCGCAGGAAATGTATGACTTTATAATGGAAACGATAAATTCCTTTGAGAATGAGTCGCTCCGCAATATAGCGACGACGCTTTATGAGGAGAACAGGGAAAAGCTCCTCATTTGGCCCGCGGCGCAGAAAATGCATCATAACATCCGCGGCGGACTGCTTTATCACGTATACAGAATGCTCATTTCTTCCGAATCCGCTTGCAGGGCATACGGCGGCGTTGATGCGGAAATGGTGAAGGCGGGAATAATTCTTCATGACATCGGCAAGCTCCGCGAGATGATTGCCGGCGATCTCGGGGCAGGAGAATATACTGCGGAGGGCAACCTTTTCGGTCATCTATATCTCGGAACTAAAATGGTTGAGGACTGCGGCGAGAGAATGGGTGCGGACAGGCAGACTGTCATGCATCTTGCTCATATAATCGCTTCTCACCACGGTAAAAAGGAATTCGGAGCGATTGTCATCCCGCAGACGACCGAGGCATACATAGTCAGCGAGCTCGATATGCTTGACGCACAGCTCTATGTCTATGAAAAAGCCGACGAAGAGCTTTCCTCGGGTGAGTTTACAAACGGGCATTATAAATTCTGAATAAAAAAATCCGGCTCTGCTCAGAGCCGGATTTTTGCGTTAAAAGGCGCATAATTATTTTTTAGATATAACGCAGAGAATCTTTCCGGTGTGAACCGTCAGAACTGCCTCATCTTCTGTTATCTCGTTGCTTACTCCGAGAGGAAAACTGCGGAGAATCGTGATATGGTCGCCGCCGTATTTTGTTCCTTTCAGGGAAATTTCCGCGGCGGATGTGACGGAGAAAAGCGAAAGATATGAGCTTGTGTCTTTCGGTATACGTTCTTCATCACTGGCAACAAATGCTATATTTTCGGAGCCTTTCAGAATTGCCCTTGCGCCGTTTTCATCGGCATAGAGCAGGGCGGAGAGGTTTGCAAGAGTATGGTCGAGTCGACCGCCTATGCCTCCGACGATGATTATTTCTTTGAATCCGAGCTTGATTGCCGCTTTGAGGCAGAGCATTGTGTCGGTATCGTCCTTTTCGGACGGATATTCAACTATCTCGCACGTGGCGTTTTCGGGGCGAGCGCCGGAATCAAAATCGCCGATTATGAGATCGGGAGAAAGTCCGTGCGCTTCGGCTATATTGCATGAGGCGTCCGCACAGATAATAAAATCATCTTTTGAGACGGAAGCTCCGGAGACGGCAAGGTCACTGTCAAAAGGGCAGATTATATAGCATTTACCGTTTTTTTTCATGATTTCAGTCGACCTTTTTTGTCTTTATGAGATGGTTTACCGCCATAAGCAGAGCGGAAATTACAAATCCCGATACCGTTACTGCGATAACGACGCTCCAGTTGACGGCAGAGATGCCGGTTATATCGAATGTGCCCGTGTCGGCATTCTGGAGCTTCGGGAATATGGTCGCAACGTCAAATATGACAGCCGCACAGGCGATAAGTCCCGCCCCGGCGCCGATCCAGGGAGAATATACGGCGGTGTTTTCGCGCTTGATTCTTTTCAGCTTTTCGCCGCGGAAATCGATAAGCGAGCCGATATATACAGCGGCTATCGCAAGAATGATACATTCGGGGAGCATATACGTTGCATTATATACAAAGGAATATGAGAGGGCTGCCTGAGTCGGAATTGAAAGTCCTGCCCAGACGGTTGCACCGGAGATAACGTGGCACATATAGCGGAGGACAGAAATAAGAATACAGCCGAGCGTGAGCGCCATAGCCTGATTTTTGACGGCTTTTCTGAACACTCCGGCAAAGCCGATGACGGTAAATGCGATTATGTAGTCAAGCAGGATGACTGCAAGAATGCTCTGCCACGTTGTAACGTATGAGAGCGGGTTCAGATCGAGAAGCTGCTGGACGACGCTGTAAACAAGGGCGGAAGCAACTCCCCAGCCGGTGCCTCTGCGGTAAGCGATTATCGCTATCGGAAGCATTGACGCGAGCGTTATCGAGCCGCCGTAGGGAAGCTTGGCGATTTTGAGAATGCTCAGTACCGTTGCGAGCGCGATCATAACCGCACTTTCCACAAGGGCGAGTGTTTTTTTGTTTTGCATAAAAAAGTACCTCTTGTAAAATAAAAATCCGCACGGAATAATCCGAGCGGTAATAAATTACAATCTCCCTACGCTGGCATTATCCATATCAGGTAAAGGGTTCGGGTTTCCCCGTCTCAGCCGATTGCTCAGCACCCCCGATTATTCAGTTGCGGTACGAGATATATTTTAATATAAAGAAAGAGATTTGTCAACAGGATTTGAAAAATATCGCATTTTGGCACGCGGAGGTTCTGTGTGATGAAGTTAACAAAAAATTCATAAAAAAATATGCAAAAACTATTGACAAACTGACAGAATAGGATTATATTATAATCAAAGTTTGGCACTTGAAGCGATAGAGTGCTAAAAAGGAGGGCGAAAGATAATGCACGAAGTTAAAAACGGAGAGAAAAAACTTTCCGAAAGAAAAAAGCAGATACTTCGTGCCGTTGTTGAGGCGCACATAGCAACGGGCGAGCCTGTCGGATCCAGATATCTGACGGACAACGCCGGTATCAACTTCTCTTCGGCAACGGTGAGAAGCGAAATGGCGGATCTTGAAGAGATGGGCTATCTCGAACAGCCTCACACCTCCTCCGGCAGAGTGCCGACGAAGCTCGGATATCATTTCTATATAGACTCGCTGATGAACGGTTACAAGCTCTCGGCGATGGAGACAATAGAGCTGAACAACACGCTGAAGGGAAAGATCGGCGAGCTTGATTCTCTTATGACGGGGATTTCAAAGCTTGTTTCCTCTCTGACCAATTACACGGCGGTTGCGCTCAAAGCCGAGAACAGGGAACAAACGGTCGACCGTTTTTCCTATATGATTCTTGACGCGCACAGCTTCCTCATAGTTATGAGAATGGCGGACAGCAGCGTCGTCACAAAGCAGATACAGACGCACGTCCTTGTTGATGACAGACTTCTGAAGCGTCTGACGCAGCTTTTGACAAAGTATCTCGCAAGAATCCCCGCAAAGGACATATCGTTTTCCGTTGTGATGACGATAGAGCGGGAGATCGGGGTTGGCGGAGCGATAGTTGCGCCGTCTGTCAAAGCGGTTTATGAAGCGATCGGCGGCAATGCCGATGCGGATCTCCGCTTTGAAGGTGTAAACAGACTGCTTGAATATCCGGAATTTTCGGATATAGATAAAATCCGCGGAATGCTTGAGATGATGGAAAACAAGCAGGAGATGATAAAGATTCTTTCCGAAGCGGACAGCGATAAGGTCAATGTTTACATCGGAGGCGATGAGCAGGAGAGCTTGATTGACAATTCCGCTCTGATATTCAAAAAGCTCACGGTGGGTGGAAAGGTCGTCGGCGCGATCGGCGTTCTCGGACCGTCAAGAATGGATTATTCAAGGGTTATTTCAACTATGGAATATCTTTCAAGGCAGATATCCGTACTTTTCGGAGGGGCGCTTCCTCCCGGAAAGACGGAGCTTCCGGAAGATAGCACCGGAAAGGACGAATAGTAAACAATGGATGAGAAAAAGATAGAAACAGAAGAAAAAAAGACTTCCGAGGAGCATAAGGCACCGTCGGGAAGTGAAAAAAAGGAGCTTTCAAAGCTGAAGGGTGAGGTCAAAAAGCTATCGGGCGAGCTTGAAGGAAAAAGCAAAGCCTACGATGAGCTGAACGACAAATATCTTCGTATGATGGCGGAATACGACAATTTCAGAAAGCGTTCTCAAAGAGAGCGCGACGGTATTTATGCCTCCGCATATGAGGAGGCTCTGAAGGAATTCCTTCCTATGTCCGACAATCTTCAGAGATCGCTTGCCTACGCAGGTACTGAAAACTTTGCAAAGGGCATAGAAATGATAGTGAATCAATTTTCCGATACGCTGAAAAAGCTCGGAATTGAGGAATACGGAAAAAGGGGAGACCCGTTCGACCCTAATATTCACAATGCCGTTATGAGAACGGATGACGATTCTCTCGGCGAAAACACAGTCGCGGAAGTGCTCCAGAAAGGGTACAGAAAGGGCGACAAGATACTTCGCTTTGCTATGGTCAAAGTAGCAAACTGAAATATAAAAATAAGAAAAAATTAACTTTAATCGGAGGATATATATTATGGGAAAAATTATCGGTATTGACCTTGGTACAACAAACTCTTGCGTGGCGGTTTATGAAGGCGGCGAGCCTGTCGTAATAACCAACCCCGAAGGTTCGAGAACAACTCCTTCCGTTGTTGCTTTCTCGAAGAATGATTCAAAAGAAAGAATTGTCGGTCAGACGGCAAAGAGACAGGCAATTCAGAACCCCGAAAGAACCGTTATGAGTATCAAACGTAAAATGGGTACAAACGAAACGGTTGATATTGACGGCAAGAAATACACACCGCAGGAAATCTCCGCAATGATTCTTCAGAAGTTGAAGGCTGACGCAGAGGCTTACCTCGGCACGAAGGTAACGCAGGCTGTTATCACAGTCCCCGCTTACTTCAACGACGCTCAGAGACAGGCAACAAAGGACGCAGGCAAGATTGCGGGTCTTGAAGTGCTCAGAATTATAAACGAGCCGACAGCAGCAGCGCTTGCATACGGTGTTGACAAAGAGGGTATGGATCAGAAGGTAATGATCTTCGACCTCGGCGGCGGTACATTCGACGTTTCGATCCTCGAAATCTCGGACGGCGTATTTGAAGTGCTTTCCACAAACGGCAACACAAGACTCGGCGGCGACGACTTCGACCAGAGAATTATAGATTGGCTTGCAGATTCCTTCCAGAAGGAGCACGGAATTGATCTCCGTAACGACAAGATGGCTCTTCAGAGACTGAAGGACGCAGCCGAAAAGGCAAAGATAGAGCTTTCCGGCACAATGAGCTCGAATATCAACCTCCCGTTCATCACGGCAGACCAGAACGGTCCCGTACACCTCGATATGACACTCACAAGAGCCAAATTCAACGAGTTGACGGCTGACCTCGTTGCGGACACAATCGCGCCCTGCAAGCAGGCTCTCAAGGACGCGGGACTTGACGTTTCAAAGATAGATAAGGTTCTTCTTGTCGGCGGTTCGACCCGTATTCCCGCTGTTCAGGAAGCTGTAAAGAACTTCTGCGGCAAGGAACCCTTCAAAGGTATCAACCCCGATGAATGCGTTGCAATCGGCGCGGCTATCCAGGGCGGCGTTCTCGGCGGCGAGGTTAAGGATCTTCTCCTTCTCGATGTTACTCCGCTTTCCCTCGGTATTGAAACGCTCGGCGGCATCTGCACAAAGATAATCGACAGAAACACAACGATCCCCGTAAAGAAGTCTCAGATATTCTCTACGGCGGCAGACGGTCAGACATCCGTTGAGATACATGTTCTCCAGGGCGAGCGTGAAAAAGCGTCCGCAAACACGACTCTCGGCAGATTCTCTCTTGACGGTATCCCCGCAGCGCCCAGAGGCGTTCCGCAGATTGAGGTTACGTTCGATATCGACGCAAACGGCATTGTAAACGTATCCGCAAAGGATATGGGCACGGGCAAGGAACAGCACATAACGATCACCTCCTCCTCAAATATGAGCAAGGAAGATATCGACCGCGCCGTAAAGGAAGCAGAAAAGTTTGCAGAAGAAGACAAGAAGCTCAAAGAGCTTGTTGAAGCAAAGAACAAGGCAGAGGCTTATATTCTCCAGACCGAAAAGACGCTTGACGAGATCGGCGACAAGGTAAGCGAGAGCGAAAAGCAGGAAGTCCGCGACGAGCTTGAGAACCTCAAGAAGGCTGTTGCAACGGATGACGTTGACGCTATCAAGAATGCAACGGAAGCATTTGAGAAGAAGTTCTATGCACTTTCAGAAAAGCTCTATAAGGCTCAGGGCGGTGCCGGCACAGACGGCGGTCAGCAGGGCGGCGCGTCACAGAATGACGACGGCAGCTACTCCGCAGACTTCACCGAGAAAAACTGACAGATAAATTTTGATATTCGCCGGAGGCACGGATAACGTGTCTCCGGCAAATTCGGAAAAGGAAACATAATGAAGGATTATTACGAGATACTCGGCGTTTCAAAGACGGCGAGTGACGATGAAATAAAAAAAGCGTACAGAACGCTTGCAAAAAAATATCATCCCGATATGAATCCCGGAGACAAGAAAGCGGAGGAGATGTTCAAGGACGTCAATACCGCTTATGCTGTTTTATCCGACCCCGAAAAGAGAGCGAATTACGACCGCTTCGGGGAAGATGGCGTAAACGGTCAGGGCGGTTTCGGCGGAGCCGGTGGCTTTGGCGGATTCGGCGGCGGATTTTCGGGCGACTTTGATATTTCCGACCTTTTCGGCGACATATTCGGCGGAGGTTCGCGCAGAAGGAACGGCCCCGTCCGCGGGGACGATCTTCTTTACAGGATGACCGTAACCTTTGAGGAGGCGGCTTTCGGCTGCAAGAAAGAAATAAAATACAATAAGGTTGACAAGTGCTCCGACTGCGGCGGTACCGGGGCGGCAAAGGGCTCAACGGCAAAAACCTGTCCGCGTTGCGGCGGTAGCGGAAGCATAAGAACCCAGCAGAGAACGCCGTTCGGCGTGATGCAGTCGACAACCGTTTGTCCCGACTGCGGCGGCAAGGGAACGATCATTTCAAACCCGTGCAAGACCTGTCGCGGTACGGGCAACGTAAACGTTGCGAAAACGCTTGAAGTTTCGATACCCGCGGGCATTGCGGACGGAAACCGTATTTCGCTTCACGGAATGGGCAATGCGGGAAAGAACGGCGGCACGCCCGGCGACCTTTTCATCGAGGTGAGCGTCCGTCCGCACGCAATATTCCAGCGCGACGGAAACGACATAAAATGCGACATACCGATAACCTTTGCGGAGGCGGCTCTCGGCGCGACGATAAATGTTCCGACGCTTGAAGGCGACACCGTTACTTTCGATATTCCCGAAGGCACGCAGAGCGGCACGTCGTTTACCGTAAAAGGCAAGGGCATACCGAACATAAGCGGCAGAGGCAGAGGAAACATTGTTTTCAGAGCGATTGTTGAAGTGCCGAAGGGCCTGACCGCAGAACAGAAGGATGCTCTGCGCAAGTTCTCCGACCTTTGCGGAAACAGTAACTATTCAAAACGCGATAAATTCTTCGGAAAATTCAGAAAGGACAGCCGCAAATGAAATGGACGCAGATAAGGGTCACCTGCAAGACCGAGCATATTGACGAGGTCGCGGCTGTGCTGACAGTGCTCGATACGGGCGTTATGATAGAGGATTACAGCGACGTTCTTACCTCTCTGCGCACAGTCTACGGCGAGCTTATTGACGAAAAAATTCTCCGCGCAGACAAAACGATTGCTTCGGCAAGCATTTACGTCAGCGATAAAAAAACAGCCGAAGAGGACGTTGATTTCATTTCGTCGCGCCTTGCTTCTCTCGGGATAAAGGCGGATATTGCGACGGCAGAGCTCGACGAGGAGGATTGGTCGACAGCTTGGAGAAAATTTTACAAGCCGACGAAAATCGGCAGACATATTGTCATCGTGCCGAGCTGGGAGAAATACGAAAAACAGGACGGGGACATTATAATCGATATGGATCCCGGAATGGCTTTCGGAACCGGCACTCACGAGACGACGAGACTTTGCGCAACGCTTCTCGAAGAAAACGTAAAGTCAGGCGACTATATGCTCGATGTTGGGGCGGGGAGCGGGATTCTTGCAATCTGCGCGGCGAAGCTCGGAGCGGACTATTGCGCTGCGTGCGACATAGATCCCGTTGCGGTAAAGACAGAAAAAGAAAATGCGGAAAGAAACGGTTGCGATATAGATTGCTTTGTTTCGGATCTGCTTGATTCCGTTAAAATAAGAGACGGAAGAAAATATGATATTGTGACGGCGAACATTGTTGCGGATATAATCATAAGAATGTCTCCGGACATCGGAGAGTACATCCGCGACGGAGGACTGCTTGTCGTTTCGGGAATTATTGACGAAAGAGAAGCCGAAGTGCGCTCCGCACTCGAAAAAAACGGATTCGATTGCGAAAAATCACTGCATGACAAGGGCTGGTGCGCTATGCTGTGCCGTAAAAAGTGAAAATTTTTCAAAAAGTCGTCAAATATTTCAAAATAGCTTTGACAAAATTCATTTTATAGTATATAATGTAGGTTAGTCTCGTGGGCGATCGCGTATGCGGTCGCTTACGTGCGACTTAATTATTGCGAAGAATGAATTTTTTCTTTTAAGTCGCTTAAACTTGATATAAACGGTGCGTGCGGATCGGCGATAACCGCTTGCATAAAAATAAAAAAGATCGCCGGAAATGAGGCAACCAGATGACAAAAGACACAAATAACAAAACGAGACCCGCTCTTCCGAAGGAGGACGCCGCGCTTTACCGTCTTTTAGCGGTCATAGCATATGCGATAATCGGATTTACTCTTATAATCGTTGCGGGTAAGAATTACGCTGCATTTTCGCCTGTATTCAGAAACGGCTTTTATATGGCGGGCATGCTCGTCCTGTTTGCGGCATTGGTGTTCGGCACGGTTTACGGGTTGATCAAAAACATAAAGGGAAGAGCTTTTTCTCTTGCCGGCGTATGCGCCGCAGCTGCGCCGCTTGTCCTTGCGTTCGGGCTTTATAACGAGCTGACAAGAGCGGATATTAAGATCAAGGTTGCTTTTGCAGCGCTCATCTTTGTTCTTTTCATAGCGAACCTCTGCCCGAAAATATATACGTATGTCGCGGGTTGCACTGTTCTTTGCGCTATTTCCGTTTATTACAACTCCGTTTCCATGGGAACGTTTACGGCGAGCGCCGTAAGAGTGCTTGACGTTATTCTCAAAGTGCTTGCTTATCCGATCGGATTTCTTGTTCCCGCGGCGGTTATCTATGCCGCTGTCACGGCAAGCAAGCATGACGGAAGATTCAAGCTCTGCAAGATAAGACTTCATTTTTCGACGGACAAGACCGTCTTTGTCGGACTGATAGTTCTCATGGCGGTGCTCGTTGTGTCAGCTGCACTTGTTCTCATAGTTCCTTCGCTTCTTCTCGCGTGCGAGATCGCGATCGGCGTTGTGTTTGCGGTGCTTGGTATAATATGCACCATCAAAATATTATAATTTTAGATAAATTCACAAAAAAACTATTGAAATTCTACAAAAAGTGCGGTAAAATATAGACACGTATTTATATTTATTGGATTTTGCGTTTGCGCATGACCCAAAGGAGAGGAAGCAGGATAAATGTCAAGCAGATTGTTTCAGGGCGTAATACATCAGATGAAAGACGCGATAGGAAGAACAATCGGCGTAATAGACGAAAGCGGCGCGGTTGTTGCTTGCAGCGACCTTACAAAGATAGGTGAGACAAGAGCGGCTGTCCGCGAAGAGCTTTCATATGTGTCGGATTGTATCAAGCACGGCGGAGTCACTTATCGTCCGCTTGTTTCCGGACCTCATTCGGAGTATATCGTTTTTGTGGAAGGCGAGGACGCTTTGGCGGAGAAAATGTCTCTTGTGCTTGCCGTTGCATTGAGCAGCATAAAGGGATATCATGACGATAAATATGACAAGGTTTCATTCATAAAGAACCTCTTGCTCGATAATATTCTCCCCGGTGACATATATGTAAAGAGCAGAGAACTTCATCTCGCAACGGATGTTGAAAGGGTTGTGTTCCTGATAAGAATACTTTCGGGAGCGGAGACCTCGCCATATGATATAATTCTCAACCTTTTCCCGAATTCGGGTTCGGATTACGTTATAAGCACGGGCGAAAAGGAGATTGTTCTCGTCCGTGAGCTCAAGCCCGGAACTGATAAGGAGGAGCTTGAAAAGACCGCGACAATGATTGCGGATACGCTCGCCGCTGAATTTTATACCAAGGTGTCAATCGGCATAGGAAGTGCGGTCGACAATATGAAGGATATTTCCCGTTCATACAGAGAGGCGCAGGCTGCGCTTGAAGTCGGCAGAGTGTTTGACACCGACAAGAGCGTCGTAAGCTATGAAAACCTCGGTATCGGACGACTTATCTATCAGCTTCCGACAACGCTCTGCGAGATGTTCCTGAACGAGGTTTTCCAGAAGGGCAGCATTGATCTGCTCGACAGAGAAACGCTTTCAACGATACAATGCTTTTTTGATAACAACCTGAACGTTTCCGAAACGTCAAGAAAGATGTTTGTCCACAGAAACACCCTTGTTTACAGGCTCGATAAGATAAAGAAGATAACGGGACTTGACCTGCGCGAGTTTGACAATGCGATAACATTCAAGGTCGCGCTTATGGTCAGAAGTTATCTGAACTCAAAATCGAACAGATATTGATATAATTTTGAGCGATCCCGAATTATCGGGTTCGCTCTCTTGTATATAAGAAATAATCGAAAAAGGAGCTTTTATGTTCAATTCCGACGAAGATATGCGCCGTCCGGACGAAGAAAATCCCTCGGAAGAGGATATCGGCGGTCAGAATACAGAAGAGACACGCGAACCGTCAACTCCGGCGGAGCGCCCGCAAAAACCGAAAAAAGAACCTCACATGGTCAGTGTTAAAAACACTGTCCTCATTGCCGTTTTGTCGACGGTGATCGCTGTCATAATATCGCTTCAGGCGGCATTTGTCGTTCTGCGCGATGTATACGGCAGAAAAATAGAGCAGGCTTACGGCAGAGCCGTTGACTTTTCAAACCTGATTGAAGTCGCGGATATATTTGATACAAACTACCTGTACAAAGTCGACAAGACCGAACTCAGCGACGACCTCGCGAGAGCCTATGTAGCTCTCAGCGGCGACAGGTTTGCCTCCTATTATTCGGCTGAAGAATGGGCGGCGGAGGTCGCCAATACGGAAGGCAAGAGCGCCGGAATAGGCGTTTATGTCGTTGCCATGGAGGACGGCGTCCACGTGGTGCATGTCATGAAAAATTCGCCATCTGAGACGGCAAAACTCATGAACGGCGATATTATAACGGCTGTTGACGGGGAAAGCGTCGTCGGCTACAATATTTCATATGCAACGTCTCTGATAGCCGGCGTTGCCGATACGACTGTCACTCTGACGCTCATCCGGGACGGCAAGACCATTGAAATTCCCGTTGTGCGCGGGATTTATGAGGCGGAGACCGTTATTGCGTCGACTGTCACAATGGACGACGGTAAAAAGTACGGATATATAAAAATAACGGAATTCATGAGCATTGAAGTCACGGCAAACCAGTTCAAAGCGGCTGTAAACGGGCTTCTTTCGGACGGTTGCGAGGGACTGATATTCGATGTCAGGGACAATCCCGGCGGAAGGCTTGACGCTGCTGTCGAAATTCTTGATTTCCTTCTCCCTGAGGGACCGATAGTTCATATCACGGATCTTGAAGGAAACAAGGTGATGGACATAAAAGAGTCGGACAAGTCGGAGATTGATTGCCCGATGGTTGTGCTTGCCAACGGCAACACGGCGTCCGCGGCGGAGCTTTTCACCTCCGCTCTCAAGGATTATAACAAGGTGACGATCGTCGGCACGAATACTTTCGGAAAGGGTTGCGGTCAGAGCGGATTTACGCTTTCGAGCGGCGCTGTCCTTTATGTCACGACCTTCCTTTACAGCCCTCCGACATCGCCGAATTACGATAAAAAGGGAATTGCACCAGATGCGGAAGTTGACCTTCCCGAAAAATACAAAAACACAAATCTGTTCCTCCTCGAGCCGAAAAATGACACTCAGCTTTTGCGCGCTCTTGAAGAAATTCAGAAATAAAAACATTACAGTTACAAGGAGATAACACGAAAATGTCAAAACAGCAGACAGTTACCGAAAGCGGATATAAAAAGATGAAGGATGAGCTTGACTACCTTATAAACGTCAAGCGTAAGGAAGCGGCGGAGAACGTCGGCATTGCAAGAGGCTTCGGCGACCTTTCCGAAAACAGCGAATACGACGAAGCGAAAAATGAGCAGGCGAAGATTGAAGCGAAAATCGAAGAGCTTGAAGAAATCCTCGCTCACGCAAAGGTCATAAGCGACCACGAGATTCAGACGGACACAGTAAACGTCGGTATAACGGTTGTGCTTTATGATATGGAATATGACGAGGACGTTGAATATACGCTCGTCAGCTCAAGAGAAGTAAACCTTGCGCAGGGCAAGATTTCCGATCAGTCGCCGATAGGCAAGGCGCTCGTCGGAGCGAAGGTCGGCGATGTGGTATCGGTCGAAGTACCGGACGGCATAATGAAATACAAGGTAAAATCGCTTAAGAGACAGGAAAACTGAAAAAATCACACCGAAGGAGATTATTATATGGCAGAGAACACTGTAAATCCGGCAGCTGAAGAGGAGCTTTCCGGAGAGAAGCTGAATGAAGTGCTCAGAATAAGACGCGAAAAGCTCGACGCGCTTGTTGCAGCGGGCAACGATCCGTTCACTATCACAAAATACGACCGTACTCATCACAGCTCTGATATAAGAGACCATTTTGAGGAGCTTGAGGGGAAAGAGGTTTCCGTTGCGGGCAGACTTATGTCCAAGAGAATTATGGGCAAGGCATCGTTTTGCAACGTGCAGGATCTCAAGGGAAATATTCAATCGTACGTAGCGCGTGACGCCGTCGGTGAAGAGGAATATGCCGCTTTCAAAAAACTCGACATAGGCGACATTGTCGGCATCAAGGGCACCGTTTTCAAAACGAAAACGGGAGAGATATCAATCCACGCAACGGACGTTATCCTCCTCTCAAAGAGCCTCCAGGTGCTTCCCGAAAAGTTCCACGGACTTACAAATACAGACCTTCGCTATCGTCAGAGATATGTTGACCTTATAGTAAATCCCGAGGTGCGCGACACGTTTATCAAGCGCTCGAAGATAATCAGCACGATAAGACAGTATCTTGATTCTCTTGGCTTTATGGAGGTTGAAACGCCGATGCTCGTTGCAAATGCGGGCGGCGCGGCTGCAAGACCCTTTGAAACTCATTTTAACGCTCTGGACGAGGACCTCAAACTCCGCATATCGCTTGAGCTTTACTTAAAGAGACTTATTGTCGGCGGACTTGAAAAGGTCTACGAGATAGGCAGAGTTTTCCGTAATGAAGGACTTGATACACGTCACAATCCGGAATTTACTCTCATGGAGCTTTATCAGGCGTACACAGATTATAACGGAATGATGGAGCTGACGGAGAATATGTACCGTCATGTTGCGCAGACTGTTCTCGGCACAACGAAAATAGTTTATAACGGCATTGAGATGGATCTTGGCAAGCCCTTTGAAAGAATAACGATGACTGAGGCTGTCAAGAAATATTCCGGCGTCGACTTCGGCGAGATTCATTCGGACGAGGAGGCGAAAGCTGCTGCAAAGGCACACGGCATAGCATTTGAGGAACGCCATAAGAAAGGTGACATTCTCAACCTCTTCTTTGAGGAATATGCAGAGGAGCACCTCATTCAGCCGACATTCGTCACAGAACATCCGATTGAAATTTCTCCGCTTACAAAGAAAAAGCCCGGTGACCCCGAGCACGTTGAGCGTTTTGAGTTCTTTATGAACGGCTGGGAAATGGCAAACGCATATTCCGAGCTGAACGACCCGATCGATCAGCGCGAGCGTTTCAAAGCGCAGGAGGAGCTTCTTGCAAAGGGAGACGAGGAAGCCAACCGCACAGACGAGGACTTTATGAATGCGCTTGAAATCGGCATGCCGCCCACAGGAGGCATCGGTTACGGTATCGACCGTATGTGCATGCTTCTGACGGACTCCGCCGCTATAAGAGACGTTCTCCTTTTCCCGACGATGAAAACTCTTGACGCCGAAAAGAAGGCGGACAAGCCCGCAGAGACGGCTCCTGCCGCACCTGCCGTTGAGGAGAAAATCGACTTTTCAAAGGTAAAAATCGAGCCCTTGTTTGAGGATACGGTCGACTTTGAGACATTTGCAAAGTCGGATTTCCGCGCCGTTAAGGTAAAGGATTGCGTAGCAGTTCCGAAATCAAAGAAGCTGCTGAAGTTTACTCTTGACGACGGTACCGGCACAGACCGCACGATTCTCAGCGGTATTCACGCTTTCTATGAGCCGGAAGAACTTATCGGCAAGACATGCATTGCAATCGTAAATCTTCCGCCAAGGGCGATGATGGGAATTGATTCCTGCGGAATGCTCATCAGCGCGGTTCACGAGGAAGAGGGCGAGGAAAAACTCCATCTGCTTATGGTCGATTCTCATATTCCGGCAGGAGCAAAGCTGTATTGAACTGTAATATATAAATAAAGTCCGGACGTCCGATATTGACCGGATGTCCGGACGGATCTTTTCGGAGGCTGAAATGAAATTTCTGAAATGGCTTGATAATTTCTGGTATCACAACAAGTGGAAAACGATAATTTCGCTTTTTTTCGTCGTTGTGCTTTCAATATGCATTTTTCAGCTTGCGACAAAGAAAAAATATGACGCATGCATTAAGTATGTCGGTGCAAAGTCTGCGGGGATAGAGCAGAGCATTGAGACCGAGATTGAAACGCTCATCGGCGACGGAAAGTCAAAGGTCAATTTTTCAAGGCTCGCATATGACCCCGACAATAAACTTGCGGCGGAGGCGAATATAACAGCACAGGAGCAACTTGCAAATATGCTTGTTATGCCTTATTATATCTACATCATGGATAAGGATGTTTACGAGATATACAAAGATTCGCCCGTGTTTGCAACGCTTGACGAAATCTATGGGGAGGATATTCCCGATTTTGCATATGACAGTGCGGCGCTTATATATTCGGAGACGGAATTTGCAAAGTCACACACCAGCGACGACATAATTCCGGATGACGCTGTTATCGTTCTTAAAGTGAAGCCATACACATGGGGAAAGCGCGCAAACGCAAAAGAACAGAAAAACTACGAATTTCATAAAGAACTTTTCAAAAAAATCGTAGGAGAATGAACTTTTCGCCAAAAAAATATTGACAAAACGACGTAATTGTGTTACCATATTTGAGCGGCTGAAAACAGAGCTGCTTTGCGGGTGTAGTTCAATGGTAGAACACCAGCCTTCCAAGCTGGTCACGTGGGTTCGATTCCCATCATCCGCTCCAATACGTGCCTTTAGCTCAGCAGGATAGAGCAACTGCCTTCTAAGCAGTAGGTCGAGGGTTCGAATCCCCCAAGGCA
>UQUT01000011.1 GCA_900544285.1 uncultured Eubacterium sp.
CACCGGGACAATGGTCAATCATACACGCGAGAGCCGCTTTATTCGAGACAAAAACCAGCGGCGTGTTCCCAAAGAGGAATGGTATATCCGCAAAAATGCACATGAGGCTATCGTCACTCAAGAAGAGTTCGATAAAGCAAATGAGGCGATTCAGCGGCGCAGAAAAACAGCCAGAGTAACCCATGATCAGTCTGATAGAGTTTATTACTGCGCACACTGCGGCGGCAAACTCGAAAAGGCAAACGGGACGGTATTTGCTTGCCCCTCCCATCGGTATCACGATGGAAGCCCTTGTGAGGGCGTTTATTGGAGAAAATCCGCATTGGAGGAAGTTCTGCTTGAAGCCTTAAAGGGACAAATCGAGATCACACGCATTGAATCCTCGAAAGTCAAAAAAGCTGCACGAGTCAGGAACGAGAGTTTGCAGCGTCAACTTGTATTGCTCAAGGCTCAGTATGACGCTTGCGGACGAGAAAAGTTTACCCTGTACGAACAATACAGAGAAGCGAAGATCACCGCCGAAGAATATCTTTCCGGCAAAGATGAACTGACAAGAAAACAAGCTGCCCTTAAAGAACAGCTTGAGGAAAGTGAAGCTCTGTATGAAGCGAATCAGCAAATGAGCGATGCTGCATCCGAGCAGCATGAGGCAGTCGGAAAAATGACCGCCTTGTCCGATGCCAAACTCAGAGAGCATCTTTATGATGCAGTTGAACGAGTTCTGGTCTATGACTCAGAAAGCATCGAGATCATTTGGAAGTTCAACGAAGCGAAGAACGGAAGCAGCAGTTATGCCGGAGCCGGTGTATGACTCCGGTATAGCTTTTAGCTGTGAAGTCGTTTTTTGTCCTAAAATAACATAATCTATCGAAACATCGTAGGCGCATGGTTTCGATCTTCAAAAGGCTCAACCATCTGTTTTTGTGGGCTTTTTGGAGAATTTGAAAAATTTTTTTGCACCTACTTGACATAATGGGACGACCTCGGGCGAGTTGTTATACCTAAAGAGATACGCAGAACAATGCGTATACGCGAGGGCGACCCGCTTGAAATATATACGGACAGGGAAGGCGAGGTCATTTTCAAGAAGTATTCGCCCATAGGCGAGCTTATGGATTTTGCCGCCGAATATGCGGAAACGCTTTATAAGACCTGCGGCGTCCCTGCGGCAGTATGCGACAGGGACTGCGTTATCGCCTGCGCGGGAATATCAAAGAAGGAATTTGTTGAGAAAAAGCTCTCTGCGGAAACGGAGAGCATAATTGAGGGCAGAGCCCTTTATGTTTATAATCAGCAGAAGGACAAAATGTACCTGACGGACGACGCAAAGGGTCCGCACATAACCTGTGCTATGCCCATATTTGCGGAGGGCGATGTCATAGGCTGTGTGGCGGCGCTTGCACCGTCGGACGGCAAGGGAGAAAACGTCGGCACGGAGACCGAAATCAAGCTGATACAGACAGCGGCGGGTTTCCTCGGAAAACAGCTTGAACCCTGAAAAAACAATAATCATGCCGTCCGCTTTTGCGGGCGGCGTTTTGTTTTGTGTGACAATATTGTGAATTTGCCGCCCCTTCGGTTGACAAAAAAATCATTTGTGATATAATCAATAAATGTATAAAACAAAGGAGGCTCCTCTGTGAAAAAAATAATTGCGCTTTTGACAGCGGTGATAATCGTTGCGCTTGTGTGTTGTTCGTGTAACGGCAAGACGCCCGCCGAAACGACGACCACGCAGGGTACGTCGACCGTATCACCCGATACAAAGGATATAAAAATCGAAAACGGCGTTCTTCTTTCATGCATAGGACAGGCGGACGAGAACGGCGTCTATACGGTGCCCGAAGGGATCACCCTTATAGGAGAAGGCTGCTTTTCCTATGACAGAACTCTTAAAAAGGTCATAATCCCATCGACGGTCAAGACGATCGGCTCGGGAGCCTTCATCGGATGCACATCGCTGAAAGAAGTCGTCATCGAGGATGGCGTCGAAATACTCGGCTCGCATGCGTTCTGGGGTTGCAACGCTCTTGAAAGCATTGTTCTACCGGAGAGCATAAAGAAAGTCTCCGATTATGCTTTTTCAAACTGCTCGCTTCTTGAAAGCGTGACGCTTGGAGGAGAGGTCAAGCGCATAGGTTATAGTGCCTTTTCTTATTGCACGGCACTTGAAGAGGTAAAAATTCCGTCCGGAACGGAAACGATCGACGGAATTGCGTTCCTCGGCTGTTCGAGTCTTGAAAACGTTGATTTTTCGTCAGCCGAAAAGCTGAAAACAATCGGTATCGGCGCGTTCGGAAACTGCATATCGCTCCGCAGAGTCGAGCTTCCGGAAAATCTTAAAGAGATCGGGCAGGAGGCATTTTACGGTTGCAATGCGCTTGTAAACGTCAAAATCGGGAGCAAGGTTGACAGTATTTCCGCGAACGCCTTCAACTATACCCCTTGGTACAGAGAAAACACTGAGGATTACCTCATCGTCGGCGACGGCGTTCTTATAAAATGCAACGTCATCCCCAAGTATATCGATCTTTCCGGCAAGGGAATAAAGGTCATCGGCGGAACGGCGTTTGTAAACGATAAGCTCTCAAACGGGACGAGCGAATCCGTTTACGGCTATAAATATGCCGACCAGCTCACGTCGATTGTCATTCCCGAAGGTGTGACAAAGATTCAGAGCGCCGCTTTCTATTATTGCATTGCGCTTAAAAGCATAGATCTGCCGTCAACGCTTGAAAAAATCGAGTCCAGCGCGTTTGAACTCTATGTGGAGGGCAACCCGAACGAGCTCACGACAAAGGTTGACTTTTCAAAGTGCACAAACCTGAAAACCGTCGGTGCGAGCGCGTTCAACGGTTGCGGCGGAATTGACGAGATAAGCCTTCCGTCAACGGTTAAATATATAGGCGCAAGAGCCTTTTCAAATACAAATGCATATAAAGCCTTCTTTGAAGGACTTGAAAATTCAAAGGAAGTCAAATACGAAATCGTCGGCGATATTCTGCTCTGGATTTATATGCCCGGCAGCGAAACGACGCTTTCCGTTCCCGACGGTATCAGAATGATTGCCGGCGGCGCATGCTCCGGTTGGGACAGCGGTATCGTTCCCACGACATCCGAAGGACTTCGCCCCGAATGGTCTTCCAGATACAATATTTCAAATGTTGTGACAAAGGTTGAAATACCGGACAGCGTTGAGGTTATCGGAGATAACGCGTTTTATAATATGAAGACCGTGAAAGAACTTACGATCTCCGGAAACGTAAAGACCATCGGCGATGGTGCGTTCAGCTTCTGCGGCGGACTTGAGAAGGTCACGCTTGAAGAAGGCGTAAAGGAAATCAACGCAAATGCGTTCAGCTCGTGCACATCGCTTATGAGCATAACTCTTCCGTCGACGCTTGAATATATCGGTTCGTCCGCGTTTGCGGCATGCGCTTCGCTTAAAACGCTCGTAACGCCCGAAGGGATAACCGAGATTGACGCAGGCCTGTTCGATTCCGGTTGCACCGCGCTCGAAACCGTATATCTGCCCGAAATGTTCCGCCCCTATATATTCGGCATCATGGGCGATCTGACAGTCAATACAAAGGTGATCTACTATAACGAAAAGTGATATTCTTCAAAAAACGACGTATTTTTTCAATACGTCGTTTTTTCTGTTATCAAGAGGCGGCTTTTCGAATAAAATATATCGGAGGGACGTTATGAGCAGAATTTCATTTGTAAAGCGAGAGAGAAAAAAACGGATGGGCGGCGGAGAGTTTGTTTTTTCCGCTTGTTATCCCGAAATCGATGGGTGCGAAAAAATAAACGCTTTCTACGGCGCGCTTGCGGAAAATGCGGAAAATGCGGCGGAAAAGTCGACCGGAGAAAACAAAAGAATATCATTCAGAATGACGCCGCGCATAAGATATGAGGATGACGAAAGAGCAGACATAACCTTTGATATAATTTCTTCGGAGAACGGCGCGCTGAAGGTTTACAGGCGGATTGCGCAGTCATGGAACCTGAAAGACGAGACGCTTTTTCCGCCGGCGAAAAGGGGAGCGGAAACCTTCTGGAACGGCGAGTATTTTGTTGAGATAAAGAACCTTTTCGGAAAAGATAAAAAGCGAAGAATGAGCGAATATATAGAGGAGTTTCCCGCAAAAACCGCAAAGCGTCATGTTTTTAGGCAACGGCGGAGAATTGATTAAAAGATTAATCAAAAAAAGAATTGCAAAAATGAAAAATGCATGTTATAATCAAACACAGGGTGTCCGCCGGTGCTACTTTCAGGCAGTTTCCGACTGTGATGTCGCGGGCACTTCGCGGCGGAGTTCCCGTTGCGGGATGTAAACCAAAATAAACAAAAAAGTTGGTGAAAAAATGTCGAAATCATCAATAGACCGTCTGCGCGAGGCGGAAATCGCGGTGACGGAACGGAAAAAACAGCTTTCCGATGAGCTTTCCGCGTCACTTTCCACGGCGCATGCCGAGGCTGAAAAAGAAGTTGAGCTTGCGCAGGAAAAAGCGGAGAAATTCATCGCGGAGGAACGGTCAAAAAGCGAAAAGGCGGCAGAGGATTATCTTTCGGAGGCTGTTTCAAAGGCGAAGGCGCAGGCAGACGAATATTGCGCCGCGGCTGAAAAAAATGCCGATAAGGCGATAGAAATCATAATTGCGGGGATAACCGGAAAATGATAAAAAATATGAAGAAGGTGTCGCTTGTGGCGATGCGTTCCGACCTTGACAGGCTTGCGAAGGATCTTATATGGCTTTCGTGCGTCGAGGTTGAGAAATGCGAAGCGCCGGAGGGCGACGCGATAATCCGCAGCATGGATTGCGGAGAAAGGATAACCGAACTGAATACCGAGGCGGCGACGCTTTCGGAGGCTCTGAAAATTCTTTCGCCCATGCGCAGGGACAAAAAAGGCTTTATAAAAACGCGAAAGGAAATGTCGAAGAAGGAATTCGACGGCAGAGCCGTTTCCGCGGCGACGGAAGGAGCCGTAAAAGCGGTTGCACTGAAATCCGAAGCCGAACGACTGAAAGGCGAGAAAAATAAGCTGACGGCTTATCTTTCGTCGGTCTCCGTCTGGAAGGATTATGACCTTCCGCTCGGCTTTGAGGGAACGAAAAGCGCCGTTGTTATAACGGGAACGCTGCCGGTTTCGGCGGATGTTGAACGGCTTTCCGGGATAGCGTCCGAGGAGCTTTCCGCCGTGCAGATAGAAATCGTGGCGGAGGGGAAATCGACGCGATATATTTCGGCTGTGTGCCACAACAGTGTTGAAAAACAGCTGACGGCGCTGCTTTCGGAGGCGGGCTTTATCAAGAGCAATTTCTCGTCACAGACGGGAACCGCACGCGAAGAAATGGCAAAGACCGAGGCGGAAATACGGTCGGTTGAAAACAGGGAAGAGGAAATAAAGGACGCGCTTTCCGCGCTCGCTCTTTTGTGCCCCGATATGGAACACGCCTACGACAGAGTGAAAACGGAGCTTGCGGAAGAAAATGTAAAGCAGAAGCTCATCGGCACGGGTCATACAGTCATAATGACGGGCTGGGTACCGGATGACAGAGTGGACAAGCTGACAAAGACGCTTTCCAAGTATGAGTGTTTCTGCGATATAGCCGACCCCGAGGAAGGCGATGAGCCGCCGGTCGAGCTCAAAAACAACGGCTTTGCAAGTCCGTTTGAATTTGTAATCGGAATGTATTCATATCCGAAATACGGCTCGTTTGATCCGACATTCTGGGTTGCGCTGTTCTTTGCGCTGATATTCGGAATGATGTTTGCAGATCTCGGCTACGGACTTCTGCTCGTCCTGATAGGCGCTCTCGGAACAAAGCTGATGAAGCCCAAGGGCGGCACGGCAAAGATGATGAAGTTGTTTGTCATATGCGGAATTTCGTGCATGATATGCGGTGTGCTTTTCGGCGGATACTTCGGCGACCTGCCCGCAAAGCTGGCGCAGAGTTTCGCAGGGTCTCACAAGCTGGACAATCTTGCAATAGTCTGTAATCCTCTTGACGAGCCGATAACGTTTCTTCTGATATCGCTCGGCATAGGTGCGGCGCATCTCATCTGCGGAATGATAATCAACATGGTCATGTGCTTTAAGAGAGGCGACTGGCAGAGCGCGGTGTTTGACGTCGGCAGCTGGCTTATGATGTTTGCCGGAGCGGGCGTATATTTCGGCTTCAAATCCAAGGTCGGGCTGATAATTCTCGGCGTCGGACTTTTAATGATGATAACAATGCGAGGCAGAGCAAAGAAAAACATATTCGCAAGACTTTTCTCCGGAATAGCGGGACTTTACGACATAATAAACTACGCTTCCGACCTGCTTTCGTATTCAAGAATATTTGCCCTTGCCCTTGCCGGCGCGGTTATTGCGAGCGTTGTAAACACGTTTGCGACGCTTGTAAACAATCCCGTTGTAACGGTTATCCTCGTGATAGTCGTCGGCACGTTCGGACACCTGATGAACCTTGCGCTTTCCGCTCTCGGAGCATTCGTTCACACCTGTCGACTGCAATATGTTGAATTCTTCGGGAAATTCTATGAGGACGGAGGAAGGCATTTTGAACCCGCCTCCCCCGACCTGACATATACCGACGTTTACGTCGAACAAAACAATTGAAAAAATTTTAAGGCATTTTGCCGGAAAGGTTTATAATTATGGAAATCACAACTTTTGCAAGCTTTCTTGCGGCACTTTTCAGCGGAAGAAACCTCGCGCTTCTCGGCGCGGCACTCGCGGTAATATTCAGCGGTATCGGCTCTGCCAAGGGCGTCGGCATGGTTGCCGAGGCAAGTGCGGGAGTTCTCGCGGAGGATCCCTCCAAGTTCGGCAGAACGCTCCTTTTGCAGGTGCTTCCCGGTACACAGGGCATTTACGGTTTTGCCGTTGCGTTCCTTATCGTTCTCAAAACAGGTATACTTTCAACGCCCGTTGAGCTTTCCCGTTTTGACGGCGCGCTCATCGGCCTTATGGCTCTTCCCATTGCGGTAGTCGGTTATTTCTCCGCTATAAAGCAGGCAAGAGTTGCCGTTGCGGGAATTTCCGTTGTTGCAAAACGTCCCGAAGAGTCCGGTAAGTGTATCACAAGTGCGGTTCTTGTTGAAATGTATGCAATTCTTGCACTTCTTATTTCCGCGCTTCCCATACTTCTTTACAAGGTTTGATGACATATGAACGGTATTGATGAAATCATCGCCCGTATAAATGCGGAGGCACTCTCCTCCGAAAATCTGCTCCGCGCCGAATATGAGACAAAGATAAACGACATTAAGGACACATCCGTCGCGGCTTGTGCGGAAATCGCAAAGCGTGCGGAGGAAAAAGCCGAAAAAGAACGAAAGGCTATGCGTCTGCGCGCTGAAAACCGTGCGGGAACAGCCTGTCGCGACGAGCTTCTGACGAAAAAGCGCGAGCTTATCGACGCTGTTTTTGCCCGTGCGGCGGAGAGCTTTTCTTCAATGGAAAAGGGAAAATATGTTGACATAATGGCAAAGCTGCTTTCCGAAGCCGCTTCCGACGAAACGGTGAAGGGCGAGGCGTTTGTGCTTGTGTCGGCGAAGAATTCTCCTGCAAGCGGAAAAGAGATTGCCGAAAAGGCGGGCGTAAAGCCGGGTAAAATATCGGAAAGCGAAGAAATCAAGGCGGGATTTATAATCAGAACGGGGCTTGTGGAAATCAACTGCACGCCCGAAAAGCTGATAGCACCGAAGAGAGAAGCACTCCTTCCCGCAGTGACGGCGGTGCTTTTCGGCTGAGACAACAAATAATAAGGTGGAGGCACGGCATATATGAAGAAAATCCGTGAAACCGAATATGTTTATGCGGCGGCGAGGGTACATTCCGTTGACGGCGCGCTTATGGGACGTGACAAATATATCCGTCTTGCAGCAGCGCCCGGCGACGAAGCCTTTTCAAGAATGCTCGGCGAATTCGGGTATGACGTTTCCGATGGCGTTTTCCCCTCGCTTGACAAAAAAACGGAAGGGGCATATGCCTTCATTTCCGATATAGCGCCGGACAAAAAACTGTTCTGTATCCTGCGTTATCCTTACGACTGCAACAACCTGAAGGCGGCGATGAAATGCGAATTCGTGCGCGGATTTGATTTTGCCGCATTGTATTCTTCTTGCGGAACGCTTGACGAAAAGCAGGTGTCGGACGCCGTGCGTAACCGTGATTTTTCCGCATTTCCGGAGAATATGGCAAAGGCGGCGCCGGAGGCGATACGCGAATATTCCGAAACCTCCGACCCACAGCTTATCGACCTTATTCTTGACCGTGCGTGCCTTGCGGATATGCTTTCCGTCGCGCGCGGATATAAGGACGAGGTCATTTCGGACTATGTTAAAAACCGGATAGACATGATGAACATTCTGACGGCGTTGAGAGTGCTGAGAATGGGTAAGGACAGCAAATTTTTTGATTTTGCGTCATCCGAGGGCGGCTATATCGACAAAAAAATGCTTTCGGCGGCTGTTTCTCAGGGCGAGGACGAGCTTTTTGCCGTCACGCGGAAAACGGCGTTCGGAAAAGGATTTTCGCAGGAAGGTTTCCCCTCTTTTTCGGAAACGGACCGCATTTTTGACAGAACGTTTGCGGAAATCTGCGAAAAATACAAGCACAGTGTTTTCGGTTCGGCTTCGCTTATGTGGTATCTGTGCGCCGTTGAAAACGAGGTCAAAAATATACGCATAATAATCGCAGGACGCGCCTCAGGGCAGTCGGCGGAAAAGATAATCGAAAGGATACGCGAAAGCTATGTATAAAATCGGTGTTATCGGCGACAGAGAAAGCGCGCTCGGATTTATGGCTGTCGGATTTACCGTCAGAATTGCGGAGAGCGCAGAGGACGCCGCGCATGCGCTTAAAGGGCTTTCGGAAGAAAACTGCGCCGTTATATTTATAACGGAGGAGCTTGCGGAGCTTATAATGGAGGATATACAGTCATACAAGGATAAGACCCTCCCGTCCGTAGTTATGATACCGTCCAAAAGCGGTTCAAAGGGCGTTGGTATGATGAACATAAAGAAAAGCGTCGAACGTGCTGTCGGCGCGGATATACTTTTCAAAAACAACTGATTTTATCGGCGCTTTGCGCGGAAAGGTTTAGAAAATGACCGAAGGAAGAATTATCAAGGTTTCTGGTCCTCTCGTCGTTGCCGAGGGAATGAGAGAAGCCAACATGTTTGACGTTGTGCGCGTCGGCAAAGACCGCCTTATCGGCGAGATAATCGAAATGCGCGGCGACCGCGCGTCAATACAGGTATATGAGGAAACTGCCGGACTCGGTTGCGGGGACGCTGTTGTATCAACGGGGGAACCTCTCTCCGTTGAGCTGGGACCGGGTCTTATGACGAACATTTATGACGGTATCCAGCGTCCGCTTGAAGTAATGTATGAAAAATACGGCTCAAACATCATAAAAGGTATTGATGAAAAGCCGCTTTCAAGGGACAAAAAATGGACGTTTACGGCGACCGTCAAGGCGGGAGACAGGGTCAAAGTGGGAGACGTTCTCGGAACGGTAAACGAGACGGAGCTCGTTCTCCATAAAATTCTCGTTCCGTTCGGCAAGGACGGCACCGTTGAAGAAATACAATCGGGTGATTTTACCGTTACGGAGAAAATCGGTTCGATAAAAAATGACGCCGGCAAGAGCTTCGATGTCACTCTTATGCAGAAGTGGCCTGTCAGAAAAGCAAGGCCTTATGCGTCAAAGCTCGCCCCCTCCGAGCCTATGGTTACGGGGCAGAGAGTTATCGACGCAATGTTCCCGATAGCAAAGGGCGGCACGGCGTGCGTTCCGGGACCGTTCGGTTCGGGAAAGACGGTTGTTCAGCACCAGCTTGCAAAATGGAGTAATGTTGACATAGTTGTTTATATCGGTTGCGGAGAGCGCGGAAACGAAATGACGGACGTTCTCCGTGAATTTCCGGAGCTTAAAGACCCGAGAAGCGGTCATTCGCTGATGAAACGCACGGTTCTTATCGCAAACACATCGGATATGCCCGTTGCGGCGCGAGAAGCCTCGATTTACACGGGTATAACGATTGCCGAATATTTCAGGGATATGGGTTATTCCGTCGCTGTCATTGCAGACTCCTCCTCCCGTTGGGCAGAGGCTCTGCGCGAAATGTCCGGCAGACTTGAAGAAATGCCGGGCGAGGAAGGCTATCCCGCATATCTTACGTCACGTCTGGCGCAGTTCTATGAAAGAGCCGGAAACGTTATCTGTCTCGGCTCCGACGCAAGACACGGAACTCTTTCCGCAATCGGCGCGGTTTCTCCGCAGGGCGGCGACATTTCAGAGCCGGTTTCGCAGGCGACGCTCCGTATCGTAAAGGTATTCTGGGGGCTTGATTCATCGCTTGCGTATCGCCGTCATTTTCCGGCGATAAACTGGCTGACGTCATATTCGCTTTATAAAGATAAACTGGAAGAATGGTTCAACGCAAACGTCGCGCGTGACTGGAACGCCGTGACGGGAGAGGCGATGAGAATACTCTCCGTCGAAAGCGAGCTTGAAGAAATCGTAAAGCTCGTCGGCGTTGACGCGCTTTCTCCGAACGAACGTCTGACGCTTGAAGCGGCACGCTCGGTCCGCGAGGACTTCCTCCAACAGAACGCATTTGAGGACGGTGACTCCTATACGTCGCTTGACAAGCAGTACAGACTGATAAAGCTGATACTTTCGTTCTATAAAAAATCGGGCGACGCGCTCAAACGCGGAGCGGATATAGAAAAGATTGCAGATCTGCCCGTCAGAGAGAAAATAGGCAGAGCGAAGAGCGCAGACCCGGAAAAATATGTTGCGGAATATGAAGATATAGACAGAGAAATCACAGCGGAGCTTGCTGCTCTGACAGACAAGGAGGACAGATAATGATAAGAGAATACAAGACGATAGAAGAAGTCGCCGGACCTCTTATGCTTGTCCGCCGAGTTGAAGGCGTCAAATATGATGAGCTTGGCGAAATAGAACTGCCGGACGGTTCCGTCCGCCGCTGCCGTGTGCTTGAAGTAAACGGCGACAACGTTCTCGTTCAGCTTTTTGAAAGCTCTGCGGGACTTAACCTTGCGCAGAGCAAGGTGCGTTTTCTCGGTCACGGAGTTGAGCTCGGCGTTTCGCCCGATATGCTCGGACGCGTTTTCTCCGGTATGGGCGAGGTTATTGACGGCGGTCCCGAAATAATCCCCGAAAAAACGCTTGATATAAACGGCACGCCTATAAATCCCGCCGCAAGAAACTATCCCTCCGAATTTATTCAGACGGGAATTTCCACAATCGACGGGCTGAATACGCTTGTCCGCGGACAGAAACTGCCGATTTTCTCCGGCTCCGGTATGCCGCATGCAAACCTTGCGGCTCAGATAGCACGTCAGGCAAAGGTCCGCGGCACCGATACAAACTTTGCCGTTGTGTTTGCGGCTGTCGGTATCACGTTTGAAGAGGCGGACTTCTTCATTTCGGATTTCAAGCGCACGGGAGCAATCGACCGCACGGTGCTCTTTATAAACCTTGCTTCCGACGCGGCAATAGAGCGTATTTCGACGCCCCGTATGGCGTTGACGGCGGCTGAATATCTTGCATTTGAAAAAAATATGCACGTTCTCGTCATCATAACGGACATCACGAACTATGCGGAAGCACTCCGCGAGGTGTCGGCGGCGAGAAAAGAAGTTCCCGGCAGAAGAGGTTACCCCGGTTACCTTTATACCGACCTTGCAACAATGTATGAGCGTGCCGGCAGAAAACTGGACAGGGAAGGGTCAATCACGATGATACCGATCCTGACAATGCCGGAGGACGACAAAACTCATCCCATCCCCGACCTTACGGGTTACATTACCGAGGGTCAGATAATCCTCTCCCGTGACCTTTACAGAAAGGGAATTCTTCCCCCTGTTGACGTTCTCCCCTCGCTTTCGCGTCTGAAGGACAAGGGTATCGGCGCAGGAAAAACGAGAGAGGACCACGCCGGAACGATGAACCAGCTCTTCTCAAGCTATGCGAGAGGAAAGGAAGCAAAGGAGCTGATGGTTGTTTTGGGCGAGGCGGCGCTTACGCCTATCGACCGTCTCTATGCAAAATTTGCGGATGAATTTGAAAAGCTCTATGTAAATCAGAGCTTTTATGAAAACAGAACAATTGAACAGACGCTTGATATCGGTTGGCAGCTCTTAAAGCTTTTGCCGCGCTCCGAAATGAAGCGTATCAAGCCCGAAATTCTTGATAAATACTGGCCTAAAGAAAACTGAACCGACGGGAGGTGACCGAAAATGGCGCAAATCCGCGTAAATCCTACGCGTATGGAGCTGAAAAAGCTGAAAAACCGTCTTGCTGTGGCAAGAAGGGGTCATAAACTGCTCAAAGACAAGAGAGACGAGCTGATGAAGCAGTTTCTTGATGTTGTCCGCGAGACGAAGACCGTCAGGGAAAAGGTTGAAACCGCGCTTGAAAAATCAAACAAGAGCTTTGCGCTTGCCTCCGCAGTTACGTCGCCGAAGGTTATGACGGAAGCTCTGATGCTCCCGAAAAAGGAGGTCTCGCTTGACATTTCCGAAAAAAATGTGATGAGCGTTATCGTTCCGGTGTTTCATTATGATCTGGGAGGTGCACAGCAGTCGGACGGGTACAACTTCGGTCTGGCGTTTACGTCGGGCGAAATAGACGCGGCTGTATCCGAGCTTTCCGAAATACTGCCGGACATGATAAAGCTTGCCGAGCTTGAAAAAAGCTCGCAACTTATGGCGGAGGAAATCGAAAAGACCCGCAGAAGAGTAAACGCTCTTGAACACGTTATGATACCGCAGATTGAGGAGACGATAAAGTCAATAACGATGAAGCTTGACGAAAACGAGCGTGGCAATCTGACAAGACTTATGAAGGTCAAGGATATGATGATCAAGGCTCAGCTGGAAGGCAAGAACTGAAAAATAAAGACAAAGCCGCGCGGTGAACAGCTCACCGCGCGGTTGCTTTTTTATTTTAATAGCAAAACATATCTTTACAAACAAAAGAAAATGTATTATAATACAATAGAAAAGTTATATATCTCCGGAGGCAATATGAAGCTTTATAATACGCTTACAAAAACGGTTGAGGAATTCGTGCCGCACGAAAGCGGCAAGGTGAAAATGTATACCTGCGGCCCGACCGTTTATCATTATGCACATATAGGAAATCTGCGCACATATATGATGGAGGACGTGCTTGAAAAATACCTGCGCTTTGCGGGATATGACGTCACGCGCGCGATGAACATAACAGATGTCGGTCACCTGACGAGCGACGCGGACACGGGCGAGGACAAGATGCTCAAGGGCGCAAAGCGCGAGCATAAGACGGTTATGCAGGTCGCGCAGTTCTATACGGACGCCTTCTTTGCGGATTGCGACGCGCTGAACATCAAAAAGCCGGAAATCGTTCAGCCTGCCACGGGCTGTATTGACGAATTCATCCGCGTCATTTCCGCGATTATAGACAAGGGCTATGCTTATGTCGCCGGCGGAAACGTGTATTTTGACACATCCAAGTCCGCAGGCTACGGCGAGCTTGCCGGTCACGCAGACAACACGGAAAACCTTATGGTCGGCGTCCGCGACGACGTTTCCGAGGACGAAAACAAGAAAAACAAGAGCGACTTCGCTCTCTGGTTTACAAAATCGAAATTTGACGAGCAGGAGCTGAAATGGGACAGCCCGTGGGGCGTCGGTTACCCCGGCTGGCACATTGAGTGCAGCTGCATAAGCATGAAATATCTCGGCGAATATCTTGATATTCATTGCGGCGGAGTTGACAATATCTTCCCGCATCACACAAACGAGATTGCACAGAGCGAGGCATACCTCGGTCACAAATGGTGCGGTTACTGGTTCCACGTTCAGCACCTCAATGACGAAACGGGCAAAATGAGTAAGTCAAAGGGCGAATTTCTGACGGTTTCGCTGTTGAAGTCAAAGGGCTATGACCCGCTTGCATACAGATATTTCTGCCTCCAAAGCCATTACAGAAAACCGCTGACCTTCTCCTTTGCCTCGCTTGACAATGCGGCGGCGGCTTATTCAAAGCTCTATGCAAGAGTTGCGGCGACGGAGCGCACTGGCGCAGTCGACCCCGAAAAGGTGAAGGCTTTGCTTGCGGGCTTCAATGACGCAATGTCAAGTGACCTGAACACGTCTCTTGCCGTAACCTCTCTTTACGACATTCTCAAATCCGACGCGACGGGCGCGGAAAAGCGCGCCGCTATCGACGCAATAGACTCCGTTCTCTCTCTCGGTCTCAAAGACGCGGCGGTCAAAAAGGAAGAGCCTTCGGCAGAAGAGGGCGACCCCGCAATCCTTGAAAAAATAGCGGAGAGAGCGGCGGCGAAAAAGGCAAAGGACTATGCAAAAGCGGACGCTATCAGAGCGGAACTCCTGGCGCAGGGAATAGTTCTTGTCGACACGCCGACAGGCACGACATATAAAAAGCAGTAAATCAAAAATAACCAAAAGGACAAGAAAAGATGACAAAAAAAGTTGTTAAAGTCGGATTTATCTCGCTTGGTTGCTCAAAAAACCTTGCAGATACCGAGGTTATGCTTGCGAGACTTGTAAAGGCGGGCTATGAGATAACGCCGGAGGATATCGAAGCGGACGTTATAGTCGTCAACACCTGCGGATTTATCGAGAGCGCAAAGAAGGAGTCGATTGACAGTATTCTTGATGTCGCGTGGCTGAAAAAGCACAAGAATCTCAAGGCGATAATCGTGACGGGCTGTCTTGCGGAGAGATACCGCGAGCAGATCTCGGCGGAGTTGCCGGAGGTTGACGCTGTGCTCGGGCTCGGCTCGGAGGCGAAAATCTGCGAAGCCGTCAAAGCCGTTCTCCGCGGCGAACATTACGAAAGCTACGGAGATAAAGAGTCTCTTCCGCTCGGCGGAGAGAGAATTGTCACGACGCCCGAATACACGGCGTATCTGAAGATTGCCGAAGGCTGCGACAACCGTTGCACATACTGCGCAATTCCATCCATACGCGGCAGAATGCGTTCGAGAACGATTGAGGACATCGTGAAAGAGGCAAAGGAGCTGGAAGCAATCGGCGTAAAGGAGCTGAACCTCATCGCTCAGGACACCTCGCGCTACGGACTTGACATTTACGGCGAATACAAGCTCGCCGAGCTTCTCCGCGCGATAACGAAAGAAACGAATATCCCTTGGATACGCCTTCTTTATTGCTATCCGGACAAGATAACGGACGAGCTGATAGAGGAGATAAAAACGAATGACAGAGTCGTCAAATACATAGACCTGCCGATCCAGCACATTTCGGAGAGCGTGCTTGAAAGAATGAATCGCCACGGCAGATCGGCGCTCATAAAAAGCGTTATCAAAAAGCTACGCGAGAATATCCCCGGAATATGCATAAGAACGACAGTTATGGTTGGCTTTCCGGGCGAGACGGAGAAGGATTTTGAGGAGCTTTGCGAGTTTGTAAAGGAAACAAGGTTTGACCGTCTCGGCGCATTCACCTTCTCTCCGGAAGAGGGAACGCCGGCAGCCGATATGCCCGATCAGATTGATGAGCAGACAAAGCAGGATCGCTATGACATCATTATGCGCGAGCAGCTTGCCGTCTCGTCGGAACTGAATGAAAAGATGATAGGAAAAACAGTCACCGTGCTTTGCGAGGGCTTTGACCCTGTTTCCGAATCATATTACGGCAGAAGCGCATCGGACGCTCCTGATATAGATACCAAAGTATTTTTCACAAACGAACTCGGTAAAAAGCGCCTAAGAGAAGGAGAGTTTGTCTGTGTGAAGATTGAAGAGGTTCTTGATTACGACCTTGTCGGCAAGGTGATAAGGAAAGGGGAATAATGAAATGAAAATGAACGTTCCGAATAGACTGACCGTTTTGAGATTGCTCCTTGTGCCCGTATATCTTGTTTTCATCCTCGGCTTCGGCGGGGAAGTATGGGGCAGAGTAGTCTCGATATGCGTTTTTGCGATTGCGTCATTTACGGATTTTCTTGACGGCAAAATCGCAAGAAAATATCACTTGATAACGGATTTCGGAAAATTTCTTGACCCGCTTGCAGACAAGTTTCTCGTTCTTGCCGCGCTTGCGTCGCTCTCCTTCGAAGCTGCAACCAACGCAGCAAACTCGATGATCTTTTCCGTGCTCTTCTTCTGTACGTTTATTATTGTGCTTCTGCGCGAACTTGCTGTGACGAGTATGCGTCTTGTTGTTGCGTCAAGCCCTGATAAAAAGGTTGTTGCGGCGAGCTGGCTCGGCAAGATAAAAACCTGCACGCAGATGTTCTTCATACTGACGGCGATGATTGAACCGCTTATATGGGAAGGGCACATAGCGACGTATATTTTTATGGCAGCTGCCGCCATTATGACGGTCTGGTCGGGAATGTCGTACATTGTCGGCTATTGGAAGTATCTTGACCCGTCCAAATAAAGCAAAAGCTATTGACATATTCGCTGAAATAGTATAAAATATAATCAGACGAGAAAAAATAAAATCACGGAGACACAAAATGACAGACGAATACAAAGATGAAAATATAATGACTCTGACCGATGAAGACGGCAAAGAGTGCAATTTCGAAGTAATGGCTGAAAAAGAGATAGAGGGAATAACCTATTACGCTCTTCTTCCGCTTGAAGACAACGAAAACGGAGAATATGTCCTTCTCAAACTCGAAAAGGATGAAGACGGCGAAGATATTCTCGTGTCGGTTGACGATGACGACGAATTCGACAGAGTTTCCGATATATTTGAGGACGAGTTTTTCTCCGATATAGATTACGACGAAAATTCAGACAAATAAGATTTTCCTGCCCTTCTCGTGATACGGTTTCAATTAAACCTACAACACGTAATTGGAGTCCGACCGTCCCGCGGTTTGCAGACCTCCCGCCCGTCTCCTGCTTATGACACGATTCGGTGCGGACGCTGGGAGCAGTAAAGCGGGGCAATAGGATGCCGTCCTTGCCAAAAGCAGGGTGTTAATTACGCCGTACACGGCCCGGTGGGGAAAAAGGACGTCTGAAAATGCGAAGGGACTGCGTTTGCAGTCCCTTTGTTATTGCAAAATAAAAACCACTCGCTTGCGGGTGGTTTTTATTTCATTTATTCTGATCAGATACCGAGAAGCTCTTTCTTCTTTTTCTCAAACTCGGCTTCGGAGATCTCGCCGCTATCAAGCATATTTTTGTACGTCAGGATTATATCCTCTGTCTGCTCGTCGATCTTCTTTTCTTTCTTGAAGAATGCGAGGCTCAGCTTGCCCTTATAGAAGAACATACCGACGATTGCGATAACCGCAAATACAATCAGATAATAAAGCGACTGAATTTTGTACGCCGCTATCGCCGAATAGACCATAAATCCGCAACATACACACGCAACGGCGGGCATAACAAACCTTTGGAACACATTCAGTCCCTTGCCCTTTATCATCATTACGATGAATATCGGGATATAGAGTCCGTAAAGGGTGATGATCGGGAGCTCGTCATTTTCCCAGCCGATGATAGCGGGGAGTTTGTTCTGAATAAGTCCCATTTCCCATTGAAGCATCCAAAGCATGCAGAGCGCAACGCCGATGATTGACGAGTTGTGCGGCATGTTTGTCTCCTCGTCTATCTGGGCAAACATCTTATATGCGGGACCCTCTCCGCGGATTGCTATCGAATACATACCGCGGCAACAACCGAGCATAAGCCCGTTCATCGTTCCGAGGCAGGAGATGACTATAAACACGTAAACAATTGTGCCGAAAACTTCGTTTTTGAAGAGCGCCGTAAACGCGTCCTTCGGAACGTCTCCGGAAGCCATAAGATCTTCCGTTTTGAGTACGCCTGAAAGACCGAGAAAATAGAGAAGGTATATGCTGACAACGATTACCGCGCCGAGCACGAGGGCTATCGGCAGGTTCTTCTTAGAATTTTTGAGCTCGGAGTTTATCGATGTCGTTATTATCCAGCCTTCATATGCGAAAGCGAAAGCGCACATCGCCGTGATTATGCTGCCGGAGCCGCCTTCAACCGCGATATTTGCTTTGAAAGCCTCGCCGATGTTGCCGTTTGTAAGACCGACAATCGTTCCGACAACACCCATTACAATGAGCGGGACGAATTTTATAAAAGTTGCGCTGACCTGAAATTTGCCCGCGATCTTCGGCGAAATGGCATTTACGAAATATCCCATGATGAGATAGAACGCCGAAACGACAAGATGAAGGTCGCTGCAGGGATCCCATCCGAAGAGCACGCAGGTGTATTGCCCGGACACCCAAGCGAGGGTCGAGGTGATTGTCGGGTAATAGATGGTTGTCATAAACCAGCCGACTATGTATGCAAACTTTCTCCCGCAGGTGACTTCCGAATAGTCAACAATCCCGTTTACTTTCTCGTGCTTTTGAGCAAGAACCGAGAAAACGTAAGAGCAGATGAGCATTATCAGCCCGACTCCGCCGACGGTTATAAGGCATTTGAGCATATTGCCGTTTGTGTTTTTCAGGACTTTTCCGGCTTTGAAGAATATTCCGGAGCCGACGACCGTGCCGACAACCATACATATGGCGGTCAGCAGACCGTATTTTTTGGTCAGTTTGTTTTCCATTTGTTTTCCATTCCTTAAAAATGCGTTAAAACTCTGTTTACACAAAAGTGAAACATACAACGAAACTATTGTACTCCTTTTCGCAGAATTTGTCAAGTTCTTGGAGGAAAACAATAAAAATTATTTTTTTAAGAGAAAATTAAATAAATTTTTCGGAAAAAACAAATATTTCCGAACGCCGTGTAAAAAGTCAATCCTCGTTTCTTATCTCAAGCTGATACGCGTTTGCCAGCCCGATGACCGTTTCATAGAGGAGTTCCGTGTATTCCTGCATATTTTCGGGTGTCATCGCCTTTACCTTTGCGAAGATCTTTTTTTCGCGCTCTTCGTCATAAACGCGGATGTCATTGTCCTTTTTATAATGACCGATCTCCCCGCAGATCTGCATTCTGCGCAGAAAGAGCTTTGTCAGATATGCGTCGATCTCGTCGATTTCGGCGCGCTTTTTCTCAATATCCATGCTTTTTCTCCTTATTATATGACTGTCAGCGGCGCGGAGAGATTTTCCTCCGTGTTTTTGCCGATGTATATCGTGAATTTTCCGGGCTCGACATATGTTTTCAGATCCGGATGAACTATTGCAAGATCGGAGATTTTGAGAGGTATTGTCACTCTCTTGCTCTTGCCAGCCTTTATGCCGACCTTTTCAAATCCGCAAAGCTGGATGACAGGCTGCATAACGCTTGAAATCTCGTCTCTGTAATAAAGCTGAACAATCTCCATTCCGTCATAGCTTCCCGTATTTGTGACGGTTACGGAAACGTCGATTGCGTCCTTTGCCGTCGCCGTGCCTTTGGAGAGCTTCATATCGGAATATTCAAATGACGTGTACGAAAGTCCGTAGCCAAAGGAATAGAGAGCACCGTCGTCAACATCGACATATTTTCCGCCGTGCCAACCGGAAAGGTGATTGTAATAACATGGAACCTGACCGGACGCGCGGGGGAAGGATATCGGCAACTTTCCGCTCGGGCAGAATTTTCCCGCTATGAGCTCCGCCACTGCAAGACCACCGAGGTCGCCTCCGTTGAACATTTCAATCACGGCGTTTGACCCTTTTGCAACCTTTTCAATGCAGAGAGGCTTACCGTTTACGAGAACCGTTATAATAGGCTTTTTGGACTTTTTCAGAGCGTCAAAGACCTCGTTTTGCCTGCCCGAAAGCTCAAGATTTGCTCTGTCGCGCGTTTCGCCGTTGAGGGAAAGGTCATCTCCGCAGACGAAAATGACGATATCCGCCATCATTGCCGCAACGGACGCAACCTTGATATCGTCCTCAGCCGACGCATGAACTCCGCAACATTCTTTATAGATTATTCCCGAATCGGGGAACACCGTCTCTATCCCGCGAAGAACGGTATAAACGTCACCCGTGGGGACGGCGTCCGGATGCGGGTCGGGGTGACTGAAGAAAGTCCAGTCGCCGTACTGCGCCTTTATATTGTCCGCGTTCGGTCCGATGACAGCGATTGTTTTCGGCGCGGACTTCAGCGGCAGGATACCGTCGTTTTCAAGCAGGACAAGGCTTTCTCTTGCCAGCCTGTGATTTATTTCTATATGCTCCTTTGAGCCGATGACGCTTCTCGGCAGACGCTTTTTGTTTTTATCGAACAGCCCGAGCGAGAATTTGACGCGCAGTATGCGGCGCAGGGCGTGGTCGACTGTCTTCTCGCTTATGGCACCGCTGCGGACACCGGCAATGACAGCGTCGCAGAAGTCTGTCGATACCATCGCCATGTCGTTGCCCGCTTCAAGCGTCGCCTTTGACGCTTCGGAGAAATTTTCCGCTCCGCGCTGTTTTCTTATATAACTTTTTACGTTGTCCCAGTCGGTTATGACAAAGCCCTTAAAGCCAAGCTCCTTTTTCAGCACGTCCGAAAGAAGGCGTCTGTGAACCGTCATCGGCACGCCGTCAATTGAGCCGTATGCTGTCATAACGGTGCTTGCGCCCGCTTTTATGCCCTTTACAAACGGCGGGAGGAACACCTCGCGTATCTTGCGCTCGGTCACTTCCGTGTCATATGCGTCGCGCGCGCCGGTCGCCTCGCCGTAGCCTATATAATGCTTGAGACATGCGGCAACGAGTCCGTTGTCCTCATAACCGTGAACAATTGCCGCTCCGAGCTCGCCCGCAAGATACGGATCTTCTCCGAACGTTTCGTCAACACGACCCCAGCGGGCATCTCTCGCAAGACAGAGCACCGGAGAGAAGACAAAATCAAGCCCGTCGGCATTGACTTCCTCCGCCGTTGCCTTTCCCATCTGACGGATGAGCTCTCTGTTCCATGAGCAAGCTGCCGCGAGCTGCGAAGGAAACACAACCGCGCCGTTTACAAGCGCATGACCGTGAATTGCGTCTATGCCGAATATCGGCGGGATTTCCATTCTCGTCTGTGCCGCCTTTTCTCTTATCGCATCGGCGTCCTTGCCGAGGACGTGAAGAAACGAGCCCGCGCCACGGCGGATAAAGCTCTCAAAAATCTCGCTGTCTCCGTTTGCGGCGACCTGCTGAAGTTGGAGAACCTTTTCCTCAACCGTCATTTCCCTTATCAGCTTTGATATTTTTCTTTCGTTTATTATAGAATATTTCATTATGACCTCTTTTTGAAAGGAAGCTCTTTTATAGAATTATATCATAGCGAAAGCTGGTTTTCAATAGAAAAAACAGCTTTCCGATGTGCGGAAAGCTGTTTTTGAAATCCGGAGCATACCGGTTTTATGGATATTTCAAAGGGGCAAACGGCAAAGCTGTTATTTCCCGTTCTCCTGCTCATAAAGTCGGTCATATTCAGCGAACACTGCGTCTATGATGTCATCGTCCAATACAATCTCAAACGAATCATCGCCGTTTGGAGCGCGGGACACCTTGAAGACAATCGCTTCATCGTCTGCCAAGCCTTCCATCCGTTCAACAGGCTGAAGAATTGCATAGAAATTTCCCTTGTGGGCAATGCCCGCAATTTCGATGAATTGGATATCCTCACCGTTTGCGCTTTTAAGCGTGACGACGGAGTCATCGTCTGTTGTGAAGTTTGCCGGATTTGACTTTGACTGTGTGCGATTGGGAGTTACAGAGCCGCTACGCTGAGCTTTTGAATTCTGATTTTGCTTTTCTTCGTCCACCTGACGGTTTTTGACCGCCTGATATATGCAAATGCCCAAAATGACTAAAACAGCAATAACTAAATATTTCACGGGTTACTCCTTTTTTGAAAGATATTTGACAAGTCGATAGATACAGTATATGACAAAAATCGCATATTCGAACAATATGAATATCGCCGAGTCCTTTACGATGAGCATGACGACAAAGCTGATTCCCGCCCCGATACCGATCGCTATGTATGACCAGCGGACTATCAGTGAGAGGTCTTCATCCGTGAACTGTTCTCGCTCCTGCTGTACTTTCAGCTTGTAATTGAGAAACCATGCAAAAAAGACGAAGTACCCCGCCGACGGCGTTGTGGACAGAAAGCGGATGGGGCTGTCATCATACTGAACGTCCACGCCTGTGACAAAATACAGTGCTGCAACGACGATTGCCGTTCCCCATATGAGGAACGAGCCGCGGATTTTTTTGGAGCACTTTGTGATTACAAACAAAAGCACAAATTCAAAGCATAATCCAGCGGTTATCGCAAAGACAAACTCACAGGCTTTCGCAATGTTTCCTTTATCAGTGACATATGTAAAGAACAGTCCGGCAATCAACGAAAGTATTGCGGCAATGAATGCAATACCGTAGGGCAGAGTCGCTTTTTTGAGGGAAAACCCCTCGCTTTTTTCGGGATTATTCATCATAGTACTCGGAATAACGCTTCCAGTTGTTCTTATCGCAGAGTTCGTCCATCTTTTCATCAAGACGGAAAGCCTTGCGGATTATAAAACCAAGGAGCATGGTCAATATGTTGAGCCCGTAGACTGCGGCGTAAATATAAAGAATAGCGGGAACTTCGCCGATAAAGCAGACAAGCGCCGCAATGATTATCAGACTGCTGAGGATGACGCGTATTGATGAAAGAACTCTGTCAATGAACGCGATCAATGAAAAGAGAAAATTGGTCGGGTATTTGTAGTGACGCATATAATGGGCGTACCTTACGATATGCGTTTTGTGGTTTACGTTAATGTTAGTGTCGGTGCTGGTCACTTCGTAACCGTCATCGACCGTTTCGGTCGTTCCGCCTGCTCTGCGGTAGCCAAAGGCTTTGTACTCCAGATCAAGCAGGAAGCGAAACAGACCGTAACGTCTCGTCTTGTAAACCAAAGAATTTGGGTTTCTCATAGCTTTCTCCTTAAAATAATAATGATTTTCCCTTGCGGATTCGTGTCCTTCTTGCGCAAAGGCGATGATGTTCAATACACGGCAAATCGTGTCGGTATTTGTAGGTATTATACACTTATAAGAATAAAAAGTCAATCTTAAAAGAATATGTTGATTAAATTTTGTCAACATTCATAAAATGCGGTTGAAAAAATAGTGAATATATCACAATTATCAAGGCGGCGAAAGCCATTGTTACGGGAAGACCTGCACGAAATGATATATAAAAAGCGGTTTTAGTCTTATAAAGTTCAATACAATCCTTTATAGAAATAATAATGGGTGCGATAAGGTGATACAATATACCTATAAGAATAAAATGGAGGCATTAAATGACTGTCGGTAGCCGTATAAAGGAATTAAGGGAAAAGCGCGGCTTCACCCAGAACAGGCTGGCAGAATGGGCGGGTGTGTCCCAGACACATCTGCGTCGAGTCGAGCTTGGCGAAGCCGATATAACGGTCGGTCATCTGACTCTTATATGCGATGCGCTCGGCATTTCGCTCAGAGAATTTTTTTTCGATCCGAAGGAAGAGTCGGATATGAACTCGGCAATGGCGCACCTTTCGGCAAATCAGAAAAAACTGCTGATCGAATTTCTGAACTCGCTTTAATTCCGCGCAAGTCAAATGTTTTCTTTCGGAGATTGACATTCAAATGAAAAATAACCGTTTTCCGCGCTATGCGGTAAGCGGTTATATTTTTTGAAGATTGTATTTCATAACGCAAAAACCGCCCTCAGGCGGTTTTTCTTATGAGAAAATCAAATATAGATTTTAAGCGTTTTTTCTATCCAATAAGCAAATTCGGCGCCTGGGAGACGTTTTTCCGCTTTTTTCAGCCGTTTATAGGCGGGAACGCCGTCGATGGGATCGTGCCAGATGTCGGCGAAGACAAAATCATAGCCGGAGCTTTCATTCAGACTCTCCGCAAACTCAAAAGCGTCGGCGCATACGATATTTATCTTCTCTGAATGCGGAATCTGAGGCAGAATAATTTCATTGAAAAGAGAAATGACACTATCGTCCCGCTCGACGACCGTAACCGACGCAACATTCTCCTTTTCCGCCACCATATACGCAAAATATCCGAGCCCGAGCCCATACGTCAGGATGTTTCCGTGCGCTCTTTCGATCGGCGCGCGCATTGTGTTTATCTCGTTCGGAGTTATCAGCATCCATTCCGTTCCGCCTTCAAGCACGGCGGGATATTCAAATTCTTTATCAAAAAAACCTATCCGGGGAATTATTCTTCCGTCGCGCAGGACGAGGGGGTCGTCAAAGACGAACGCCTGATAAGGAGCGTATTTTTTATGGCAAAGCTCCCATTTGCCGAGTCTTTTATCGGGGATTTTTATGCTTCTGAAATACGGATCGACAGTATAGTCCGATGTACTCAGAAGGCGAACCATGCGGGGAAAGTATTCTTCAAAAATTTCGGCATCTCGCGGACTGTTCTCCGTGTCAAGCTCGATTGCCGCCGCAAGGGTGAAGCAATAGGCTTCTTCCTTTGAAACGCCACAGTCGCGGCAGAGACTCTCTATAAATTCCGGGCGGATAAAATCGGCTTCGCGATTTATAAAAACGCTGAGCTTTTTGAAAAGTATGCCGTTATATTGTGCGAATTTTTCTTTCTCCGTCATTTTTCGCTCCTCCATTAAAAACTTCTGGTTATATTATAACGGGCTGCTTGCATTTCTGCAATACAAATTCGCAAAATTAAAGAGCAAAAGCCGATCGACTTTTGCCCCTTTTTGTTTACTGTTTTTCTTCTGCTTCTTTTTCGAGAACGGTATATGCGACTTTGCCGACAAGCGTTTTCGGAAGCTCTTCGCGGAATTCGATCTGATAGGGGAGGGCGTACTTTGCAACGTTCTTCTTGCAATACTCGTGAAGCTCCTGACGGATATCCTCCGAGGGCTTTATTCCGTCCCGGAGGACGATAAACGCTTTCACCTTCTGCATCTTGTAAGGATCTTTTACACCGATGACGCAACTCATCTGAACCTTCGGGTGAGCGTCGAGAATGTTTTCAATCTGCGAGGGATAAACATTGTATCCGCTTGTGATTATCATTCTCTTTATGCGCTGTTTGAAATAGACGAAACCGTCCTCATCCATTTTTCCGAGGTCGCCCGTGTGCAGCCAGACGTTTCCGTCGGCATGGGTGCGGAGGGTGTTTGCCGTCTCAACTTCGTTATTCATGTATCCGACCATTACGGAAGGTCCGCAGAGACAGATTTCGCCTTCTTCACCGCAAGGAACCTCTTCGCAGGTGCCGACGGCACATATCTGATAATACGTATCGGGATAGGGAAGACCTATGCTGGCTTCGCGCTCTTCGCAATACGGGGTGAGACAGCTTGCCGTGACACATTCTGTCGTTCCGTAGCCCTCGCGGACGTGAACGGGGGAGCCGTGCTCATCGAGGAATTTATCGAATTTCTTTTTGAGCTCAACTGAGAGCGAGTCTCCGCCGGAGAAGACGCCGCGGAGGAAGTCGAGAGAGACGCCGTCGAGATACGGGTTTCTTGTGATGGCTTCAAAGAGCGTGGGCACGCCGGCGATAAAATTCGGCTTTTCAGTCTTTATGAGATTTGCATAAGCTTTGACGTTGAAGCGGGGAACGAGGATTGAAAGCCCGCCGGCAACCATCATCGTGTGTATGCACACGCCGAGACCGAACCCGTGGAAAACGGGCATCGCGGCGAGCATTTTCATTGCGTGGATATCATAGTGCGACATTGCCGCCGTCTGGAGAGCAAGCGCATTGAAGTTGAGGTTTGAGAGCATAATGCCTTTTGTCGTTCCCGTTGTACCGCCGGAAAAGAGAATGACGGCAACGTCATTATCGCATTTTTTAACCTTCGGCTCATCTCCCTTGAACTTCTTGCCGAGGGCAAAAAATTCGTTCCATTTCATAACCGTGTCGTTCTTCGGGAGCTTTGGCGTTTTGCCGAGATTCATAAGCGAGAAGGCAACCTTCTTGACGGTGCCGAGCTCGCTTCCCGCGCTTGCGATTATCAGCTTTTCGAGAGGATATTTTTTCATAACCTCTTCAAACTTGGGATAGAACTGGTCAAGTGTTATTGCGCATTTCGAGCCCGCTGTGCGGAGGTAGAATTCGATCTCGCTCTCTGCCGAGAGGGGATGAATCATGCTTGCAATCGCGCCGATGTGGTTCAGAGCGTATAGGCAATAAATAGCCTGCGGAATGTTCGGCAGGCAGACGGTGACTTTGTCGCCTTCCTTTATGCCGATCGAGGCAAATGCCTTCGCTGTGATCTTTATGTTCTTTTCGAGGAGAGAATAAGGAATTATTCTTCCCATATATGAGAGAGCGGGAAGCGACGGATATTTTTCCGCCGTTGCCAGAACGACTCCGCTCATTGAGTCCTTTGGGTATTCGAGATGGAATGGCACATCGCCATAATGGGATATCCATGGTGTTTTCGGTTGCATTTTATTTTTCTCCGATTTGTTATTCAAATTCTATTTCAGTTTGAAGCGGCAGCTCAAGCAGCTCGGGATTCTGAAGGAGCTTGCGGAGCAGCTTTATGCTTTTTGCAAAATATACGCCGTCTGCAATGCGTTCGTCGATTGTCAGCCCCAGCTCAAGCACGTTTTTCATTGTGACATTGCCGTTTTCATCATAAAACGGGTGCAGGTGTTTTTCGCCGACGAGAATGAAGAATGAATTCGTTCCCCAATTTGTCAGATGATGATACTGCGCAGAGAGCTTTATGCTTCCCGTGTTTGATATGAAAACGCTTGAATGATACGGGTCGAATTCGACGAGGTCACGGGGAAGCCAATCGCGGTTTTCGAGAAAATTGAGCATGCTGATTATAAATTTCATAATCGGGCGGGGAGACTTGACGAGCACCGAAATAATATCTGTCGTTCCGTCTGTCTTGTTTTCGCTACGTACGTGCGTGACGAATTTTTTGACCTTGCCGTATATTTGTTCAAGCGGGGAAGCGTCGCTCTCCTTATCCAGTTTTATTATTGCGAGCGCTTCGCTTGACGAGTCGACAAATTGTCTCTTCACAACGAACGAAAACGATATCTCGTTGCGCTCATAGAGACGGTTGCCCGCATAGAAATAGTTCATTTTCGGGCGGTCATAAAGTACCTTTGCAACAGCCGCGCAGATGACGTGAAACATTGTATATTTGAAGTCCGGCGAGTCCGAATTTTTCATCTTAACGAATTCTTCAACTGCTGTCATATCGACAAGCTCGCTCATAACAGCCTCGTTATCGCACCTGTTCGGCAGGAGAAATCCTGCAAACTTATGCATCGAATCCGCTTCGCGGACAAGCCTGCCGTCTCTGCGGTCGCCGCGCTTTTTCTTCGCCTTTTTGACCTTTTCCTTCGGCTCCGAGACGGTTGCCGCTTTTTCTTTTTTCTTTTTATCTTTTGCCATTATGATGACCTCTTATTTACTGCAAATTTCGATAAGCGTATTTCCGAGACCGAAAATCTCTTCAAGCTCTTTCCGGCTCTTTCCCGCGAGGAGGACCTGAAATGCCGTTCCGTAAAGCGAGCCGAGGATGACCTTTGATACAGCCTCCGCGCCGTATTTTCCGAGAACGGGACTGTCTTCCGAGGGCTTTTTTGAGAGAACGTCGTCGCGGATGAGCTCTGCGAGCTTGTTGAAGAGGTATGTGACCTGAAACCTGAACGATCTGTTCCACATCGCCTGAATGGAAAAGTCGAGAAATATCTTCATAACATCCGGACGTTCTACGAGAATTTTCTTGAAATATTCGGAGAGAAGATGCATCCTTTCTTCTTCGCTCCTGCCGCGTTCCATTTCGCGGACGACATCATCAAAGCAGGTTGAGACGAGTTTTGAGGCAAGCGCCGTGAAGAGATTTTCCTTTGTGCGGAAGTGATATGTCAGAAGTCCTAATGCGACCTGCGCCTCCGCGGCTATATCGCGCATGGAAACGTTCGCATAGCCCTTTTTGGAGAGCAGTCTGAACGCCGCTTCGAGTATTTTGTCGCGTGAATTTTCTCTTTGGGTATTCATTGTTCACCTCAGTGAGTTTTTGTACGAATGTACAGCTGATATTATATCATACGATATGTGATTTGTCAATGTTTTCTTAACATTTCGTTAAAAAACAGAGCAAAGAAAAAATCCCAAGCGGAGCTTGGGATTTTGTGTCTTATGTCGTTTTTCCGATTATTCGGCGTCTGTCGTTTCCTCTGCGGGAGCGGCTTCCTCTGCCTCGTCGGCATTGAGAAGAGCGCGGACAGAAAGGCTGACCTTGTGCTTCTCATCGTCGATGTCGGTGATCTTTGCGTCAACGACCTGTCCTTTTTCAAGAACGTCCGAGGGATGAGCGAGCTTCTTGTCTGCGATCTGAGAGATGTGGATAAGACCGTCAACGCCGGGAATAATCTGAGCAAATGCTCCGAAAGGCATGAGAGATGCAACCTTTACGGATACAACGTCGCCGACGTTGTGCTCTGCTCTGAAGAGCGTCCAGGGGTTTGTTTCCTCTGTCTTGTGACCGAGGGAAATTCTGCCCTTTTCACGGTCGAAGCTCTTGACGAATACGTCAAGAGTATCGCCGACGGAAACGATATCCTTCGGGTTTGAGATGTGGAGCCATGTGAGTTCGGAGCTGTGAACCATTCCGTCCACTCCGCCAAGGTCAACGAATACTCCGTAGGATGTCATGCTCTTTACGGTGCCCGTGTAGTGCTTGCCGACTTCGATTTCGTTCCAGAAAGCCTCTTCGCGCGCTTTGCGTTCTTCTCTTGCAACAACGCGGATGGAGCCGAGAACTCTGCGGCGGGATGCGTCGAGGTCGATTATCTTGAATTTCTGTGTTGTTCCGACGAGCGTCGAAAGGTCGCCGTCGCGCGGGACTGTCGTCTGCGATGCGGGAATGAATATACGCTGCGAAAGGGCGCGGATAACTACGCCGCCCTTGACCGCTTCCGTAACTCTGCCTTCAAGAACCGTTCCGTTCTCAAAAGCTTCCTGTACACGTTTCCAGTCATTTGCGGCAGTGATCTTCTTGGTGGAGAGGTAAGCAATACCGTCGATGTCGCTGACTCTGTATGCAACAGCCTCTATCTTATCTCCTACCTTAAAAAGATTTTCGAGCTTAGCCTGAGGATCGTCTGTGACGTTGTCAAGCGTGAGCACGCCTGTGCATTTCGAGCCGATGTCAACACGGACTTCGGTGCCGGAAACGGACATGACGTATCCCACGACGGTATCTCCTGTACTGATATTTTTGAACGATTCGTCAAGAAGCTCCGCGAAATTTTCATGTTCGCTCATAATTGTTTGTACCTCCTCGATTATGTAGCCCGGAGTTGAAGCTCCGGCTGCGATGCCTGCTTTGCAGTGCATCTTTTTTATGTTATCGGGAATTTCGGACGCGCTTTCGATGAAAAAGGTGCGCTTGCAGTTTCGCTTTGCAATATCGAAGAGCTTGCGTGAGTTTGCGCTCTCGCTGTCGCCGACGACGATCATAACGTCGCAATTCTGCGCCAGCCTTTCCGTTTCAAGCTGTCTTTCTTCCGTAACACAACATATTGTATCAAAAAATAAGGCGTTTGTATATAGTTTTTGAAGAATTTTTTTACTTTTTTCGTAGTCAAAGTGATTGAGGGTTGTCTGACTTGCGACAATTATCTGCTTTTCTGACAATTTATTCCTCAAACTTCCATTCAGAGCTTCTTCAAGCTCATTGCTTTCGGATATAACGGCGTAGTCTCCATGGATATAGCTGACTATGCCCCTGACCTCCGGATGATCTTTGTCTCCGAAGATGATAGCGAAGGTCTCGCCGGAGGTGTTCTCGTCCATTATCTTATGAATTTTCGATACGAACGGGCATGTGCAGTCGCAGACGTGAAGCGTTCCGTCGCGCTTTTCCGCGTCGCGGAGCGTATTCATAAGACTGCAGGAAATTCCGTGTGCGCGGATGATGACAGTCGCATTTGCCGGAGGGGAAGAGATAAGCTGCGAAAGCCCGCCTTCGTCTATCGAACGCACGCCCTTTTTTTCGAGATATTCCGTATATTTTCTGTTGTGAATGAGGTGACCGAGGGTGTATATTTTTCCGCCCTCCGCGGCGAGCGACTCCGCTTTTTCCGTCGCGCGCTTGACGCCGAAACAAAAGCCCGAGTGCTTTGCAAGTGTAATGCTCATTGCTTTTCCTCCGCAGTTTTCGATATGTCCGCTCCGAGCTCACATATTCTGTCGAAGATGAGCTCGCTTGCGCGTCTGTATTCCTCCGCTCCGCCGTTTTCAAAGCCGAGCTCATCAAAAGCGATCGGTTTGCCGAAGCGAACCTCCGTTTTTCTGAACGGACGGACTTTCATTCCCTTCGCGCCGATGAAAACGGGAAGAACAGTTGCCTTCGAATGATAGGCGATGAGCCCGATGCCGCTCTTTATTTTTGTCTCGGCGGGAGCTTTTCCGGGAATTCTCGTCCCCTGCGGGAAAATGCCGACGGGAGATCCCTTTTCAAGCGTCGAGATGACCTCGTTTACGGATTCCACCCCGGCGGCTTTTCTGTTTATCGGGATAGCTCCCGCACCACGGAAAATGAATCTGCAGAAGGGATTTCTGAAGAGCTCCGCCTTTGCGAGAAATCTTATCGACCGTTTTGAAAACGTTGAAATAAAGAACATATCAAAGGCGTGCAGGTGATTTGCCGCTATGATTACAGGTCCCTCTTTCGGAATGTTTTCCTTGCCCATCTGCCTTGCGCCGAACAGCAGTCGCACAATCGGAAAGAGGAAAAAGTCCGCTATTTTGAAGAAAACGTTCATTTTATTTAATTCTGCTTTCTATTATTTCTATGGCACGGTTCAGCGTGTCCTCAAAGCTACCGGAGTTATCAAGCATTATTGCGTCCTCTGCGGGAACTGCGGGAGCGATGTTTCTTGTTCGGTCCTGCTCGTCTCTTGCGGAAAGTGCTTTTCTGACCTCTTCAACAGTCACATTTTCGCCCTTTTCTTCAAGCTCCGCCTGTCTGCGAACGGCTCTTGCCTCGTCCGATGCCGTCATGAAGAATTTGATGTCCGCATCCGGAAGGATGACCGTGCCGATGTCACGCCCGTCCATAATGACGTTGTTTTTCTTTGCCATATCGCGCTGAACGTCGAGAAGAAACGCTCTTACCGCACCCATTTTGGACGTTGCCGAAGCGTAATCGGCAATTTCGCTTGTGCGGATAAGCCCCGTCACGTCCTCGCCGCAGAGAAACATATGCTGAACGCCGTCCGCAAATTCAATATCCATTTTTATTTCGGGAAGTCTTGCCGTGACAGCCGCCTCGTCGTGAGGGTCGGTTCCCGTGCGGAGGATGTACAGCCCGATTGTCCTGTACATTGCGCCGGTGTCCACGTAGCTGAAGCCGAATTTTTTCGCAAGTGCCTTTGCGAGAGTGCTTTTTCCGGAGCCGGAGGGACCGTCGATTGCTATGTTTATCATGATAATATACTTCCTTTTTTATATTTTTGCCGCGTCCGTTGCCGCCGTGACGGCAGTCGCAAACGCCGATTGCAGATTAAAACCGCCGGTGTATGCGTCAACATCTATTATTTCACCGGCAAAATAGAGATTTTTTATCAGCTTTGACTTCATCGTCTGCGGAGATATTTCCGAAACGGAAACGCCGCCGCCCGTGACGATTGCCTCGCTTATCGGGCGGAAGCCCGTGACCGTCAGCTTTATTGCTTTGAGAGAAGCGACAATGCTTTTCCGCTCCGTCTTTGTTATGGAGTTTGTGACTCTGTCCCCCCGCACGCCGCAGATATCGCAGAACGGCATTATCATTTTTGACGGCAGAAGCGTTGCCAGAACGGACGAAAAATGCTTGTTTTTATTTTTATCGAATTCGGAAAGCAGACGCCTGTCGAGTGTTTCTTCGTCCAGAGCGGGCTTTTCGTCGATAATTACTTCGTATTTTCCGCTTGTCATGGGGCGCATGTGCGCCGACGCCGACAAAATTACAGGTCCGCTTACGCCGAAGTGCGTAAAGAGCAGCTCGCCGAAGTCCTCATAAATAACGGAATTCTTTTCCTTGTCAATGATTTTTATCGCAATATTTTTCAGCGTCAGCCCCTGCATGCGGGCGCAGAGGTCGCCGGCGCACGTCAGTCCGACGAGGGAAGGGATGAGCTCCGTTACCGTATGACCGAGGGCTTTTGCAATTTCAAAGCCGTCGCCCGTCGAGCCTGTCACGGGGTACGAAACGCCGCCCGTACATAAAATGACGCTGTCAAAACCGGCGTATCTGTGCTTTTCCGTCAAGACGGCGGTGATGCTGTTGTTCTCGCTTTCAAGAGCGGTCACACGCTCGTGTATCACTCTGCAACCGAGGTCGAGCATGTGATTTTTCAGCGCGAGAACGATGTCTGTCGCTCTGTCCGAAACGGGGAAAACGCGGTTGCCTCTTTCGACCTTCAGCGGCACGCCGAGAGCTTCAAAATAGTCAATCGTGTCCTGCGGGGTGAAGCGGTGTATCGCCGAAAAAAGAAATTTTCCGTTTTGTGTGACGTTTCGGATAAACTCTTCGGGTGAGCAGGAATTTGTCAGGTTACACCTGCCTTTTCCCGTTATTCCGAGCTTCATTGCGAGCAGGTCGTTTCTTTCAAAAACAGTGACCGTCGCGCCCAGATTCGCCGCTATGCACGACGCCATAAGCCCTGCCGCGCCGCCGCCGATAACGGCGATTTTTTTATTGTCCATTACTTCCTCCCAGCTCGGCGAGCGCCTTTTCCGCCGCGTCGATTTCGTCATAGAGCGAGTCGAGGAGCTTATCTATCTCCTCCGTTCTCGCATAAATCTCGGAAAGGCGGACGTAGTTTCCGGAGGCGTCGCCCTCCGCCTCCTTTTCAAGGTGCGATTTTTCGTCTTCGAGCCTTTCAATCTCCGCCTCGCAGCGTTCGATTTTTGACTTGTTTTTTCTTATGTCGGAGGCGGTTTTCTTTGCATCAAGATAGCTCTGTTTGCTTTCCGCAATCGGCTTTTCGCCCGCGGCGTCGACTGCCTTCTCGGTTGCCTTTTCCTTTTCTTTTTGCTCGCAGTATTCATCGTAATTTCCGATGAATACGCGAAGTCCGTCCGTCATATCGAATATCTTTGACGACAGCTTGCGGACGAAGTACCTGTCGTGCGAAACGGCGATTATCGTTCCGGAAAACTGCATAAGCGCGTCCTCCAGAGCCTCGCGTGAGCCTATGTCAAGGTGGTTTGTCGGCTCGTCCAGAATGAGGAGATTTATCTGCGAAAGTATCATTTTACAGAGCATAAGTCTCGCCCTCTCGCCGCCGGAAAGCACGGCGACCTTTTTTTCCATATCCTCTGCAAAGAAGAGGAAGGACGCAAGTGCGGAGCGAACCTGCGGCATTGTCAGCTTGTCGTGCGCACGGCAGACCTCCTCAAGGACTGTGCTGTCGTCGTCAAGAGTCTGTTGCTCCTGATCGTAATAGCCGGAAATGACGTTGTATCCGAAGCGGAGAATTCCGTCATAATCCTCGTCAAGCCCGCCGATAATACGCACAAGTGTACTCTTTCCGCACCCGTTCGGTCCGACGATCATTATTTTGTCGCGCTTTTTAACCTCAAAGCTGATATCGTCAAGAATTTTTCTCTCTCCGTACGACTTTGAAATGTTTTCCGCGAAAAGCACGTCGTTGCCGCTCTCCCTCGCCTCCGAAAAGCGCAGGGAAATGCTTTTCGGGTCTCTTTTCGGAGCGTCGACGCTGTCTTTTTTCAAATGTTCTATCTGCTTTTGCTTGCTTTTTATCGTTATGAAATTGCGTTCCTGACCCCAGCGGCGCTGTTGCTCTATTATCGCCTCAATGCGGGAGATTTCTTTCTGCTGAAGTTCGTGCTTTTTCGCAAGCGCCTTGCGCTGTTCCGCCTTCTGGGCGGCATAGGCACTGTAATTTCCGGGGTATATCGTTGCTTCCGTGTGTTCTATATCAAGTATCTTGTTTGCTGCGCGGTCAAGAAAATATCTGTCGTGTGATATAAGGATGAGCGTTTTTTTATACGAACGCAGATGTTCCTCAAGCCACGAGAGAGTATCCATATCGAGATGGTTTGTCGGCTCGTCCAGAATGAGAAGGTCAGGCTCGCGGAGCAGAAGTTTTACAAGGGCAAGTCGTGTTCTCTCGCCGCCGGAAAGGGTGTTTATCGTTTTATCGAAAAATTCCTCTCCGAAACCGAAGCGGGCAAGAGTCGATTTTATTCTGGAATGATATTCATAACCGCCCATTTTGCGGAATTCTTCCGTCAGAACGGCGTATTTTTCGATTGCCGCCTCGCCTCCGATGTGATTTTCAATATTTTCGGAAAGCTCGGCAAGGCGTTTTTCCGTCGCGACGACTTCGGGGAAAGCGTCCGACATTTCGGAAAGAACGGTATTGTTGCTTTCAAGCATTGCGTTCTGCGCGAGCATGGAAACCGTTTTATCCTTTGCTATATAAACGCTGCCCGCCGACGGAGAAAAAGTCCCCGCGATTATCTTTGCAAGGGTGCTCTTTCCCGCGCCGTTCACGCCGACTATGCCGAGTCTGTCGCCTTCGTTTATCGAAAAATTTATATTGTTCAACACGACGTCCGTTCCGTATTCGACGGTCACGCCGCTGACGCTTAAAAGTACCATTTTGAGAGTTCCTGCCTCAATATAATTTACCTTATATTATACATCATGCAGATGTGTTCTGTCAACCGTGCGGTGTCAATTTCGGGCGCGTGGCGTAAAATATTATAAACTATAAACAAAAAGGAGTTGATTTTTTTGAACGGAAAACTCAGAACGGCATGCAACCTGCCGCTTCCGTATCCGGAGGTGCGCGTTTCCGCGCCGAACTCAAATTACGCAAGACTTCTTTCCGTCGCTTACGCGGGTGACGGAGGGGAACTTGCCGCCATACTTCAATATACATACGGTCATATTATGACGGAAAATGAAGAGCCTGCACAGCTTTCCGCTGTGCTTTCGTGCGTTTCGATGACGGAAATGCGGCATCTTGAAATTCTCGGCGAGCTGATATATAAGCTCGGCGGCGATCCGAAGTTCTGCGATATGCAAAGGCGCGGGTGCTTTGACGCGTCAAAGGTCAATTATCAGACGTCGCCGGAAAAGATATTGCGCGCGGCAATAGCGGGAGAAAAGGCGGCTATTGCTATGTACAGAGACCTCATCCGCCGTATCGACGACGGTTGTATCCGCGAGATACTGCGCCGGATAATTCTTGACGAGGAGCACCACATAAAGATATTTTCGGAGCTTCTCGGAACGGCGAGATAGTTTTGTGGCGAAAGCGGAAGATTTTCATTGACTAACCGCACCGAAAGTGATATAATACTTGTTTGAAACAAGCAATTTATGCGGCTCTGACAGTTCTCGCTACCGCTCGGTAACACTCGGGTTCTGACAGCCGTCAAAGGCTGTCATTCATTACCCTCGTGCCGCTTCGCTGCGTCAAAGGCTGTTGCTCCGTGCCGCCTCCTCCGCTTCCCGTCAAAGAAAAAAACAAAAGCCGCCGAAGCGACTTTTGTCTTTTTGGAGCAGATGACGGGAATCGGACCCGCGTAGTCAGCTTGGGAAGCTGATATTCTACCATTGAACTACATCTGCGAAAAAAGCCCGGAGAAAACCGAGCCTTTGGAGCTAATGATGGGACTCGAACCCATGACCTGTTGATTACGAATCAACTGCTCTACCAACTGAGCCACATTAGCATTGCTTTTCAAAGCGTATTAAAGTTTATCATAAACAGAGCGTTTTGTCAATATTTTTTTGAATTATTTTTTGAAAGGAAATCGGACGTATGAATTTAACAGACCGCGGGGAAGTCAAACGGCTTCTTGACAAATACGGTCTTGCCCCGAAAAAGGGCAGAGGGCAGAATTTTCTTGCAAATGCCAATGTTGTTTACGATATTGCAGACCTTTGCGGGGATAAGGACAGATGCGTCATAGAGATCGGACCCGGCGTCGGAGCGATGACGGCGGAACTCTGCAAAATGTATAAAAAGGTGCTTGCAATCGAAGTCGACAGCGACCTTATCCCGCTTCTTTCGGAGGCACTGGGCGAATACGAAAACCTTGAGATAATCGAGGCGGACGCTATGAAAGTCGATTTTGCCGCCCTTGTGAGGGAGAAGTTCCCCGGAGAGAAGGTTTCCGTCTGCGCAAATCTGCCGTATTACATAACTTCGCCCGTGATAATGCGTCTGCTCGACGCTTCGGAGGTGTTTGAGTCGATAGTCGTAATGATACAGAAGGAGGTTGCGGATAGACTATGTTCCGCACCCGGAACGGCAGATTTCGGTGCGATAACGCTTGCCGTCGACTATAAAGCGGAGGCGAAGAAATGCTTTACGGTCTCTGCCGGCAACTTTATCCCGCCCCCGAAGGTCACCTCTGCCGTCGTCAGGATGAAGATAAGGGAAAATCCGTCTGTTTCGCCCGTTTCGGTCGACAATATGTTCGCGCTTATCCGCGCGGCGTTTGCGCAGAGAAGAAAGACATTCTCAAATGCGGTCAGGGCGGTTTCATCAAAATACAGCAAGGAGGATATTGAAAGCGCACTCCTTTCGCTCGGGCTTCCGGCAGACGTCCGCGGTGAGAAGCTCGGACTTTCCGAATATGCCGCGCTTTCCGATATTTTGCCGCTATGATAAACGAAAAGCTTGAAAAATTCAAAGAATATATAAAGGGTAAAACGGTTGCGCTTGTCGGAGCGGGAATAAGCAATATGTCGTGCGTCGATATGCTGCTTTCCTATGGAGCAAGGCTGACCGTCAGAGATAAAAACCCCGACCCGACTTATACTCCGGACGGCGAAGGAGGCAGAATTGAAAAAGTCGCGCCGATACTCTCCGGAAAGGGCGTTGATATGCGCTTCGGTGATGGCTATCTCTCCGACCTTTGCGAGAATATCATCATCAAAACGCCGGCGATACGTTCGGATTTGCCCGAATTTGCGCAGGCGGAAGAAAACGGCTCGGTTCTGACTTCGGAGGCGGAACTTTTCTGCAATCTTTGTCCGTGCAGGATAATAGCCGTTACGGGCAGTGACGGAAAGACGACAACGACAACGCTAATCTCCGAAATGCTTTCCGCAGAGACGGAAAACACGGAAAAGCGTGTATTTCTCGGAGGAAATATCGGCACGCCTCTGCTTCCGAAGGTCGGTGAAATGCGCGCCTGTGACTTTGCCGTTCTCGAGCTTTCCAGTTTTCAGCTTCACAGAATGAGCTTTGCGCCGTATCGCGCCGTCATAACGAATATATCGCCGAACCATCTCAATTGGCACACATCTATGACGGAATATGCCGAAAGCAAGGCGAATATTTTTGCCCGTCAGGACGAAAATTGCAGGCTTGTACTCAACGCCTGTGACGGATACACAGATGATTTCCGCTCCCGCGCAAGGTCGCAGGTTGTGTTGTTTTCTTCAAAGGGTGACCCCGACGGCGACGCCGTGTGGCTTTCCGGAGACAATGTTTTCGCCCGTTTTTCGGGGAAGACGAGAAAGGTTATGTCCCGCTCGGACATCCGCCTTGTCGGACTGCACAACGTTGAAAATTATATGGCGGCAATCGCCGCGCTGGACGGTCTTATTTCAAAGGAAACCGTGATAAAGGTTGCCGGAGAATTTGCCGGCGTACGTCATAGGATTGAAGAGGTATGCACGAAAAACGGCGTGAAATTCTATAACAGCTCGATAGACACAACGCCGACGAGGACTCTTGCGGCGCTTCGGTCATTTGAAAATCCGCCGATAGTCATCTGCGGAGGGTCGGACAAGAACCTGCCCATGGATACTCTTGCGGCAGAGCTTGAAAAAAGAGCGAAATACGTAGTGCTGACGGGGACGACAGGCGTCCGCCTCGCGGAGCTTTTCGACGCTGTCGACTACAAAAAATATACATATGAAAGAGATTTTGAAAAGGCTGTCCGCGCGGCGGCGGACGTTGCGGAGAATGGCGACGTTGTTCTGCTTTCTCCGGCGGCGGCGAGCTTTGACAGCTTCCGCAATTTTGAAAAGCGCGGCGACTTTTTCTGTTACATAGTCAGAAATCTCTGAAAAACGGAAGGATAAAAAGATGGAACTTTCAGAAAGACTGAAAAAAATCGACGAGGCGGCGCTGAAAGCGCTTGCGCCCGTCTTTGCGGATTTTGACAGAATCTCTGCGGAAAATACGGAGAAGGTATTGCGTTCGTTTGCAAAGCACCGCGTGTCGGACTCGATGTTTGCGGGGTCAACGGGCTACGGCTATACGGACAACGGCAGGGATGCGCTTGACAGAATATATGCGGATGTTTTCGGAGCGGAGGCGGCGTTCTGCCGTCACAGCATAGTCAATGGAACGCATGCTATATCAATCGCGCTTTTCGGGCTTCTGCGCCCCGGCGACATTATGCTTTCAATAACCGGTCGCCCATACGATACGCTTTCCGATGTTATCGGTGACAAAACGCACGACGGTACAGGCTCCCTTGCCGATTTCGGTGTCGGATACGATGAAACAGAACTGTGTGACGGCGGCGTTGACTATCCCGCGGTTGCGGAAAAAATTGCAAAGTACGGCGAGAAAATCAAAGTAATATTCATTCAGAGATCGAAGGGCTACGGAATCCGCCCGACGTTTTCCTCGGAGGAGATCGGAGAGATGACACGCTTCTGTCACGAAAGATCGGGGGCTTATGTCGTCGTTGACAACTGCTACGGCGAATTCTGTGACGAAAAAGAACCGACAGACTTCGGAGCGGATGTTATAGTCGGCTCGCTTATAAAGAACCCCGGCGGCGGCATGGCAAATTGCGGCGGATACGTTGCGGGGACGGCAAAAGCGGTTGAACTCATTTCATACAGACTGACGACTGTCGGAATAGGGACGGAGGTCGGCGCGACGATCGGCGAAAACCGCAATCTTTTCAGAGGATTTTTCCTTGCGCCGCACGTTGTTGCGCAGGCGAAAAAAACGGCGGCGTATGCTTCGTACGTTTTTTCCGCTCTCGGCTATGACGTTTCTCCGTCATATGACTGCGCACGCCACGATATCATTCAGACGGTGACGTTTGGCACGCCGGAGGGACTTTGCGCATTTTGCAGAGGCATACAGGCGGGATCCCCCGTTGACGCATTCGTAACGCCCGAACCATGGGCGATGCCGGGCTATGCGGACGAGGTCATCATGGCGGCGGGAGCATTTGTTTCGGGGTCGTCGATCGAAATATCGGCGGACGGGCCGCTCCGCGAGCCGTATACGGCATATTTTCAGGGCGGGCTGACGTTTGAAAGCGGCAGATATGCCATTCTCAAAGCGGCAAAATGCCTGCTGAACGAATAATCGGCAAACGGAATATATATGAAAAATGCACGGAAAATATCCGTGTATTTTTTATTTTCGTCCCCTTTATTATGACAAATTCCTCGCACGGACAGGGTTTATAATTAGAAAAAAGAGCAGGGGAGGCAGGCGTCAATGACGGAAGAAATATACGGCGACGTATTGTTTCTTATAAATTTTTCAATGGACTTTCTCTCGCTTTTCATAACGGGAAAGATAATGCACCTGAAAATGAACAAATGGCGGCTGCTCGCCTCGGCGACGGTTGGCGGGGTTTACGGCGTTGCGTCGCTTTTCTTCCCGTTTGACGGGGTGCTTCTCGTGCTTGCAAACGTTGCCTGCGCTTTTATGATGTGCCTTGCGGCGTTTCACAGGAAAAAATGTATGCCGGCGACGCTCGTATCGTGCCTGCTGTTTTACGGCGTCGGGATGATGCTAGGCGGGGTGATGACGGCGATTTATTCAAGGCTTGGAAAATACACGGGTTATATTTCCATAGGCGGCAGTATTGTAACGGTTTTCGGCGATATTCCCATATGGGCTTTCGGTCTTGCGGCGGGAGCCGCCGCGCTTGTGACGTATATCTGCGGGCGCGTTACAGCAAGGAAAAGCACGACGGAAAGTGTCGGCATAACGGTCGGCTTCGGAGAGAGAACGGCAGGGGCGAGGTGCCTTGTCGACAGCGGAAACCTGCTTGCGGAGCCTATCAGCGGGACGCCTGTGATATTTCTGAAAAGCGACGTTGCAGAGAGAGTTTTTCCTCCGGAAATACTTTCGGCTATGAGAGAAAAAGGCGTTTGCCGGAGCATTGAGATAATGAAAAAACTGCGGTTTGTGCCTTCGGCATCAGTGAACGGCGAAGGAACGGTCGTGGCGGCGGTGCCCGATTTCTGTTATATCGAGACCGCACACGGCACACAATCAAAAAAGGCGCTCATAGCCGTTGATTTTTCGGGGTGCGACTTCGGCGGAACGGACGGTATCGTCCCGAAAATACTTATATAAAGAGGGGTGAATATAACATGCTTTTCACGAAAATAATATCGCGGATAAAATCGGCGATATACGGACTTTTGCGAAAGCTGGGAATTCTTTGCGAGGTGCATTACATAGGCGGTGCGGAAACGCTTCCTCCGCCGCTTACGGCAGAAGAAGAAACGGATATTCTCTCCCGTCTTGACGAGGACGAGAGCCTGCGTCGGGTGCTTGTTGAAAGAAACCTGCGGCTCGTCGTCTACATAGCGCGGAAATTTGAAAACACCGGCGTCGGACTTGAAGACCTCATTTCAATCGGCACGATAGGACTTATCAAAGCGGCAAACACCTTCCGCGCAGACAAAAATATAAAACTGGCAACCTATGCTTCGCGCTGTATTGAGAACGAAATACTTATGTATATAAGGAAAAGTCAGAATCAGAAACTTGAGCTTTCTCTTGAGGCACCGCTCAGCGCCGACTGGGACGGAAACGAGCTCATTCTTTCAGACGTGCTCGGCAGCGACGAGGAAAACGTCGGCAAAAGGCTTGAGGATGAGGAGGAAAAAAGCGTGATCGCCGAGGCTGTTGCGCTCCTCGGCGACCGCGAAAGGGAAATAATAGAATTGCGGTTCGGACTCGGCGGCAGGCGCGAAATGACTCAAAAAGAGGTTGCGGATATGCTGGGAATATCACAATCCTACATTTCAAGGCTTGAAAAAAAGACGATAAACCGCTTAAAAGAGCATATTGAGAGCAAAATCTGAAAAAAATCCGAAAAAAATCAAAAAAACACTTGCAAAAGTCTGCGGAGTGTGATATATTGAATAAGCTATGAATTTAGAAAGGGAGAAGGTGTGAAAATGAAAGAGGGAATCCATCCTAAGTACGTTGATGCAACCGTCAGATGTGCTTGCGGCGAAGTCATTCAGACAAAATCGACTAAGGGCGATTTCAAAGTTGAAATTTGCTCAAAATGCCATCCTTTCTATACCGGTAAACAGAAATTTGTTGACTCCGGCGGGCGTGTCGATAAGTTCAAAAAGCGTCTTGAAGGAAAGAAATAATCGGGTTGATGACTTTGATTTGGCGGGGAAACGCGCAGCATAAGCTTGTGCGCGCACCCGCCTTTTTTCTGCTTTTTGAAAGGAGATTATATGGAAAAGCTTATTGATAAAGAAACTATAACAAACGTTGCGCTTGTCGGCGTTTTTCTTCCGGGCGACGACGAAAGAAATTTTGAAGCGTCGCTCTGCGAGCTTGAAAGATTGACGGAAACGGCAGGCGGAAAGGTCATCGCAAAGCTGACTCAGAACAGAGAAAATCCAGAGCCGAGAACGTATATCGGTCAGGGAAAGGTTGAGGAGCTGAAAACGCTTTGCGAAAACAATGATATCGATACCGTGATTTTTGACTGCGAGCTTTCGCCGTCACAGATAAAAAATCTTGAGGACGACACGGATTTGCGCGTGATAGACAGGAGTATGCTCATTCTTGATATTTTCGCGCTTCACGCCGTCAGCGGCGAGGGAAAATTGCAGGTTGAGCTTGCACAGCTGAAATATACCGTGCCGCGACTGACGGGCAAGGGCAGCGAGCTTTCAAGACTCGGCGGCGGTATCGGAACGAGAGGCCCCGGCGAATCCAAGCTGGAAACCGACCGCAGACACGTCAGACGTCGTATTGACGCTTTGCGCGAGCAGCTTGACAGGCTTGAAAAGAACAGAACGACACAGCGCGCGCAGAGAAGTCGCTCCGGAATATTTTCCGTTGCTATCGTCGGCTATACGAACGCAGGCAAATCGACGCTTCTGAATGCTCTCACGGGCGCGGGAATTCTTGCCGAGGACAAGCTCTTTGCAACTCTTGACACGACGACAAGAAAATATTCTCTTCCGTCCGGAGAAGAAATTCTGCTGACGGACACCGTCGGATTTATCCGCAATCTGCCGCATCATCTTATAGACGCGTTCAAATCTACTCTTGAGGAAGTGAAGTTTGCGGACGCGCTGATGATAGTCGTTGACGCGGGCGACCCGGAGTGCGCGGCGCAGATAGAGGTTACGGAAAAGCTTATATCTGAGCTTGGCGCGGGCGGACTGCCGACGCTGTACGTTTTCAATAAATGCGATATCGGAATAAGAGATGCCGTCCTTCCGTTTGAGGACTCGAAAAAGGAGCGGATTTTCATATCCGCAAAGACGGGCGAAGGACTTCCGGAGCTTGCAGAAAAGCTGGAAAAGCTCGCCCACAGCGGCAAAAAACAATTGACATTTGTTTTCCCGCACAGCGACGTTTCAAAGAAAAACATTCTCTATAAAAATGCCACCGTTATCTCGGAGGAATACGGGGAAAGCGGAGTTACCGTTGTTGCCGTGGCGGACGAAAAAACGGCGGGTCAGCTGAAAAATTATATCGGATAAACCGAAAAAGAATATATCGGAGAGGAGAAAAACGTATGGCGACAGAGGCTCTGACGACCCTCGGAAAAAGAGGGACATTTGAGTTTACGGAGAAAAAGTCCGTTTTCATCGGCTATGCCGCGCCCGTTTCAAGCGAGGCGGAGGCGCTCGCTTTCGTCGCGGAAATAAAGGCAAAGCACTCCGACGCAAGGCACAACGTTTCGGCATACGTTGTCGGCGGGGCGTGTCATGCAAGCGATGACGGCGAGCCGCAGGGAACCGGCGGAGTGCCCGTGCTTGACGTCATCCGCAAGAGCGGAATCGACAATGCCGCAGTCGTCGTCACGCGGTATTTCGGGGGGATTCTCCTCGGCGCAGGGGGGCTCGTCAGGGCTTATTCAAAAGCTGCGGCGGGTGCTGTCGTGGAGGCGGGAACCGTCACATATAAGCTTTTTTCCGAATGTGAATTCGCCTGTCCATATCCCGATTATGACAGGCTCCTCTATGAGCTCGGACGATATACGACAATAATCGACGACACGGAATTTCTCTCCGAGGTAAAGGTCAGATTTGCGATACTCGCGTCGGAGGAGGCTGCGTTTTCGGCAAGAATAAGCGAGATGACGGGCGGCAAATGCCGCGTTTTGTGCACCGGACAGCGCTTTGACGCAAAAAAATAACGCGGAAATGTCGAAAAATCGTTGAAAAATCAAAATGAAAAAAGGATTTCCGCAAAATATTTCGTATCTTACAATCAAATAATAAAAGACAGGAGATTTTTGCCTTGACTGTAACGGAAATGCTTATGGAGCGCGAAAGAAACACCCTTTCTCCCTATGCCTGCCTTTCGGAAAACACAAAGGGACGTGTCCACCCGATTGCATCGTGCACAATGAGAACGGAATTCCAGCGAGACAGAGACAGAATTATTCATTGCAAATCCTTCCGCAGACTCATGAACAAAACGCAGGTTTTCCTCTGCCCGGAGGACGACCATTACAGAACCCGTCTGACTCACACTCTCGAGGTGACGCAGATTGCGAGAACGATTGCGAGGGGGCTTTCGCTCAACGAAGACCTGACAGAGGCAGCCGGGCTCGGTCATGACCTCGGTCACCCGCCGTTTGCCCATGCGGGCGAGCGCGCACTAATGGAGTGCTTCGACCCCGGATTTACTCATTACTGTCAGAGCCTGCGCGTCGTTGACAAGCTCGAAAAGGGCGGAAAGGGACTGAACCTGACGTTTGAGGTGCGCGATGCGATAGTCAACCATTCGGGTGACAATGCCGCGTCTACTCTTGAGGGTAAAATCATCAAGCTGGCGGACAGAATTGCCTATATCAATCACGACATAGACGATGCGATAAGAGCAAAAATACTCCGTCCGGACGACCTGCCGAAAAAACTGACCGATATTCTCGGTGATACTCATTCAAAGCGTATCGGAACGCTTGTCAGCTCCGTTATTGAGGAAAGCACGGGCAAAAACGACATAGTTATGGAAGAAACCATCCATTCCGCAATGCTTGAACTTCGCGAATTCCTTTTTGAAAGGGTATACAGAAATCCCGAGGCGAAGGGCGAAGAGGGACGTGCAATGGATATGCTCAAACGCCTTTACGAATACTTCGTTCAGAATCCGGATAAAATGCCGGAGGAATACAATATTGACGAAAGCGACTCTGTCGAACGCCGCGCATGCGACTACATATGCGGAATGACGGACAGGTACGCAATAAACACTTTCGAACGCATTTTTGTACCGAAGGTCTGGAAATAAAACAGAAAAGGAGGTAACTTGATTTGAAAATCACGCCGGAATTCATAGACGATCTTAAATTCCGAAACAGAATAGAAGAGGTTATCTCCATGTACGTAACGCTTAAAAGAGCGGGATCGAGACTTGTCGGGCTTTGCCCGTTCCATTCGGAAAAGACGCCGTCGTTCACGGTGTTCACCGATACGAACAGTTATCATTGCTTCGGCTGCGGGGCGGGGGGCGACGTCATAACCTTTGTTATGGCGGCGGAAAACCTTGATTACCTTGGCGCGCTCGAATTTCTCTGCAACCGCGTCGGAATGAAAATGCCCGATACGGACGGCGAAAAGAGCGAGTCCGGCAGGCGAAGAAGATTTTACGATATGAACAGGGAAGCGGCAAGATTTTTTCATGCGTCGCTTTCAAAGCCGGGGGCGGAGAACGCCGTCGACTATCTTATGAACAAGCGCAAGTTGCCGAAATCGGCGATTACGCGTTTCGGTATCGGCTATGCGCCGGACAGCTTTGACGCCTTGCGGAGTCACATGATATCGCTCGGATATAAGGACGAGGAGCTGAAAGAGGCGTTTCTCTGCGGCAAGAGCAAAACGGGCAAATATTTTGACTATTTCAGGGGAAGAATAATGTTCCCCATAATAGACAATTTCGGTAATGTGATTGCCTTCGGCGGACGAGCCATCGGAGATAAGGAGCCGAAATATCTCAACAGCTCCGATACGCCCGTTTTCAAAAAGAGCCGCAACCTTTATTCGCTGAATTTCGCGAGAACGTGTTGCTCCGAAGAACTGATATTATGCGAAGGATATATGGACGTTATCGGCGTTAACCTTGCGGGACTTTCAAACGCTGTCGCAACTCTCGGCACGGCGCTGACGAGCGATCAGGCGAGGATAATGGCGAAGTATACGAAAAAGGTTGTCATCGCATACGACAGCGACGGTGCCGGAACGGCTGCAACGAAAAGAGCCATACCGATGCTCACCGACGCGGGGCTTGAAGTCCGCGTGCTCCATATGGACGGAGCGAAAGATCCGGACGAATATGTCAAAAAGTTCGGGGCGGAAAAATTCCGCGCGCTTGTTGCGGAGAGCGAGGGTAAGCTGGAATTTCTGCTCGGCTCCGTGCTGAAAAAATATAACGTCGATATACCGGATGAGAAGATAAAGGCGGCGGAGGAGCTTTGCATTATTGCCGCGGATATTGAATCCAATATCGAACGCGAGGTTTACGTCGGTAAGATCGCTTCCGCTCTGGGACTTGACGTCGCAAACGTAAGAACTGATACGGAGCGCAAGCGCAAATACAGAAAAAGAGACCGCGAGGCGGACGAAAAGCGGAAGATAGTCATGAGCTCGCTCGGCGTCGGAGACAGGGTCAACCGCGACTACGCAAAGAACGTCAAAGCCGCGCATGCGGAGGAGACCGTTCTCGGGCTGATGCTTCTTTTCCCGGAGTATACCGAACAGGTCAGGAGCGGGAAAACGGAGCTGACGGAGGATGACTTCGTCACCGAATTCAACAGAAGAGTTTTTCAGAGACTCATCGAACGCGGCAGTGAAGGGGGCTTCGGCGCGTTCGCCGACGAGTTTTCGCCGGAGGAAATTTCGAGGATGTCGTCAATGCTTGTCGCAAGGCAGGAGCTGACCGATAACAGCGAAAGAGTCTTTGAAGAAAGCGTAAAGTCGCTTAAAAACGCAGTCGCCGATTCGCGCGAAAAAACGGACGGCGATATTGATTCGCTCATGAAATTGATAGAGCGGAAAAAGCGTCAGAATAAGTAAAGCAAAAAGAAAAGAATACATAAGTTTCGGAGGGAAATTCAATGCTTGAAGACACAAATAAGACCGTTACGGCGGAGATGCCTGCGGAGGAGGAACATAAGGCGCCGAAAAAGAAATCCGGCAAGAAAACGACCGTAAAGGAAACGGCTGTGGCGGAGCCTGCCGAAGTGACGGAGGTCAAAGCCGATGAGCCTGCGGCCAAAGCCGATGAGCCTGCGGCAGAACATCACACGACAAAGAAAAAGAGCGCTTCCAAGTCGCACACGGCAAAGAAAACGGAAGAGGAGCCGGCAACTGCCGCTCCGGCAGAGGTCAAGCCCGAGGGAGAACGCAAGGAGAAAAACGAAATTCAGGATATAATCGATAAGGCGAAGATTAAAGGCTCGATATCGAACAGTGAAATAATGGTTTCCCTCGGCGATACGGACTATGACCTTGACCAGATAGACAAGCTGTACGAAACGCTCGAATCAATGGGAATAGACGTCACGGAGGATTTTGACGATGATGAGCCGATTGATCTTGACGAGGATATAGAAGCCGATCTTGAAAATTTCGAAAGCTCTGAGAGCATGGAAAAAGCCCTTTCTCAGGAAGGGCTAATGATAGACGACCCCGTCAAAATGTACCTTAAAGAGATCGGCAGAGTGCCGCTTCTTTCGGCGGAAAGAGAAGCCGAGCTTTCAAAGCGTATGGCGGAGGGTGACGAAAAAGCAAAGCAGGAACTTGTCGAAGCAAACCTGCGTCTTGTTGTCAGCATTGCGAAGAAATATGTCGGCAAGGGACTTTTCTTCCTCGACCTCATTCAGGAAGGAAACCTCGGTCTTATGAAGGCTGTTTCCAAATTCGACTATACAAAGGGATATAAATTCTCAACATATGCGACATGGTGGATCCGTCAGGCGATAACGCGTGCGATTGCCGATCAGGCTCGCACGATAAGAATTCCCGTGCACATGGTCGAAACGATACACAAGTATACAAAGGTGTCGCGCCAGATGCTTCAGGAACAGGGCAGAGAGGTCACTCCCGAGGAAATTGCCAAGGAGATGAACATGAGCCCCGAGAAAATCCGCGAGATAATCAAGGTCGCGCAGGATCCGATTTCTCTTGAAACTCCTGTCGGCGAGGAAGAGGACAGTCACATAGGCGACTTTATCGAAGATCAGGACTCTCCCGCTCCCGCAGATGCCGCTTCGTATGCGCTTCTCCGCGAGCAACTCTGCGAAGTTCTTCACACGCTTACCCCGAGAGAGGAGCACGTTCTCAAGCTTCGTTTCGGTCTCGAGGACGGAAGAGCAAGAACGCTTGAGGAAGTCGGTCAGAAATTCAACATAACGAGAGAGAGAATACGTCAGATCGAGGCGAAGGCTCTGCGCAAGCTCCGTCATCCCAGCCGTTCAAAGAAGCTCAAAGACTATCTTGACTGATAAATTTTTATTTGCATAATACACAACATTCTGCCGCGCAGTTTGAACTTTGTGCATATTACGATTGTGCATAAGGCAAAATACGCGGCAGACTTTTTTGTGAATAATGACAATAAATCGGCAAAGCGGTCTCAAAAACGGCGAAGGCTACGGGCGCTTAAATCAAATTATCACTTGACACAAAGGGCGTTTTGTAGTAATATTATTATATATCATTATAGCTTCGCGTATTGTTTATCGCAAAATTACCAGTAAGCAAGAAACTTTTTTCGGAGGAAAAATTCCATGTCAAAGAAAATCTCAAGTCTGATACTTGCCGCCGTAATGCTTTTCGGCGCGCTTGCAATGGCGGGTTGTACTCTTTTTGATAAAACAGAGCCGACCGCAACGGACGACCGCCTGCCGACGACGCTCAACGTTATCGGTATAACGGAGGAGTCGACGACGCCTGAGGCTGTTGCCGCTGTCGAGGCGGAGATAAACAAGATCCTCGTTGCAAGATATGAGACAAAAATCAAGCTCACACTTGTCACAGAGGACGAATATTACAAGCTCATCGACGAGAGAATTGCCGAGAAGAAACATCTTGACAATCTCGACGCCGCTGTCGCACAGTACAACAAGTACATGCAGAAGCTTGCAGACGAGCAGACAAAACTTGCCGCTTCCATAAGCAAAAAGTCGAGAAGCAAATGGAAGAAGGACAACATCACGATTCCCGCGGAGACAGTTTCGACAAGACTCAAATATACCGCGGAGCAGACGACGGTTGACGAAGGCGGTATCATTTCGATTGTATATCCCGATCCCGAATCACCCATCGATATAGTGATGGTGGCAGGCAAGGATATGTACGATTATTTCGATAAGAACGCGATTATCGCTTCGATTTCGTCATATCTGAAGACAGAGAACTATCAGAAGCTCAATCAGTATATCTATCCCACGTATTTCACGCAGATGTCCGCGATGACGGGCGACGTGAAAGCTGTTCCTTCAAATAATCTTCTTGCTGAATACACATATATCGTTGTCAAAAAAGACCTTGCGGATAAATACGGATTCAATATAGAAAATGTCAGCAATTATTCGGATCTTTCCGCCTTCCTTGCTTCCGTCAAGAAAAACGAGAGCATAAAGCCGATGAAGGAAGCTCCCGAGGCGCTCGGAATCTTCTATCCGTTCGGAAAGGACGTTGCGATTGCGGCATATGCAGATCCTATGTACGGATATAACGTCGAAGAGGACAAGAAATTCACAATAAACAACCTCTTTGATATTCCTCAGTACACAGATCATCTTAAACTCATGTCCGAATATACGGAGCTCGGTTATTTTGACGGGGAAGGCGATTCCTTCGCGGTTGCCGCAGTTGTCGGCGACGCTTCCGTTGAAAAGACATACGGCGATGACTATTATGTCAAGGTTGTTCAGAATCCGTTTGTAACGGAGACAGATATATTCGAAGGTATGCTCGCAGTAAGCGCTTACACTTCAAGCGAGGAGCGTTCCCTTGAAGTCATTCAGGCGTTAAGCACAACGCCCGAACTCAAGAACCTTCTTCAGTACGGGATCAAGGACGTAAACTACTCCGTAAACGACGACGGGCTCACAATAAAGCGCCTCAACAGCGACTATATGATGGACACTTCGCTCACGGGCAACGTTTATATGGGCTACCCCGATGAGGGTCAGTACGGAGATCAGTGGAGCTATTACAAGGTCACAAACCTTTCCTCTCTCCTCTCTCCCTTCCTTGTTTACTATATGAACGATGATACGGTTGACGGCGAAATGAACAATATCTTCAAGAGAGTTGCTCTTGAAGAGGCGTTCGGCAACGTCGACGCGACATATGACTGGTACCTTGAAAACGAAAGCAAAACAACAGGCGCGAGCAAATTCCTTGAGCTCAAGCGTTACTACAAGGACTATCTCAAAGAATGCCTCCGTGCGGACGGTGTAAGAGAGTCAAACCTTGATGCGGCTATCGAAAGCTCGACAATCAGAAACAACGACTGGTTCATAGAAAAGCTTGTTGACAAGATTGTCGGTGAAAAGTATGCCGATATTATATCGTCCTCCGGCGTTGACGCGCTTGTTCAGAAAAAGCTTACCGATATAATCGGGGTAAACTACGCAAAAACTTCAACCGGAAACTCGTTTGAAAAATACAGAACGGACGCCGCTCAGTATTATACAAACATCAAATACCTCCGTATAATGGCGGATATGCTCCTTTTCGATGAGCTCGACGAAGCCGAAAAGACAAAGTATGACGAAATGTCCGATACGGAATTTGAAAAGGCGCTTCTTGCATTCGTAACCGAAAACTATATAAAGAACAATGAACTTACGGAAGAGAAGTATTCAGAGCTTGTAAAGGCTTATATCTGCTCTCTCATGACCTTCTCCGACGACCTCGGAAACACATACTCCATCGGCTGGGATGACATTGCCGATACGCTCAAAAAGGCAGAGCCGTTCGTTGAGGCTTCGGAAACTCTGAAGAGCGAATACGCGGATCTTCTTGCCGAAAACAATTACAACACAGACAGCTCGAGCGCAACGCCTGCCGCTGTTGTGACGAAGATACACGATCTGCTCTATGCGCAGTATCTTGAAGAGCAGGGCGTTTCGATGGCTGAATTCCAGAACAGCCTCTATGATGAAATCTTTGCTCCTTACGGTCTCACAAAGGCCGAGGCGGATGAGATTCGCAAAAAGGACAAAACGACATATGACTCTTATATCTCGAAGATAAAGTCCAAATATAAGACAGCTATAAGAGAAGTGTACTCCGCAGAGAAGTATAAGGAGAAGGGCTCAATGGCACTCACATCCTCCGAAATACTGACGGTTGTCCTTGACCATCTCATAGAAGAAAGAACTCAGATCTATCACACGATGTGCGATAAAGCCGGCATAAGTTACAACGAATTCAGAACAACAAGAACCTATATGACCGACTATATCAAGTATGTAAACATGATGAGAACCAAGAACACATACACGCTCTCAACGGTTTACACGACAAGCGAGATCAACGCTCTCAAGTATAACGAGATTCAGGACGTTGTATATAAGACAATCTATGAAGTCGGTTATTACACGAACGAAATGGTCAAGCTCGTCGGCTCTTCGCTCGCTGACTACACAAGCGCAAAGTCAAGCGCAAGCAAATATATTGCCGCGCTCGACAAGCTCATCAATTATTACAAGGATGAGATTGTTGCTCTCGGATATGACATTGACGACTTCAGAAACATGGATCCCGAGGTCATCGAGGACGTTATCTACGGTATCGCAACGAAGGAATGCTCGGAAGGCAAGATTACTCTCGACGCTTATATGAAAGCGATCTCGAAGAAGTATGTGGACGGTATTGCGACCGCAGAAAACATTGAGGACTACTGCAAAGAGGCTTCCGCAGCGCTCCATGTCGACGCTCTCTTCGACGCTATTCCGAAGGAACTCGACAGAGCAAAGGAAACAAAGCTTTCAGATGAAACAAAATAATCCGGACTCAAAGCAGGAGCCGACCGAAAGGTCGGCTCTTTTTGTTTTGGGTGAATTATACTATCAAGTGCAACACTATAAAATTGTGACTTGACGCCGAGCAAAATGCAACAGACGATTTTCGACTGTTTTGAAAATTGAAATGGCAAAGGTCGGCGACGTCCTGCGGAATATTTTCCGTCAGCCGATAATATAAATTTATCACACGAAATATTTTCGGAGGGGCGTTACGGAAGAACGACTTGAAAAAGTGATAAAATATCTGCCGCGGGAAAAGGCCGAGGCGATTGCATCATTCTGCGCCGAAAGGCTTGACGGCGGGAAAAACGTAACGGAGATAAGACTTCGCGTCGGCGCGCCGCTCTCGCTTACCGTCGGCATGAAAAATGTTATTCTGCCGCGGACGAAGGTATCCGTATCAAGCGAAAGGGAGCTCGGCGAAACGCTCGGCAGGCTCTGCGAGGACTCCGTTCATACATACAGCGAAACGATAAAAGAGGGTTATGTCACTCTCTCCGGCGGATACAGAATCGGCGTTTGCGGCAGCGCAAGAAGCGAGGGGGAAAAGGTGAAGGGGGTTTATCTTATAAGCTCGCTCTGCATAAGAATTCCGCACGCGATAACAGGCGTCTGCGGCGAGCTTATCGACGAGATAAAAACAGAAAAAGGCTTGCTTTCCGCCTTGATTTATTCGCCGCCGGGAGAGGGAAAGACGACTCTCCTCCGCGACGCTGCGAGAAGACTTTCGACGGGGACGGAGGCGATGAGGGTTTGCATTATAGACACAAGGGGAGAAATATATCTTTCGGAGCTTTTTTCGGGATGTATTGCCGACGTTATGTACGGTTATCCGCGAGCAAAGGGAATGGAGATTGCGGCGAGAACGATGTCGGCGCAGCTTATCGTTTGCGATGAGATAGGTACTGCGGATGAGGCTGAGGCGATAATCTCCGTTTCAAACACGGGCGTGCCGCTTCTTGCCTCGGCGCACGGGAGCTCGTTTGACGACCTCATGCGTCGACCTCCACTCAAAAAACTCGCGCAGGCTGGCGTTTTCGGTAAATATATCGGCATAAGGCGGAATGGCGGAGGATATTCGCTCTCCGTCGACGAAGTATGAGACTCATCGGGGCGGCGCTTGTGTTTTTTGCCGCTTTTTCCTGTGGACTTTTTGCCGGAAAATGCGAGCAGAAAAGAATCGACGAGGCGGAAGCCTTTCTTTCGCTTTTTGAATATATAAAAAATCAGGTCAGTTATTTTCTGACGCCGACAAAGCTGATATACCGCGGATTTGAAAACAAAGTGCTTTCCGATATAGGCTTTCTTGAAAAGCTGAGGTCTCATGAAAACGACGAGATATATTTTGACGCATGGAGCGAGGCTTTCCGCGCATGCGAGGACGCTCTTCACCTTTCGGCGGAGGAAAAAAAGATAATTCTCGGCTTCGGCGAATGTATCGGCAAGAGCGACGGAAACATGCAGATAAAGAGCTTTGATTATTACATCGGGCTTTTGTCATCGGAGCTGGAAAAGGCGCGGACGCTTGTTGCAAAAAACAAAAAGGTTTACAGAACGATCGGCTTTGCCATCGGCGCGATGGCTGCTATACTGCTTATTTGAGGGTGATAAAATGGAAACTGCACTTATTCTTAAAGTCGCGGGGATAGGAATTCTCGTTGCCGTATCAAGCATGGTGCTGAGCAAATCCGGGCGGGACGAACAGGCGATGCTTGTATCCCTTGCGGGGGTCGTTATAGTGCTTCTGATAATAGTCGGCGAGATCGGAGGGCTTTTCGACACGGTGAAAAGCATTTTCGGATTGTGAACATCATAAAGCTGTGCGGAGTTGCGATAATTTCCGTCGTCGCGGCGGTGATTGTAAAAAGAATAAAGCCGGATTTCGGGACGTTTGTTTCGATTATGGCGGCTGTCGTCATTTTCGGGGCGGCTTTGTCGACCCTGTCGCCTGTAACCTCTTATATCGGCGAACTTTCCGACGTGGCAGGCTTCGGAATATACACGGAGACAATTATAAAATCGCTTGCGGTAACGTTGCTCGCGCAGACGACGGGCGATATATGCCGCGACTGCGGCGAAAGCGCCGTCGCGGGCAAGATAGAATTTGCCGCAAAATGCGCGATAATGCTCCTGAGCCTGCCCGTGATAAAAAACATACTTTCTCTCTCGGGGGCGGTGCTTGAAAAGTGAAGAAGACTGCTTGCGCAGCGATTGTGCTCGTGCTTATTCTGCTTTTTTCCGTCACTGCGATGGGTGCGGAGACGGACGATGTGCTCTCCGCCGTGCCGGAGGGTCTTAGAGACTATCTTCCGGATTTCGGGGAAGATGTGACGCCGTCCGGAATTGCCTCGTCATTTGACGCCGGATGGCTTCTGAAAACCGTAATTTCAATCATCTCCGATGTGGCGCCGGGGGCGTTTTCATCCGTTCTGACGGTGCTCGGAATACTAATCGTTGCGGCGGTGCTTGCCGTCGTGCGTGACAGCATTTCGGGAGAGACGGTCAAAAACATGCTGACGTATGTCTGCGCGCTCTGCATATGCGGCGCGATATACGGACTTCTCGGCTCGCTTATGGATATGGTTTCGGAGTTTACGGTGCGCATGGGGGAATTCATGCGCTATGTTTTGCCGACGCTGGGCGTGCTCATGGCGAGCGAAGGTTCGATAACGATGTCGGGCATCGGCTGCGCCGTGGTCTACGGCGCCGTCGCGCTTCTTGAAAAGATAACGGAGGGCTTTGTCTTTCCGATGATAAAGATATGCTTTTGTATATCTGTCGGCGCAGTGGCGCTGGGAAACGACAGCCTTTCCGGCATAGCGCAGACGGTTAAAAAGCTGGTGACAAGCGTCATGGCGCTTGTGATGATAGCGTTTTCCTGCGTGCTGACGTTTCAGAGCATAGTTGCCAAAAGCGCGGACTCCGTGCTTTTCAAGGGCGTGAAATTTGCGCTTTCAAGTATAATTCCCGTCGTCGGGAGCGCCGTCGGAGACGCGGTGACAACGGTGAAGGGCAGTATTTCCGTTATAAAATCATCTGTCGGGACAATCGGTGCAATAGCGGTGCTTCTGATATTCCTTTTCCCGTTCTGCACACTATGGGCAAACAAGGTTGCATTTGAATTGCTTTCGTCCGTTGCGGGACTTCTGGGACTCCCGCGCGAGGGAAAGTTTCTCTCCGAGGTGTCGTCCGTTACGGGGCTGATGATGGCGGTGATAAGCTCGTCTACGGTGTTTTTTATAGTTGCAATGGCGATATTTGCGTCATCGGGGGCGGGCTGATATGGAAAAACTGAGCGGCTTTGTGTTTTCCTTGCTGACGGTCTGTGTGATTGCCGGAATCGCAACCGGACTTTCGCCGGAAGGCACGATGAAAAGATATATAAAATACATAGTCTCGCTTTGCGTGCTGGCGGCGATAATAACGCCTGTTATAAGCATTTTTTCGTCATTGCCGGTGCAGGGGGAGGAGCTTTCCGAGCTTTTCGGCGACCACGGAGAGGCGACGGGCGACTCCGAAGAGAAGCTCATAGAGACGCAGAAAAAAGCGGTCGAGCAGGCGATAACGGATGTTGTTTCAAATAAATTCGGCATTGACAAAGGCAAGCTGACGGTTGGGATAAAAATAGACGCGACGAACAAGTCCGCAATCGAGATACGGGAGATAAACATCGTCTGCCGCGTCGTCTGCCGGAAGGAGGAAATACGGAATTATATAGAGGAAATGTTTTACGGTACGGCAAGGGTTACTGTTACGGAGGCTTTGGATGGGTGAGCTGAAAATGAAGAAAATGTTTTCCGGCGCGGACGGAAAAAAGGTCATTATTCTTGTTGCCATCGGCATTTTGGGCATTCTGCTTATGCTTTTGGGGTCATTTTCCGGAGGAAAAAAGAGCAAAACGCAGAATTTGTCGACCGGCTTTGATGAAACCGAGGCATATATTTCAGAGACGGAGAATAAGATTAGAAACATAACGGAGCAGATAACGGGTTCGGAAAAGACTTGTGTTGTGGTAACGGTGAAATCGGGGGTCGAGTCCGTTTACGCATATGATGAAAAGACCGCGTCCGGCTCGGAGAGCAAAAGTCATATAACCGTCAAAAACAGCAGCGGTGACGGAGAACCGGTGCTTGTCAAGCGGATATATCCGGAAATCGCGGGCGTATCGATCGTATGCGAAGGGGGCGACAGCGCGGAAATCCGCGCAAAGCTGATAAACGCCGTTTCCACAGCACTCGGACTTTCAAGCAACCGCATCTGCATAGTGGGAACAAAATAATTATTTTACAGGAGAAAGTATTATGAGAAACGCAGAGAGAATGGCACTTAAAATGGGTCAGGCAGAGCAGATTGCGGGCGACGGAACGCTCGATCTTCCGGAGAGCGAGGAAAAATCATTCAAGTTCAAAAGTATTTTCACCACGGACGGAGCAAAGAAGGGGCTTAAAAAGATAGGTCTCAGAAACATTGTCATTGCGCTTGCAATCGTCCTTATCGGCGCTGCGGTTTACGTCAACTGGCAGCTCTTCGGCGGATCAAAAGCAGAAGGACCGACAAAAGACCCGAACGCCGAGCAGACCGGTAACGTAACGCCGGACTCCGACCAGAGCGGCAAGACAGACGATTATTTCGCTTCCGCGGAAATCTCCAGAAAGCAGGCAAGAGACGAGGCTATCGAGGTACTTCAGGGCGTTGTTGACGACAAGGGCTCTCTTGACGCGGCAAAAGAGCAGGCGCTCAAGGATATCAGCGCAATGGCGGCAAACATAGAGCTTGAAGCAAACATTGAGTCGCTTATAAAGGCGAAGGGCTTTGAAGAATGTGTAACCGTTATAAACGGCGACAAAGCGACGGTCGTTGTAAAGAGCGAGGGGCTCAAACCCAATCAGCTTTCGCAGATACTTGAAATCGTTTATCTTCAGGCAGGAGTTCTTCCCGCAAACGTTACGATAACCGAGAAATAATTCACCCGTACCCAAAACAAAAAGCACGCTGCGGCGTGTTTTTTTGTTAAAAAGAATAAGTAAACCAAATATTTTCAATCAAAACATCGAATTTACTTGTAATCAAAATGCAAATAAGAAATATAAGGGAAAAATGCGGTTATATTTGAAACCGGATTGGCGCAATGAGGGGCAAAATATGCGTCAAAAAACGATTTTTAATTCCAATATAATGCAAAAAGGCCTATCAAACAACATATTTTAACGAAAATGAATATAAATATAAATATGGAGTTAATAAAAATGTTACAATTCATTGACAAATAAAGGATTTAAGAGTATAATGAAAAAAATGACGAATTATGTCTGTGCGATATCTTTTCCGAGGTTTCTTTACTAAAATGCGCAAGACTTCCCGGCTAAAAAACGGTTGCTCCGTGCGCATTTCCCCAAGGATTGTGCACAGAGTAACCGTTTTTTGCATATTGAGGAATTCGGAAATGGGTTTTGGCTGAATTCCAAAATAAAATCGGAGGGTAGGAAAATGACAGAAAAGGCAAAGACTATTGAACAAAAACAAAACGAAACATGGGATAACCTTCAAACAAAGTTTGAAGCGTATACCGGCAACGAGCCGTATCTCTTCGTGAGCTATTCTCACAAGGATACCGCCGCCGTATATCCCATACTTGACGCGCTCTATGACCGTAAATACCGCATATGGTATGACGAATCGTGCGAAAACGGAAACGATTTCCGCGATGAGCTGCGTCACCGAATAGAAAAGGCGGAGGCAGTATTGCTTTTCGTATCGAAAAGCTCGATGACATCTCCTTTCTGCGGCATGGAAATCATCGTCGCAAGAGAGAACAATAAGCGTCTTTATCCGATATATCTTGACGATGTGGACGTTCCGCCGGCTTTCGCGATACTTCTTTCAAACACACATCACAGCATGGCAGACAATATGGACAAGCTTATCAAAGCGCTTGTTCGTGACCTGCCCGCAGTTGCAATGGACCGTCTCACAATCGGAGACGGAGAACTCAAAAAGTGCGAGGACAACGGCAGAAGCATAACGGTTGACGAAGGGGTGCGCATAATATGCGCAGACGCCTTCAAGGATCGCAAAGCTCTGCACACAATCATCCTGCCGCAGACGCTTGAAACAATCGGGGAAGAGAGCTTCCGCGGATGCAGCAATCTTGAAGCGATGGATGTGCCCGAAAAGACATCCAGAATATGTTCGAGCGCCTTCCGCGACTGTATAAGCATGAAGAGCCTGAAGGTTCGCAACGGGTACATAAAGATAGGCGAAAGAGCATTTGAGAACTGCGCTTCGCTTGAAAGTATTTCGCTTCCCGACGGACTTACGGAAATTTACGGTGGCGTGTTCAACAGCTGTAAAAGTCTTGTACACATAGACCTGCCGAAAAATCTTACGATACTCGGCGAGAGCGCATTTTCGGATTGCGTCTGCCTTGAAAAGATCGAAGTGCCAGAGGCTGTTGTCAAGATAGACGACCTTGCCTTCAACGGATGCACAAATCTGACGAAGATAGTCCTTCACGAAGGACTCCGCAAGATCGGAAAGGGCGCCTTCAAGAACTGCCGTAATCTTAAGCAGATAGAGCTTCCGATCTCGCTTTCCAGCATAGGCGACGCACCGTTCCGCGGATGTGAGTCGATAAAGTCGATTCACGTTGACCCGAAAAACCGTTATTACAAATCCGAGCCGAACAAACGCGAGGGCAGCGACCACGTTCTTTTTAACAAGAACAAATCGGTAATAGTTGCATATCCGGCGAGCAGCCGCGAGGTTCAGTATGACATACCGGACAGCGTTACGGTCATCAGCGACTGGGCGTTCAGCGAATGTAAAAAGCTCAACCGTATCACGATACCGGACAGCGTATCCGAGATAGGTGAAGGCGCGTTCTGCAATTGCGTGCTTCTCGATGAGGTTGAAATTCCGGACAGCGTTGAAAAAATCGACGACTGCGCCTTCCGCGGGTGCGCAAGCCTTGAAAAGGTAGTCATTCCGTCATCCGTAAAGGATCTCGGCTGGGGACTTTTCGACGGCTGCGAGGGCACTGTTACGGTATACTGTGACGAAGGCTCAGCGATATGCGATTATTGCCGCAGATGCGGAATAAAGAGCGCACCGATATCCGAAAAGGAAGCAAACTGACGCGCGGCAAGACCGTTTTCAAAGGAATAAACCGGACGATATCCGGAATTCATAAACAAACTCAACAATTTAATTTATGAGGTGATTTTGGTATGACATCATGGTTTGGTAATCAATGGGGAAAGTTTCTCTCCTCAATGCCCGAAAATATCGGCGTGCTCGCTGTTATTTTCTTTCTGCTGTTTATTGCTGTAAGCGCGTTGTTTTCGCTGACAAAGCGGTTCATGCAGAACATTGCCGCCCTCGCAGCGGCGATAGTTTCGGCGTTTGTATCGTTTTTGCTTGTCGACTCGATTTACGGAATCCTTCTCAAACGCGAAGGAATTCAGGCGGCGATAAACGAACTGCTTGAGAAATTTCCGGAGCTGGGTGCGTCCTCGGAGGGCGTCGTTGCGGTTTCGAAATTCGTTGTCAGTCTTGTTGCCGTTCCCGCGCTGTTCCTCATAGTTTACGGAATTTTCTCGCTTGTAACGTCGATAATATTCCGCAAATATCAGAAGGAAGGCGTAAGCGGCGGGAAAAAGGCGGAAAGCAACATTTCGTCGACCGTGAAGATAATCATCGGCGTGCTTTCCGGTGTTGCGGCGTTTGTGGCATATTTCTTCCCGTCACATTCGTTTGTCGACCTTATGACACTGCCGCCCATCCTTATAACTGCGTTTGCGGTTGTCAAGGGAATAATGTTCTTCTTCGGAAAACACCGTCCCAAGGCGGACTGGGCGAGAAAGACCGCGGGAATCGTTTCCGGCGCGGCCACGGGACTTATCCTGTTTGTAATGCTGATGTTCCCGTTCCTCTCTCTTGCGAACATCATGGGCGAAGGTGTATCGGCAATACCGGAAGAGGCGCTCGCGTGCTATGAAAACGCAGAGGTCGACGAAAGCTCTGACGACGTCGGCGTAATGACGACAATATTCAGCTACACGGCGAAGGCAAAGGTCTATTCGGACAGTTACAGTAAGACCTTTGTTTCAAAGATATATCCCAAATGCGGAGTTGCGGGACTGCATAATAAGGTTGCTCCCGAAAAGCAGGCGGAATCGATACTCAAGGCAACCGTTGCGCTCGGTTCGTATTATTATTGCGAAGAGCAGGGCGCAGAGTTTGCTGACGCCGATGAACGCCTCGGCGAATATATCGACGACGTTATAGGCGATAAAAACTTAAACGATGTGTTGCAGGCGCTTTTCTGCGATACAATCTCAACCACATTTGCAGAGGAGAACGAAGGAGACGCTTTCCGCCAAAAGATATCTGCAACGGCAAAGCTCTCCGAGCTTGAAAATCTTGATGAGCAGGCGTGCGCAGAAGAGAGCGTCAGACTTTCAAGAGTATATCAGGTTCTCTGCAAAATGCTTGTTTCAAAGATGAACAAAAGAGCGGATGGCTTTACCCCCGATGACCTCATACTCATCGGAAATATGCTCGACGCAATGAACGACACCTATTCCTTCGGCGATACGCCGGTGCCTATTCTCGAAAAGCTCCATGAGGACAAGAGTATAGGCAGGTTCATAGACCCGCAGGAAGCAATCGGAAATGTCAGCGCAGGAGAATACAGTTACACACTTTATATGGAAATTATAAACGAGAGAATTGCCGACGCCGCAAGGTAAGGCGTTCTCAGATAACTTGGAAAGGAAGGAAACATTGTGTTTTCAAAAAGGATTATCCGCATTCTGGCGCTGTGTATTGCCGCTGTGTTTCTGATGGCATGCATACCGATGTCAGCCGCGCAGACGAGCGAGGCGGAGACGTCATACAAGCGGAAGATTATTTCCGTTGTATATGACAACTCAGGTTCAATGGAGGTGCAGAGCAGAATAAATTATGCGCAGTATTCTCTTCAGATACTGCTTTCAATGCTCGGCAGCGGCGACATTCTGACGATATCTCCAATGAATCCCGTCTCAGACGAAGAGCCGACGATCGAGGTCAAGCTCCAGGACGGAGACTGCAGCAGTAAGATAAAGGAAATTGTCAACCGCAGGTCTATTACAAAGGCAAACGGCGGCACACCGTTCGGAGCGGTTGAAAGAGCTGTCGAAGAGCTTGAAAAGCGCGGACTGAAAAAGGTTGAGGACGCGGGCGATGTTGAGCAGAGCGACGAATTCTGGCTCGTCATCCTGACGGATGGTTCGTTTGATTCGCTGTCGTCACAGAGCAAGCTCGAGGACGCGATCGGCAAGTTGATAGGCAAATACAGCTCGCTCAGAACGATTTATCTCGGAATCGGCAGCAGCGCCGTGGATCTTTCCTCCGGCAAGCTTGCGACTTCCGCATCATTTACCGCGCTGAAAGCGGGCGAAAAGACTTCGTTTGTTGAAAAAATGCAGACGATATGCAACATAATGTCCGGAAGATACGCGCTCCGGCAGGATTCGTATACTATAAAAGGAAACAAGGTCACTCTTGACTTTGATAAAGCCGATTTCCCGTTCCGCACGGTTTCCGTCCTGCTTCAGGACTGTGCCGCGGAGCTCAGGGATATAAAATATAACGGAAAGAGAATTGAACCGTCGCAGTTCAGCGTTCTGTCCGGTAACCCGAAGGTCGGCATGGAGGACGGATACTCCGCCGTTATAAAGGGAACACCGTATTTCTCGTCCGGAAAGATGGAGCTTGTGTTCTCGTCCGAAATAAAGACTGAGAACCTGACAGTCACGGGCGAGCCCGCACTCACTATCCAGCCGTATTTCGAGTATCTGAAAAACGGAAAATGGGAAAGAACGGACATACGTTATATAAACAGTAATCTTACAAAAAACGACTCGATTAGAGTCGGATATGAAATTTATGAGCAGGCAAACGGCAAAAAGCTCAATCTTGCCTCCATCTTCGGCGACGTTGTGTCATACGTTTCGTATGCCGGCAACCGTTACGAAATAGAAGAGAAAATACCTCTTGTCGTCGGTGCGAACGAAATTGGCATATCGGTAAGCGTTATGGGCGGAAGCTACCGCAAAAGAGAAAACACAAGACTCTATTTCTTTGATGATACTGTAAACGGTAAGCTGCTGACGGAAAACGCCGATTGCGGTAAAATGATCATTCAGAGAGTGAATGAACCGCAGAGGGCTGTTTCTTCTCTTCTTTATGACCGCGGAACCGAGATATTCGACAGTGCCGTTGAAATTACGGACACCGGCGAAAAGAAGATAACGGCAGTAATCGTCGGCACGGATAAAACTGCCGAAGAGATGTTCCGTGCACTTCCGTGGATGTGCCAGATGACAGGGTACAGGCTTGAAATTCATGTTTTCTCTTCGGATGAGCGGGCAGACGAACATCTGACGGCGCTTTGCCCCGAACTCCTGGACGAAACCCACAACGGATACTTTGCCGATGACGACGAGGCTAATTATAAGATTGAAATACATCCCTATGTAATGCCCGAATATGCCGGATTTGAAAAGACTTTTTCAGCGATAGGAGGCGTCAGCTTTGTGTTTGTCTCGCGCGGAAGCGATGAGGAAAACGTAAGCGACGCGGTTACAGTTCGCATGCTCTCGGAGCGTTACGGCTATCATCCCCGAATATGGGTTGTTACAGGTGAAAAGGTTGCGGCGGAGAAGGTTGCCAAAGGCATGCTCTGTAATCACAGAAAGCAGGGATACGATATTTCCTTTGTCGGCGACATTGAATCGGCTTATTCAAGAGACGCCGTGCTTTTCTCCGAACTTGAAAAGGTTGCACTTGCACGTCATATGAAATGGGGCGCAGAGGAGGAATTCTGGAGAATCGAATACTGCTATCGCTCGTCGATTGCGTCGGCAATTCATAAAAAATATAAGCTGTATTGCGGTGTTCCGGGCGCGGAAAAAGAGCCCTGTGACCGTAATGAGGAAGAAAGGCAACTTCTTCGCAGACTTGAACACAAGCGTTGGAACGCTTATATGCGCTCCGAAGGCTATGTTTACAATGAAACAAGAAATGACCTCGCAAAAGCGCATAACTGTCTGAAACCTTTTTCGGAGCTTTCCGAAAAAGAGCAGATGAAGGATGACGACTGAAAATACGCATGATTTAAGAAAGAGTTGCCTTTCAAGGTGCGCTTTACGCGAATAACCAAACCGCCCCGCTTCATATGAAGCGGGGCGGTTTGGTGTTTATCGCCAGGGGGTCTTGCCTTCTTCTATTGCAAAATCGGTGAATATTTTAGGAGAATTCGAATTCTCGCGTCTTGACGACACTCGGTCAGGCTCGGCTCTGACAGCCTCGCTGCGGCTCGGTCACACTCGGGTTCTGACAGCCGTCCAAGGCTGTCATTCA
>UQUT01000012.1 GCA_900544285.1 uncultured Eubacterium sp.
TTTCTTTTGCCTACTTTTCTTTTCAAAGAAAAGTACGGTGCCTACTTTTCTTTTCCAAAGAAAAGTAGGTTATTGGATTTCGCCGGCGATTTCGTAAAGACGCTGCATACCGGAAAGCACCTTTGCGCAACGCGCCTCCATAGACGCCTTGTCCTCGGGAGAGAGCGCGGCGATTTCTTCGGGAGTGATTTTCTTTTTGAACATTCTGTCAACCGTCAGCGCATATTTGATATCCGTGCAGCAGATTTTGTCGTCAACCTTGCAGACAACAAGGTCGGAATGACCTGCGAGAAGCTGGTCAACGGCATAAACGCCCATTTCGGAAGCGACGAGTCTGTCCTCAAGAGTGGGCGAGCCGCCGCGCTGAACGTGCGCAAGGCGGGCAAACTTCGTTTCTACGCCGGTTTTGTCCTGAATGGTCTTTGCGAGCTGTTCCGCATAACCGGGAAGCCCCTCGGAAACGATGACGATAAACGCCCTCTTGCCGCCGGCTCTTGCCCGCTTTATGTCCTCGATCGCCTTGTCCTCATCGAACGGGATTTCGGGGATTGCGATAGCCGTTGCGCCGGTTGCGATGCCCGTGCGGAGCGCAATATGTCCTGCCCAGCGACCCATGACCTCAACAACATCGCAGCGCGCGTGCGATTCGCAAGTGTCGCGGAGACGGTCAACCATAGCGATGACCGTGTTCATTGCCGTGTCAAAACCGATTGTATAATCGGTGGAGGTTATGTCGTTATCAATCGTGCCGGGGATACCGATCGTCGGTATGCCGCGCTTGGAAAGGTCGGTTGCACCGCGGAACGTTCCGTCGCCGCCGATAGCGATTATACCGTCGATATGATTCTTTTTGCAGACGGCAATAGCCTTTGCCATGCCTTCTTCCGTTTTGAATTCAAGGCAACGGTCGGTATAAAGGACGGTACCGCTGCGCGTGATGATGTTCGATACGTCGGAGGGGGACTTGACGAGCACCATATTGTCGTTTATAAGCCCCTTATAGCCCTCATAAATACCGTAAACCTCAACGCCTCTTGCAAGAGCCGCTCTTGCCGCCGCTCTGTATGCGGCGTTCATGCCGGGAGCGTCGCCGCCCGACGTAAGTATGCCTATTCTTCTGAACTGTTTCATTGTTTTTGCCTTCCTTTATTTTGTGAATATTTTTATTGACCGATTACTTGTTTTCTTCGGAGTTGACGCCTCCGGAGAGGAAATTTATTGCCCTCGGAACGGAGTCCTTTGCGTTGTACCAAGGCTCGGAGTCATAGCGATAGTCAAATTTTTTGCAGAACCAGCTGACGTCGCCCCCAAGCTCGTGAATATACTTTTTCATAATATCCCGCGATACGGAGAAGAATTCGCCGAACATTTTCTTCGGAAGATTGTCTCTCCCCGCCGCGAGCAAGAGCTTGTAGTCCGGCAGGCAGAAGCAACGTTGCGCCTTGTATTTATCGCGGAACTGCTCCTCGTTTTCCCAGAGATATATCACCGTGCCGAGCATTTTTGAAAAAGCGTCGTCGACGCGCGAGCAGACATAGCATGAGGCTTCAAGCCTTGCCAGCTTTTCCTCCTCCTTTGCGCCCTTGCCGTCAAAGAGGGTGCCGCCGGAGAAGATTTCCTTTTCCGTCTCGGCTATGTGACTTTCAAGCATAAGCGCGATGGGAAGACGACTTCCGCCGCCGCCCGTCATCATATCGAAGTGCCTGCGGCAAAAGCCCTTTTTGTTTGTTTCAATCCGGACATCCGGCTCCATCATCGCTGCGCCGGTTATACGTTCAATCTCGTTTTTTTCGAGCATTCTGCGCAAAAGGCAGAGGGGGCAGTCCGGAGTTTCGCTTTCGAGGGTCTTATCAAAAGCCTCGTTTATCGGTATCGTATATATCTTTTCTGCCAAGAGAGCGTCTCCTTTCGGATTTATACCGTCAGCTCTACGTTTGCGATATACGCCTTGTGGTCGGAGAGCTGCCTGTCGATTATTTCAACGGACTCCGTTCTGAATTCCTTGCTGACGAAGATATAATCTATCTTCTGGTCGGGGCCGAATTCGGGGTTTGTCGGGTAGGTTATAGCGCCCTTGTCCGGATAGACGTCAAACGTATCGGAGAGAAGCTCGCGGATGGGGTCGAGAACGGGGTCGTCGGGCTGGGCATTGAAATCTCCCATAACGATAACGGGATGACTGCTGTCCTTTATCAGCTCCGCCAGAATTTTTACGGCGTTTGCTCTTTCCGCCTTTGCAAGACCGAAATGCGAAACGAAAACGTCAACGTCCGTTCCCTCAAAATCGACGAGCGCATTGAGGATAACCCTTGTTTCGTAATAGACGTCCTCGTCACGCGTGACGGGGTCGGGAATGGGACAGATGCGTACGTCTTTTATATGATGCTTTGAGAGGAAGCCGTTTCCGTAATTGCCCGGCTTGCCGCCGAAAAGCCACGTGACCGCCGGCGCGAACGCGTCCTCATAGCCGAGAAGACCGCCCAGAACCTGCGTAGTCTTTATTCTGCCGCTGCGCACGAGCATATAGTCAACCTCGTTGAGCCCGCAGATATCGGGGTTCTGCTCCTTTATCATTTGGGCATATTTTTCAACGGAATATTCAAAGGGCTTTCCCGTGCCCTTGCCGAAGTCTCTTGTCGCCGCGATGTTATAGGTCATAAGTTTTAATTTCATAGATTTTTCCTCCGAAAATAAAAGCTTCGATTTTCTTTCATAATAATATCATCTTTTTCTCGTAATTACAATAAAAAATCGTTAAATAACGATTAAATTTATGCCCCTTCGGTTGACAAAACGGCGAAAATAACGCATAATTGAGTATGAGCCTGCGACAAAGGAGGGCATATCATGATACAGACAGCCGTTTGCACGGATAAAATAGTTTTTGAAGGCGTCCGGAATTTCTCTCCCGCCCTCATTTTTGACTGCGGTCAGTGCTTCCGGTTTGACGTCCTTGCGGACGGCTCTGCGGAGGGGACTGTCGGGCGCGAGCACGCAAAAATCTCCGTCAACGGCGATACGGTCACAGTTGACGGCGGGCAGGACAGAGAACTCTGGCGGCGGTTTCTCTGCATCGACGAGGATTACGACGCCATAAAAAAGAACATCGGCGAGCATTTCGGCAAATACGGAGACGTCATTTTTGACGCAATGCGCGTCGGAAACGGAATAAGGATTCTCCGGCAGGATGAATGGGAGGCGCTTTGCTCCTTCATTGTTTCACAAAACAACAATATCGGCAGGATAAAGAAAATTATCGCGCGGCTCTGCGAAAAATTCGGCGAGCCGTTTGAGTCCGGCGGGAAGATATATTACAGCTTTCCGAAGGCGGAGACGCTTGCCTGCGCAAGCGAGATTGACATTTTCTCCTGCGGCACGGGGTTTCGTGCAAAATACATAAGCGACGCGGCGAAAAAGGTCGCATCCGGCGAAATCAACCTTGAAAACATCTCCTCTCTGGACGACGAAAACGCCCGCGCGGAGCTTATGAAGATATGCGGCGTCGGACCCAAGGTTGCAAACTGCGCTTTGCTTTTCGGCTTTCATCGTCTCTCCTCATTCCCGATCGACGTATGGATAAAGCGCGTGCTGGACAAATACTATAAAAACGGGATAGACCTTGGCGACCTCGGCGATTATGCGGGAGTTGCGCAGCAATATCTTTTTTATTACGAACGCTATAAAAACGGGGAGGAAATCAAATGATACTTGAACCGAAAAATATAGACATAGCCTATCGTTGTGACGAATGCGGAGGCACCGTGCGGACGGTTGTCGGCGCGCTTGCGCTGTCGGGCGACATGCTGAAATTAAAGTGTGACTGCGGCGGCAGCGAGCTTACGATAAACAAAACGTCGGACGGAAAATACCGCTTCACGGTACCCTGCGTTTTCTGCGATTCGCCGCACACCTTCGTCATTTCAAGAAAGACGCTGATGTCAAGAGAACTTTTCACTTTCCCCTGCCCCTATGCGGGAATGGATATCCTTTTCATAGGAGATGAAAAGCAGGTCGACGAAGCGATTGAAAAGTCGGATGACGAACTTTCGGAGCTTCTCGGCGAGCAGAGCTTTGACGATATCAAAAAGCCCGAGGACGAAGAATGGGGCGATGCGCATCTTCAGGATCTGATTCTCTTCTCGCTCGGCGAGCTTGCGGAGGACGACGCAATCAAATGTGACTGTCCCGACGGAGGAGACTTTGTTGTCACCCCTCATCCGGACAGGGTTGAAATAGCCTGCAAAAAGTGCGGCTGTAAAAGAGAAATTTCGTGCGAGGAGGGGAGCATCGGCGCTCACGTGCTTTTCGATTGTGACACCTTCCGCCTTCTCCCGCCCGACGATAATAAGGAGGATAAATAAATGAAAAAAATAGTCACTTTCGGCGAAATAATGCTTCGTCTTGCTCCGGAGGGATACCTCCGCTTTGAACAGGCGGATAAATTCTGCGCGACGTTCGGCGGAGCCGAGGCAAACGTTGCCGTTTCCCTTGCACGCTTCGGCGAGGACGCTCGTTTCGTCACAAAAATTCCCGCAAACCCGATCGGCGACAGTTGCATCCGCGCGCTCCGCGCAGAAGGCGTTGACGTTTCCGATATTGCCCGCGGCGGCGACAGGCTCGGCATTTATTATGCCGAAAAGGGTGCGTCGCAGAGACCTTCAAAGGTCGTTTACGACAGAAAATACAGCTCCATATCGGCTGCCGGCAGAGACGATTTCGATTGGGAAAAAATTCTTTCCGGCGCAGATTGGTTCCATTTCACGGGCATAACCCCCGCCCTCTCGGACGGCACCGCGGAAATCTGTCTTGACGCGCTCAAAACGGCGAAGAAGCTCGGCGTAAAAACCAGTTGTGACCTCAACTTCCGCAAAAATCTCTGGACAAGCGAAAAGGCGGGCAGGGTTATGGGCGAGCTCATGACGTATGTCGATCTCTGCATCGCAAACGAGGAAGACGCGGACAAGGTTTTCGGTATCAAAGCGGCTTCGACCGATGTTGAAACCGGCAAGCTGGACAGAGAAGGATATAAGGACGTCGCAAAACAGCTCTGCGAGCGTTTCGGCTGTTCCTCCGTCGCAATCACGCTCCGCGAAAGCATTACGGCAAACGACAATAACTGGGCGGCTATGCTCTATTCGGGCGGCGAATGTTATTTCTCAAAGAAGTATGCCGTTCATATTGTTGACCGTGTCGGCGGCGGCGATTCCTTCGGCGCAGGACTTATATACAGCCTTGTAAACGGCAAGTCCCCCGCGGACGCCATAGAATTTGCAACCGCGGCTTCATGCCTGAAACACACAATCGAAGGCGACTTCAACCGCGTGACGGTCGATGAAGTGAACGCTCTCGTAAAGGGCGGCGGCAGCGGCAGAGTTCAGAGATAAGCTGATTTTTGCAAGAACAACCGCAACGCAATTAAATTGAAAAATAGCAATGGCGAAAAAACAAAACAGGGGCACCCGCCTCTGTTTTGTTTTTTGTAAAGTTCTGATTGTTCGGTTTCGGCTCCGCCGAAGGCGGTGAGGGATTGTTTTTTTACAATCATTCCACCACTTCGTGGTTTCCGAACCCGTCTCAGCGACGCCTGCAAACGCTTGCGCATTTGCAAATCCCACTCCGTCACGGCAAGCCGTGCCACTACCCTCTTCTCGGCGAAGCCTGCAAGGGTGCTCCGCACCGCTTGCATATCCCCCAATGTGTGAGGCTGAAAAGGAACGCTCAAACAAATAACCAAAGTTTCTTTTGCCTACTTCTCTAATAAAAGCGTGGCATAAAATCAAAAAGGAGCAGAGTGCCTGCTCCTTTGATGAAATTATAAAGCCTTATCAGACTAATAACCGAAGTTTCTTTTGCTTGCTTTTCTTTTCAAAGAAAAGTAAGTTCGTCTGTGCGGAGGCGGTCGAGGGCGAAGGCTTTGCGGAGAAGTTCCGGTTCGACGCAGGCGTCATACTTCTCACTTATCGGCAGCTCGCCTTTGCCGACGAGGGTCATCGGGTCGATTTCGCCGTCAAGCAGGGAAGCGATTGCCGCTGTCAGCTCGGCACAGTCGCGTTCGCTTTTGAAGGTAATGTAATAACAACCGTTGTGCTCAATGCCGCGGATTCCGAGCTCGCCCGCATGCTTTTTGAGAACGCGGACAAGAGTTGAAAACGACCTTGTCCCAAGCCACGGGAAGAGACATTTTGTGCTTCCGCCGAGGGAAATGAGCCTGTCGCTTTTGATTTTTGCGTTTTCCGCAACCCGCCTTGCCGCCGCGAGACGCTCGCGGGCGTTTGCCTTGAGATACGGAAAGTCACGGTCGCCGCAGAGGATTTCAAACATCTTTAGCAGGACCTTTGTGTGAACCTCGCCGTAGTCGCCCGGCCATGATATTTCCATTTTTCCGGGAACGCTGTGAACAAAAATCAGCTTGCGGGCAAGGTCAAGCTCCTCCACCTCCCAGACGCGACCCGCAAGGGCAAACCTGTCGCCGACGGGAACAGGGGAGGAGATAGTTCCGATTTCATCGCTTCCGCTTTTGACGGAATAATCCTCGCTGTCTTTGAACACTGCATAGAATTTGAAGCTCTTGAGGAGCCTTTCGCCCGCAAGTCCGACGAGGAGCGTTCCGTCCTCGCAAAGGGAAAGATAATCTTTTTTTATCATATGAACGAGCAGGGAACGGTAATCTTCTTTTTCAACTGCGGCAAAGGGCGAAAGCGAGAGTATTCTTTCCGCAAGTGCCTTCGGAGTCAGCGCGCCGGACGAGGCGAGAACGGAGAGCGTCTGTTGGAAAAGCAAGCTGACAGGTAGCTTTTTCACATATTGCGGCTCGACGAATTTTTCGTCGATATAAAGCTGAATGACAGCTATCCCGCGCAGCATATCCCAGGGGATGAGCTGGGGGAGGGGCGTGTCGGGCAGAGGATTTTCCTCGCGGAAAACCATAAACATTTCCGGCGGAGCGTCGCGACGTCCGCTTCTGCCCAGCCTTTGGAGAAAGCTCGATACTTTTGACGGCGAGCCGAGCTGAACGACGCGCTCAAGCCTGCCGATGTCAATGCCTAGCTCCATTGTCACCGTCGCACATGCGACGCAGGGCAGATCGCTTTTCAGCCTGTCCTCCGCTTCTTCGCGTATCGAAGCAGAGAGGTTGCCGTGATGAATGAAGAAAATGTCATTATCACCGCGGAGGGCGCAGATTTGGTGCATTGTTGCGCAGATGTACTCCGTTTCTTCGCGGGAATTTGAAAAAATTATGCTTTTTTGAGTTCGGGAGCAGTCGTAAATATATTCATAGCCTGCGTCGATTGCGATTTTGCTTTCGGGCGACTCTGCCGGATTTTCTCCGTTGTCCGTTGTTTCGTCCTGAATATAAAAATGCTGAAGCGCGAGCTTTATCCGGCTTTTTCCTCCCGGAATGACGGGCGCCTGAACGTTTCTGCCGCTGTTGCCCGTCAGCCACCTTTTCGCACTCTCCATATCGCCTATCGTTGCCGAAAGTCCGATTCGCCTTGCTGAAAAGCCGAGAATTCTGTCCAGCCTGTCCAGCTGGCAGATGACCTGATTTCCTCTGTCCGCGCTCATCAGCGTGTGAATTTCGTCGATTATGACGTAGCGCAGACCGCCGAAAATGCGGAGAATATCTGCTCCGCGGTTGATAAGCATACTTTCAAGCGATTCCGGCGTTATCTGGAGAACTCCCTTCGGGTCGTCGAGCATTTTTTTCTTGTGACTCTGCGCAACGTCGCCGTGCCAATGAAAAACGGGCAAGCCGGAATCGAAAAGAAGTGCGTCGATACGTTGAAACTGGTCGTTTATAAGGCTTTTGAGGGGCGCTATATAAAGCACGCCGACAGACATCGTCGGATTTTCCGTAAGCTCTGTGATAATCGGGAAGAACGCCGCTTCCGTTTTGCCGGAGGCTGTGTCGGAGGAGAGGATGAGGTTGTCGTCGCTTCCGAAAATGACATTTGCCGCTGCAATCTGCGCAGGGCGGAGCTCCTTCCAGCCGCTTGCGTATATATAATCCCGAACGAGGGGACAGTAGCGGGAGAAAATTTCTTCGCCTGTCATAAATATCTCCTTTTATATCAAATCCCAACCCGAGAAGCGGGTTGGGATCTGTGTTCTGACTTTTTTATTATTTTGCGATGGTGACTATGAAGCCGCCTTCGTTTGTGCCGGAAACCGTGTACATTCCGGAGGAGATGTTCTGCTCTGCGGCAAAACTGCCGGAAACGAGCTTGGCACCCTGGGGAACGGTTATGTATGTCATGTCGGCAGTGTCTGCGGGAACATAATATACAAGGAAGTCGCCGATGTCGGTTGAAACCTCGTAAGGCGCGTTTTCCGTGCTGTTGTGCTGCGATTTGAGCATGTCGACGTATTCTTCAAGGCAAAGACCTGCGTTTTTCATCGCGTATGCATGAGGAATGTCAACAAAGCGGAAATGCCATTCTTCGTTGCTTATGCCTGTCTTATCGAGCTTTTCAGCCTGATAACGGCGGACGAAGCCGTATTTATGGCAGTTTTCCGTTATCCATTCGTATTCGCCTGCGCGGAGATCGACCGTCGCCTTCTTGGCTGTGAAAATTTTCAGGTCAAAGGCAAGACCGGTGTGGTGCTCGCTGCAACCTGCTTTTGCAAGGAGGCTTGTATCGTCTGCGTCGTCATAAAGATCCTGCTGATAATCCTTTGAACGGAAGCCGCTCGCAATCATTATCATGTCGACGGCATCATTGCCGTCTTTGTCTTTATATGTGCCGAGTGTCTCCTGATTTGCGGCTATCATGGCTTCGCACATCTTTCTGAGACTCGGAAGTATGCCGGAATTGAGATATACGCCCCTGCGGGTTGAGTCCTCATATCTGCCGATGACGAAAAGTCCGTCCGTCTTGCCGTAAAGCTCTGTCAGCTTTGAGGTCATCTTTGACGGGAACAGATATTCGTAATTATTGTTTACAAGAACAAGGTTGCCTTCGCTCTTTCCGCTTGACGCGACGGCAAGGCTTATGTATCCGGCGTTCCATGCGGGCTTGGGAGCTTCCGTCGTCTGAGTGGGAACGGTCGAGGTTGAATCCGACGTCGTTTCGCCCGGCTTTTTGCTGCCAACAATACCCTTTATAACGAGGAATATCACAAGGAACACCGCAACAATTATGAGGAAAAGCTCTCCGAGAGCGATCATTCCTTCCTTTGTCGGTTTGAAGCGCGGTTTCTTTTTCTTTTTTATGTTTGTTGTCTGTGTGTATGTTTTGCCCATGCCTGTTTGGGTCTGAGTGGTGCGCGTGCTCTGCGTACCTGACATGGTGTCATAACGGTTTCTGTTATCGCCCGTGTTCACGGCCTTGCCCTCCCTTGTCGGAAAATGACGTTTAATATGGATATATTATATCACACAAAGAATTATAAAACAATATGTAATTTTATTTTCGGCAAAATTTACATATTCGCAAAAAATTTATGAGCATGTCGCTCAAAAATCACAGATGAATGACCTTGACCGGCACTCCGTCCTTTATGCAGGTTGTGACGGTGTACGCCGTTCCGTGGGATTCGCCGTCCCATATGGCAAGGACGTATTGCGAATAACGGACGATTTCGTCATTGCGGACAATCGGCGCGCGCTTGCCGTATTTTTCATAGTCGGGAAGGAAGATTTTTATGGGGAGGTGATTTTCCCTTGCATATATTTCCGCAAGACGGTCAATGCCCATCGCCCCGCCGGAGACGATTTCCGTGCAGTTTGCCGGTATATGCCGGCAGAGCAGCGCGTAAGCCTCCTTTTGGAGCTTGTCATATTCTATACTTCTCGAACCCACCACCGCAACTCTCATTCCGATTGCCGCCTTTCGTCATATTTATGTGCCCGACTTTGGGGAAAACAAAGCCGACACCGCGCAAAAAACGGTGTCAGCTCGGGAAAAAACGGATATTTTATATAAAGCCGTCCTTTGAAGTTTGCCTTTTATTTCTGAAATTTCGGGTTATTCTCCGACGGTCGTCTGTGCCTCTGTCGCCGATGCCGTCGTGGTTGTGACCGGCTCCGTTACTGTCGGAACGGTTGTTACGGGCTCTTGCGTTACAGGCTCCGTCGTTGTCACAGACTCCGTTACGACAGGCACCGTTGTCACAGGCTCCGTTACGACAGGCACCGTTGTCACGGGCTCGGTTACTGTCGGTGTGGTTGTTGTTGTCGTGGGCTCGGTTGTGACGGGCGTCGCTGTTCTATTGCCGCTGCCGGACTGCGAGCCTACGGATATGGTTTTGCCGTTTTCTATATCCGGCGCTTCGCTTCTTGCGGACGTGCCCCACTGAGGCATGAAATTGACTTCAGTCGCTTTTGTCAATCTTAATGTGAACGTGATTGAAGAACCGCTCGGCATCTGGGCGGAATAAAGCTCTTTTGTAACTGTGATTCCTTCTGCGTTTTCGGCAGGGAAGGACATAATGCAGAAGCCTGTTTTTGCAGTGCCGGTTGCCGTCAGGACGACTGTATAGTCGATATCCGCGGCAAGAATATAACGTTTTCCGCCGTTGCCGTAATCTCCGCCGATTTCAGCCACTCCGCCCTTTGAAACGGTGACGGTCATTCCGTATTCGGCAGTTCTGATGGGCTCCGTGCTGCCTGCTTTTGTTGTTTCAAACCATGCCCATGTCATTCCGCACAAAAGAATTACGGAAAGAATTATGCTGAGGAATGACGGAAGCAGAACGGCTTTCAGGCGTTCCTCTGTGATCATGGTCTTTTCCGATGTGAGATTAAATTTTTTCATAACAGAAAAAAGCTCCTTCCAGAAATATTAAGGCAAACAAAAGGCACAAAATTCATTTATGCTCTTTATTTGCCCCTCCTCCCGAGGGAGGAGAGGTGGAGAAAATTACTGATTATAAACTACTGTGCCTGCAACCGTAACAGTTACGGGTTTTACATTTCTCTTAACGTTCCAAACGGAGTTGCCGCTGTTCGAGCCTGTGCCGAAACCTGTTACGTTGTCTGCCGTTGCCTGATCGACGATAACGTTATAGCTGGTTCCATAGGAGTCGATTTCGATTGCTGCCTTGCCGTCTACTGCGCTTGAAGCTTCAAACTTGCAGTTCTGGAACTCAACAGTCTGAGCGGAAAGGGTGCCTTCATTATAAATAAGAACAGCTTTGCCCTTGCAGGTGAATGTGCAATCCTTGAAGAGAACAGAGCCTGCGCCGTATGTCCATACGTTGTAATCAACTGCATCCTGAACAAATTCGCAGTTTATAAACTCAACTTCTTCTGCATAAAGGAACTGCTTGCCCGTGATTGTGCAATCCTTATATGTGAGCTTGCCTGTGTGCTGGAAACCTTTATAGTTCTCTGTTCCGAAGTTTACCGTTACGCCATCGAAGCTGGCGGAGGACGCCTTGTTGACACCGTTCTTCATATCGACAATCGTGTCCTTTGTGCCCTTGACTGTGATATCCTTGTTTTCAAGCGTCGGAAGTGTATATGTGCCTTTGCCGAGGGTGACTGTTGTGGGCTCTGTTGCGGAGGAGATAACGTTATTGAGCTCTTCATTGCTACTTGCGCCCGTTCCTTCAACAACCGTATACCAAACGTCGCCGTTTGCCTGTGTTTCTTTGATGACGGAATAGCCTTCTGCAACGAAGTTTGTGTGCGCGCCTTCAGCCTGGCAGTCTGCCGGATTGAAGTTTACGAACGTACCGCCCTTGACCGTGATCTTTGCTGTGCCGTTTGCACGGTTGGCGTCATAGCAGTTCAGAACGAACTCATCAGCCTTTGCTGCGTCGGGATATTTCTGCTGAACGGAGAAGAAACCGCCTTCGATTACAGCTTCGCCGGTGTAAACGTAAACGGCATGGATGTTACCGATAAACGTACCGCTTTTGATAACGACCTTGCAGCCGTCGTCCTGTACGTCAACTGCGTAGCAGTCGTTTTCCTTAGCCTTGAATGTACCGTTGCCGTCAATTGTGAGGGTTGCGCCTTCACGCACGGAAACGAGTGACCAGGAATTGGGTTCGACATCCCATATGTCGGTTATGTTTGCGATTGTCTTGCCGTTCATGTTGAGAGTTGCGTTTTTATCAGCAACTATTGCAGCTGCGGGAGCAAGGGTTGCTTCAACGGAAACATTTCCGCCTGCTTTGAGAGCGTTTTTGAGACCTGCCTCGTCGATTACGGGATAATATGTAGCATCTTTGTCGTAATCCTTGCCGGTTGAGTCGGACTCATAGTTGAGCTGTGATGCATAAACGGTGATTGAAATGTTTTCAAGAGAAAGTCCCTTGTATTTGTTTCCGGCTGTTTCCTTCATCTTACCTGTGATGGTGATAAGACCTGTTGTTTTGCCGGCTTCAAGTGTGCCTTCGAAGTTGTTGAGGGAAGCCGCTGTTGTGGCTGTGGATTCGCCGTCCTTCGCAACGAGCGCGTCACCGTCAACGGAAACTGTGAAGTCGATTGCTTCGAGAAGAGTTGCGTCACCTGTCAGACCGCTGATAACAACCTTGTATTTGAGAGCAAGGTTGCCGCTGTTTTTGATTGCGAACGGTTCAAGATTATACTTGCATCCCGGTTCCCAGAGAACCTTTTCGCCTTCCGGAGCTTCTGCGGACTTGACCCATTTAAGGGCTTCTGTGAGCGTTTTGCCGTCTTTGCCAACGAGCTCAACGTCAAGGTTACCCGCCTGAATTGTGTTGACATTTGCTGTCGCACTGTCCGTAAACCATGCAAATGTCGAACCGATGAGCATTGATACGCAGATGACCATCGAGATCACGCTGAGAAACAATGCCTTTTTTGATGAAAAGTTTTTCATGTCTTTTCTCCTTAATATAAGATTTTTTGCCGCCGCGGAAAGAGGAAAGAACATCTTTCCGCGTCGGCAGGGAAAAGATATTCTGCTTAGAAAATTAAATTTTTTGCGCAAGCATATTTGGTCAAATTGACTAACTCAAAAGGAGCTGGCCCGCCCCGCTTGTGCAAAATGCCGATTGTGCAACTTTCATAGCTTTGCATAAAACTGTCTTCTTTTGTTTTGAAAAAGTTTTTGCCCATCGGCAAACAAAAGACACAAATTGCTTTATGCCCTTTGCTTGCCCCTCCTCCCGAGGGAGGAGAGGGAGCAAAAGAAAGAATTACTTAATGATTACAGATGTACCGCTCTGCTCTGCTGTATGTCCTTCGCCGACATATGCGGAGAGTGCATCTTTTTCCATATTCGTAAACGTACCGCCGTTGAGGACCGTGGACGTTGCATAAGACTGAATGAACAGTCCGGCTGTTCCGTCAAACGTTCCTCCGTTGACTGTCATATCCGCACCGTTGGAAACAGCTTTGAAAGAAGCGGATTTGAAGCTACCGCCGTTGATTACGGCAGTTCCGAGAAAATCGTTGGAAAGTGCCCAATATCCTGTGCAGTTTACATTAACGTCACCGACGGTCAGATCGCCGTAGCGGCAGTTTTTGATTCCGGAGGAATCTGTATCAAGCTCCAATGCGTTGATCGTCATTTTTGCATGAGTGGTGGTTGCGCCCGGATCAAAATAATTCCAGCCGTTTGTGATTGCAAAGCCGTTTCCGTTTTTCAGAACAACCTTGCCGCCGTTGAATGTCATCTGACCGAAGTTTTCGACAACATGCCATGTGTTTCCGTTGGCGCCGTCACGAGAAAATGTTCCGCCCTCGATTACGCAAACGGCATTATCTCCGTTGCGCAGTGCAGCGGTGTTGGCTTTAAGAGAAACAACCTTACCGCTCTTGTCGGCACTTGAATCTTTCAGAGTCAGGTGACCGTTGTTCAGAATGGTGTGAGCATTGGCATTTGAAACTGTATGTCCGTTCAGATCCAAAGTTACGTCTTTTCCTGCGGGAATGACGAAATTATCGGTTGTGATATCGCCGGACAGCACAATGTTTACATGCTGGGTTGCATCGCGCACGATGGACTGCAGGTCTGCAGCTGTCGTGACGGGATATGTAGCGTCCTTATCATACTTGGGGCCGTAGCTGTCCTCTTCTACGGTTGCCTGCGTTGCAACAACGGTTACACCGAGGATGAGCTCGGGAGTGCTGTCGTCGTCCTTTGAGTTTGCAACGTTGCCGATGTCTGTGGGCATGCAGACTTTGATCATGGAAACAACTTCCTGACCGTGAGTAAGAACTACATCCTCTGCGCCGAAGGAAAGTTCTCTGATGTTAGAATCCGTCCATGCGATGGAGTTGTGGAGGTCTGCGTCGAACGCAAGACGGAGCATCTGACCGATCTGGTTGCCTTCCGTCCATTCCTGAGCGGGTGCTGTCGAAGCAACGAGGTAATCGGAGAGAGCGAAATTTTCGCCGGCTACGTTTACGCCCAGCTTTTCGCTGATGATGTCAAGCGACATCTTGTACTTGAACGCGAGACTGCCGTTGTTTCTTACTTTGAAAGCAACAACACGCGTGTATCCCGGCTCAAAGAGACCGTCGCCGAACAGGTTTTCCGCACCGTTGAGATCATGCCAGTTTTCACCGTCGAGCGTGTACGTAACGTCGAGATCAAGACGGCCGGGTTTGATGACGTTGTTGGCTGACTTCGAGGTGTCTGTAAACCATGCGAAGGTCGAACCAACGAGCATTGCTATGCAGACGATCATTGTGACCATGCTGAACAGCAATCTTCTTGAAGAGCTTTTCATTGTCTTCTTTCTCCTTATTTGTGTTTTTTTCCGCTTTTGCTTATAAAACAGAAACGAAAAAAGCGAAGTCAAACCGTTTCTGCCCGCCTGTACTGCCGCAACTTCTTAAAATGCTGAAAGGAAGTGTCATTGCGCCCCCCGCAGTACATTTTGCCTTGTCGGACGGGACGCGACGACGGCCGAAAGGACCCTCGGCTATTGCCGCACCCTGCCCATCGGGCAAACAAAAGACACAAATTGCTTTATGCCCTTTACTTGCCCCTCCTCCCGAGGGAGGAGAGGGAGCAAAAATTACTGATTATTGAACGTCAGCAAGTATTTCGCCGACTGTTCCGCCGTCAACTGTAACAAATGTGCGTGTTATACCTTCGTTTGTATGGATTGTGCCGACTGTCGAGCCGCTGCCGACGATAACCTTTATACCGCCGTTTGCGTATGTCGCGCCATTTTCGGTTGCGTTTACGAATATCGAGTCGATAGTTGTTCCTTTGAGAACGATCTGATTTGCGGACTGCTCATTTGCAAAGATAGTGGAATTGCAATATTTGTTTGCATAGTTGCTGGAAATATTGCAGTTTGTCATGACGGCGCCATGCGTGCCGTAGAAGTTGATTGCAAGGCTCCATTCGCCGGAGATTGTTACGTTTTCAAGTGTTGAAGCCGAGCCGCCGTGGAAATGCATTGCTCTGCCGCCCTTGCCCGCAAACTTGACATTCTTTACAGTTACGCCTGTGCAATATGTCGAGCCATAACCGAAGGAGAGGAGAGTTTTGAGATTTGTGATTTCTGCATCCGTCATAGCCGCGGTGATTGTGTGACCGTTGCCGTCGAATGTGAAGCCGCTTACGCCGAATTTAATCGTTTCGCTTACGGTGATGTCGTTTGTGAGTCTTACGATGTCGCCGGATTTGACCTCTGCCGCAACTGCTTTGAGATCATCTGCGGAAGCTACGTTGCGGATTGTTGCGCCTTCCTTAACGACAGTATACCAAACGTCGCCGTTTGTCTGTGTTTCGGAGATGACTGTGTAGCCTTCTGCAACGAAGTTTGTGCCTGCGCCTTCAGCCTTGCAGTCTGCCGGATTGAAGTTTACAAACGTACCGCCCTTGACAGTGATCTTTGCCGTGCCGTCCCTGTAAGCTGAGTCAATGCAGTTGAGAAGATACTCATAGCCGTAGGTAGGGTTGCTGTAAGGCTCAACGGCAAAGAAACCGCCGTTGATAACGAGCTCGCCCTCCTGAACCTGAACGGCTGTGCCGCCGCCGTAATAATAACCGCTGTTGATTGTGAGCTTTGCGCCGCTCATTACGTTGATTGCGTAACCGCCGTTTACGCCCGTGTCGATACCGCCGTTTGCTGCCGCGTCAATCGTTGTGTCTGCCGCAACAATAAGAGCCGTAAAGTTTGTGCTGTTATTGCCCATATTGTCCGGAGATACGATCTTTCCCTTGAGGTTAAGGTTTGTGGGCTTGGTGATTATCGTGCGCGCGCTAAGTGTGTCGGTGCCGCTTGTCGGAACGTCCTTTTCAACGGAGATATCTCCGCCTGCTTTGAGCGCGTCTTTGAGACCCGCCGCGTCGATTACGGGATAATATGTAGCGTTCTCATCGTAATCCTTGTTTGTTGAGTCGGACTCGTATGCGAGCTGCGTTGCGTAAACCGTGATTTTGATACCGTCGATTGAAAGACCCTTGTATTCGTTGCCGGCGTCCTGCTTCATCTTACCTGTGATGGTGATGACGGAGGTTTCATAAGCCTCGAATCCATCTGTTGCAGCGGAGTCCTTCGGGAGGAGCTTGCCTTCAAAATTGTCAAGCAAAACTTCTGTATCGCCCTTCTTGACTGTGAACTCGATGGCGTTGAGAAGAGTTGCGTCGCCTGTCAGTCCGCTGATAACAACCTTATATTTGAGGGCAAGGTTGCCTGCGTTTCTGATTTTGAAGCCTTCGAGACTGTATGTGCAGCCCGGTTCCCAGAGAACGGCTTCGTTCTCATGACTCTCTGCTTTTACCCAGCCGAGGGCGGTCGTCAGGGGGCTGCCGTCAGCCTTTACAAGCTCAACGTCAAGGTTACCCGCCTGAATTGTGTTGACATTTGCCGTTGCGGAGTCCGTAAACCAGGCGAATGTTGAGCCGATGAGCATTGATACGCAGATGACCATGGAGATCACACTGAGAAACAATGCCTTTTTTGATGAAAAGTTTTTCATTTTTTTCTCCTTTTCGGGAAGATTTTTGCCGTTTCAAGGGGAAAACGTCATCCGCGAAGCGACATTCAAAGTCGGAAGACGTGCGTTGTTTCGGCACTGCCGTGGATCTGCAAGTGTTACACAAAAATCCGAAAGTTACCCCGAAGCGCCATAATGCGCGATTGCACGAGCCGACGGAAAACGTTAACCGTTTCTGTCGGTCGGTCAAAAGGCGGATAAAAGGCGCAAGCGCTTTTGTGCCCTTTGTCAGCCCTTTGCTTTCTCCGGCGAGGGGTTCCGACCCGCAAGAGCGAGCCGGATTTTCTCCGCGCCGGAAAAAGAGCTGAAAAATTCAGTTTTTGAGCTTCTGGAGCTCTGCGGAAATCTGAACTTTGACAGCCGTCAGCTTTCCGATTGTCACAGAAAGCTCGGATATCTGGCTTTCGGTTTCCGCTGTCTTGTATGTCGCTTCGAGCTCTTCCTTTGCGGCTCTCAGCTCCGCGATGTTCTTTTCAACATCGGCAAGATCTTTTTCAAGCGACGCAATGCGTTCTGTATTCTGACTTGCCTTCGGCGCCTCGGGCGCGGGGGAAGGAGGAGTCTGAGTCTGAAACGGCGCTGTGCCCGGAGTGGTTATCGGGGCTCCGCCCTGCTGCTCCATCTGAGCCTTCATCGCAAGAAGTTCCGCCATCATTCTCTGTGTTTCTTCCTTCTCGGCTGCAATCTTGCTCTTCTCCTCTTCAAGCGCTGCATTCTGCTCGGCTTTGTACTGCTTGAACAGCTTTATGCTGGTCCATGCCTGCGAGATTATGAGGAGCATGAAGGGAACGAGAATACATACTATGTAACCCGGAGTCGTTTTAAGAAACTGAAAAAAGTAACCCATTTTGGCAATCTTGCCCGTGTATTTACCTACTATATAAGGATAGGTTACGATTGTTTTGTCCTCTTCGCCCGTTGTCGTACCGTATGTGATGAATCCCGGCTCGCCGGACGCGGTGACCGTCAGCTTCTTGATCTTATGCGTTATGAGCTCGCCGAAGTTTTCCGTGTTTGTCGACGTATACGAAATGATGTCGCCCTCTTTGAGAGCGCTCGGGTCGACTTCCTTTACAAAGATAAGGTCACCGGCGGCGAAGTCCGTCGCCTTCATGGAGTCGGAATTTACGATGAACATTTTTTTGCCGAAAAGGGAGCGGTTGTTTCTGTCAAGCGTTGTTGCGGAGATGATTGTGAATATCATCATCGCAACTGCCGCCGCAACCACAAGCCATGTAACGACGTTTTTTATGATATTCAGAACCTTTTCCTTGTCCGTCTGATTGTTTTCTGTTTTTTTATCCATGATGTACCTCAATCAAAATTTTTGTCCGGATTGTTCTTTGCCTGAACGGCTTTTACGCTGAAGTCAAACGAAAGAAGCTCTTCCTGCATATCGTTTCCCGTATCCTCTTCGAGGTGGAAGCAGATTGTGAGCGATTTTTTCTCGCCTGCGGCGAGGGTGTTGTCTGTTGCGCGTGAGCTTGCATATGTCAGCTCGTTCAGCTTTCCGGCTGCAAGGAGCTTGTCGCCGTCCTTTATCGTGACCTCGATATGACTTGCCAGCTCGCTGTCCACATTTTCAAAATAGAATTTATACCATACGTCGCATGAGCTGCGATTTTCAATCGTGAAGGGCCTTTCAAAGGTTGCGCCCGGCTCAAAGAGAGCGTCGTCACCCGAAATGACGGGCTTTCCGTCATTTAAGTTGATGGCAACATTGCCTGTCGAAAAGATGTGTCCGTCCGTCGATATCATTGAAACGACAAGGACGAAGGTCGTTACGGAGAGTGCCGCTGTCAGAAGCAGTATCGCGATTATGCTCGCCGTAATTTTTTTGGTCAGATTTTTTGCTCTTTCTTCCGTCATTCCGAAACACCTTCTTTCGCGCCCGCCGTGATTGACCAGCGGAAGCCCATTTCGACGGATGACCGCTGATATTCGTTTCCTGCGGATGTGTCCATTGTCACGGTTATTTTGTATGTGAGCGATGTTTCGCTCTTGCCGGAATACGCAATGCTTTCGGTGAAGGTCTTTCCGTTTATTTCGGAGAGCTTGCCCTCGCATATTACCTTTCCGTTCGTCGCATCCTCTATTCTGACGTTGAGAACGGACGCAAGCGGAACCTCGCTGTCGGATTTGACAACCGCCTCAAAACCGAGGGTGATATCCTTGTTATGACTGATTGTCACGGGGTAATCCTTTGAAATGCTGTCTCCGGGGAGGACGTTTTCTCCGCCGAATGTCCAATCCTTTTCGATTGCGCCGATACTGTTGTTGCTCAGGGTGACCTTGTCGGAAGAGCCTGTCACCTTGCGGATAAACTGAACCGTCAGAAGCACGAGCGATATCGCGAGCAATACGGAAAGAATGATTATCGTAACTTTGTACATTTTCATTTTGTTATCCATTGTTGCCGGCTCCTTTCGTATTTTTGCCGCCTTTGTTTTTGCCGGACATGATTGCGTTTGCAACGAGCATTCCGATGAGTCCGAGCCCGACGGTCTTTTCATCGCCTTCGCCGTTCTTTTCGGCTTTGTTTCTCATCAGCACCGAAACGAGAATGTCGATTGCGATGATGAGGATGAGAGCGATTATGAATCCCCACACGGTCTGGCACCATATGTAAAGCCAGCCGAGGAGCGGAATTCTGAAGCCCTTCCAGAGTCCGCGCATGTCGTCTCTCGAGACGAGCATTGAAGCGGCGTCCGTGTCCGTATCGCCTCTGACCGCGTATTTTTCGCCGTCGGAGGAGATTATCCTACCGAGGACAAAGCCCTTTTCGGGAACGTAATACGAAACGACATCTCCCTCTTCAAGCGTCCTGTTTCCGATTGACACGAGTATTATGAAGTCGCCTTTTTTGATTGCCGGCGCCATGTTTCCGTGGTTTTCGGCGGCGGGCTTTATGACAAAGTTCCCCGGAATTCTGTCACCGAAGAGGAACGCCTCGAAAACGAGTATCGCGCTGCTCAGAAGAATGATGCAAAGGATAACGGTCAGCGCAATGAGAAATCCCTTTTTCACTTTTTGTGACGTGCGGCTTTTTTCTGTCGTCACGCCCGATGTTTTTTCCACGATATCTTCCTCCCGTTAAAATGATTTTGAAACCGTCGCATGTCGGTTTGCCTGATTATAAAATTCGTTTTTTGTTCCTTGCCGCCGCCCCCACCGTCCGGACAAAAGACGTCACCGCGCGCCGCAAGATAAAGATCCATTAAAAGCGTGGATTTACTTAAAAAGGATGTTGTTTAGGGACAATCCGCACTTCTAACTATAACCATGTTTATTATATTGCAAAACGGCGCCCATGTCAAGACTATTCTCTATTTTTTCCATATACATATATATATAACTTGGCGAGCGGTTTTGTTTGATTTTTAGTTGAAAAGGCACAATATCTTGTGGACAGGGGGCACGGCGTCCGCAGAAAGAAAACACGAAATTTACAAACTGTGTGAAAAGTTTACAGCGGCTCAAAACCGACGGCCAAAGCTTCTTTTGCCTTCTTTTCTTCTCGAAGAAAAGAAGGGAGGTATTGACTTTTTGGCGTGGGTTGATTATAATATATTCTCAAAACAGAGAATATAAATCGGAGGCGACCGAATTGGAAGAGAAAGCAACTCTTTATACTTATGAAAAGGAAGAAAATCTGATTGCGTACTGGGCGTTTGACAGTATTGAAAGCGGAGTTATAAGAGACGTATCGGGCGGCGGTCACGACGGAAAAGTCGTCGGCGAGCCGGAGATATGCCCGGGATATATCTATAACGGTCTGCGCATAACGGAGCCGGGACAGGGGGTCGTTATTGAAAACACAAAAGGCTTCGACTTTACGGAAAATGACAGCTTCACAATCGAGATATGCTATAAATGGGACGGGAAATATGCGGGAAAAAGCTGGCCGTGCATAATGCAGAGAGGGCTTGACATATCGAAAAAAGCCTTTCATTATCTGGGCTTTTGGATAAACAGCGGTTGTCGCAGAGTCGCTCTCGGAGTGACGGGCGCTGGCGGCGCGGGAACGCACAATATCACCGCGCAGATAAATGCCGATACCGCCTGGCACAAGGCTGTTGCTATTCAGGACGGCAAAGCCGGAACACTTTCTTTTTTCATCGACGGCGTTCCGCAGAGGCAGGAGCCGTCCGTCAATATTTCCGCTCACGATATGCCGCTTACAATCGGCTTTTGCGACGCCGAAAGCGGCTTTATCGGCTCGGTTGACGAGATAAAGATATATAACTGCGCAAAGCCCGCGGATTTCAAAGTAACAGGCGTTGACGTTATGGAATACAAGAGCTTTGACTACAAGGATAACGAAAGCGGCGCGGGCGTCACCCTGCCATACAGGCTCTTCCTTCCGGACGGATATAAGGAAAACGACGGCAAAAAATATCCCCTGCTCTTTTTCCTCCACGGCTACGGCGAATGCGGTACGGACAATATGCAGCAGATACGCGTTCTCGGCGGGCCGAACGCATTGCTCGACAGAGTCGTCGAAAAGGGCGACTGCATAATCGTTGCGCCGCAGTGTCAGGCGTCGCCGGCAGAGCTTAACTGGGTTCCGATAAACAAGCAATGGAGCATAGGTTCAAGAGAACTTACGGAAAAGCCGACAATCTCGCTTGCCGCGGCGACCGAGCTTCTGAAAACATGGCTTTCGGACGAAAAGGTCGATAAAGACCGCGTTTATGCCGCGGGAATTTCAATGGGCGGCTACGGAACATGGGAACTGATAACCCGTCATCCGGAATGGTTTGCGGCGGCTGTTCCCGTTTGCGGATCGGGCATTCCTTCACTTGCGGAGAGACTTAAAAACATCGCAATCTGGGCAATGCACGGCGAAGCGGACACGACCGTTCCTCCGCAGGGCACGCGCGATATGGAAAATGCAATCAGGGCGGCGGGCGGCAACATCCGCACGACATTTTACCCCGGAGTCGGACATAATTCGTGGCCGCAGGCATATTCCGAAAAGGAACTTATCGACTGGCTGTTCGCGCAGAAAAAGTCGGGCGCGACAAAATAAAAACGGATATGAAAAATAAATTTCTCCGAGCGTCGCTCGGAGAAATTTTCGCCTTAACGAAAAATTAACAATTTTCCGCTTGTGTTTGACGGCTAACAATAGTATAATGCAAAAGCGTAAATGCAATAAAGACAGAAGAAAAAATCACGCAACCACTGCGATTTTTGCTTTTGTATTTCTTTATTTTTTTCACTTGAACCTTCAGAAAGGAAAACATTTTTATGATAAAACGGCTCATGAAAAGTATCAGAGAATACAAGCTCCCCTCGATACTGACGTTTATATTCATCCTGGGCGAAGCGGTTATCGAATGTATCATCCCGTTTATCACGGCAAGACTGATAAACCGTATTCAGCTCGGTTCGGAAATGAGCGATATTGTAAAGACCGGACTTCTGCTCGCCTGTATGGCGGTGGCGTCGCTCGCGTGCGGCGGCATTGCGGGACTGACGTGCGCGAAGGCGTCATCCGGTTTTGCAACGAACCTCCGTCACGACCTTTTTGCAAAGGTGCAGACGTATTCGTTTGAAAACATCGATAAATTTTCGTCATCATCGCTCGTCACAAGACTGACAACGGACGTAAGCAACGTGCAGATGGCTTATATGATGATAATCCGCACGGCAATCCGCGCTCCTCTCATGCTCATATTCTCCGTGATAATGGCATACGCCATGGGCGGCAAGCTGGCAACGCTCTTCGTTATAATCATTCCCGTGCTCGTCGTGGGACTGCTTATAATCGCGAGAAAGGCAATGCCTGCGTTCCGCAGCGTTTTCAAGAAATACGACCGCCTGAACGAGTCGATTGAAGAAAACGTGCGCGGAATGAGAGTCGTCAAGGGCTTTGCGAGAGAAGACTACGAAAAGAAGAAATTTGGCAAAGCCGCAGGCGATATCTGCAAGGACTTCACAAAAGCCGAAAGAATAGTCGCGCTCAACTCTCCCCTTATGCAGGTCTGCGTCTATTTCAACATGGCGTTCATACTTATAATCGGTTCAAAGCTCATCATCACGAGCGCGGGAAGCTCTCTCGGCGTCGGCGAGATGTCGTCCATGCTGACGTATGGCTTTCAGATACTCATGCAGCTCATGATGCTTGCAATGATTTACGTCATGCTGACGATGTCCGGCGAGTCCATGGTGCGTATATCCGAGGTGCTTGGCGAGGAGTCCGCTCTGACAAATCCTCCCGCAAAGACAGTCGCCCTTCCGGACGGAACGACCGTCAATTATCCGCTTACGGAAATCAAAGACGGCTCGGTTGATTTTGACGATGTCAGCTTCAAATATTCAAAGAAGGCAAAGAAAAATTCGCTTTCCGATATAAACCTTCATATAAAGTCGGGAATGACGGTCGGTATCTTGGGCGTGACGGGCGCGGGAAAATCGACGCTTGTTCAGCTCATTCCGCGACTTTATGACGTTACGGAGGGGTCGGTGAAGGTCGGCGGAGAGGACGTCCGCAATTATGACCTCGTTTCCCTGCGCGACTCCGTTGCGTTTGTTCTTCAGAAGAACCTGCTCTTCTCCGGCACTATAAAGGAAAACCTCCGCTGGGGTAACGAAAACGCCACGGACGAGGAAATGATCGAAGCCTGCAAGCTGGCTCAGGCGGACGAGTTTATCCGCTCATTCCCCGACGGTTATGACACAAAGATCGAGCAGGGCGGTTCAAACGTTTCCGGTGGTCAGAAGCAGCGTCTCTGCATTGCGAGAGCCCTTCTCAAAAAGCCGAAGATACTCATTCTTGACGACTCGACGAGCGCCGTCGATATGAAGACGGACGCGCTTATCAGAGCGGGAATGAAGAGCTTTATCCCCGAAACGACGAAAATAATCATTGCGCAGAGAATTGCTTCCGTTATGGAGGCGGACCTGATCGTCGTTATGGAAAACGGCAGAATTTCCGAAAGCGGCACACACGAGGAGCTTATGGCGTCCAGCGAAGCATATCGCGAGACTTACACTCAGCAGATGAGCGGAGGTGAGGACAATGAATAAGGGAATGAAAGGTGGCATGCCTCCGAGGGGCGGTATGCCCGGAGGTCGCCCGAAAATGGACAAGGGCGTTCTGAAAAGAGTGCTCGGTCTTCTGATGAAGTCTTATCCCGTTCTCATACCGGTTGTTATCGTATGTATCGTGCTTTCGGCGGTTGTTTCGTCAATACCGGCAATATTTATGCAGAAGGTGTTTGCGGCGGTGACCGCCAGAGTCGACATTATAAGAGAGGCGGCGGGCGTCAGCGGACTTATGAGCGTCCCGAAGGAATGGATAGCGGAGAATTCCGCGTTCCTCGCCGAGCAGTGGGCTTTGGCAAAATCAGAGATACTTCCCATGGTGGGCATACTCATCGGGCTTTACGTTCTTTCCATAGCATTGATAACCGTACAGTCGCAGCTGATGGCGAAGATAACGCAGGGCTTCCTTGATAAAATGCGCTGCAAAATGTTCGACGGCATGCAGAACCTCCCAATCAAATATTTCGATACTCACAAGCACGGCGACATAATGAGTTACTATACAAACGATATAGACACTCTCCGCCAGCTTGTTTCTCAGTCGCTCCCCAGCCTGATACAGTCGGCAATCATAGTTGTGACGGTGTTCTTCATCATGCTCTGGTACAGCGTTCCGATGACGCTTGTCATCCTTCTCGGCATCGGACTGATGATACTTGTTTCAAAGAAAATCGGCGGCGGAAGCGCGAAATATTTCATCCGTCAACAGCGTTCCGTTGCAAACTTTGAAGGCTACATTCAGGAAACCATGAACGGACAAAAGGTTGTCAAGGTTTTCAATCACGAAAAGAAAGCCGAGGAAGAATTCGACAAGATAAACGGCGAGCTTTTCAATGACAGCTACAAGGCTCACGCTTACGCAAACTGCCTCGGTCCCATCATAATGAACATCGGTAACATTCTTTATGTTATCTGTGCGGTTGTCGGCGGACTTTTCATAACGCTTGCGGCACAGAACGTGAGCTTCCGCGGACTTATAACCGCAGGCAGCTTCCTTGCGCTTCCGTTCTCGATTGATATAATCGTTCCGTTCCTCAATATGACAAAGCAGTTCACGGGCAATGTCAATCAGGTTTCCCAGCAGATAAACTCCATAATCATGGGTCTTGCGGGCGCGGGAAGAGTGTTCAACCTTATGGACGAGAAACCCGAAACGGACGACGGCTATGTCACGCTTGTCAATTGTAAAATCGACGAAAACGGCAACATAACCGAAACGGCGGAGCGCACGGGCAAATGGGCATGGAAGCATCCTCACGGCGACGGCACACTTACCTATACGGAGCTGAGGGGCGATGTCCGCATGGTGGACGTCGACTTTGAGTATGAGGAAGGAAAACCCGTGCTTCATGACGTTTCCGTCTATGCAGAGCCGGGACAGAAGGTTGCGTTCGTCGGTGCGACGGGTGCCGGCAAGACGACAATTACAAACCTGATAAACCGCTTTTATGATATCGCGGACGGAAAAATCCGCTATGACGGTATCAACGTAAACAAAATAAAGAAAGCGGATCTCCGCCGCTCGCTTGGAATAGTTTTGCAGGACACAAACCTTTTCACGGGCTCCGTTATGGACAATATCCGTTACGGCAGACTTGATGCAACGGACGAGGAATGTATCGCGGCGGCAAAGCTCGCAGGCGCGGACGACTTCATAACCCGTTTGCCCGGCGGCTATGACACGGAGCTTTCAAACAACGGCGCAAACCTCTCGCAGGGACAGCGTCAGCTTATAGCAATAGCGCGTGCCGCCGTTGCCGACCCGCCCGTTATGATACTCGATGAGGCGACCTCCTCGATTGACACGAGAACGGAGGCAATCGTTCAGAAGGGTATGGATAAGCTGATGGAGGGCAGAACGGTGTTCGTCATTGCTCACCGTCTGTCGACCGTCCGCAATTCGGACGTTATTATGGTTCTTGACCACGGCAGAATAATCGAACGCGGAAACCATGAAAAGCTGATTGCCGAAAAGGGCGTTTACTATCAGCTCTATACCGGCGCATTCGAGCTTGAATAAACCTTATAAAAACGAAAATACCGCGGAAAATCCGCGGTATTTTGTTTACTGCGATATATTTTTTGAAAAGGTATATTTATCCTTTTTGTAACAATGACGGGAAAACTGTTTTTGTTTTCATGAAAATCGGATGGAAAAATCCCCAAATGCGCGACTTTTTCACCAAATGGTATGGTTGACTTTGCGCGCGGCGCGGGTTAGAATGTTTACAGGAAAAATCCGGAGGGGAAATACCGATCGGATGTTCCTTGAAGAAGCCCCCAACACCCCCATTCCCGCACCCCGCGGGAAATATAAGCCGGACGGAAAAACCGTCCGGCTGTTGTTGTTTTCCGGGTGTGCGGGGCTTTTGTGCTTGTATGGATTGGAAAGCTGTATTAGCCTTCATCAGAGAGGGAGGCTTAAAAACTTTGCTCAAACCGATAACCAAAGTTTCTTTTGTCTTCTTTTCTTCTCGAAGAAAAGTAGGATACAAAATCAAAAAAAGGAGCAGAAACCCGCTCCTTTAATGAAAAATATAAACTTTTATCAAACCAATGACTAAAGCTTCTTTTGCCTGCTTTTCCTCTCGAAGAAAAGTAGGATACAAAATCAAAAAAAGAGCAGGAAACCGCCCCTTTAATGAAAAATATAAACTTTTATCAAACCAATGACTGAAGCTTCTTTTGCCTTCTTTTCTTCTCGAAGAAAAGAAGGTTGACAAATGTCGAAAAAGTGATACAATATGAAATTGCGCGGTGCGAAATGTGCGGCGCGGATAAATACGAATAAACAAAAAACGGCATAAAAACGGGGGAAGTTAAAATGAAGTGTGCAAAGAAAATGGAGGCGGTTCATTCCGATATAAGAGGCCCTCTTTACGTAGAGGCGACGAGAATGGAAGCCGAAGGCACAAAGATACTTAAACTCAATTCGGGCAATCCGGCGATATTCGGTCATAAGGGACCGGAAAGTGTCAAAAAAGCAATAATCGAAAATCTGGACAAAGCCGTGCCGTATTGCGATTTCCGAGGCATGAAGGCGGCAAGAGAAGCTATCCGCGATTATTATCTTGAAAAGGGCGTACAGGGTGTGCGCGATACGGACGTTTATGTCGGAAACGGCGTAAGCGAGCTTGCCGATATATCACTTACTTCAATACTTGACAGCGGCGACGAGGTGCTTGTGCCCATGCCGTGCTATCCGCTCTGGTCAAACTGCACGGTGAAGGTCGGCGGTGTGCCGGTATTCTATAACTGCGACGAAAGCGCAAACTGGTATCCCGATGTCGACGATATGAAAAAGAAAGTATCGAAGAGAACGAAAGCAATCGTTGTTATCAACCCAAATAACCCGACGGGAGCGCTTTATCCGCCGGAAATCCTTTCCGCAATTGCCGATGTTGCGAGAGAGCACAACCTGATGATTTTCTCCGATGAAATTTATGACCGCCTTGTTTTCGACGGTAAAAAGCATATCCCGATGGCAGTTATCGCGCCTGATGTGTTTGTCGTGACTTATAACGGGCTTTCAAAATCACATAATGTCTGCGGTTACCGCAGCGGCTGGATGACTCTTTGCGGACCTGAAAAAGGGTTTGAGAGCTTCCGTCTAAACGTTGAAAAGCTGATGTCGCTCAGACTTTGCGCAGGCGCGATTCCTCAGCTTATAATTCCCGCCGCACTTGCGGACAGCGAGAGCACAAAGACGGAAATTTCCCCCGGCGGCACACTTTACGAGCGCCGTCGCGCGGCGTGGGAAGCGCTTGAAAGCGTCGATTCTCTTTCCTGCCTTAAAAATGATGGCGCACTCTATATGTTCCCGAGAATAGACAGCCGTTTCAAGGTCAAAGATGACCACGACTTTGCCGCAAGACTTCTCCGCGAAAAGCACATCCTGCTTGTTCCCGGCAGCGGCTTCAATTATAACTCACCAAACCATTTCAGAATTGTGCTTCTGCCGTCACCCGAGCAGCTTTCCGGAGCTGTAAAAGCGATTGACGAGCTTCTCAAAGAGGACTTTGTATAAAATCCGGATAAAAAACGCCTTGCCTGTATCGGCAAGGCGTTTTTTCAGTTTTTCGGTACTTTGTAAACCAGACGGCGGATAGGAGTTGCATAAAGAAGAATAACTCCGACAATCGCACCGACAGCCGCCTGAAGTATCTGATATGGTAGCTTCATAATTGCATATTCGGGCGTACTGTAAATAAATGCTCTGCCGAGGGAATAACCCGTAACCATTATGATTGCGCCGACAAAAACCGCGAGTATCGCACGCCACAGCTTGGGCAGACTTTCTTTTTTGCCCGCGATGAGCGAAATTACAACGGCTTGCAGACCGTGGGTCACAAGTGACACGAACATGGGCATCGGATAGAAGATGAGGTCGCCGAAAAACGCGCCCACGCCGCCGACGATGAACGCCGATATCGGGTCGAAAATCAGTGCCGCAAAGCAGATGACGATATCATTGAGATAAAGATGTCCGCCCGGAACGGAAACGCCGAATGAGCTTAAAATTATGTTGAGCGCGGTAAACAGCGCGACATAACACAGTTTTCTTGTTGAAAAAGCATGTTCTTTCATAAAGTTTCTCCTTTTATATTGACTTTTACGCAGGCTATTATATAATTAAATTGGTATTATTAAAATAACCAGATTACTATAATTTTATAAGGTCAGATTTTTATGAAAAAATATATGAGCGTTTATGAAAAGGTCAAAGGGGATATTGTTTCGGGGGCGATAAAATACGGGCAGAAGGTGCCTTCAAAGCGTGCGCTCTCGGATATGCTCGGGGTAAGCGTGATAACGGTTGAACACGCCTGCGAAATTCTTGAAAGCGAAGGGTATATATCGGCAAGACCGCGCAGCGGGTATTATGTCGAATATACGACGGAAAAATTTTACGGCTCCGCCGCAGTTGACGTAAAGACTGAGTCCGCCGCAATCGTCAAGGCTGCGGAAAATGAATATCTCCCGTTTTCGGTTTATGCCAAAGCCGTCCGGACGGTTCTCGGCGAAAGAGGAGAGAACATCATGAAAAAATCGCCCGGAACAGGACTTTCAGAGCTTAAAACGGCGATTAAAAATTATCTTTTCCGCAGTCGCGGCATCGATGTTTCGGAAAAGCAGATAATAATCGGCTCGGGCGCGGAATATCTTTACGGCACCGTCACCGAGCTTTTGGGAAGTGACAAAGTCTTCGGGGTTGAAAATCCGTCATATGAAAAAATCGAAAGGGTTTATACGTCAAAGGGCATAAGAACCGAGGAACTATCACTTTGCGACGACGGCATAAGCTCACAGGCTTTGTGGAGCTCGCGCGCGGAGGTCATTCATGTCACCCCTTACAGGAGCTTCCCGACAGGTGTCACGGCGTCGGCGTCCAAAAAGAACGAATACCTCCGCTGGGCTTCCGAGTGCGGAGGATACATAATCGAGGATGACTATGAGTCCGAGTTTTCACTCTTTGCAAAGCCGTTTGAAACGATTTTTTCAAGTGACGCCGAGGGGCGCGTCATTTATATAAACACTTTTTCAAAAACAATCTGTCCCGCGGTCAGAGTCGGATATATGCTCCTTCCGGAACGCCTTACCGACGAATTTTACAAAAGGCTCGGGTTCTATTCGTGCACCGTGCCTGCTTTGGAGCAGTACGTTATTGCGGCGCTCCTTGCCGACGGCACCTTTGAACGTCACATAAACAAAATCCGTCGTCTCCGCCGCCGTACTTTTCTTTGAAAAGAAAAGTAGGCAAAAGAAACTTCAATAATTGTTTTGGGCAAACTTTATATTTTCAAATAAGGAGCGGTTTCCGCTCTTTTTTGCTTTGCGCCTCTCGTCTTGTAAATCGCAAAAGACGATGGGGCGGGACGGGAAACCCGTCCCCTATATTGCAATGCCCGTTTATGTGGGCAATAAAATATCCGCTCAAACCAAAAACAGAGATGAAAAATCACCCATGTTTGTTTTTTTATAAAGCCTTCGTAAAACCAATAACTAAAGCTTCTTTTGCCTACTTTTCTTCTCGAAGCGTAAACGAAAAAGAAGCAGAGTATCAGCTTTTTTAATGAAATTATAAAGTATTATTAAACCAATAAACGAAGCTTCTTTTGCCTTCTTTTCTTCTCGAAGAAAAGAAGGTTTCTTCGAGAAGAAAAGTAGGGGGCTTGAAAAAGGAAGGCGCTTATGATATACTTGTTTTTGCAAAGAAATTTTGAAATATCGGGCGGCAATCGTCGTCTTATTATGCGAAAACACTTTTTTCGCCGAAAGGAAATTACTTATGAAAAAATTTCTGTGTCTTGCATTGGCAGTTATGATGTGCTTTTTTGTCGTGGCGTGCTCTTCGGGTAAGACGGACGGAACAACGACCGACTCATCGAACACCGAAACCGAGAAAAAGCCGGATATACCGATAGAACCTTCAGACAAGCCGGGGGAGAACACCGTCATAACCGCGAAAGCGGGACGTCATCTCTCCGTTGTATATAATCCGGCGTACTGCTCCGTTACGGCGGAGGTGAAAAAGGGCGTCGGCTCGAAGGAAGAGGTCACTCTGAAAATAAAAATGTTCGGCGATACGGAGTTCGACGGATGGTCAAAAATCTCTGCCCTGCCGAACGAAAACGCAACCGTTTACGTAACCGAGGGCGGCAAGCGGACGGCGAAAAAGCTGAAAGACGTCGCCGGCGGAGCGCTTCTGCTGTCAAAGGAAACCGAATACACTATAACATTAAGCGAAGAGCTGACAGTCTACGCAAATTACGGCTTTTCCGTAACGTATGACGCGTGCGGCGGGACTGTGAAAAGCGGCGGAAGCACATATGTTCAGAAATATTCCGCGGTCATGTATAAATGTCCGAACACGCTGCCGGATAAGAATTATTTTGTCCGCGACGGATATACGCTTGTCGAATACAATACAAAGCCGGACGGAAGCGGAACGGCTGTCGGGCTTGGGTCAAGAGTCGCAATGAACGGCGGGACAGGTATCACGCTTTATTGCATATGGGAAAAGCAGAACCCGACAACCGATTTTGATTTTTCAGCCGATGAAAACGGGCTTACCGTGACAGGCTATAAGGGAAAAGGGGCAAACGTCGTAATTCCCGAAAATGCAGACGGCAAAAGAGTTTGCGGGATTGCCGCAGGCGCATTTGCCGGCGCGGACATAACGCGGGTCGTCATTCCGAAAACCGTCACAAAGATTGAGGACGGGGCATTTTCCGGCTGTAAATCGCTTGAAACGCTCGTCATTTACGATACACTGACAGCTGTTACGGACGAGAGCTTTTCGGATTGTCCGTCGCTTAAAAATCTGCGCATAAATGCGGCGCTCGATCATTACGCCGCCGTCACGGACGGAAACAACAAAATCGACCGCATTATATGGGCAAAAACGACAGGCAAAAAGCTGATGGTTATCGTCGGCGGGTCGGGGTCGATGAACGGCTTTGACAGCGCCGCGATTTCAAAAAAATACGGCGACGAATACGTGATAATCAACCTCGGCACAAACGCAAATATTTCCGCCGCAATATATTATGAATATCTTTCGTCGGTGCTGGATAAGGATGATATAATTCTCTGGGCGCCGGAGGCGGGAGAATACGTTCTCGGGTATACGAATATGCACATAAGGGCTTGGGAATTTCAGTCCGGACATTACGACATTTTCCGTAGCGTCGATATCTCGAAATATACAAAGGTTTTCTCATCATTTGCTTCTTACGCAAGGGCACATAAAACTCTGGAGGAGCCGTTTGACGCATTTATGCTTTCGCCTTCCGATTATAAAATTCCGTATTACAACGAATACGGCGACGCAACAGAGCCGAGAAGTCATCAGGAAAAATCATACAAGGGCGAATACAGCTATTCGTTTGAAAGGTGTATGGCGGGCTTCGGAAAGGGCACGTATGACTATATGGCGTCGGTCATTGAGAAAATGACGGCGCGCGGAATAAAGGTCTGGCTTATATATGCGGCGATGGACAGGGAAGCCGAAAAATCGTTTGACGCATTTATGAACGACTTTACCTCTGCAATTCTTGACAAATACAAGGGTGCAGAGGTAATCGCCGATTATCACAGCGTCCTTATGGACGATAAATACATGTCCGACTCGGCATGGCATCTGACCCTTGAGGGCGCGGCAAAGCGCACGGAGGCTGTCATCGCCGCGCTGAATAAAAAATTCGGAAAATAAGGGGGAAAATATGTTTCCGGAAAACGATATAATTTTCACGTCCGTCTGGCCGTGGATACTGATAGCGGCGTCGATCGCGCTTGCGGTGCTCGAAGCGTTCATGAAGAAACGCGCGATCTTTGCGATAATTTCCGCCGTTTTCACGGCGTGTGCCGCCGTCGCGCTTCTGCTCCTCGGCGGAAGCCTTTGCGATATGCTCCTGCTCATACTTGCAACGCTTGCCGTCAGACTTCTTTTTGAAATAATCGAAAGGAGACGCGCGAAATGACCTTTAATTCCTGGGAATTTCTTATTTTCTATCCGATAACGCTGCTCCTTTATTTCCTGCTGCCGAAAAAATGGAGCCGGATAAGCCTGCTCTTTATGAGCGCGATTTTCTATCTCGCTTGGAATTACAAGCTGATTGTGCTGATAATGTTTACAACGGCGGTTTCGTATTTCTGCGCGAGAATAATCGAAAAAACGGAGAAAAAAGCCGTAAAAAAGCTGTGTCTTGTCGTGACGCTTATTGCCTGTCTCGGCGTGCTTTTCTTCTTCAAATATTATAATTTCCTTGCCGAAACTCTCGGCTGGGCGATAAAAGCGGCGGGCGGCGGAACATACGATTTCACGCTCAACCTCGTTCTTCCCGTCGGCATTTCGTTTTATACCTTCCAGACGCTTTCCTATGCCATCGACGTTTACAGGGGAACGGAAAAGGTTGAAAAGGATTTCGCGCTTTATTGCCTTTTCGTCACGTTCTTCCCGCAGCTCGTTGCGGGACCTATCGAACGCCCCGGAAACCTCATTCCCCAGCTCCGCGAGAAAAACAAGCTGACGGCGGAAAACGCCCGTGCGGGACTCTGGAAAATGGGCGTCGGATTTTTCAAAAAGATAGTCGTTGCCGACCTTGTCGCCGGATATGTGAACTCCGTGTTCAACTCTCCCGAAAGCGCAACTGGCTTCGGCGTTGTCATTGCGTCCATGCTCTTTGCCGTACAGATTTACTGTGACTTTTCCGGCTATACGGATATCGCCATCGGCTGTTCGCGCGTCATGGGCATACGCCTTATGAAAAACTTTGACCGCCCGTATACGTCGCAGACGATAAAGGAATTTTGGAACAGATGGCATATAAGCCTTTCAACGTGGCTGCGCGACTATCTGTATTTCCCGCTTGGCGGAAGCAGATGCTCGAAATCGCGCCATATGTTCAACATTTTCATAGTGTTCCTCGCGAGCGGCATATGGCACGGCGCAAACTGGACTTTCGTCCTCTGGGGAATTCTTCACGGAATTTACAGGATAGTCGGCGAGCTTACGTATCCGCTCCGCGAAAAGCTGTGGGCGAAGCTCGGCGTTGACACAAAGAGCGCGCCGATTGTTATCCTCCGCAGGCTGAACACGTTTGCTCTTGTGTGCTTTTCGTGGGTATTCTTCCGCGCAAACTCCCTTTCCGACCTCGGCGTACTGCTTTCAAAGTTGTTCACCTCGTGGGGAAGCCTTCCGGAGACGATTTCCGCAATGGGACTCGGCGCCGCGGCGATTATCGTCACCGTCCTTTCGATTATCGTCCTCGACGAATTCGATATTCTCACAAGCCGTGAGGACAGCGCGCTTTCCGTCTGCACAAGGGGCAGAATAAGCACGGTGTGGTGCGTATGGGCTGTCGCCGTTGCATGGATAATGCTTCTTTCCGTCGGCGGGGCAAGCTCCTTTATCTATTTCCAGTTCTGAGGGGAGGTAAATATATATGAAAAAAGCCTGGATAACTTTTATTTGTCTCTTTCTCTGCGTGCTGATTCCGTTCGGCACCGTCGCCGCGATAGGCTTCGGACTGCCCTCGCAGTTCGGAAATACCTTCCTCGGCGAGCTTGAAAACAAAATCGACCGTCTCTATTCGCTTGATAAGCCGAAAATCGTCGTAATCGGCGGCAGCAGCGTCCCCTTCGGGGTCGACTCGAAGCTGACGGAAAAGGCGCTCGGCATGCCGACCGTAAACTTCGGCCTTTATGCTACCCTCGGCACAAAAATGATGCTCGACATCTCAAAAGGCGCGATAAAGAAGGGCGATATAATCGTAATCGCGCCGGAAACCGACGCGCAGACGTATTCCATGTTTTTCAATTCCGAATCGGCATGGCAGGCTTGTGACAGCGATTTTTCAATTCTCCGGAAAATGTCGCCGGACAGCATTTTTCCGATGCTCGGCGGCTTCTGGAAATATTCCGCGCAGAAGCTGAAATATTATCGCGCGGATTCTCCGCTTGACCCTGCCGGCGTTTATAACAAAAAGTCGTTTGACGAATACGGGGATATCGTTTTTTCCAGACCCTACAACATAATGCAGGGCGATTATGACAGCTCCTCCGTTATAAAGTTTACAAAAGATATCGTCAGCCCCGATTTCATTGCTTATGTAAACGATTATATAAAGTACGCCGAAAAGAAAGGCGCGACGGTATATTTCTCGTTTGCTCCGGCAAATGAGGACGCAATCGACCCCGATACAACGCTTGAAAGCCTTGAAGAATTTACAAAATTTATATCGGACAGCTTCAATTGCAAGGTCATAAGCGACCCGAACAGCTATATTTATCCGAGCGGCTACTTCTATGACAGTAATTTTCATATGAATGACGCAGGTACAGTTCTTCATACGGCAACGCTTGTAAACGATCTTGCCGCGGCAATGGGAAAAGAGCCGGCGATCGATATAAAAGTTCCGGACGCGCCCGAAAAGCCGAAGGAGGACGATTACGACGTCAGCTATGATGAAAATTCAAAATATTTCGTTTATGAGGAAAATAAAGCAGGATATATAATCACGGGTATGACGGAGGAAGGAAAGAAGCTTTCGTCCGTCACAACTCCGAGAGCGTATGAAGGAAAACGCGTTGTTTCCGTCGCACGCGGAGCGTTTGACGGCTCGTCCGCCGTTGATATATATATCACCACCGGTATAACTCAACTTGCCGACGGCGCATTTGCCGGCGCAACAGCACTGAAACGCGTTCACATTCTCGCAACCGACCCGAACAACACGACGGTAAACAACGTCACGGGAGGTCTTACGGACGGTATGGCAAAGGGAGCGGTGTTCTGCGTGCCGAAGGGGTGCGCGGGAGAATTCTCCTCAAACTATTTCTGGGGTCCGTATGCGGACTATATTACAGAAGAATGAAATAAAAAACCCGCCTGTCAGGCGGGTTTTTTGAGATAAGAGAGAAGATCGAAGAGAAGCTGTGCGACAGAGCCGCGGAGTTGTTGTGGTCTGCGCAGGCGGGTCGTGCATGCGATGAAGAAAGTGAAAAAGTTTTCTTTTGCAAAGCCTTTCCCAATGGGGGAGATTTGCAAGCGGTGCGGAGCACCCTTGCAGGCTTCGCCGAGAAGAGGGAGGTGGCACGGCTTACCGCACCGGAGAGGGCTCAAAGCAAAAGGAGCGGAAAACCACCACTTTAATGAAAATATAAAATATTTGCGCGAAACAATAACCGAAGTTTCTTTTGCCTTTTGTGCAAGCCCCGTCTGTGCAGATACTTAAACATTTTGTTGCACTTCACTTGACAATTTACCGTCTTAAAAAGAGCACGGAATGCATTTTGCATTCCGTGCTTTGATTTTAATGTCGGAACGAGCTTTCATATCGACGAAAAATCGCATGAGGAAAGCTCGCTTTTCGCCTTCATCGCTTTCGCAAGGTTGTCCGGCAGGGGCGAATTTTCCGCAAGACGGAAAAATGCCGCCGTGACGTCGACAAGGGAATTTATATCGGGCGAGGTGAGCGTATAACCGACAGCCGCGACGCGCCACAGCCCGTAAACGGCGCACATGGCTTTCATGTTGTCGGAAAGAGAACAGCCGTCATCGGAGAAGGGGAGACCTTCATAGAAAAAGTGGTTGACGAGGACGTTTTCAAACATCCTTTCCCATTCCGGAAACGCTTTTTCAAAATCGGAGCTTGCCTTTTCGTAATTTCCGGCAAACCTGTCCGTGTCAAAGCCGAGGTTCTCCGCCGCCTTTTGCGCAAACGGATAGATTGAATGTCTGAAATCAAATCCAGAGAGCAGTCTTGCGGCAATTTTCAGAGCGGAAAGCTCCGCATGCTTTTTTTCTGTCGACGGCGACGCGCCGTCTGTTGACGAAAGTGCCTTGCGGATTGTGTCATCCGTACCTTTTTCAAATGCGACGTCGAGCTCTTCCGCGATTTTCACGGCGAAGGAAAGTCTTTCGGAGAGAGGTGCTCTTCTGTCCTGCAGGACGGATATCAGCTTTTGCCTGACGGGAACGTAAAACCGCGTTTTTATGTCATCGTCCGGAGAAGGGGTGAAAACTTCGCGGAAGTCGAGCGGGAGTTTTATAAACGAAATGGGTTCTTTCTTTGCGAAAAGCAGCTCGCAGACTCCCTCGCACGACGCGACGACAGAACACTCGTTTGCATGGCGGGTGCGCGGGCTTCTCGGATAAAACCGACAGACAGACGTAAGCGAGTCTTCGCCGCAATGGCGCTGAAGTGCACAGTAACCGTCAGGGTCGTGCATGGGACATTCGCCGTCATATCTTTTGGCAAGCACCGCATAACGCTCGCGCGTCGGATGGTCGAGAACATAGACAGAGCCGTCCAGCCTTTTGCGCAGATCGTGCGGACAGTTCATCCCGATAAGTCTGAAATATTCCTCCATCCCGAAGGTTATCTCCCAACCGTAACAGCAGGTCTGTCTGCATGAAGATATCTTGCATTTGAAATCCGGATAAATATCCGGAACGGTGAACATTTTTTCGGGCATAAACTGCGCCTTTCCGCAAAAAATAAAAAATATGCTATATTTTATACCCTTTTTTTGGGAAAATCAAGAGGGAAAAATAAAAAAATCCGTCGGCAGACGGATTTTTTCGGAGTTCGCGCAACAAAAAACAGCGGAAGAGTGTTCTTTCGCTGTTTTTGGATTTTGAAAAATTACTTCTTGTTATAGGTTGCGCCGCCGATGGTAATCGTTTTTGCGCTCTTATCCTGAGAGAAGGACTGAGAGCCGCTGTAATTTGAGCCGTCGCCTTCGTATGTGAAGGTGATTGTCTCCTTGCCGTCGTCGCCTTTTGCAATCTTATATGTGCCGCTGTAAGAGGTTTCCTTCTCAAATCCGAGAACCGAAGCCTTTACCGTAACGGTAACCTTGTTGCCCGAGAATTTATACGTAACTTCGCCGCCGGCAAACCCGAAAAGGCTTGCTTTACCTGTGTATTCGCCGAAGAGCATTGTTGCGCAGGACGTGAGCAGAAGAGCTGCCATTGCAAGAACAAGGGTGAGTGCGATGATTTTCTTCATAGTGATATTGATCCTTTCTTTGATTGTGATATTATTATAGCTTTTTTCGCGGCGATTGTCAATAAGGGAAACAATTATTTTCCGCGGCGGCGATATCGTTTTTCAGCCTTTCGAGCGCGGTGTAATATGCCTCCGGCACGACTCCGTCTCCGTCCGGCGCGATGTTCAGAAGCAGGTTCCCGCCGAATTTTTTTGCCACCTCGTACTGATGAAGCGTTATCTCCGGCGCACGGTATTTGTCCGCGTTTTTCACATATGACCAGCCCCCGCCGACATGCCATATCTGCGCCGTTTCCCAAGGGACGTCGGGTTTTTCCGTCGGCAGTTTACATTCAAAGCGCGAGCAGTAATCGCCTGTGCCCCAGAGCCTGTCGTTTACTATGATCTGCGGCTGAAGCGCACGGATTTCGTCAATTTTCATTGCGCCTTCAAGCGACGGAAGTGTGCCGTCGAACCAGAGAAGGTCGATCTGCCCGTAGCGCGTCAGAAGCTCGCGCACCTGACCGTTGAAATAGCGGACGAGCATTTTCTTGTGTGCCGCCGGCATTTCCGGTATTCTGTCGACGGGCTTATGGTCGGCGTCCTCGTGCGGTCTCTCCGGATATTTTTCGGAGCGGGAGCCGGAGGCAAACGACATATATTTTCTGTTCAGTCTCCAGTCCGGCGGGGAATAATAAAGCCCGATTTTAAGCCCGACCTTGCGGCAAGCCGAAACATATTCCGCGACGAGGTCACGCCCGCCGAGATACTGCTTTGTTGAAAAGTCGCCGAAGTCGGAAGGCCAAAGCGCATAGCCGTCATGGTGCTTTGTCGTAAAAACGGCATATGAAAAGCCTGCGTTTTTCGCCGCCGAAAGCCACTTTTCCGGCTCGAAATGCCCCGGATTGAATTTCTCCGCAAGCGCCCAGTATTCGTTCGGGGTCAGAATTCCGTTGCCCTTTGCCCGGCGGTCGGGATTGTCCATCATGCCCCACGAAATATCGATATCGTCACCCGCGGCGGAAATGCCGAAATGAATGAAAAGTCCGAGATTTGTTTTCTCAAAAAACCATTGCGCGGCGGGGTCTGTTGTCATTGTGAGCGTCTTTCCGGACGCCGCATAGCCGATTACGTTATGTTGCTCGGCTGCGGTTTTTGCGTTATCCGACATGATTTTTCCTCCGTCAGTCCTCGTCATTTTCTATGTGACCTTTTCCCGTTCTTTCGGGAATGTCCGCTCTGGCGTCCTCTTCGGCTTCTTCCGCTTCTTTCGGATTGTTCTTGTAATACGGGTCAATCATCAGTTTTTCAACCTTCGGATATCCCGCATAAACGGAGATATACGTCATTGTTGAGAAGAGAATGAGGATTGCAATGATAATTCCGATGGGCATAAACAGTGTCGACCCCATGAACGCCAGTACGCAAAGCGCAATGCAGGCGAGAAGGGCAATGACGTTTTTGCCGAGATTGAGAATTGAGAAAATGAATGAGTTTTTCAGCATTTTCGTAAACTTCATGTCAAAGGTGACTATCATCAGGTACATATAAACGCGCAGGAAGAGGTAGACCGCTGTCATGAAGATTGAGCAGAAGAAGAGAATGTAATACGTGTTATAGTTGACGTAATACCACATTATCGAATAGCCGCAGGCGAAAAGCATTGCGCAATCGATTATGCCGAAAAGCAGTCCTTTTCCGAAGTTGTTCTTGATTGCGGAAAAGAAATCATCGAAAATGAAAATATGCTCGCCGCGCACCGTTTCTCTTATAAGGTACGTACAGCCGACGTTGACAAGGCCGAACGTGATTATAAACAGCGCGCCTATGCCGAGAAGAATATAGGTCGTGACTGTCGGCGCGGCGGTTTCCGCCATTTTGCCCCATGCCCCGAAAAGCACTCCGAAGGCGGGATTTGTTCCGCCTGCCGTCTTTATGCCGTAAAGCACGGAGAAAAACGGGCTTGCCGGCTCGGATGAAAGGTTGCTGAAATAACCGCTGAGCGCAAGGAAAAGAAACAGAACGGGGAAGTTTCCGAAGATGTAAAAGAGGTTTATAGTCATGATGTTTGAAATTCTGCGGAAATAGAGACGGAAAAAGTTTCTGAGGCTGTAACCTTTTATAACGTCCTTTTTGTCGACGCCTTTTCCGTCTCTGAGTATGCTTCGCCAGATGAAATTCGGCTTTTTCGGTGTTTTATCTGCCATTACGGATTTTCCTCCTCTCCGTCATATTCAACATCCCCCGCCCATGCGTCGGCAAGGTAATTTATGTCGCCTGAAAGTATGCTCAGCACCCCGCGATAAAGGAGCTCGGGGTCTTCATTGCAGTTCATTCTCATCAGCTCCGCCTGATGACGTGTTTCAAAGAGTACGGAAAGCGAAAAGAACTCGCCGTTTTTATCCGTATAGCGACAGATGAGCCGGCATTTTCCGTCAGCGGCGTCCTCAAGGGTGCATGACTGCTTTGCTCCCCTGCTGTGGAACGAAAGAAGTCGCATTGCCGAACGCAGACTGCGCTCGCGTATTGACTGAATGATGTTGCTTTGCATTGTTTCCGCGGCAACCGTTCCGTCAACCGTTATTTCGTAAAGCTCGACGCCGTCTTTTTCAAATTTACGGACGGCGCTTGTCTCGCAGAGCTCGTAAAAACAGTCCATAAAATCGAACTGATTGACAAATCCGTCCTGAACGACAATGTCGTTTAGCGTCACCATATCGACGGGACGTTCAATGTTTTTCAGCAGGTACAATATGAAAATCTTTATATCGTTTTTATCCGTAAGCTGTTTTGCCATGGTTTTCTCCGTAAAAATATTCTAATTCACATTAAATATTAACACATTTTTGCCCGGTTGTACAGAGCTTTTGAAAGTATTTCGGGAAAATTTATTTTGAGACTTACGGAGTTGTGACTGAAGGGAGTCTTTAACAAACTCCTTCCGTCATTTTATCGCGAAAATGCCACCCACCCTCTTCTCGGCGACGCCTACAAGGGTGTTTCGCACGCTTGCAAATCTCCCACGAGGGAGAGGCTGTGCAGGAGAAAATTTTTTCACTTTTCCCTCTGCGCTCTTAACTCAAAAAATCCCCGCACAAGCGGGGATTTTTTGAGTTTTTATACCGTTCCGCTGACTGTCAGAGTTGAGGTGCCGGGGGTAACTGTCCAGGCGCCGGTTGTCGTGTTCTGGGTAAACGTTGCGGCGGGGACTGTTATCTGTCCCGCAACGGTTGCAAATTCGCCGGTTGCGGAATTATAGGTGTAGTTTGTTCCCTCTGCCCAGGTCGTGCCGTTGAACGTAACGGTTATGGGGTTGAGAATGGGGTCGAAAACGTCGGTGACGGCAACGTTTGCGGAAGCGTCCGCTGCGGTATTGCCCGTGTTTTCAATTACAAAGGTGTATGTCAATGTTCCGTTTTCGGTAACGGTTGTCGGAACGACGGATTTCGAGATTGAAAGCCGAGGCGCTCCTCCGGCGGTGACTGTTTCCGTCGCCGTTACGGGCGTATTTACCCCGTCTCCGCTCGCAGACACCGTATTTACTATCGTTCCGTCCGCTCCGAGCGGTGCAAACTCTGTTACATCCGTTCTGTAAACAATTGTCGATGTTCCGCCCGCAGGAACGGTTATTCCCGTAAACGTAAGGGTTCTGTCCGATGTGACGGCAGGAGCCGTCTGAAGGACGCCGTCGATAAAATACGTTACGGAATCCACGGTGTATGTCAGGGGAGCAACTGTCCCCTCGCCGAAAGCATAAGCGCCGAGGTTGTCTGTAACCGTAAGATTCGTAAGTGCCGAGGCACCCGAATTTTTAAGGTTTATTACATATGTCACCTCGCCCCCTGCGGTATACGTTTTCGGCACTGCTGTTTTTGTTACGGAAAGAACATCAACTATTTCCCCCGTGACCGTGTTTGACGCAACGGATATACCGTTGTATGAAAGAGTTGCCTGATTCTGAAATGCCGGCATTGTTTTTTCCTCCGAAAATTCTGAATTTGAGGTTTTTCCCCTCTGCCATAATATGCTCAGAGTCCGCCCCGCGTTACCTCTTTTCTTCCAGAAGAAAAATAAGAGGAGCAGGATGTTTGCCCTGCTGATGAAAATATAAAATGAGTTCAAACCAATAACTAAAGCTTCTTTTGCTTACTTTTCTTCTCGAAGAAAAAATAAGAGGAGCAGGATGTTTACCCTGCTTATGAAAATATAAAATGAGTTCAAACCAATAACCAAAGCTTCTTTTGCTTACTTTTCTTCTCGAAGAAAAGTAAGCGGAGTTGACAAAAACGAAATGTGATGATAGAATGTTGTTGCACGGAAACCGTGCAGACCGGAACAGAATAATATCAAAAAAGGGCGGTCGCGCGTCGAGGATAAAACCCGGCGCGGGTCAAAAAGGAAATCTCGGTGAAAATCCGTCGCAACAGCCATTACCGTAATCGGACTCATTCGTCCCCAAGTCGGAATGCTTGCCGTCCTTTCGGTTACCGACTTATGTCGGGCGCTTTTGGGCAAATTGGGAGAGCTGAACCGATTTTTATATCCGTCATTTTTCGCAGAAGTCACCCCTCTGCGTTCTTTTGTCACGGAATTTTGAGAATCGGCGTCTTTCTCTCATGAGGAAGGCGCTTTTGTTTCGCCGAAAAAAATATAAAACAAAGGAGAAAAAACAATGAAAACAAAAAGACTTCTTGCGGCAGTTCTTGTCCTTGTGTTTGCTTTTTGCGCGTGCACAGTTGTGCTGGCTTCGTCGCCTCGGCCGTCGACAGCAACTGTTACGATAATCAGCAAGGGCGAGTTTGTGCTGAAGAATTATGAAGTTGTCGTATCGAGCGACGATTTCAACATCGACGACGCGCTCAAAGCGGCTCATGACGCAAAATATGAGGGCGGCTCGGATAAAGGCTATGCTTCCGCTACGGGAGATTACGGTCTTTATGTTAAAAAGCTCTGGGGTGACGAAAGCGGTGCCTTCGGGTATACCGTAAACAACAAAATGTCAAGCGGACTTTCCGATAAGGTCGGCGCGGGCGACAGCGTTGTCGCTTATATCTATACGGACGCAACAACATACAGCGATAAGTATACATATTTCGACGTAAACAAGGCAAACGTCAAGGGTGGCGAAGAGCTGACACTGACGCTTTCTTATATCGGTTATGACGAAAACTGGAACGCCGTTGCTTCGCCCCTCAAAGGCGCAACTATAACTGTTGACGGCGAAAAGACTGAATACAAGACAGACGCAGACGGTAAAGTAACTCTTTTCCTTAAGGGAGGAAAGACATACACAGTCAGCGCGAGCGCAGACAGCACGATCGTTCCTCCGCTCTGCGTTGTAACGGTTGCAAAGAGCTCCTCCGCAGTACTTTATATCGTTATTGCGGTTATGGTTGTTTGCGGAGTTGCGGCTGTTGTGGTCGTAAGCTCGAAGAAGAAAAACAAATAATCGGTTACGAAAATCAGCAGGCAAGGCGGAAATTCATCTTCCGCTTTGCCTCTTTTTTGCGCCTTGTAACGACAAGGGAATGACTGTAACGACGTCGCCTAATGTATTTTACGTTCGCTGTCCGATATACTATTTATAACGACATCATCGTAAGTTTAACGGGAAAAACCAATGTTATACGAGGGGGACGCAATTGTGGGGGACAGCACAATAAATCAAAAGCTCGGAGCAAGAATTCAGGCTTTGCGTAACAGGGCGGGTTATACGCAGCAGATATTTTCGGAAATGGTCGGGCTGACACCGAATTATCTTTCCGATATTGAACGCGGAAACAGCTTTCCGAGTCCGGAAAAGCTGGTTATGATAGCAAATACGCTCGATTGCTCTGCGGATGAGCTCTTTTGTGACCTTATCGACAAAAGCTCGCAGATAGTCAGCTCGGATATTGCGGAGAAGATAAATTCTTTGCCGAAAAAGGACAGAGAACGGCTGTGCGCTGTCATATATGCGTATATTGAGAACACATAAATTGCCGCAGCAAATAAAAATATGTAAAATATTTGAAGAAAATTTTGCTTTAAGGCGTGTTTTTACAAATTTCGACATACTCCATGTGATATAATAACGATGACACCGTGGAAAGAACGGTGATTACATGAGAAAGGACGAAAAAACATGAAACTTATTGCGGAAAGAACTCTTGACGAGCTCGGAAGAATAGTAATACCTGTTGAAATGAGGAGGGAGCTTGACGCAGAACCTTGCGAAAAGCTTCTTCTTGCCTGCGAGGATGGTAAGATAGTAATCAAAAAGGCGCTTCCGAGATGTAAGCTTTGCGGTGCGGACATGAGCGATGATGACGAATTTGTCATTTGCCAATCATGCATAGCGGATATCAAATCGATGAAGTAAGATTGATGACAAAACGCCAAATACAGCTTACATAAACCCGCCCCTTGCCGAGCCCGGCAAGGGGCGGGTTTGAGTTAAGAGAGAAGAGTGAAGAGTGAAAAGAAGAGGTGCACCTGCGGCGCGGGGTTGCCGAAAGGCTCGGCAGGCGTCGCCGAGAAGAGGGTGGGTGGCATTTTCGCGATAAAATGACGGAAGAAGTTTGCAAGGAGAGACGTGCAGAAATCATCAAGGTGGGAATTTCCTGCAAACGCTTTCCTTTATGTCCTTTCTTTTTTGAAAAGAAAGTACCAAAGAAAGCAATTCGGACGTTCCTTCCGAAACCTTCCTGTTGTTCAAGGCGGAGCTTATCTGCCACGTCGGCTTTACCAAAGCAAAAGCGGAAGTGCAGTTCGAATCTTAAAGCGTTTTTTAATAGTGCGGGTCTATTGTATCTGCGTTGACGGGAGAAAGCAAGAGGTCTTTGCTTTCATCGATTGAGCGCAAACAAAGAAACCCGTCCCCTACGTTGAAACACCCATTTATGCGGGCAATAAAATATCCGCTCAAACCAAAAACAGAGATGAAAAATCATCTCTGTTTGTTTTTTATAAAATTTTCGCAAAACCAATAACTGAAGTTTCTTTTGTCTGCTTTTCTTTTCGAGCAAAACAACGGAAAATCATAAGAAGGACGGAGAGCTCCCATTTTATGAAGATATAAAATCTTATCGAACTAATAACTAAAGCTTCTTTTGCCTTCTTTTCTTCTCGAAGAAAAGAAGGTTTCTTTTCAAAGAAAAGTAGGTCAGCCGAAGATTTCGAGTATTTTGAATCGGAGCTTGTATTTTACCTTGTCGTTGCCTGTGAGAAGCTCGATCTGATCGGAGGAAAAGCCTGTTTTTATGAGCGCGTCGTCGACGGTTGCCGTGCCTTTGGAAAGCTGGGGATAAAGCACGCACCACCAGTTGTGCCCCTCGGCTTTACCGATCTTGATTTTAAGCGACGTATATGTTCCGGCGGGGAGACGGATATTTTCCGCGTTTTTGCTCGGATAATATTCGCTTGAAAGTACGACCTCCGTTTTTGCGTCCGAGCCGAGATTTGCAAGCACATCATCGGCAAATTTTCTTATTTCGTCAACATTCTCGCCGATAATGCGGGCTGCTTCGCCTGCGTTTTTCGCATTTTCAGAAAGGCGGGAGATGTAACCCGTAATTTCGTCCCGCAGGGACAGCTTTATCATCTGATCGGCAGTGTCATCCGATTCGGCAATGATATGCAGACGGACGGTATCATTATAAATATTTCTGTTTTCAAGAGGGATAAAAGAGCATATCATGCATACGCAGAGGACGAGGGATGTAAATATGGCGATGAATTTCATTTGGTTTTCTCCTTTGGGTTATGTATTTTGTTTTTAATATTCTTGCCGACGTTTTTTCACTTTATTCATTTGCAAAAAGATCCCCGAAGAAAAGCTTCGGGGATCCTTTTATTAAAGGTAGAGACAGGTTATATCTTACTTTGTTTTGATCGAATTCTCGTAAGACTCGATCATCTTCTTAACCATCTGACCGCCAACGGAACCGGCCTGTTTAGCTGTGAGGTCACCGTTGTAGCCCTGCTTAAGATTTACGCCGACTTCGCCTGCAGCTTCCATCTTGAATCTGCTGAGAGCTTCCTTAGCTTCGGGAACGAGAGATTTATTGCTTGCCATCTTTATTGTTCTCCTGATAATATTAGTTGTTTTTCGGCATTTTCATATTGCGCGTCCGAAGACATCGCCCTTTGAAACGCCTCTTTTCGGACGCTGCAATCACTTGCTTTGTCCGCTATTATTATTTTCTGCTTATGTGTTTTTATAAGTGGGAATTTTTGACGATTGAAAACAATGCTTTTGCAAAGCTGTGCCCCGCCTTTGCAGTCGCAAAGGCGGGGCTTCATTATTTTATTATTTTATAAGTCCGCTTTCACGGAGGAGAAGCTCGACATCGGTTCCTTTGACTTTTTTCAAAACAACTTTAAGCAATTCCTTTTCGCCGAAGCTGAGCTTTACGTCGGTTATCGGCTTTTTGTCTATTGCATAATAGCAGGCGCGGAGAAGCTCGCGGACATCATATTTGCTGCCCCATACCTCGGGCACGCCGCGATCGACATCGAGAAGGGTATAAACCGCTTCCATACCCGTGCGGATGGAATATTCCGTTGTGAAGATGGTGTCGCGGGGAGTTTCCGCAAACTGACCGAGGAACGCGAAGTTGACGGCGCCGTCAGGAACGACCTTCGGTCTGTCGGATTCCTTTCTCGGCTGGAAGAATGCGTTTATATAAGGCATATAGCAGGTTGTTGTGTTGCAGGCGTTCTTTGCAAGCTCTTCGATTCTGTCATCCGGTACGCCGATGTGATAAAGCCATTCGCGACAGATTTCCTCGCCCGTGCAATCTCTCATAGCCTTCTTTACATAGTTGCCTTCCTTGTTTGTATTGAGAGAATAAAGCCACACAAGCACCGTGTTTCTGTCCTGCGAGCGGAACTGCGGCTGACGGTTTATCGTCCAGGAGAGATACCAGTTGTCCGTGCTGTCCTTTACGGTGACAATGCCGCCCGTTGTGACCTTTCCTTCGCGCGGGTCACGCTTGCAGATGTTCATTATGTGACGGATTACTTCTTCGTCCGATGTCTGAACGGTTGCGCTCATCCAGTTTGTTGCGTCTGTGTCGCTGCAGAATGCGTCGGGATTGCCGAACTCGCCGTGCTGCGCCTGAGCGGCGATCGCCTTCCACATATCCCATGACTCGCCCTTGCCGTTTTCTATGCCGGAAAGATCGGGGGCGTGGGTCTGATCGCCGTAGCATGAAGTGTCTGTGCAGCAGCCGTTTGTGATGAATACGAGGTCATCCTCGATGAGGTCGATCGTCTGTCTTTCGCCGTCTTTTTCATAAACGATCTGCTTTGCGACCTTCTTTTCGCCCTCGGCTTCGATTATAACGTTTTTGACGTCAATACCGTATTCGATCTTCACGCCGTGACTTTCAAGATATTTCACAAGCGGAAGAATCATGCTTTCGTACTGATTGTACTTTGTAAAGCGGAGTGCGCTGAAATCGGGAAGTCCGTCGATATGATGAACGTATCTGCAAAGATAACGTTTCATTTCGAGCGCACTTGACCAACGCTGGAAAGCGAACATCGTCTGCCAATAGAGCCAGAAGTTCGTCTGCCAGAACGATTCGGGAAGCACTTCGGAAATCTTTTTGTCTTCAAGATCCTTTTCGGGCGTGATGAAGAGCTTTGAAAGCGCCATTGCGGATTCCTTGTCAAGGGCGAATTTTTTGTCTGTGTGAGCGTCCTCGCCACGGTTTACAGTCGCGCGGCAGAGGGAATAGTTCGGGTCGTGCTTGTTGAGCCAATAATATTCGTCAAGCACGGATACTCCGGGCGTTTCAATCGACGGTACGTCTCTGAACATATCCCACATACATTCAAAATGGTTGTCCATTTCTCTGCCGCCGCGCATGAAGAATCCCTTTGTTATGTCCTTGCGACCGTCGCAGCTGCCGCCCGCAAGATCGAGCTTTTCAAGAAGATGGATGTGCTCGCCCTTGACCTGACCGTCACGGACGAGATAGAACGCCGCGGAAAGTCCGGCAAGACCGGTGCCGATTATATAAGCCGATTTTTTATCGGCGTCCTTCGGCTTTTCGGGGCGCGCGAATGATTCATAAGTTCCTGCTGAATAATACATAATCAAAACCTCCTCGGTGGTTTGTTTTTTTATTTTGTGACTTTATTATACCCGCTCCGCGAGGTTTTACAATAGACAGAAAAACTCCCCTGACAGAATTTCAATCAGGGGAGAATGAAGTGTATAAAATTTTATCAGACTGTCCCAAATGATAAAAATCAGACCTTGAACCGTCCGAGTGCGGAGGAGATTGACCCTTTTATAAGAGTTGCAAGCTTTTCGACTATAACTTCCGGCTCGCCTCGCATATCGTTTTTTATCCAGTCCAGCATTATGCCGATGAAAACATATGAATATACCTGCGCGATAAAGTCCTTGTCCTCATCGCGGACGGTCATACCGGCGGATTCTTCGTTTATAACGCCGCGCAAGAGCGAGTCGACAAGCGGCGAAAGAAATTTTTCAACCTGCTCCTGATGAACGCAACGGTAAACATTCATTATAAACGGTTTGTTTTGGCGCACGGCGTCAAATATCTGCAAAAGTCCCTGCTGCCATGTGTCATATGTTTTCTTTTCTTCAAGCGCCTTGCGGGCGTCCTCCATGCACGACCATTCGACAAGGTCATATATGTCCTTGAAATGATAATAAAACGTCATGCGGTTTATTCCGCAATCCTCGGCGATATCGTTTATCGTTATTTTTGTCAGCGGTTTTTTGAGAAGAAGATTTTTGAGCGACTGTTCCAGCGCGCGCTTTGTTATCTGCGACATATTTTCCACCTCCGTTTGCGGTAAGTGTATAAATTGTATCATATGTGACGGAAAAAATCAACCCTCGACGGATTGTTCGGAGATGGCGGAAAATCTCATTGACAAACCGTGCGGGATGTGCTATAAATATCATACGATATACATCAATCGAAACAGCAGGAGAGAAAATAATGAAATCATTATGCGGAATAAACTGTGACAAATGTCAAATGAAGGATGAATGTAAAGGGTGCGAGGCGACTTGCGGGCATCCATTCGGCGGCAGATGTGTCGCTGCAGAATACATAAAAACCGGAGGCAGAGCCGCTTATGACGAATTTAAAAACAAATTGCTCGGCGAAATAAACAGACTTTTGAATGGCGAAGGACTTCCTTTGGTCGACAGGCTTAATGAGCTTTCTGGCGCTTTGGTGAATCTTGAATATCCGATTCCGAGCGGTGGAACGGTAAAACTTCTCGACGACAAAAACATTTATCTTGGTACACAGATAAAATTTGCCGATATGGGCGTTTGCTACGGCGTTATCGCCGATATGGGATTTATTCTTGTTTGCAGTTTCAGCGTTGACGGCAGTCAGCCGGAGATAGTTGTTTATAAGAGAAGATGATGGGGAAAAATACGTTCGTTTTCCCGCATTTGTGCTTGCAAGTTTTCTTTGCTTGTGATAGAATGATAAAAAACGAACGTCAGGAGAAAAAATTATGAAAATGATATTTCGCTGGTCGGCGGGAAACGATATTGTCCCGCTTGAATATATTTCTCAGATACCGGGAATGACGGGGATCTGCTCCGCAGACTATGAAGTCGCGGCGGGGGAAGAATGGAGACTTGAGGACCTGCTGAAAATCCGTCGCGAATGCGAGAAAAACGGACTTGAGTTTGAAGTCATCGAGTCGATACCCGTGTGCGAGGAGATAAAGCTCGGCACGCCCGACAGAGATAAATATATCGACCTTTTCTGTAAGGATATGCGCGTGTGCGCAGAGGCGGGAATAAAGGTTGTATGCTATAATTTTATGCCCGTTTTCGACTGGACAAGAACCAACCTCAAATATAAAAACAAGGATGGGTCAACGTCGCTTGCAATGTTTTTCGAGGATCTGAAAACGCTCAATCCCGCAGAGGGAGACCTCAGCCTTCCCGGCTGGAACGACAGTTATACAAAAGCCGAAATCCGTTCTCTTATCGACGCTTATAAGGCAATCGGCGAGGAGGGACTCTGGGATAATCTTGAATACTTCCTCAAAAAAGTAATACCCGTAGCGGAGGAGGTTGGTATCAAGCTCGCAATCCATCCGGACGATCCGCCTTATCCGATTTTCGGACTTCCGAGAATTATCACCTGCGAGGAAAATCTGGACAGAATGTTCTCGCTTGTACCGTCGATAGCAAACGGGCTGACGCTTTGCACGGGCTCTCTCGGCTGTTCAAAAAAGAACGATATGGTCAAGCTCGCCGCAAAGTATGCCGCACAGGGCAGAATCCATTTTGCACACCTTCGCAACGTTCATATTGAAGATGACGGCTCGTTTGAGGAGTGCGGACACCGCACGGAGGGCGGCAGCGTCGATATGTACGGCGTTGTAAAAGCGCTCGTTGAGAACGGTTTTGACGGCTATGTCCGTCCCGATCACGGAAGAAACATCTGGGGCGAGGACGGCAAGCCCGGCTACGGACTTTATGACAGAGCCCTTGGCGCGGTTTATCTCGGCGGTCTGTTCGAAGCGGTTGAGAAGGACAGAAAATAAAGAAAATACAGAAAAAAACGACGGAGCAATCCGTCGTTTTTGTTTTTTGGAGGATATTTTCCTTCCTCTGCGAGGAAGCGGGGGAATCCTCTGCAAAAGCCGTTCCTTTATGTACTTTCTTTTTTGAAAAGAAAGTACGAAAGAAAGCAATTTGAGG
>UQUT01000013.1 GCA_900544285.1 uncultured Eubacterium sp.
ACATTTTACCTTTATAGAGATAACGGTCAACCATATCTTCCTGCTCATCCGCCAATAGGAGCAAATCAAGATATTGTTTTTTGTTTTCCGTAACTTCTTCAATTCTCATCAATCACACCCGCAAATTCCGATTTGTCAAATCTATTATTTCTTTGTTTCCGTGCTTTCTTTCTCTTGCTCCGACAGCAGTTTCTCAATTTGCGCCTGCTTGGCAAGGATTGCGTTCACTTTGTCATAGAGGTCTTCAATCATGATCTCGGTTTTCAGGTTCACCTTATAATCGTTTTCCGCGCGGCGGCGGTCTTTTTCTTCCTGCCGGTTCTGACTCATCATAATCAGCGGTGCCTGAATGGCTGCCACACAGGACAGGACGAGGTTCAGAAGGATAAACGGGTACGGGTCAAATGCTTTTGTCGCAAGAATGGCGTTGACGACCATCCACAGAATCAGCACGCCTGCAAACGAGAAGATAAACGCCCAACTGCCCGCAAACTTTGCAATGGCATCGGCTGCCCTCTGTCCGAGCGTGTATTTCTTCTCGCTGTCGGGGCGTACCGAAATTTTGCGGTTTGCCAGAAGTGCAAGGACTTCTTCGTCGCTCATATCCTGACGAATATCGTCAAGCACATCTTTCAATAATTTTCTGTTTTCTTTCATGATTGTTTTTCCTTTCATTTATTTATCATACCGAGCTCATTGCCGACATTACCTTTTTCGGAACGAAAAGTTGGCTCATATCGGCTTTTTCAAGCTCAAGCAGCTTGATTTTTCTGTCAAACCCGCCTGCGTATCCCGTCAGACTGCCGTTTGTTCCCACGACGCGATGACAGGGAATAATGATTGAAACCTCATTATGCCCGACAGCACTGCCGACCGCCTGCGCGGACATTCTTTCAATCCCCGCTCCCTTTACAAGCTGTTTTGAAATATCGCCGTATGTAACGGTCTCGCCGTAAGGAATCTGCAAGAGGATTTTCCATACCTCCTGCCGGAACGGAGAGCCGACGGGGTGCAGCGGCGGCAGAAAATCCGGTTTTTTCCCGCCGAAATAAATATCAAGCCAGCGCACGGTTTCCGCGAGTATCGGCGTTTCCTTTTCCGCACATTCCGACGGCAGGCCGCGCGCAAAATATTTTTGCCCGTCAAACCAGAGCCCCATAAGTCCGGTTTCATCCGCCGCGAGCAGAATTCTGCCGAGCGGGGAACTGTAATGCTGAATGTGTGTCATTTTTACACCTCGGAAAATTATTGAAAATGCCGGTTTGCACGGATTTATTGTATCACGAAATCAAAGCCTTGTCAATCGAGCGGGCGCGCCGTCCGCACGCGAAAGCCGAAGGCAAATACTAATGTAAACCAAGATAAAAAATGATAATAATTATTATTACCGCTTGACAAGCGCCGCAAAACCTGTTATACTTTATAGCGAAAAAACAAAGCGCAAAGGATATAAAAGCTCATGAACATAACAAACGATATAAAATACATCGGCGTAAACGATTATAAAACAGACCTTTTTGAAGGACAATATAAGGTGCCGCACGGCATGGCATATAACTCATATGTGATAACTGACGAAAAGATTGCCGTTATGGACACGGTTGACGCGGGCTTTACAGGCGAATGGCTTTCAAAGCTCTCGGCGACACTTGACGGTCGCTTGCCTGACTATCTCATCATTCAACATATGGAGCCCGACCATTCCGCCGGCATTGCGGATTTTCTCCGCATTTACCCCGCCGCGACAGTCGTTGCAAACGCAAAAACCTTTGCCATGATTGATAATTTCTTCGGAGCGGGACTTTGCCAAAACAAACTGACCGTCGAAAACGGCGGGACGCTCTCCCTCGGACGTCACACGCTCAATTTTATCTTTGCGCCAATGGTTCATTGGCCGGAGGTCATGGTCACATATGACGCGGAGGACAAAGTCCTCTTCTCGGCGGACGGCTTCGGCAAGTTCGGCGCACTCGACGCGGACGAGCCTTGGGCGGACGAGGCGAGAAGATATTATATCGGTATTGTCGGCAAATACGGCGCTCAGGTGCAGTCGCTTCTCAAAAAGGCGGCGGCGCTTGACATAGAAATAATCTGTCCTCTGCACGGACCCGTTCTCTCCGAAAATCTTTCTTATTATACGAATCTTTATGACATCTGGTCGTCGTATTCCGTTGAGAGCGAAGGGGTCTGCATTGCATATGCCTCTGTCTACGGGAACACAAAAAATGCGGCGCTTCTTCTTGCGGATGAGCTTCGCGCGGGCGGGGAGCAGGTCTCTGTCTATGACCTTGCGCGGTGCGATATGTCAGCCGCGGTTGCGGACGCCTTCCGTTACGGAAAGCTCGTGCTTGCCTCGCCGACGTATAACGGCGACGTTTTCCCGCCTATGCGTGAGTTTATCAATTGTCTTTCCGAGCGCGGCTATAAAAACCGCACTGTCGGACTGATTGAAAACGGTTCATGGGCGCCGCTTGCGGCAAAGGTCATGCGCGGCATGCTTGACGGGTGCAAAAATCTCTCGTGGACGGAAACAACCGTCACCGTGCTTTCCGCATTGACTGAAAAGAACAGGGAAGAGCTTGGAAAGCTGGCGAAAGAGCTTTGCGACTGATACCGCTTATCTGAAAAAACAAAATCCCCGGGGCATTTGCCCGGGGATTTTCGGTTTTGAAAATTTGATTTATTTTGTCACGGTCCACGTGCCGTTTGCGTTTGCCGTTACGGTGCAGCCTTTGCCCAAGACCGCCGCCGTGGCGTAAAATGCGCAATTGCACGGGCTCGAAGAAAACATCCTTCCTGCGGCTATGCCGCCACGAATTCAGGAGTCCGGCGTAAAAGGCAGACAAAGGGCACAAAATTTTCGTGCCCTTTGTCTGCCCCTCCACCCGAAGGTGGAGAGGACTTGATTTCTTTGTGATTTTCAGTTAATCGGCAACGACATTGAACCAGTCGCCATCCTGTACTACATGATAGCCTGCAGCAACGACAACTTCGTTAGCGCCCAGGGTCGGGTTAGACGGGTCATACTTATAGAAGCTACCGCCCTTGACGGTGATCTTCGCATTGGAGCCATCCTTGCAGTTCAAGGTTCTCTCGGGAGACACAGCCTTGAAAGTACCGCCGTTGATTTCGATCTGAGCATTGCCCAGGGCATAAATCAGATCGCATACAGGGTCGTCGGCAGGTACACTGACCTGACGGAAATCACCGCCATTGATGATAACCTTGCTGTTACCGTCGGCCTGAACAGCCATGGCTCCGCCGGTAGTGCCGCTCGTATCCCTATTGTACACAGCATATACATCGGCGTTGATCGTAAACTGAGCGGTTCTTTCCGCCTGAACTGCACCAAAGCGTCCGTTAGCCTGCATATTCTGGGTGATTTCGTGCTTTCCGGAAGAAAAGCTGATTGCAGACAGAATGGTGGCAGCATCTTCATCGTATGTATTACCAAACGAATCCGATTCGGAAACTGCCTGTGTAGCGTCAACGCTGATACCGAAGGAAACCTTTGCCGCCCAATACGGATCCTTATTCTTCGGGTTTGCTTCATTTCCTACTGTTGTGGGCATATAGAGCACCATTGCATAGACCTTTGTAGCGTTGGTAGCAAGGTCTGCACCGACAATGCTGGCATCTCCAATGCTATTAAGCGTTTTGGCGCTGTCCTGCACAGCACTGATAGCCGCCGCACGATCTGCATATGCAGCATCGGCTTCCACCGCCCCCAGCTTCACATAGTCGCTGAGACTATATTTTTTGCCCAAAATATTTTTGCCGGTGCTATTGTAAAGGTTATAAAGACCGAGCGTATACTTCAGTGCAAGCGTTCCTGCGTTCTTAACACGAAGATATACAATTTCCGTACGACCGGGCTCCCACGATTTACTTTCCTCGAAGAGCTTGGTTGTATTGTCCACCTTTTTCCATTCGGAAAAATCTTTGCTGTACTCTAATTCCACATCCAGATTGCCCGCCTGGATTTTGTTTACTGCAGTGCTTGCGGTGTCGGTGAACCACGCAAATGTCGAACCGACAAGCATTGAAACGCAGAGCACCATTGAAAGTACGCTGAGAAGCAATGCCCGCTTGGTAGTTTTGCTGTTTGTCATTGTTTTTTTACCTCCTTAATCTAAATTTTTCAATGACAATATGTAAATGCGGTTTCCCGCAATCACATCAAGGAAATCAAAAGGCATATGCGTTTGCCTATGCCCTTTGATTGCCCCTCCGCCCGAAGGCGGAGAGGGGAAGAAATCAGTTGAGTGTAACGGTTGTGCCGTCAACTATAAGCGTTGCGTTTGTGTTCCAGTCGTCTGTATCGAGCAGGAGAGACCGAACGTTTTCTGCTGTTATCTTCGTGCCGTTCTTTGTGCAGTTTGTGATTGTGATTGTGTACGCGTCACTACCGCCTGCATTGAGCTGATAGCCGGCAGAGGTGAATTCACAATCCTTTATAACCGTTTCGGAATACGGGCGGAGATACTGATAAGCGTTGAGACCGAGCTTGCAGTTTTCAAAGGAAACAAGGGAAATGCCGCTTGTGTAAGACGTCCAGCCGTTGAGGGTGGAATTCTTTATTGTGAGCGTCGAACCCGAAACTGCCGCGTCGATATTGAAGGTATAGCCCGCAACATCAAGAACGCAGTCGTCAATGACGCTGTCTCCGGAGAGAGACCAGAACTGGATTCCGCGGAAAGCGTTTGTTATCTTTGTGCCTTTAAATACTGTTCCGCTGTTGCTCGCACCTGTGGAAACCGCGACAGCGATGTTGCCGTCGCCGATGTAATCAACGTTTTCGATTGTCGTGTTTGCGCCGTTGATGTTGAGCGTGCCGCCTGTTCCCGCGGAGCCCGAACCTTTGATTGTTACATCTTTGATTGTAACATTGTCTTTTCCGACAGAGGCCTTATTGGCGTTGATTGTCGATTTGTCCTTGCCGGCGCCGGCGATTGTCGAGCCTGCGGAAATTGTTGTGTTTGAGTCAACGGAGGCGCTCGAGCCTTCCGCGATCTTAACGTTGCCGCTTATTTCCGTAACGGTTTCTCCGTCGCCCGGGCTTAGCAGCATACTGCCGAGCTTTTTATATGCGTCTGCCGATTCAATTGTTCTGTTCACGGAGGGGCCGCAGACGTAGATGTCGCCGCTCATGTCCGTATAAACGTTGTTTCCGCCGAAGTCGATACCGTCTATGTTGATATAGTCAAGGTCTATCATCGAGTTTTTGAGATTTTCGGTAGCGCCGAAGAAGTTGTTTGTGAGTGTGACTTTGACGTTCGAATTGGAAAGATAAGCCGCTTCGATATGTATAAATCTCTGCGTTTCGGCTGCTGCTTTGAACTGACAGCCGTTTATGACGATTTCCGCGCCTTCAACGGGCGTAACCTGAATGCAGTCCCACTGAGAACCGGAGAACTTGCAGCCGTCGATGACGAGCTTGCCCTTGAGCCCGCTTGCGTAAAGGTTTGACGCATTGTTGTTCGCGTTTACGGGGCTTGCGAAGTTGACGTCCTTTAATGTAACGTTTGCATCAGCCGATACGCTGACAGGATAACCGGAAATGACGGAATATCCGTCGCCGTAAACCGTGAGGTCATTGCTGATGTTGAGCGGGCTCTCAAGGGCGATGTTCGATGTCAGACGGACGCTCTTTCCTTCTGCGATTGCGGCTTTGAGCTCATCTGCCGTGCCGACGAACGAGGGATTTGCCGCGCCTTCGTCGTAATCCTTGCCGTTTGAGTCATACTCGTGATTGAGCTGTGTTGCGTAAACAACGATTGTAATGCCGGAAAGCTCCTGCTTCATATAGTTGTTGTCTGCTGCCTCGGACATTTTACCTTTGAGGTAGAGAACGTCGCTTGTCTGATTTGCGTTTTCGAGCTTGCCTTCAAATGTGTTGAGGGCAATTTCCGTGCCGTTTGCGTCTACTACCGAGAAGTTTATTACTTCAAGGAGCCTTGCGTCGCCGACAACGCCGTTGAGCGCGATGGTGTACTTGAGCGCGAGGTTACCGTTGTTCTTTATACGGAAGCCCTGCGTTTTGTATTCGCAGCCCGGCTCCCAGAGAATAGTCTCTCTGTTGTCCTGAGCCTTCCATTTGAGCGCGCCTTCAAGCGGCTCTCCGTCCTCGCCGACAAGCTCAACGTCCAGATTACCGGACTGGATTGTGTTTACATTTGCCGTTGCGGAGTCCGTAAACCATGCAAAGGTCGAACCGATAAGCATTGAAACGCAGAGCACCATGGAAAGTACGCTGAGAAGCAATGCCTGTTTTGATGAGAATTTTTTCATGTCTTTCTCCTTTGTATTATTTTTTGCCGACGCGTTGGAAGGGGAAGCATCTTTGCGCCGGCAGAAAAGACGTTCCGCTATGAATAATAAAAAAGTCTGCGCAGACATTACCGGTTTTCGTAATGTCCGAGCCGAAAGGAGCTTACCCCCCATCATGCCTGCGCAATGCCCGACTGACCTGTGCCGGACGGAAAACGACTGCGGGGTACAGTCGGTTCCCGCCGGCAAATTTCAGGCGGATAAAAAACACAAATATTTTGTGCCCTTTATCTGCCCCCGCTCCGTATAGCGGAGCGGAAAAGGAGATTATAATTCGTTTCTTTCCTGCTTTTGCAGGCGGCTTGCGCCCTCGTAAAGATATCTGAGGTTGCGCTCAGTCATCTCGCGATCCTCCCAGAGGATATATTCGCGTATGACCGATATGAAAAGGGTGACAAAAGGGAAGAGCTCGTCGGATTGGCACCCGAGCTCTTCGGAAATCAGTGCCGCAATCCGACGGTAAAAAGATTTCAGCGTTTCGGTGCGACGTTTGAGTTCCTTTCCGTATACCGGACTGCTGAGCACCTGATATATGACTCTTATATCCTTTTTGTATTCGTCCGCGCTGGCGAGAAATTTCTGGGCAAGGCTTTCAAAAGAGCCGATGTTCTCCGCGGCGCAGAAAAAGAGGTCGTTCGTTATGGAATAGAGGCGGTTGTATGTCGCTTCGATGATTATTTCGTCCTTGCTTTCAAAGCGGTAATAAAGACTGCTTGACGAGAGGTTCGTCGCCTTGTAAAACGAGCGCACGGACGCCTTTTCAAGCCCCGTTTCGGCAAGACTGCGGAAGCAGTCGTCCAGCACGGAATTTATGCTTTTTATGTTCTTTTCCGGTGCTCTCATTTTTCCTCTCCTCTTTGTGATTGTGTATCACACGCTCCACAATGCCCCAAAAATATTACTGTCAGACCTTCACAGCCTATCACAGCGAATAAATTATATAACAAAATCCATGATTTGTCAATATATTTATGTACATTTTTTGTTCATATATTAAGGAGAATTATCGTAATGGATCTGATCGGCGGCGATCTCAAAAAGCTGTATCTCAAATTTTTCTGCGCGTCCTTCGGTAGCGCGTTTATATCAAGTATTTACGGACTTGTCGACATGGCGATGGTCGGTCGGTATCGCGGTCCGGACGGCTCTGCGGCAATGGCTGTGACGGAAACGCTTGCCGCGGCTTACGTGATATTCAGTCTGATAAAGGAAAACAGAAAACCCCGCGATGAGCGGGATTTTTTCATGAATAAAAATTCCATATCGGGAAAGACTGTCCGAAAAGGAGGTCTTTTGTCATATGAAAAATAAATTTTTAAGAATTTTTGTGTTTATTCTTGCCGCTCTCGCGGCGCTGTCGACGTTTTCCGCAGGCGCGGCATATGAGAGTGCCGAAAAAATAACCGTCTGCGGCAGGGGCGTTGTTTTTGCAGAGGCTGACAGAGCCAGCATATACTTTTCTGTCGATACCGTATCAAAAAAAGAGCCGGACGCAAAACGTAAAAACGAAAAAGTCGTTGCGGCGATAAAAGAAAAGTTTGCATGTGTGCAGGAAGAGTCATATTTTTCTTATGGTGACCCTGCCTGCGGCAGATATACAGTTTCCCGCTGTTTTACAATCGAAACGGACAACGTCGATTCCGTTCGCGAGATAACGGCGGAGCTTGAAAGTCTCGGTGCGAGCGGGGTAAACTGCGTCAGATATTTTCTTTCGGACGCTTCGGACTATGAAAAGGAGGCGCTCCGCCTCGCCATTGAGGACGCCCGCGGGAAGGCGGAGTCAATTTCGGACGGACTTTCGCTTGCGGAAATAACGGAAAATGGTTGCTTTGTCGGCGAAGGGGCGTGCGGCGCGGACGGAACGGTCTCCGTCGAATGTAACATTTCTTCCGTTTATGTAAAACCTACTTTCCTTCGGGAAGAAAAGTAGGCGCCGTACTTTTCTTCGACCGTACTTTTCTTTGAAAAGAAAAGTAGGCAAAAGAAACTTTAATAACCGGTTTGTGCGAACTTTATATTTTCATAAAAGGAGCGGTTTTCCGCTCCTTTTTGATTTTGTACCCTTCTTTTCTTCGAAAAGAAAGTAAAAGAAACTTCGGTTATTTGTTTTGAACAAATTTTATAAAAAGCAAACAGAGGTGATTTTTCATCTCTGTTTTTATAAAAATTTTAATAAAAACCATTGACAAATATGTGTTTTATCACATATAATATAGACGAAGGAATGATTGAGGAGTTGATTGACTTGTTCGAAATCGAGTTTTATGAAAAAAGCGACGGCACATATCCCGCCGAGGAATTCATTCTTTCACAAGACCTTAAAATGCAGGCAAAATTGTTTCGCCTTCTTGAGTTGCTTGAGCTTAAAGGAAATGATTTGCGCGAACCTTATTCTAAATTTCTTTCCGACGGGATATATGAACTTCGCGCAGTTCAGGGCAACAACATAACAAGAGTGTTATATTTCTTTGTTGTCGGACAAAAAATAATACTTACAAACGGCTTTGTAAAGAAAACGCAAAAAACGCCTGAATCAGAAATAGATTTGGCAAAGAAATACCGAAAAGATTACGAATCAAGAAAGGAGTACCGATAATGGGCAAGAATTTCAGAACGACGCTTGAAGAACAAATGAAAAATCCCGAATTCAAAGAGGAATGGGATGCGCTTGAACCTGAATATCAGATAATAAAGGCAATGCTCACATCGCGCGCCGAAAACTCGCTTACGCAAAAGCAACTGTCCGATATCACTGGAATTCCTCAAGCTGACATAAGCAGATTGGAAAATGGAAATGCAAATCCGTCGCTGAAAACTCTTCAAAGACTTGCGGACGGAATGGGAATGAGACTTAAACTCGAGTTTGTTCCGGTAAATCACTGACAAACCGTCGACCATTATCAGGTCGACGGTTTTCATTTTTTCGAACAGATATCTTCTTTCCACGATTATCAAAGTTTCTTTTGCCCACTTTTCTTTTCAAAAAATCCGGTCAAAGCAAAAGCAGAGATGAAAACTCATCTCTGTTTGCTGTTTACAAAATTTGCGCAAACCAATTATTAAAGCTTCTTTTGCCTTCTTTTCTTCTCGAAGAAAAGAACGGTGCCTACTTTTCTTTTCAAAGAAAAGTACGGTCAAAGAAAAGTAGGGGAAATTTCAAATAAACGCTTGATTTGTGGTATTTTTGTGGTATACTTATAGAGTAAAATACCGAAAGGCTGTGAAAAAGCGGCTTTTTGCGCACAAAACGGTTGACAGAGAGCGTCCGACGAGGCTGAAAGCGGCGCACCGCGGCGCAGATTGCCTTTCGCTTCGGAGCTTTTTCCGTGAACACAAAAGTAGCGGAAGACGGGTTGCCGCCGTTATACGGCATAAAGTGTCCGTCATATGACGGAAATGCGGGTGGTACCGCGGAGCATGCGCTTCGTCCCTTTTTGTGGACGGGGCTTATTTTTTTGTAAAACGTAAACACAAATACTTTGAAAGGACTTTTTGTATGAAAGAACTACTTGAAAAAATCAGGCAGGACGCGCTTTCCGCTCTTTGCGGAGATGAAAGCTCGGAATCTGTCAGAATTCGTTTTCTCGGCAAAAAGGGCGAGCTGACCTCCGTTCTTCGCGGAATGGGCGCAGTCGCTCCCGAGGACAGACCGAAAATGGGTCAGCTTGTAAACGAGGTCAGAGAGAAGATTGAAGCGGCAATCGCAGAAAAAGCCGAAAAAGAAAAGAGAGAAGCGCTCGAGGCAAAGCTCAAGGCTGAAAAAATCGACGTAACCATTCCCGGAGACGACCTTTCCATCGGCAAGCGTCATCCTCTTGCGCAGACGGAAGCGGCTATACGTGAAATTTTCGTCGGAATGGGCTTTTCCGTTGTTGAAGGACCGGAGGTTGAATATGACTATTACAACTTCGAGGCGCTCAATCTGCCGAAAAATCACCCCGCCCGCGATACGCAGGACACATTCTATATAACAGACAACATTCTCCTCCGCTCGCAGACCTCGCCCGTGCAGGTGCGCACGATGGAAAACTCAAAGCCGCCGATAAGAGTTATTTCTCCCGGCAGAGTTTACCGTGCCGACCCCGCAGACGCAACCCATTCGCCGATATTCCATCAGTGCGAGGGGCTTGTTGTCGACAAGGGCATAACAATGGGCGATCTCAAGGGCGTGCTTGAGCTTTTCGCAAAGAAAATGTTCGGCGAGGACACAAAAATCCGTTTCCGTCCGCACCATTTCCCGTTCACGGAGCCCTCTGCCGAGGTTGACGTTTCCTGCTGGGAATGCGGCGGCAAGGGCTGCCGACTCTGCAAGGGCGAAGGCTGGATTGAAATTCTCGGCGCGGGAATGGTTCATCCCTTCGTGCTTTCAAACTGCGGCATAGACCCCAACGTTTATTCCGGATTTGCTTTCGGAATGGGCATTGAAAGGGTTGCGCTCTGCCGACTGGGAATCGACGATATGCGTATGCTTTACGAAAACGACGTCAGATTCCTTTCACAATTCTGATTGGGAGGTGCAGATATGATACTTTCACTTAAATGGCTTCACGATTTTATCGACGTAAGCGATATTGATATTAAAACCTTCTGCGAGGATATGACTGTTTCCGGCTCAAAGGTTGAGACCTATGAGGAGCTCGGAAAAGAGATTGAAAACGTCCGCGTGGGACTTATTACGAAAATCGAACAGCACCCCGACGCCGAAAGGCTTGTAATCTGTCAGGTCAACTTCGGTGACAGGGATTTGCAGATTGTCACCGCCGCAAAGAACTTTTTTGAGGGTGCGCTTGTTCCCGTTGCGATTTCTCCCGAAGGGGAAAAGGTTGTTGCAAAGCTGGCGCACGGCGTTGAAATAAAGACGGGCAAGCTCCGCGGCGTAACGAGCGAGGGAATGTTCTGCTCAATCGAAGAGCTGGGACTTGATACGCACGATATGCCCGGCGCCCCGACGGACGGAATTCTCATTCTCAACGATTATCCCTGCAAAGCAGGCGACGACATTCACGACGTTCTCGCTCTGAGCGACACGGCTGTTGAATTTGAAATTACACCGAACCGCCCGGACTGCCTTTCCGTCATAGGTCTGGCAAGGGAAGCGTCCGCAACGTTCGGACGTCCTCTGAATATCCCGACGCCTGCCGTCAAGGGAAGCGACGGCAACGTCAGAGACTATGTAAACGTTTCTGTCGACAGCAAGAAATGCTCCAGATACTGCGCAAGAGTCGTTAAAAACGTTAAAATTGCGCCCTCACCTCTGTGGCTGCGTATGCGTCTCCGCGCAGCCGGCGTCAGACCGATAAACAACATCGTCGATATCACAAACTATGTAATGATTGAATACGGTCAGCCGATGCACGCTTTCGACTATGCCTGCCTTGACGGACACGAGATCGTCGTCAGAGAAGCGGGCGACGGCGAGATATTCCGCACGCTTGACAGCCAGGAAAGAGCTCTCACGCCCGATATGCTTGTCATTGCGGACAGGGATCGCCCCGTCGGAATTGCGGGCGTTATGGGCGGCGAAAACAGCGAAATTACAGACGCAACAAAGACGGTTGTCTTTGAATCCGCCTGCTTTGACGGCGCTTCCGTCCGTATCACGGCGAAAAAGCTCGGTATGAGAACGGAAAGCTCCGCACGCTTTGAAAAAGGACTCGACTGCGAAAACTGTCTGCCCGCGCTTCAGAGAGCCTGCGAGCTTGTTGAGCTGCTCGGCGCAGGAGAAGTCGTCGACGGAATGATCGATGTTTATCTTGAGAAAAAGCCGGTTTATACAGTGCCCTTCGAGCCGGAGAGAATGAACCGTTTCCTCGGTATCTTCCTCCCTCCGGACAATATGAAGGATATTCTCCGTTCCCTCTGCTTTGAGGTTGAGGACGGAAAGGTTATTGTTCCGTCATATCGTGACGACGTTCGCTGCATGAACGACGTGGCGGAGGAAATCGTCCGTATTTACGGTTACAACAAGATTGAGTCAAGCTCGATAATCGCTCAGATGACGCAGGGCGGACTTCCTGCCGACGTCAAGTTCCGCGAGGGACTTTCGGAGCATCTCTGCGCGCTCGGTCTTGACGAAATATGCACGTTTACGTTCATTCCCGCAAGAATTTATACAAAATCCGGCATGGCGGAGGACGACCCGAGAAGAAAGTCGCTCGAAATTGCAAATCCGTTCGGCGAGGACACAAAGACCCTGCGCACAACGTCCATTCCGTCAATGCTTGAAATTCTTGAGCTGAATTACAACAGGTCAAACCCGACCGCGTCTCTCTTTGAGATGGCAAAGGTATTCATTCCGAGAGAGGGCGTCGTCACGAATATTCACGGGCTCGAAGGCACCCTGCCGGATGAGAGAATAAAGGTTACCGTTGGGTTCTACGGCGCAGGCGGCTTCTCAAGAATAAAGGGCATTTGCGAGGAAATTCTCCGCTTTGCGGGAATTGACAACGCAAAATACGTTGCGGTTACGGACGACCCGACGTTCCACCCCGGTCGCACGGCAAAAATCGTTCTTCCGGACGGCACGGACCTCGGTATTTTCGGCGAGCTTCATCCCGTAACACGCGAAAATTATACGTTCTCGTGTCCCGTTTATCTTGCAGAGCTTGATCTTGAGCTTATCCGCGAGCATTCGGTTTCCGAAAAGAAGTATAAGCCCCTGCCCAAATTCCCCGCTGTCAGCCGCGACTTCTCTCTCGTCTGCGATGAGGAGGTCGAGGTCGGTACGCTGGAAGAGGCGATGTCCTCATGCGGCGTAAAGATTCTTGAAAGCATCACGCTTTTCGACGTTTACAGAGGCAGCCAGCTTCCCGAAGGCAAAAAGAGCGTCAGCTTCTCCGTCATGCTCCGCGCAGCGGACCACACGCTGACGGTCGACGAAGCCGACAAGGCAACAAAGAAAATTCTCGGCGCGCTTGAGTATAAGCTCGGCGTAACGATACGCTCGTAAGGGAGGAACATTATGTATTATGAAATTGAAATCGCGGGACTGAAACGCAAGCTCCCGCTTTGCCCGATAACGGACTCGCTCTATATCGGCGCGTTCATTATGTTCGGCGACGTTGAAATAACAAAGGTCGCCGCTGCGGAGCTTCTCAAAATCGCTCCCGAGCACGATATAATGATAACTGCCGAAAGCAAGGGTATCCCGCTTGTTTATGAGATGGCTCGTCAGTCGAATGCGGAAAACTATCTCCTCGCAAGAAAAACGCCCAAGCTCTATATGCGCAACATTTTCTCGTCCGAGGTCAAGTCCATAACGCATGCAACTCTCCAGACGCTTTATCTCGACGGCGACGACGCCGAGGCGATGAAAGGGAAGAGAGTCCTCATAGTTGACGACGTCGTCAGCACGGGCGAGTCGCTTCGTGCGCTCGAAGAGCTTGTTACAAAAGCAGGCGGCATAATCGCAGGCAAAATGTGCGTTCTTGCCGAAGGCGACGCCGCAAAGCGCGACGACATCAAATATCTTCAGGTTCTCCCCGTATTCAATGCGGATGGGACAATAAAAGAATAAGACGAAAAAGAGGCGGTCAAACGCCTCTTTTTTGATGAGTAATTCGGACTCACCCCTCCCGGCGAGGCCTGCTCGGCTTGCTTGCAACCAAGCAAATCCCGCCGAGGCTTCCCTTAAAAGTTCAAGGCGGGGTTTTTCTGCAACGTCAGCTTTACCAAAGCAAAGGCAAAAGTGTAGCGCGAATCTTAAAAAGTTTTTTAATTGCGCAAAGCTTTTGTGCCTGCGGAGACGGGGAAAATCAAAAATGAGCGGAAAACCGCCCCTTCTTTATGAGAATATAAAGTTTGTTCAAACCAATAACTGAAGCTTCTTTTGCCTTCTTTTCTTCTCGAAGAAAAGAACGGTGAAAAATTCTTAAAAAATATCTATAAAAATGTCGCAGGTTATGATATAATAATAAAAAAGAGAATAAAGCGAGAGGAGAATTACTCTATGAACGCAGAAATATATAATTATATTGACGCAAATCTTGCGAAAATGACGGGCACACTTTCGGAGCTCGTTGCAATCCCCAGCGTCAGGGGAAAGGCGACACTCGGCAAGCCTTACGGCGAAGAGTGTGCGAGAGTGCTTGAAAAAATGCTTTCGATAGCGTCATCTTTCGGTTTCAAGACAGAAAACCATAAAAACCGCGTCGGCACAATCGACCTTTACCCCGAAGGCGAACCGACCCTCGGCATACTTTGTCATCTCGACGTCGTTCCTGCGGGAAACGGCTGGAAGACGCCGCCCTTCTCAATGTTTATGTCCGGCGGAAAGCTCTATGGCAGAGGCACAATGGATGACAAAGGTCCTGCTGTTTGCGTGCTTTACGCAATGAAAGCGATAAAAGATTGCGGCATAAATCTTTCGCAGAACGTGCGTTTCATCGTCGGTACCGATGAAGAAAACGGCTCGTCCGACCTTGCATGGTATAAAAAACAGGCAAAGCTCCCGCCGCGCGTATTCACTCCGGACGGCAGTTACCCTGTCATCAACATAGAAAAAGGCATGATACGCGGCGAAGTTACGGCGAAATGTACACCAAGCGGCACAAAATCCGTGCTTTCGGCAGAGGGCGGGACTGTTATAAACGCCGTTCCCGAAAGCGCGACGGCAGAAGTTGTCGGTTTTTCTGACGTTGAGCTCGCGCTCGCGGCAAAAAATGCCGGCGTGGCTGACCTTGTGTCATTCAAAAAAGAGGGGGACAAAACGGTAATCAGAATTACGGGCAAAAGCGCGCACGCATCAACTCCCGCAGACGGCAAAAATGCCGTCACAGCCCTTTGCGCCCTGCTCGGCAGACTTTACGGCGACGACGATTCAACCGTTATGTTCCGTAACCTTTCATCTCTCTTCCCATATGGCGAAACGGACGGAAAGTCGCTTAAAATTGCGGCGTCAGACGAAAAATCCGGCGCACTCACAGAGGTTCTGAGCATACTTTCGTATTCAAAAGGTACTCTCACGGGAAAGTTTGACATTCGTTTCCCGCTTTGCCGCACAGTTGAAAAGGTAAAATCGGGACTGAAAAGCGCATTTTCCTCCAAGGATATGGAACTTTCCGATTTTTCCGGCGTCGAGCCGCATGAAACCGACGCGGAAAGTGATTTTGTAAAGACGCTGAACAAGGTTTATTCGGACGTTACCGGCGCGCGCAGCGGTTGCATTGCCATCGGCGGCGGCACCTATGTTCATGACATTGAAGGCGGAGTTGCGTTCGGCGCGGAATTCCCCGGCGAGGACTGCAAAATTCATTCCGCCGGCGAGTTCATTTCCGTCGACCGCATGAAACAAAACGCAAAAATCTTTGCGGAAGCCATCATCCGCCTCTGCAAATAACCGTACTTTTCTTTGAAAAGAAAAGTAGGCAAAAGAAACTTTAGTTATTGGTTTGAGCAAATTTTATATTCTCATAAAGAAGGGGCGGTTTTCCGCTCCTTTTTGATTTTCCCCGTTCCCGCAGACACAAAAGCCCCGCACACAACATAACAATTCCCCGCGGAGCGCACCTTTTCTCTTCTCTCTTAACTGAAAAAGCCACCCCGAAGGGCGGCTTTTGTTTTATGCTCCGTATGAGAATTCCTTTATCTCAACGTGATAAGCTTCATCCATTTCATCGCTGAAATCTTTCATGAGCTTTCCGCTGTTGACAAGATCATTTATATAATTGTTTCTGAGGATGTCTCTGATCTCGTTAAGTGAGGGATAATACGTTTCTTCTCTAAAATTGTCCAGGCGGAGAATCATCCAGCCGAGAGGAGAGATTATCGGCTCGGAATATACCGTGCCCGTCTCTATGTGCTCCATTGCATAGCTCTGTACATTCGCCATGCAGTCTGCAAGGTACTGAAGATATTTTCCGTATGCTTCGGAATCCTTGTCAGCTTTGGGGTCACGACCGGCATATTTTTCGTCAAGCTCTTTCATAGTCTCTTCAAGATTATCGACCTTGCGGAGCTCTTCAAAGGTTATAACGCCCTTTCCCGACCAGCTTGCGCCCTGAGAATAACCGTTTTTTTCATTATATATGCTGAGAATTTCTTCTTTTATCTTATCAAAATCCTCGCCGGCGATGATACGGTCGATATATTTCTGCGCGGCAGATTTGTTTTCCGCCCATTCGTTTTCATCCGAAAGATCCTTGACCTCAACAAACACCGACGTGTAGGTATATCCTGCGGCTATTATATAATCCTTGATGTTGTTTACATAGAACTCCGTGAGCTCGGCATCCGTAATCTCCATTTTGTTGATAATATCCTTTACGATCAGTTCTTCAACAACGGATTCTCTTGCAAACATCATCCAGAATTTCTTTTTGAGACCGTAGTCCTTCATCGCCTTTTTGAAGCCGCCATCATATTGCTCGTCAAACGCTTTCACGTTGTAATCATACATTTCCTTAACAGCTTCATCCGTGATCTCGATCCCGCGCTTTTCAGCCTCAAGCTCTCTTAAGCGCATGGCAACTATCGATCTTATCGTGATTCTGCCGAGCTCGCTTGAAGTCATCACACCCTGAAGAATATATGCGCTGTAATAACGCGTAAAGTATTTTGTCCACTGCTCGACATCATCGTCCGTTGAGAGGACTTCGCCGCCGTCATATGTGGCAAGAACCACTCCGCTTCCTTTACATCCGCAGAAAATGACAGCGATCATGCTGACGGCGAGGACAAAGCATATCAGCTTTATTATCTTTTTCATAACTTCACCTTTTTTTGACAGAAGCCGCCCTCATCGGACGGCTTCCGCTGATGTTTGATTTTAATTATTCCGCGTCCTCTGCGTCAAGAGAGAACTCTTTCTTGCAGTTCGGGCATACGAGATGATCGGGATCGTCGTCCTCTTCAAGCTCAAGGCATACGCCGCAGTGCGGGCATGTGACTATGCAACCGTCGCAGCAGTCGCAGTCGTCTTCATCGTCTTCACAACCGCAGCCGCAGCCGCATTCGTCATCTTCATATTCGTCGTCACAGCAGTCGCAATCATCGTCGCAATCACAGTCGTCATCGCAGCAGCATTCGCCGTCGCCGTAAACCTCGTCCTCAAGGACTTCAAGGTCCTCGTCGATTTCCTCAACATACTGCTTGAGGTTTTCGCAATCGTCCTTAACGCCGTCGAGCTTGTCTGCAACGTCGGAAAGGATTGCGAGCATTTCGGAAATTATCTTTCCCGTTTTTTCTTCTTTGTCAACGCCGAGTCCCTCGGCAAGACCTTTTACATATGCAACCTTTTCGCTGATTGTCATAATATTCACCTTGCGCTTTCGCGCCCTTTCAGTTTTTAATTTATGCTCTTTCGATGTATTCGCCTGTTCTTGTGTCGATACGGAGTCTTGTTCCGTTGTCGATGAAGAGCGGGACTTTGATAACCGCGCCCGTTTCGAGAGTTGCGGGCTTGGAAGCGCCTGTTGCCGTGTTGCCTCTTACGCCGGGCTCCGTTGCAACAACTTCAAGCTCAACGAACATCGGGGGTTCAACGCTGAATACGCTACCCTTATAGGAAAGCACCTTGCACATCATTTCTTCCTTGACAAACTTGAAGCTGTCGGGAAGCATGTCCTTGGAAACGGGGATTGTTTCAAATGTTTCCATATCCATGAAATAATAAAGGTCGCCGTCGTTATAGCTGTACTGCATGTCGCGTCTGTCAATGACAGCGGGCGGGAATTTATCCGTGGGGTTGAAAGTGGTTTCCGTAACGGCGCCTGTGATTACGTTTCTGAGCTTTGTACGGACGAAAGCCGCGCCCTTTCCGGGTTTAACGTGCTGGAATTCGATAACCTGAAGCACCTGACCGTCCATCTCAAAGGTTACGCCGTTTTTGAAATCGCCTGCTATTACCATAAAAAATATCCTCCAAAGTATTACTGGTTTTAATTTCACTCAATATTTTAACTTATTTTTATGAAAATATCAAGTACTTTTTGTCAATAAATTGTCTCAAAATCAGATTTCCGTCAGGTCTTTTCTGCTTTTTGTTATGTCGACGCCGCCTTCGGCGGTAACAATCATCATATCTTCAATGCGACAGCCGTATTTTCCTTTGAGATAAATGCCCGGCTCAACGGTGAAAACGTGACCCTTTGTGAGCGGTGTAAGTCCCGCGGGAGACACCCTCGGATTTTCGTGAATGTAAACGCCGACGCCGTGACCGAGTCCGTGACCGAAGCACCCCTTATAGCCCGCCTCGTCAATGATATCCCTTGCAATCTTATCAAGGTCCTTTCCGAGCATGCCGACCTTGAAGGAATTTATCGCCGTTGTCTGCGCGAGCAGGACGGTATTATAAAGACGCTTCATCTCTTCGTCCGCCTTGCCGATTACGACGGTTCTCGTCATATCCGAGCAATAACCCTGATAGACGCAGCCGAAGTCCATCGTCAGAAAGCCTTTTTCAAGCGTTACGTTTCTCGGAACTCCGTGCGGACGGGAGGAATTAGTTCCCGAAACGGCGATTGTTTCAAAGCTGGGGCAGATCGCTCCGCGCTTTTTCATCTGATATTCTATCTCTGCGGCGACCTCGATCTCCGTCATATCGTAGCGGAGGAGGGAAACGACAGCCGTGAAGGCTTCGTCCGTTATGTGCTGAGCCGCTTTGATCTTCTCGATCTCGTCCTCATCCTTATGCTCCGCAAGCGCGCGCACCGTCGCGCCGACCGGCATAAATTCAACCGAAGAAAGCTGTTTTTTGATTCCTTCAAGCTCGGAAACTGTCATAAGGTCGTCCTCAAAGCCGACTGTTTTTATCCCCTCTTTTGCGATTATATCGCGCATTTCCTCAAAGCGTTTGCCCGTTGAAATGAGGAAGCCTTCCGTTTCGCTCTCCGCGGCTTCGATATAGCGGAAGTCCGTGAAGAGATGAGCTCCCGCTCTCGTGACGAATATCGCGCCGTCCGAGAAGGCAAAGCCGGAAAGATAAAGGCAGGTTTTTTCGTTTGTCGTTATGAATGCGTCGACGCCTGCCGGCAAAGCCGCTATAAGTTTTTCCGTTCTGTTCATTATTATATATCCTCTTTTCAAAATAAATTTCAGAAATCGACAACGTCCGAGCCGGAAAGTGCGGCAAGCCCGTATTTCAGCGCCATTGACGCCGCCCTGCGCTCCTCGGGATCGTCACTTTCCAACTTCGGCAAAAGCTCTCTGTAAAACGCGCCCTTTATCGAAAGGTCGTCGCGGAGAATGTCCGCCGAAAGCACGGGAGACGTTTCGTCCCGCAGTTCAAGATAGAAAACGCCGATATCACCGTCCGTTATTCTGTCCGTTTTAAGCTCTGCCACAGGCGATACCGCGCCCGTCAGGGTGACGCGCAAAAGCGTGTCCGCGCCGACGCTTTTCTTCGTCATTGCGGTTTTTATCGCCGAGATTACCTCGCTCCGCGACCCCGCCCCCGTAATGTCAACCGTCAGCTTTTCGTATTTTCTGCGGCAGAAGCGTTTATATATGAAGTCCGTTTTCAGAAATCCCCCGCTCTGACGTTCAAACGTGCAGATGATTGCTCCCTTGGTGCCGCATTCGTCAAACGAGCGCCCCTCCGGACAGCCGCAGTATGCATAATATGTGTTTCCCGCGCGCTTTGCCTCCGTGCCTGCGTGGATATGACCGAGAGCGGCATAATCGCAGTTACTGCGGGCAATATCGTCCGTTGTAAGCGGGCAGGAGCGGGAATTTTTCGTCAGCATATCGCCGTGACAGGCGAGAATGTTTATCCTTTCGGGATTGACCTTTACGTAATGCTCAATCGGGCATTTTTCCATTTCCGGCGACGTAAACGCCCAGCCGTAAACGTCGACCCCTATATCGGGAAACTCGAATTTTGAAAGCTCCTCCGAGCCGAAAATATAAACGTTCGGCGGAAAAACCGCCTTTTTATAAGGACTTTTCGGGTCGGCGCAGTCATGATTTCCCGGCGCGATAACGAATTTGCACGCGGGAGCCGATTCAAACTGTCCGTTTATATGCTCAAGCGTCTCCTTTGTCACAAAGCCGTGATCGAAAAAGTCGCCGGAGATGATGACCATATCGACCTTCTCCGTCTTTGCATAAAAAACTATGGAAGAGAACACGCCGCGCAGCTCGTTTTTCCTCGCCTGCGCCTTTCGGACGTCATAAAGCGAGAACGGCGCGTCCAGATGAAGGTCGCCCGTGTGAAGTATTTTTACCATTCCGCCCTCCATTTATATCGCTTTTGCGGAAAGCGAATATTCTCCGCTTTCAAGCTCGATACTGTATTCCTTTTCGGTTTCAAGAAAGCCGAATTGCTTTTCCGCCGGCACTCCGTCCGAACAAAGCGTGCGCGCATAGTGCTTCGGCAGATAAAGCGTCGCGCGACAGCCGAAGGGAACGGAAATATTGACCGTCAGCATGCCGTCGCGGTTTGCCCAATAGCAACGGACCGTTCCGTACATGCTTTCATGCTCCGCCGAAGCGCTCTCCATTCCGCAATCGACGGCGGGGCGGAGAATCGTATGCACAAAGCCCGGCTCGTTTTCGTCCGGCGAGATACCGCCGATATATTTATACATAAATGCCGAAAGGTCCGAGAACATATGATGATTATGCGAGCCGGTGCCGTTCCAGCACTCCCAGAGCGTCGTTGCGCCGAGGTCTATCCATCTCTGACAGCCGGGGAACGTTCTCTGGGCAATCATCCTCTGTCCGACGTTTCCTTCGCCCGCAGCCCCAAGCGACTGCATTACGAACTTGTTTCCGAGAACGCCGAAGTCAAGATGCCAGTCGCGCTCCTCTATCTGCGATATGAGCTTTTTCACAAGCGGGATATATTCATCCGGCTCGTAAAGCCCGAAATAAAGCATTGCGCCCGTTGCCGTCTGGCAGTCGCCCTTGACGGTGAACGTTGATTTGTCAAAGAATTTTTCGCGCCATACCTTTCGTATGCGGCTTGCAAGGTCGGCATAGTATTCCGCGTCGTCGTCCTTGCCCATAATCCTTGCGATTTTAACGACGGTCTTTGCCGCATTATAGAAAAATGCCGTATCGCTGACCTCCGTAGGACACCTGTATGCGCCCATGTTTATCGAAAGCGAAGCGCCCTCAAAAGGCGGACACCAGTCGCCCGTGCCGTAATTCAGGGTAAGGTCGTCCGTCATTCCCTCCATAAAGTCGCAGTTGCGCTTGATTGCGTCATAATTGATTTTGAGAATGTCGGGGTCGTTATTGTAAAGATAGATATTGTAGGGCACGGTTATCAGCGCGCTTGACCAGTCGGGACCCATAAGCCCGTAATAGCCCCAGCCCGTCGACGGCACGACGCAGGGTATCTGTCCGGCGGGACGCTGACTTTCCCTCATATCCATGCTCCATTTTGCAAGGAACGGCTGCGAGCCGAAATTTATCAGCATCTGCTCGCATGAAAGCGCCGTATCGCCCGTCCAGCCGTTTTTCTCGCGGTGGGGGCAGTCTGTCGGTATCGAATGCATATTTGATATTGTCGACCAGCGGCAAAGCTGCTGAACTTTGTTTAGAAGCTCATCCGAGCATGAAAATCTTCCCGTGTCTCCGACAGCCGTGCATACGGCATAAGCCGTTACGTCCTCTTTTTCCGGTTCATAATCTATGCCGGAGATTTCGATATACTGAAAGCCGTGATAAACGAAAATCGGGTGCCATTTTTCCGGCGCGTCGCTCTTTTTGATATATTTATCCGTCTGGAAGCCGTGACTTCTCGTCATTCCGCCCATCTGCATATCAAGCTCGCCATCTTCAAAGAGCATATCGGAATGACGGATTGTGATTTCCGTGTCCCTTGCGCCTCTGAAAACGTATTCGCAGAAGCCCGCCATATTCTGACCGAAGTCGAAGGCGTAGCCGTTTTTCGTTTTCCATATTTTCTTCGGCGAAAAGCTCCTGTATATTTTTATCGGCGGCATTTCCATAGCCCGCAGAATTCCGCCGGGGCTCTTTACGATTTTCGTATTCTGCCATTTCGAGTCGTCAAAGTCGGGGCTTTCCCAATCGCCAAGATCAAGGCGCGCGTCGTAATGCTCGCCGTTGCGGATACCGTTGAAAATTATCGGCCCCTTGCCGCCCTTCCATGACGTATCGGAGACGAGCTTTTCTTCCGTGCCGTCGGAATATGTCAACTTGAGTTCACATATCATTTTCGGCCAATGACGCCACGTTGCCGCGCGCGTGTTCCACGGGTCGTCTGCAAAGCAGTTATACCAGCCGTTTCCCAAAATGACGGAAATCGCGTTTTTCCCCTGACGAAGCAAGGGTTTTACGTCATACGTCATATATGAGTCGGTCTTTGAGAAATCGGTGAACGCAGGGGAGAGAATATCGTCTCCCGTCTTTTCGCCGTTTATGCGACTTTCAAAATAGCCGAGACCGCAAATGCAAAGATAGGCTTGCAAAACCGGTTTTGTAATTTCAAACGTCTTTCTCAGATATACCGCTCCGAAGGCGTCGTTTTCTCTGCGGACATACTGCGCCATTATCCATTTTCCCGTCCAGCGCTCGCAAAGCTTGCCGGTGACAAAGCTGCTTTCGGCAGTTGCCTCTCCGCCGCCCGCGGTTTTCACTGTCACGGAATAATAATACTTTCTGACAGGAACCAGCGGCTCTCCGTCATACGGCACGAAAAGCTGATTTTCCGTCGGCTGTTCGCCCTCGTCCCATACGGTCGCCGTATGCTCCGCGTCCGCAAAAACCCTTATCCTGCGCGAAACCTGACGGTCGCCGCGGACATCCGACTTTATCTTATATGAAAACCTCGGCAGGCTGTCAACGCCCACAGGCACCGACAGATAATTCACCGTAAGGCCGTAAACCGATATATCTGACATGCTGTCCTCCGATATCATATTTATACGGCTACATTATAGCACTATATTTTTTATAAAACAAGCAAAGAATTGCATTTTCCCGAATGTTGTGTTAAAATATTTACAAATACGAAAAAGAAAGCGTTTATATATGAAAAATTTCAGAATTCTCTTCTTCGGTGACGTTGTCGGTCCGGACGCGACAAAAAGGCTTGCCGCCTCTCTCTGGGGTCTCCGCAAAAAATACGGCGCGGATATGGCAATAGTCAACGGCGAAAACTGCGCCCCCGGAAACGGCATCGACAAAGCGAGCGCGGAAATGCTCCTTTCCGGCGGAGCGGACGTCATCACGACGGGAAACCACGTTTTCAAGCGATTTGAAGCGGATACGCTGCTCGATGACGAGCCGGGAATAATTCGTCCCGCAAATTATCCTCCGCAGCTTGCGGGGGCGGGATTTTCGCTCTGCGACTGCGGCTCCGCAACCGTTCTCGTCATAAATCTGCTCGGTCTTGTCGATATGGAGCCGCTTGCCTGTCCGTTTGCGACGGCAGACAAAATCCTCGCCGAGAACAGAGGAAAATACGATTTTTCAATCGTCGATTTTCATGCGGAGGCGACAAGCGAAAAGAAAGCCATGCTCTTTTATCTTGACGGCAGAGTGACGGCGCTCGTCGGCACGCATACGCACGTCGAAACGGCGGACGAAACCGTTACGGAAAGCGGCACGGCTTATATTACGGACGTCGGCATGTGCGGAGCGGAAACCTCCGTGCTGGGGGTAAAGCCCGAATGTATAATCCGGCGGCTGACAACTCATCATCCCGTGAAATTCGAGGTGGCGGAAGGAAAAACCGTTTTCTGCGGAGTGCTTATCGAAATCGACCCCGCAACCGGCAAAGCCATTTCCATCGAACGAATAAAAGAATGACCTACTTTTCTTTGAAAAGAAAAGTAGGCAAAAGAAACTTTAATTATCGGGAAGTCTGTGCGGAGTTTTAATTTTCTGCACAGACAGGGTTTGCAAAAAAGGCAAAAGAAACTTCGGTTATCGGGGAGTCTGTGCGGAGTTTTAATTCTCTGCACAGACATGGTTTGCAAAAAAGCAAAAGAAACTTCAATAATTGGTTTGTGCAAATTTTATATTTTCATCAGAGGAGCGGTTTTCCGCTCCTTTTTGTGTATTTTTCTCTCTCCGTCTCGACTAGGTCTGCTTGTTTTATAAATCGTAGAAGACAGTCGGGCGGGACGGGATTTGCTGGTTTGCGAAGCAAGCCGAGCAGGGCTCGCCAAGAGGGGCAAAGAGACCCGTCCCCTACATTGCTTGTCTTTTTCGAGGAAGGCAAATTTTCTTGCTTTTTCCCCGTCCCCGCAGGCAAAAAAGCTCCGCACTATTAAAAACACTTTAAGATTCGAGCTGCACTTCCGCATTTGCTTTGGTAAAGCCGACACGGCAGATAATCTCCGCCTTGAACTTTTAAGAGGGTTTCGGGATTCTTCCCGAATTGCTTTCTTTCGTACTTTCTTTTCAAAAAAGAAAGTACATAAAGTTTTGTCGGTTCGCAAAACCCGTTTTATCAAGAAAACAATGTAAAGAACGTGTTGCACAAGCTCGTTTTATCACCATCCCGAAAATATCTTTCCGAAAATATATATAAAGGTAAAAAAGCTATTGAAAAGTACTATAAAATATGATATAATATAATATATATAAAGAAAAGGGCGTTTTTCGCCCGGAGGGACGTAAAAAACATGGACTCAGCATACGGCAAGATATGGAAAATTGTTCTTGATACCCTTTCAAAAACATATTCCGAAGTGCTTATGGACCTTTGGTTCAAACGTCTTGAGCTTTCCTTCATGGACGATAAAAACGTATTTCTCGTTATTGATGAAAGTCCGGAGCTTATAGACATTCTCAACACAAACTATGCAAAGAAGATTGAAGAAGCCTTTTCAAGCGCTCTCAACCTCAACCTGAAGGTGACGATTGCGCAGAAGGGAAAATACTTCGTTCACGGCTCCGAAGAAGAAAAAATGTATCTCGAAAAGGAGAAGGAAGCCAGGGAGGCGGAGGAAACCGAAAAGTCCGACGGATTTTATTTCGATAAGGGAGAGGGACGCGCGCTTGAGGATGAATTCACCTTTGACAATTTCATCGTCGGCAGCTCAAATAAATTCGCGTATGCGGCGAGCGTTTCCGTTGCGAAGCACCCGGGCATTGAATGTAACCCTCTGTTTATTTACGGAGCGAGCGGTCTCGGCAAGACGCACCTTATGCGCGCCATAGCGCATGATGTTTCGATACGTTATCCGGATTTCACGATAATCTTCGTTTCCGCGGAAAACTTCACAAACGAATTTCTTGATTGTCTCGTCAAGAAGTCGACGTCGAAATTCAAGGAAAAATACCGCGCGGCGGACATGCTCTTTGTCGACGATATCCAGTTCATCGCCGGCAAACAGTCCACCCAGGAGGAATTTTTCCACACCTTCAATACCCTCTATGACGCTCACAAGCAGATAGTGCTCACGTCCGACCGTCCGCCGAGGGAGCTCCAGAACCTTGAAGAAAGGCTTGTCAGCCGGTTTGAGGGCGGCATGGTCGCGGATGTTCAGCCTCCGGACACGGAGCTCCGCATAGCGATATTCAAGAGCAAGGCAATGGCGATGAACGTCGACCTTTCAAACGAGGTACTGACATATATTGCGGAAAACACAAAGAGCAATGTCCGTCAGATAGAAGGAATTATAAAGAAGCTCGGCGCATACAAAACCGTGCTCAACAAGGGAAAGGAAATAACCGTCGACGATGCGCGCACGCTCCTTGCGGGAGTGATATGCGGGGTTGAACCTCCGGAAGCCGTTGCGGAAAGAGTAATTGCGACGGTCGCAACGCGTTACGGCGTCTCCGCGGATGATATAAAAGGAACAAAACGACCGAAAGAAATCGTCGCGGCAAGACAGCTTGCCATATATATCGTAAACCATGTGACAAATCTGACGCTGAAAAATATAGGCAATATTTTCGGAGGAAGAGACCATTCGACAATTCTTTATTCCATTCAGTCCGTCACAGACCAGATGAAAAAGGATATTTCATTTGAGCATGAAGTGACCGACATAATGAAAGAATTCCAATAAAATTTCCAAAAAACGACCCTCGTCTAAAACCGAGAAAAGTTTTCAACATATTGTTGAAAACTTGTTGAGAACCTTATGGCATCTGCATTTTCGGCGCTTTCCGATTGTTGAAAAACATGAGAAAACATTTTTTCAAAATCGGAATAAAAAGAGCTTTGCGTAAGACAGGTGCAGAAGATTTTCGATATTTATCATATCGATTGAAACTTTTCCGTCGTTTCCTTTATAAGGAAACCGACTTTTCGGCAAAGAAAAAGTTTTCAACAAGTTATAAGTTATCAACACGGAGTTGTTTTCTCTTTTCCACATAAAAAACGGAGAGGAAAAGTTTTCCCCGAAGTCAACAAATAATCAATAAAATTTCAACAGAGAAATCCAATCGGTCGATGGGCAAAAAATCAAGCAGACATGCGGATTTTATAAGTTCTCAACAGTTTTCCCTCCGCTACTTCTACGTCTGATTCCAATATACTTATCTTATCTTCTTAAAGAAAAAATTTTTCGGAAAAATAAAAAAACACGAAAGGAACGAAAAACATGAAAATCACATTTCAGAAAGAAATGCTTCTGCTTTGTATCCAGCGTTCGCTCGGATGTGTTTCCTCGGAAAAGACATACGGCGCGATAGAAGGAATACTGCTTTCAAGCGTCGGTTCGGACAAATGCATGATTTGCGCATATGACCTTGAAAAGGGCGTAAAGACAACCATCGACGCAAAGGTTCACGAAGGCGGCGCAGCCGTTATCAACGGCTCGAAGCTCGCTTCCGTTGTAAAGTTTATGCCTGCCGATATCACAATCGAGACAGGGGAAGGCAATTTTGCAACGATATCGAGTGGACGTTCAAAATTCCAGCTTCATTATCTCCCCGGAGAGGAATTCCCCCAGCTTCCCGAATTCTCCCCCGAAAGAAGCTTCACTGTCACACAGTCCAAAATAAAATCAATGATAAACCGCACATCGTTTGCCATAAGTCATGACGACAACGGCAGACCGGCTCTGACGGGGCTTTATTTTGAGGTTGAGGGCAACAGAATAAAGACTGTCGCCTGCGACAGCTTCCGTCTTGCGATAAGAGTCAACAAGTGCGAAACGAATATCGACTCCAAAAACGGCGAAACAGAACTGAAATTCATCGTTCCCGGCAAGACGATAAACGAAATATCCAGACTTCTTGACGATACGGACGAGAAAATCAAGTTTTCGCTCACAAAAAAGCACATCATTTTCTCCCTCGGTATGCGTTACGGCGACGATATAAAGGAAACAGTCCTTTTCTCACGCCTTATAGACACTCAGTATATGGAATATGAAAGATTTATTCCGAAGGAAAGCAAGACGTTTGTCACCGTCGACAAAAACATGCTTGAGGACGCGCTCGAAAGAGCGTCCCTCGTAACGGAGGAAAGAGCTGTCGGTCAGTCGAAGAGTATTGTTAAATTCAGGGTTGAGGACGAAATTCTCCATGTTTCCGCGGTCTCAATAAACGGAAAGGTCTTTGATGAAATTCCCGTTGAAAAGAAGGGACCCGATATGGAAATCGGCTTCTCATGCAAATACCTTATAGAAATCCTTCGCGCGTGCGGGACGGACATTCTCAAGCTCTCGCTTACGTCCTCTCTCATGAGTATGATAATCGAAGGAAGCGGAGAAACGGATAAGGATGACAGCTTCATCTATCTCGCTCTCCCCATGAAAATGAGAGATAACTGATTATGTATCTCGAAAGTGCCGTTTTTGAAAATTTCAGAAATATAGATCATCATCCATTCGGATTCAAACAGGGGATGAACATTCTCTTCGGCGGTAACGCCCAGGGGAAAACATCCGTTATCGAAGGAATTTATCTTTTTGCCGGCGGAAAAAGTTTCCGGCGCGCAAAGGATAAAGAAATGATTAAAAACGATAAGAATTTTTCGCAGGTGAGCATTGGATTTTCGGATTCCAGGCGCGACAACAAGATGGCTGTCCGTACTTACAGGGACATGAAAAAGGAACTGTTCATGAACGGGGTGAAGCTGAAGAAAATGTCCGAGTTTGTCGGCAATTTCAAAGCTGTGCTTTTCTGTCCCGAGCATCTTGCAATAGTCAGGGACGAGCCGTCGCTGCGCAGAAACTTTGTCGACTCGGCAATATCGCAGATAAAGCCGAAATATCTTTCCGCGATTATAGAATACGGAAAGCTGACGGAAAACAAGAACGCCCTGCTCAGAAATCCCGAAAATTACAGCCCGGATGAGTTTGAAAACCTTTACGCGCTCTATTCGCAGAGAATCGCGAAGGGCTCGGCTTATATAACCTCCGTTCGCACGGAATATCTTGCGCGGCTTTTTGAATATGTCAGAACGTTTCTTCTCGAAATGACGTCGGGAGCGGACACCGTCGGTTATGATTACATATCAACGGCGGGCGACGTTTCGGATATAAGCTCGCTTGAAAGCCGGTATATAGACCTGATATTCGGCAATGCCGAAAGAGAAAAGGCGGCAAAAATGTCGCTGTTCGGCGCTCACAGGGACGATTTTGATATCAGACTGCCGATCGGCACGGCTAAGATATTCGCTTCGCAAGGTCAACAGAGGAGCATTGCCCTTGCAATGAAACTCGCAGAAGGGGAAATATGCAGGGAGGAGACAGGCGAATATCCCGTTTTTCTTTTTGACGACGTCCTCTCCGAGCTTGACAGGCAGAGAAAAAATTATATTCTCGGCAATCTTTCCGGCAAGCAGGTGATAGTCACCTCATGCGATGAGGCGGACTTTTCGGACTGCAAAGCTGCGCAGAAGATATATGTCGAAAACGGCGAATTCTTTTATGATGTTGATAATTACAAGAGAAAATGAGGTTTTATGTATCTCCATATAGGTAACGGAAAAATGATAAAAATGAAGGATATCGTCGGTATTTTCGATTCGGATACGGCGACGGTATCCAAAATAACGCGCTCATGGCTTTCCTCCGCCGAAAAGCGGGGCGGGCTTTCCTCGGCTTCGGGCGAGATACCGAAGTCGATTGTTCTGGAATGCGGGGAAAAGGGAGAAAATATTTATTTTTCTCAGCTTTCTCCGAAAACGCTCTGCCAGAGAGCCGAAAAGTATTAAAACTCCAATCGGAAAGGAAAAGGTTATGACAGAAGAAGTTAAAACTCCCGAAACCGCTCAGGTTTATGATGAGAGTCAGATTCAGGTGCTCGAAGGACTGGAGCCGGTCCGCAAACGCCCGGGAATGTATATAGGAAGTACCTCACAGAGGGGACTTCATCATCTTGTTTATGAAATTGTGGACAACTCCATAGACGAGGCGATGGCGGGAATATGCACGCATATCGAAGTTACATTCCATAAGGACGGAAGCGTTTCCGTCCGCGATAACGGAAGAGGTATTCCCGCAGGTATCAACGCTCAGACCGGTATACCTACGCTTGAAGTCGTATTTACGGTGCTTCACGCGGGCGGTAAATTCGGCGGAGAGGGATATAAATTTTCCGGAGGACTGCACGGCGTCGGCGCGTCCGTTGTAAACGCGCTTTCAGAATGGACAGAGGTTGAAAACCGTCACGAAGGAAAAATATATACGGAGCGCTTTGAAAAAGGCAATATAGCCCGTCCCTTCGCCTGCACGGGCGAATGTGACAAAGCCGATCACGGGCTTTACGTCCGCTTTATGCCGGACGGGGATATTTTCAGAGAGACGACCGTCTTTGATTTTGACGTCATCCTCAACCGTATGCGCGAGCAGGCATTTCTCAATGCGGGCATAACGATAACCGTAACGGACGACAGAGAGGAAGAGCCGAGAACGGAGGTTCTCTTCTATGAGGGCGGTATAAAGAGCTTTGTCACGCACCTCAATTCGCTTAAACACGCAAACGTTCTGCACGACGTTATTTATATGCGCGCAGACGCGGACGACAAGACGGCAGAGATTGCAATTCAGTATAACGATAAATACGAGGAGACAATGATCTCCTTTGCAAACAACATACACACAATCGAGGGCGGTACGCACGAGGACGGCTTCAAAGCGGCTCTGACAAGAGTTATGAACAAGTACGCCGTTGATAAAAAGCTCGTAAAGGACAGCGACGGCAGCTTCAAGGGCGAGGACATAAGAGAGGGCATATGCGCCGTTATTTCCGTCAAGCTCCGCGAGGCGCAGTTTGAAGGACAGACGAAGGCAAAACTCGGTAACTCCGATATGCGCTCCTTTGTGGACAGGCTTGTTTCGCTCAAGCTCGCCGAATATCTGGAGGAGCATCCCGCCGTCGGCAAGGTGATAGTCGAAAAGGCGCTTGCCGCCTCAAGAGCGAGAGAAGCCGCGCGCAAGGCAAGAGAAGCGACGAGAAGAAAAACGGGGCTTGATTCCGGTCAGATGCCCGATAAGCTCCGCGACTGCAACGAAAGAGATGCTTCGCTTACCGAGATATATATCGTCGAGGGTGACTCGGCGGGCGGCTCCGCAACGCAGGGTCGTGACAGCCGCTTCCAGGCGATACTTCCTCTCTGGGGAAAAATGCTGAACGTCGAAAAGGCGAGAGCGGACAAGGTTTACGGAAACGACAAGCTCAACCCCGTAATAGTCGCGCTCGGAGCGGGTATCGGAAACGAATTCGATATTGAAAAGCTGCGCTATCACAAAATAATCATTATGGCGGATGCCGATGTCGACGGTTCCCATATCAGAACGCTTTTGCTTACGTTCTTTTTCCGTTTTATGCGCCCGCTTATCGAGCAGGGCTACGTTTATTCCGCCGTTCCTCCGCTTTATAAGCTGACAAGGGGCAAAACGCAGAGAGTTGCGTATTCCGATGAGGAGCGCGACGCTATCTCCGCCGAAATGCGCGGCGGCGACCCGAAGGTCAAAATTGATATTTCAAGATATAAAGGTCTCGGCGAGATGAACCCGCACGAGCTTTGGGAAACGACGATGAACCCCGAAACAAGAACTCTGCGTCGCATACAGCTTGAGGACGCACAGCTTGCGGACGAGACGTTCTCCGTCCTTATGGGAGAGGATGTCGAGCCGAGAAAAGAATTTATAGAAGTCAACGCGCGCTATGCCGTTAATATCGACGTATAAGGAGGCGAAAAGCATTGGCACACAAGGATTATAAGCCCGAGGATATAATGTATCCCGAGCAGCATATAGTAAACACGGAGCTTGTAAAGGAAATGCAGAAATCCTTTATAGAGTACGCAATGTCTGTCATAGTTGAGAGAGCGCTTCCGGACGTCCGTGACGGTTTGAAGCCTGTTCACAGAAGAATCCTATACGCTATGTATGAGGACGGGCTGACGCGTGACAAGCCGTACAGAAAATGCGCAACAGCCGTCGGCGACGTGCTCGGCAGGTATCATCCGCACGGCGACGCTTCGGTTTATGACGCGCTCGTCCGTCTGGCGCAGGATTTCTCAATGAGATACCCGCTTATAGACGGTCACGGAAACTTCGGCTCGATAGACGGCGACCCCCCGGCTGCATACCGTTATACCGAGGCGAGAATGTCCCGTATGTCGGACGAGATGCTGCGGGATATCGAAAAGGAGACGGTTGACTGGTCTCCGAACTTTGATGAAACAAGAAAAGAGCCGAGGGTGCTTCCCTCCAGATTTCCGAACCTGCTTGTAAACGGTTCGTCCGGCATTGCCGTCGGTATGGCGACGAATATCCCCCCGCATAACCTCCGCGAGGTCATCGGCGCGGCAATCTGCCTGCTCGATAACCCGGAAGCGACGCTTGACGAGCTTATGCAGCACATAAAAGGTCCCGATTTCCCGACAAGGGGAATAATTATGGGCAGAAGCGGCATAAGGGCGGCATATGAAACCGGCAGAGGACGGGTTATCGTCCGCGCAAGATGCCATTTTGAGGAATACGGCAAGGACAAGAGAGAAAGAATTATCGTAACGGAGCTGCCGTATCAGGTCAACAAGAGAATGCTCATTGCGTCAATTGCCGACCTTGTAAAGGACAAGCGGCTTGAAGGCATTTCCGACCTCCGCGACGAAACGGACAGAAACGGTATGCGTATCGTCATCGAGACGAAGAAGGACGCAAATCCGCAGGTGGTTCTCAATCACCTCTATACGCTGACGTCTCTCCAGACGTCGTTTGCGATAAACATGCTCGCGCTTGTCGACGATCAGACCCAGCCGAAAATACTTTCCCTGCGCCACATCCTTACTGAATATCTCAAATTTCAGGAGGAGCTTATCGTTCGCAGGACGCGTTTTGACCTTCGCAAGGCGGAGGAAAGAGCGCATATTCTCCGCGGACTGCTCATAGCGGAGGAAAATATTGACGAGATTATAAAGACCATCCGCAATTCATATGACGACGCAAAAGAAAACCTGATGGCTCGCTTCTCACTCAGCGACCCGCAGGCGAGCGCAATACTTGAAATGCGACTCAAACAGCTTCAGGGGCTTGACCGTCTCAAGCTGGAGGAGGAATTCAAGGCGCTTGAAGCGAAGATTGCAGATTATAAGGACATTCTCGAAAAGCCGGAGAGAGTGCGCGAAACGCTCAAAACCGAGCTTACCGCGATTTCCGATAAATACGGCGACGAACGCTTTACGGAAATTCAGGATTCCGTTGACGATATAGACGATGAAGACCTCATCGAGCGTCACGACTGCGTGATAACCATGACCTACGGCGGATATATAAAGAGAAACCCCGTTGACACCTATTCCGCTCAGAACAGAGGCGGAAAGGGCATAGTCGGTATGACGACAAAGGAAGAGGACGCCATACGCGACGTTATGGTTGTCCATTCGCACAGCTACCTGCTTATGTTTACGTCCGCCGGCAAGGTCTATATGAAAAAAGCATATCAGATTCCCGAAGCGTCACGCACGGCAAAGGGCACGAACCTTGTAAACGTGCTCCAGCTTGCAGAGGGAGAAAAGGTTACGTCGATTGTATCGCTTGAAGGCTTTGAGGACGAGCAGTATTTCGTTATGGTGACGAAAAAAGGCGTTATAAAGCGAGCTTCGACAAAGGACTTTGAATATCAGCGCAAGGGCGGCAAGATTGCCATAAACCTTGACGATGGCGACGAGCTTCTCTCCGTAAACAAAACGGCGGGAAACAGCGACATCATCATCGCGACAAGACAGGGTAAGGCTGTCCGCTTTGACGAAAACGACGCGCGCGTTATGGGAAGAACGGCAAGAGGCGTCCGCGGTATCAAGCTCCGCGAGGGCGACGAGGTTGTCGGCGTCAGCGTAGTCGAAGAAGGAAAAACGCTTATAACCGTCACGGAAAAGGGCTTCGGAAAGAGAAATGATTTCGATTGCTTCTCTGCGCACAGCCGAGGCACGATGGGCGTTATATGTCATAAGCTGACCGCAAAGACGGGCGAGCTTGCCGGCATTGCCGCTGTCTCCGATGACGATGATATAATGATAATCACAAATGAGGGAACAATCATCCGTATGGCTGTAAGCGGAATACCGGTATACGGCAGCGGCGGCACGTCGGGAGTTATAGTCATGAGACTTGACGACGGCGCGAAGATTGTAAACTTCGCTGTAACAAAATCAGAAAAGGAAGAAGAAGAAAAGGAAAATACGGAAACCGAGGCTGACACTGCGTCAGAAAATAATGAGGCTTCCGCAGAAGGGGAAAACCCTCCCGAAAATGAATAAAAATACTTTGTTTTAAGAAAGGGTTTCCGAAATGAAAGCAACCAAAAAGAAAGAAACAGCAAACGTTCCCGCAGGCGCGGAGGACAGAAAAAAGGCATTGGCAACGGCTCTTGCGCAGATTGAAAAGGATTTCGGCAAGGGCACGATAATGAAGCTCGGTGAAAACACGCATATGAACGTCGAAGCAATACCGACAGGGTCGCTCACGCTTGACCTTGCCCTTGGTATCGGAGGTGTGCCGCGCGGCAGAATTATCGAAATATTCGGGCCGGAATCCTCCGGTAAAACGACGGTCGCCCTGCATATTGCGGCAGAGGTTCAGAAAATGGGCGGCGAAGCGGCGTTTATCGACGCGGAGCACGCTCTTGACCCTGTTTATGCAAAGGCACTCGGCGTAAATATCGACAGTCTCCTCGTTTCCCAGCCCGACTCCGGCGAGCAGGCACTTGAAATTACGGAGGCGCTCGTCCGCTCGGGCGCGATTGACGTTGTCGTTGTCGACTCTGTCGCTGCACTCGTTCCCCAACAGGAAATTGACGGCGTCATGGGTTCAAGCCACGTCGGACTTCAGGCAAGACTTATGTCGCAGGCGCTGCGCAAGCTCTCCGGCTCCATTGCAAAGACAAACTGCGTTGTCATTTTCATAAACCAGCTCCGCGAGAAGGTCGGCGTTATGTATGGTAACCCCGAAACGACCCCCGGCGGCAGAGCGCTGAAATTCTATGCTTCCGTCCGTATTGACGTAAGAAAAGCGGAAACTCTTAAACAGGGTAGCGAAACTTACGGAAACAAGGTCAAATGTAAGGTTGTCAAAAATAAGGTCGCACCGCCGTTCAAAATTGCCGAATTCGATATTATTTACGGAAAAGGTATTTCAAAGGTCGGCGAGGTGCTTGATATCGGAACGGATGTCGGTGTAATTCAAAAGAGCGGTTCGTTCTTCTCGTATAACGGCGAAAGACTCGGTCAGGGCAAGGAAAAAGCGAAAGCCGCCCTTGAAGCCGACCCCGCACTCCTTGCGGAAATTGAGGCAAAAATCAAAGCCAAGAGCGACGATATAGACCTTACAATTGATCCGGAAGAGGCATATTCGCTTGAAGATGATGAGGACGAGGGCGATGAATTCGATATCCGCGTGCTCGATGTCGACGCCGACGACAAATGAAAACAGTTATTGAAAAAATAACACCGATAAGAGAGGGAGAGGCGATCATCGTCTCCCTTTCTCTTTCGGACGGCGTGCATGAAGAAAAATGCAAACACGAGATTGCAACCGATCTGTTTTTGGATATGGGCTTTCCCCTGTCTTCGGGTGACGGAATTGAGATAAGTCAAGACGGATATGAGGAAATTATCGACGCCTCAGAGCTGACGTCCGCAATAAAAAAAGGTGCGGACTTTATCGGTTTTGCCCAGAATACAAAGAAAAGTCTTGTTTTGAAGCTGCTTCACAAGGGTTTTTCAAAGGATATTTCCGTCCGCGCGGCGGATTATCTTGAAAACGTCGGGTATATAAACGAGAGAGAACAGGCGGAGGAGCTTTTTGCAGATCTTGCCGAAAGACGGCTGTACGGACCGTCACGCATACGGAACGAGCTTTATAAAAAGGGCTTTTCGGAGACCGTTATAAATATCACAATGCAAACCGAACTTGACTTTGACGAAATTCTTGCAGAACGTATCAGACGGACGGTAAACCTTTCCGACTTTGCGGACAAGGCAAAGCGGCAGAAGGAGATAGCGTCGCTCATGCGCTACGGATTTTCGGTCGGCAATATCAAAAACGCGCTGATTATACTGAAAGACGAACAATGAAAAAGGCACCCGAAAGGGTGCTTTTTTGAGTTAAGAGTGAAGAGAAAAGGTGCGCTCCGCGCGGGGGTATTATATTGTTCGCGGGCGGGAAAAATATTTGCATCCCTCTCCGAGGGAGATTTGCAAGAGGTGCGAAGCACCCTTGCAGGCTTTGCCGAGAAGAGGGAGGTGGCATTTTCGCGAGAAAATGACGGAAGGATGTTGCAAGGCAAAATGCACAGGTGTCATCAAAAAGGGAGCTTTCCGCAAACACCGGTTTTTTATGTACTTTCTTTTTTGAAAAGAAAGTACGAAAGAAAGCAATTCAGGAGGCACATCCTCCTGAAAGACCACCTGAAAAAGTTCAAGGCGGGGTTTCTCTGCTACTCCGACTTTACCCAAAGCAAAGGCGAGAGTGTAGCTCGAATCTTAAAGTGTTTTTAATAGTGCGGGGCTTTTGTGCCTGCGGAGACGGGAGAAAGCAAGAGTTTTTAAGGGGCGCTATAAAAGTTTAGAGAGCTTCTCCTTTTGGGAGATATGCAAATGCTTCAGCGTTTGCAGGCTTCGCCGAGAAGAGGGAGGTGGCGCGGTTTGCCGTGTCGGAGAGGGCTTAATAAAAAAGGACGGATAACCGCCAATTTTTATGAGAATATAAAATTTGCTCAAACCAATAACTAAAGTTTCTTTTGCCCACTTTTCTTCTCGAAGGAAAGAACGGTCGAAACAAAAACAGAGATGAAAAATCCTCTCTATTTGCTTTTTGTAAAATTTGCTCAAACCAATAACTAAAGTTTCTTTTGCCTACTTTTCTTCTCGAAGGAAAGAACAGTCGAAACAAAAACAGAGATGAAAAATCCTCTCTATTTGCTTTTTGTAAAACTTGCTCAAACCAATAACTAAAGCTTCTTTTGCCTACTTTTCTTCTCGAAGAAAAGTAGGGGGGAAATGAAAAAACGTCCCTCCCCAAGAGACGTTTTTCCATGTTTGCCGCGCTGAATTGTGTCCCCGTCCTTATCGGGGGGTAGGTGGATAAAGCGGGTTAGGCAAACCAAAGATTGCAAGACAGAATATCGAAAACCCGTTGCAAACCGATACCCTCCACCGCGAGCGTAAGAACGCAAGGAGCTGACACTATAAAAAAGTGCAGACCGCTATTGGGCGGGAGGGGCGGTCGCCGGGACGGATCTTTATATCCTGCCGTTTTATCATATTAAATTAAATATCCGGATAAGCTACCGAAAAAAGCTCGCGGGCTCTTTCGGTCATGCCGGAAAGATACAAAAAACCGAAAATCGCTTCAAAGCCTGTTGCCCTGTGATACTGGACGGGGGTTGAATGCTTCGGCGTTGTTTTTGTTTTGTGATTTCTGCCGGTCAGGTAAACGCCTGTTTCCTCCTCCGTAAGCAGAGGAAGAACCGACTCCAGCCTGTCACTCTGCGCCTCGGCGCAAACGAGCTTCTGCGCAAGAGCGGAGAGTTTTCCCGTGTCCGAAACGCCGGACGCCGCAAGTCTTTCTCTTATATAGACTTCAAGCACCGCGTCGCCGACGTAAGCATAAACGGAGACTGAATGATCCTGTTTATTCAATGGGCTTATCCTCCGACTTGCTTTTTTTGAAAACGAGCACCTTGCTGATAATATAGTTGCAGATTATGACAACAACCGCCGCAATGATCTTTGAAAGTATCTCCGCGAGGTTTCTTTCTTTCCCGAGCAGGAACACTGCAACGAGAGAAGGGAAGAGCTTTGCAAGGGCGAATGTACCGGCATAAGTGATGACAAAGTCAAGCCCGAAGGTTACAAGGCGCGAGCCCGCGAATGTGACGAGCTGTTTTCCGGTCGATACGTCCTTGTCGGCGTCTGTAAACACCCATTTTTTGTTTGTGAAAAACGCAAAAAGTACGGCGCAGATCCATTGGAGCACCTGGGCTACGGTGTAAACCGCGATATATTTTCCGCCCGTCACTTCCTCCGCCGGTATGTCGAATATCGCTCTGCCTGCGGCGAGGATACCGTAATAAACGATCCAACCGACAAGTGTCGTAAGCACGCCGAAAAACAGATACATTATAATCTCGCGGTACTTCGTCAAGTGAAGTCCGTCGATGATTTTATCAAAAAAACTCTTTTTTTCTTTCATATATTTATTTTACACCTCTGTTTTGAGTTTTTCAATAGCAGAAAGATATTCTTTTTCGCTGACGGCAAGATTTATCGCATTTATGAGGGAATTTGAGGAAAGATTACAAGGTAAATCCAGCAATCGCGCGAGTTTTTTGCGCTTTTCGGAGCTGCTGTCGCCGCCGGAAAGCCCGAGAAGATAGAAATCTGTTTTTGTCACCTTCGGTTCACATCGACTTATCCCGCCCGCAAACGGAAAAAGCGCGTTTTCAAGCCAGCCGCGATCCATTCCTTCAACGCCCAGAAGCCCCGCCTTTGAAGGCTCAGCCTTGCGCTTTTCCTTGCCCCTGACCTCGGGCGTATAGATATCGAAAATTTTATCGGGCGGGAGAATTCCGTGAATATAATTACGGATGACAAGCCCCGCGCCGTCGCTGTCCGTCAGCACGATGACCCCGCCCGCCGCGGCAAGTCTGCGGATGAGAGCGGCTTTTTCGTCCTTTTTGAAAATTCCGAAACCGTCCGTTGTGATGACGGTCGCCTTCGCGACGGAAAGCACGCGTTTGCGGTCATATTTGCCTTCAACAATTATCGGAAGAGAAATTTCAAGCATTTATCAGCCTCTCAATGACTTGGGCGTATAGATTTTCGCCGCAAGCTCGTAAACAAGCCCCCATTTATCGGAGGTTGTGCTTTTCAGGGCGACGTCTGTTTTGTATGTCGCGAGCACGGCGTTTTCAATGACGGAAATCGGCACTTTTTCGACAGATTTATAGACGAGCTTTGCCCTGTATTCGTTCATGCCGATCGCCTTTGCAAGTCCGGCGACGGAAACACCGGAGAGCACTGCGGTTTTTGCTTTCAGCATTTCGGAATATATCTTTCCGAGCTTCGCGATGACGGATATCGGCTCTTCGCGCATATCGCGACAAAAGTCAAGCACGGCTAACATTTCGCGCAGATTCCATTTTGCCGCCGCGTTTGACATTGCAAACGGCATATCGTCCTTTGCGTTCTGAACGCAGACTGTGCGGACGTCCTCCTCGGTTATCGGGGTTGCCTCGCCGCTTTGCGCATAATTTTTATATGCCGCCAGCTTTTCCGTCTCGGAAAGAACGGCGAGCATCCGTCCGGAACAAAGCTCGCAGAGTGCTGCGGCGGCTTCATCCGTCAGATAAAGACAGCCGTTTTTTCCCGCGATCAGCTTCTTTGCCCATGCAATCAGCTTGCCGGACGAAAGTAAATCAAACTTTACAAATTTACAGATTGGTGACAGCTTCTTGAAAAGCGCGGACTGCTCGAAACGGTAATCGGCTTCAAGCTCGTCCGAGCGGAAATTCAGTATCGTGAAGGCGTCGCCTCCGCCTCCGGAAAGCGTTTCCGCAAGCGCGTCGACAGAAGAACTCTTTCCGATAATCGCTCCGAGATCGCAGACCTCGACAAGCGTCAGTTCCTGCATCATGGGCGCGGCAAAAAGTGCGTCCGCGAGGGAAGAGAGGCCGCTTTTTTCATCGGAAAGCGAGACGGAGAAACGGTTGAAAACGTCAAAGCCATCCGCTGTCATCACGGCTTTTGAAATTCTCTCCGTCCAGACGGTTTTCAGATAGTCCTCCTCGCCGAAAAACACAAGCGTTTCGGCTTTTCCGGACGATATTATGTCCGGAAGAGCGTCCGGAGAAAGTATTTTGCTTTCGGTTTTCGCCATCCGAATCCTCCTTTGCGAGATTTATGGAATTAAATGGAGTTTTCCCCACTGTCCACAAAGTTATAAACATTTTTGCCCCGATTTTCACCTATGCGACAAAGTCCGCAAGCATTTGCAGCGCTGTCTTTGTTGTTTGGTCGCGGACGGCTTTTCTGTCGCCGGAAAAGAGATTTTTTGTAACCTTTACATTGCCGTTTTTGTTTGCGCAGGCGATATAAACCAGCCCGACGGGCTTTTCCTCCGAGCCGCCGTCCGGTCCCGCAATTCCCGTCACCGCGACGGAAAAATCCGCGCCGAGCGCCCTGACGGCGCCCGTCGCCATCTCCGCCGCTGTCTGCTCCGATACCGCGCCGTATTTTTCAAGCGTTTTATGGCGCACCCCGAGCAGCTTTTCCTTTATCTCGTTTGCATATGACACGACCCCGCCGAAAAACACAGCGGAAACGCCGGCAAGATCTGTCACGGTTTTGGAAATCTGACCGCCCGTGCACGATTCGGCTGTGCAGAATACCTCTCCGCGCGCTTTCAGCGTTTCGACAATTTTCTTTACATATTCGACATTCTCCGACATAATTCAAAACCTCGGTTCAATGATTTCGGGGAAACAATCCTGCTGTCATGCGGATTATACATCTTTCGACGCGTTTCGACAGAGTATGACGTCATCCGACAGCAAATCAGTCCTCGTAAAGCGGATACTTCTTGCAGATTTTATCAACCTCCGCGCGGATATAGTCCGCGGAGTTTTCAAAATCGAAGGTTGTAAGGGCGACGAGCTTTCCGATGAGGGTGAAATCTTCCTCGCAAAGTCCTCTTGTCGTCGCCGCCGGCGTACCGAGGCGGATTCCGCTTGTGACAAACGGACTTTCCGGATCGTTCGGAACGGCGTTTTTGTTGCAGGTTATGCCGACCTCGTCAAGACGGTGTTCAAGTTCCTTGCCCGTCACGCCCGTGCCGATGAGGTTCACAAGGACGAGATGGTTGTCCGTTCCGCCCGTAACAAGCGAAAAACCCTCGGCTACCAGCGACTTTTCAAGCGCCTTTGCGTTCTTTATTATACGGCTCTGGTAGTCCCTGAATTCAGGTTTTAACGCCTCGCCGAAGCATACCGCCTTCCCCGCGATTATATGCATGAGCGGACCGCCCTGCGTGCCGGGGAAGATTGCCTTGTCTATCTGTTTTGCAAGCTCTGCTTTGCAAAGTATCATGCCGCCGCGCGGACCGCGGAGCGTCTTGTGGGTCGTTGTCGTCACGACGTCCGCATAGGGGAACGGCGAGGGGTGAAGTCCTGCCGCGACAAGTCCCGCGATATGCGCCATATCGACCATAAAATACGCGCCGACGTCCTTTGCCGTCTTTGAAATTCTTTCAAAATCTATCGTTCTCGGATATGCCGATGCACCCGCAACTATCAGCTTCGGGTGACACTCATGCGCCAGCCTGTCGATTTCCTCGTAATCAATGCGTCCCGTTTCGGCGGAAACGCCGTAAGGCACGAAATTATAATACATTCCCGACATGTTGACGGGACTGCCGTGAGTCAGGTGTCCGCCCTCGGCAAGGCTCATTCCCATAACGGTATCGCCGGGCTTGAGGAGCGCAAAATAGACGGCGAGATTTGCCTGCGCCCCGCTGTGCGGCTGGACGTTTGCATGCTCTGCGCCGAAAAGTGCCTTCGCGCGGTCTCTCGCTATGTTTTCAACGACGTCAACGCAGGCGCAACCGCCGTAATATCTCTTCCCGGGGAAGCCCTCTGCATATTTGTTCGTCAGAATCGACCCCATCGCCGCCATAACGGGCTCCGAAACGAAATTTTCCGAGGCAATCAGTTCAATGCCCCTTCTCTGACGGAGAAGCTCCGCCTCCATTGCCGCTCCGACCTCGGGATCGTAATTTTTAACTATTTCTATATTTTTCTCTGCCATGAGGTACCCCCATAAATTTTTCTTTATAAACAATAATACCATACCCGAACGTAATTATCAAGAGTGACTGTCAAAAAATACTTGATAAAACGCCTGCGCCGTGATATAATATCTCTGTTACACAGTTAAACAAATTTTCCGCAAAGGACAGGTGTCAATGGCAAATCAGAAAAACATACGTAACTTCTCAATAATAGCGCATATAGACCACGGCAAGAGCACCCTTGCGGACAGGCTTCTCGAAAAGACTCAGAGCGTTTCGTCACGCGAGATGGAGGAGCAGCTTCTCGACAACATGGATATTGAGCGCGAAAGAGGAATAACGATAAAAGCCCGCGCCGTCAAGATGAATTATCATGCAAAAAACGGCGAGGACTATGAATTCAACCTTATCGACACTCCCGGACACGTCGACTTCAATTACGAGGTCTCCCGCTCCCTTGCCGCCTGCGAGGGCGCGCTTCTCATCGTTGATGCAACGCAGGGCATAGAGGCGCAGACGCTCGCGAACACATATCTCGCCCTTGAAAACGACCTTGAAATCATACCCGTCATAAACAAGATCGACCTTCCGTCCGCCGATATTGAAGGCACGCGGAGCGAAATTGAGGATGTAATCGGCATTCCCGCGGAGGACTGTCCCGCAGTTTCCGCAAAAACAGGACAGAATATCGATGACGTGCTTGAAAAAATCGTGACGGACATCCCCGCCCCCAAGGGTGACCCCGAAGCGCCGCTCAAATGCCTGATTTTCGATTCGTATTACGATTCGTACAGAGGCGTTGTCGTAAACGTGCGCGTTGCGGACGGAAAAGTCCGCGTCGGGACAAAGATAAAAATGATGAATACGGGCGCGATATTCGACGTAACCGAGGTCGGATATATGTCCGCATTTGGGCTTGTGCCCGCAAAGGAGCTTGCGGCTGGCGAGGTCGGATATATAACGGCGAGCATAAAGAACGTTTCCGATACACGCGTCGGCGATACGGTTACGGAACTTGAAAACCCGACGGCAGAGCCGTTTGAAGGCTTCAAAAAGGCGCAGCCGATGGTCTTTGCCGGAATTTATCCCGCAGACGGCGCAAAATATCCGGATCTTCGCGACGCGCTGATGAAGTTGCAGCTCAACGACGCCGCGCTCACCTTTGAGCCGGAGACGAGTATTGCTCTGGGCTTCGGTTTCCGTTGCGGCTTTCTGGGACTTCTTCATATGGAAATCATAGAGGAGCGCATAGAGCGGGAGTTCAATCTGGACCTTGTGACAACCGCTCCGAGCGTTATATACAGAATCACGACGAAAGACGGCGTAACATCTTATATAGACAACCCCGCCGTATATCCCTCGCCGGATGAAATATCCGTCGCCGAAGAGCCGATTGTTTCCGCAAGTATAATCGTCCCTTCCGAGTTTGTCGGCGGGATTATGGAGCTTTGCAAGGACAGGCGCGGCGTATTCATCGATATGAAATATATCGACAAAACGAGAATGGAGTTGCATTATACGCTCCCGCTAAACGAAATAATTTATGACTTTTTCGACGCGCTGAAAAGTCGCTCAAAGGGGTATGCCTCCCTTGACTATGAATTCAAGGGCTATGCGGAGAGTAAGCTCGTCAAGCTCGATATCCTCCTGAACATGGAGGTTGTCGACGCGCTTTCGTTCATCGTTCACGCAGACAAGGCGTATGCAAGGGGCAGAAAGATTGTCGAAGCGCTTAAAGACAATATCCCCCGCCAGCTCTTTGAGGTACCCGTTCAGGCGGCTGTCGGCGGAAGAGTCATCGCAAGAGAAACCGTCAAGGCTATGCGCAAGGACGTGCTTGCAAAATGCTACGGCGGCGACATAACAAGAAAAAAGAAGCTGCTTGAAAAGCAGAAAGAGGGCAAAAAACGTATGAGAAAGCTGGGGTCTGTCGAAGTCCCGCCGGAAACGTTTATGGCTGTTCTCAAGCTCGGAGACGACGAATAAAAAAGGAGGAAACGGAATATGAGATCGCTCGGAATATATGTCCATATCCCATATTGCGCAAAAAAATGCGCCTATTGCGATTTTTATTCCGTCCCTTCGTGCGAAACGTCAAGGGCGTATTGCAGAGCGCTTATAAAGCAGATTGAAAGCTACGGAAAAAAAGCGACGGGATATATCGTCGATACAATATATATCGGCGGAGGAACTCCGTCATATATAGACGCAGAGGACATTTTTGACGTGATCGGCGCGATAAGAAGGACGTTCAACGTTGATAAAAACGCGGAAATTTCCATGGAAGCAAACCCCGGTACCCTTGACGGCGGCAAGCTCGCAATTTACAGAAGCGCGGGGATAAATCGTCTCAGTCTCGGACTTCAGAGTGCCCATAACGACGAGCTGAAAATGCTTTCCCGCATACACACCTATGAGGATTTTGAAAGCTCTTTCCTGCTCGCTCGCCTTGAGGGGTTTGATAATATAAATGTTGATATTATGTATGCCCTGCCGGGTCAGACGCCGGAAAAGCTGGCTGAAACAATCGAAACAGTCACCGCGCTTTCTCCGGAGCATATCTCATTTTACGGGCTGAAGATTGAGGAAAACACACCCTTTGCGTATAATAAAGCCATATCCGAAAGTCTTCCCGATGAAGAAATTCAATATAAAATGTATATGGATACGGCAAAGACGCTTGAAGAGCGTGGGTACCGTCAGTATGAAATAAGCAACTTCGCAAAAGACGGATATGCTTGTCGTCACAATATGAAATATTGGAAATGCAATGACTATCTCGGTTTCGGCACGGCGGCTGCGTCGTTCTTTGAGGGGCGGCTCTTTTCGCAGGTGAAAAATACAGATTATTTCATTGAGGATCCGCTTTCCGTTTTTCTCATCGACAGTACGGAGGAAATAACGCCGAAAAAGTTTGAAACGCAATATGTTATGCTCGGCTTCCGTCTTTCGGAGGGAATATCTCTCGGCGAATACAGACTTCGTTGCGGCGGAGATTTTATTGCAAAATACGGCGAAAGATTAAAGCCGTTTCTTGAAAAGAAGCTGGTTGTCAAAACGTCCGGTGGTTTTAAGCTCTCCCGCAGGGGTATGCTCGTTTCAAACTATATTCTCAGTGAAATTCTTGATTTTGACGAAGATTGACTTTATTCTTTCTTGACAAATCATTTCTTTTATGATATAATCTTATCCGCTGTGAAAACAGCGGTATATACGGAGAGGTATCGAAGTGGTCATAACGGGGCTGACTCGAAATCATGTATGCATTTGAGTAGTTGTTCCACCGAAAACCGCCGAAAAGCCTTGATTTTGTTGGGTTTTCGCTCGGTTGATGATTTTTCTAACCGGCTTATCTAACGGGTTTTCTAAAAAATTGAATAACGGTTGTTTCCCTCATTTTTGAGGGTGAACATATACGGAGAGGTATCGAAGTGGTCATAACGGGGCTGACTCGAAATCGTGGTCGCTACTCGGTAGCTCCCTGACCGGAATCCCTTGATTTTACGGGGTTTTTCGGGTATTCTTAACTTAATATTTTTGCTTGTTCTCCCCATCAGTTCTCCCCGTTTTCTGAGGTGCTGATGTTGAGATAAATACGGAGACGTATCGAAGTGGTCATAACGGGACTGACTCGAAATCAGTTGATCCGCAAGGGTCCGTGGGTTCGAATCCCACCGTCTCC
>UQUT01000014.1 GCA_900544285.1 uncultured Eubacterium sp.
TCTTTTCAAAGAAAAGTACGGTGCCTGCTTTTCTTTTCCAAAGAAAAGTAGGTCAGTCGACGAAGTCGAATTCGAGGTCGTAAAGATTGACAACGTCGCCGTCCGCAACGCCGAGCTCGCGCATTTTGTCATAAATGCCGTTCTGGCGGAGGGTGCGGTCAAAATAGTTCATAGACTCGCGGTCATCAAGGTTAACGCCCTCCATGAGACGGCGGAGCCAAGCCCCCTCAATAAACCATACGCCGTCCTCCTTGCGGGCGGTGATGTCCGTCGGGACAAGCTCTCCGACAACCTCCTCCTCATATTCCGGCTCGTAAACCGTAACGGGCGGAAGCGTCTGCAATCTGTCGTAAACCTTGCGGAGAAGCTCGGGTATACCCTCGCCCGTTGCGGCACTGATGTAAACTATATCATAGCCGTGCCCTTCACAAAACTTTTCAAACTTTGCGATGTCAACCAGCTCCCTGTCCAGAATGTCGCACTTGTTCGCCGCGATTATCTGCGGGCGGGAAGCAAGGTCGGGACTGTATTTTTCAAGCTCCGTGTTGATTGTTATAAGGTCGTCCGTCGGGTCGCGCCCTTCGGAAGCGGAAATATCAACGACGTGAACGAGCAGACGACACCTGTCAACGTGGCGGAGGAAGTCAAAGCCGAGACCAAGCCCCTCCGAAGCGCCCTCTATAAGTCCCGGAATGTCCGCCGCGACAAAGCCTTTGCCCTCACCGACGGAAACGACTCCGAGCATCGGAGCAAGCGTTGTGAAATGATACGCCGCAATTTTCGGTCGCGCCGCGCTTATGACGGAAAGCAGAGTTGACTTTCCGACGCTCGGAAGCCCGACGAAGCCGACGTCCGCAAGCATTTTCAGTTCGAGCAGAACCTCTCTTTCCTCGCCCTCTCTGCCCGTTTTTGCAAAACGCGGAGCCTGACGGGTCGGGGTCGCAAAATGACGGTTACCCCAGCCGCCGCGCCCGCCCTTGCAAAGGACGAAAGGCTCGCAGCAGCTCATATCCTTGATGATTTTCCCCGTTTTTGCATCCTTTACGACAGTCCCCTCCGGAACGGGAATTATCAGATCCGGAGCGTTTGCGCCGTGAAATTTGGATTTCATCCCGTCGCCGCCGTTCGCCGCGACGTATTTTTTTCTGTTGCGGAAGTCAAGCAGCGTGTTCTTGCCCTTTTCTATGACGAGAACAATATTGCCTCCGTTTCCGCCGTCACCGCCGTCGGGACCGCCGTGCGAAATGTATTTTTCCCTGTGAAACGAGATACAGCCGTTTCCGCCGTTGCCCGCCTTCACATATATTTTTACGTGATCATAAAAATCTGCCATATGTTTATCCTTTCTGCCGTTCAGTCGCCCAGCATTGCGAGAAATTCTTCTTCGTTTATTATCTTAACGCCCAGCGACTGAGCTTTTGTCAGCTTTGAGCCCGCGTCCTCTCCGGCAAGAACGTACGTCGTCTTTTTGGATACGGACGACGACGCCTTTCCGCCGTTTTCTTCTATGAGTCGCTCCGCTTCGTCACGCTTCATGGTCGGCAGGGTGCCCGTCAGGACAAAGGTCATCCCCGCAAACCTGTCTCCCGTGACGGTTTTTTCCTCCGTCATAACGACGCCTGCATTTTTCAGCCCGTCCGTAATTTGCTTTGTCTGCGGATGAGAAAAGAAGTTGACCGTCGACTCCGCCATAATACTGCCGAAATCGGGGAGGGCGGAAATTTCGTCTGCCGTTGCGGAAAATAGCCTGTCGATGTCGCCTGCAAAGGCGGCGAGAGTTTTTGCGGCTTTTTCACCGATATTGCGTATGCCGAGCGAATAGATTACCCTTGCCAGCCCTGCGGACTTTGATTTTTCAATTGCCGCGCAGAGATTTCCGGCGGAAACCTCGCCCATGCCGTCAAGAGAGGCTATCTGCTCCTTTTGCAGATAATATATATCCGAAACGCGACGGACAAGTCCTTTGTCTATCAGCGCACCGACTATTGCGGGACCCATGCCGTCAATATTCATTGCGTGGCGCGACGCAAAATGCTCGACAGAGCGACGGAGCTGCGCCGGGCACGACGGATTTGTGCATCTGTATGCCGCCTCGCCCTCATCCCTTGTGACGGGCTCGCCGCAGGAGGGACACTCGGAGGGCATAAAGAACGTTTTCTCCTCGCCCGTGCGCTTTGATTTATCAACGGACACAACCTCCGGAATTATGTCGCCTGCCTTCTGAACGAATACCGTATCGCCTATCATTATATCGCGTTCTCTGATAAAATCAAGATTGTGGAGAGTCGCCTTTGAAACGGTCGTTCCGGCAAGACGCACGGGCTCAAAGCGGGCATTCGGCGTAAGCACTCCCGTCCTGCCGACCTGAATTGTTATATCAAGGAGCTTTGTCGGCTTTCTTTCGGGCGGAAATTTGAACGCAACCGCCCATTTCGGCGCGCTCGTGTTCTCGCCTATCGTCACCCTTTCGGAAAGCGAATCAGCCTTTATCACCGCGCCGTCTATATCATAGGAAAGCGACGCGCGCTTCTCGCCTATTGCGGCGATTTTTTCGATTATCTTCTCCGTATCGCTTTCCTTTGAGATCCCGTCTATTATGTGAAAGCCCTGCGAACGGAGATATTCAAGCCCATCCGTGTGCGAATCAAAATGCTTCCCCTCTATCTGCTGAATATTGAAGACGAAAATGTCAAGATTGCGCGAAGCCGTTATCTTTGAATCGAGCTGACGGAGCGACCCCGCCGCCGCATTTCTGGGGTTTGCAAACGACGCCTTTCCCTCCTCCTCGCATTTTTCGTTCAGGCGCAAAAAGCTCTTTTTCGGCATATAGACCTCGCCCCTGACTTCAAGCAGGGGGAGCTTGTCCGGAAGAGAAAGCGGAATTGTTTTGATTGTTTTTATGTTCTCCGTGACATCCTCTCCCGTTATGCCGTCGCCGCGCGTCGAGCCGACAGTAAGTCTGCCGTCGATATAAAGGAGCGAAACGGAAAGCCCGTCTATCTTCGGCTCAACGGAATAAGTCACACGGTGCCCGACGGTCTCCTCTGTCCTTTGCAGAAACGCGCGCACCTCGTCATAGGAGAAAACGTCTGCAAGAGAACCCATGCGGACGGTATGTGTCACCTTTTCAAACTTGGAGAGCGCTTCCCCGCCGACACGTTTTGTCGGCGAATTTTCGGGAACAAGCTCCGGATATTTTTCTTCAAGCTCGGTAAGCTCGCGGAACATCATATCATATTCATAATCGGAAATTACCGGCGCGTCGTCAACATAATATAATTTGGAATTGTATTCTATCTGGTCTGCGAGATATTTCATTCTCGCCTTTGCCGCATCTCTTTCGTTCATAAAGTATTTCCTCCTTTTTTTCAAAGGCATATTTTCACATTTTTAAGTATATCACAAAACTTTCCTGTTTAACAGATTTATTTTGAAATTTGTGTTGAATATTTTTTTGATATATAATATAATAATATTCGGCAAATTGCTTAAATACGCGCATATCGAAAGGGGTGTTTTTGTGAAAGTTAATGTTGACAGAGCAGAAGAGGGTTTCTTTGTGTGTATAACGGACGACGGAGACGTCATAAACATACCGAAGGAGGATTTCCCCTTTGAGGTTCACGAATGTGACATTCTTGACATAACGCTTTCGGACGGCAGACTGACGGAGGCGCGTTTTCTTGCCGACGAAACGGAGGCACAGAAACAGCGCGCAAAAAGCGTTATGGACAGGCTGAGAAGCAAATTCAAAAAGAAATGATAAATCCCCGCATATCCGGCGGTATGTGCGGAAGGAAAGCAATAAAAAACCGTCGGGAAAGAGGATAAAATGAGAACAAAGGCTGTAAGACTTTACGGGGTAAACGACCTCCGGCTTGAAGAATTCGAGCTTCCGGAAATAAAGGAGGACGAGATACTTGCGCATATCATATCGGACAGTATCTGTATGTCCACTCATAAAGCGGCGGATCAGGGCGCGGCGCACAAGAGAGTTCCGGCAGACGTTGCGGAAAACCCCGTTATAGTCGGTCACGAGTTCTGCGGCGAAATAGTAAAGGTCGGCGCAAAATGGCAGGAGAAATACAAAGAGGGCGACAGATTCGTCATTCAGCCCGCGCTCAATTACAAGGGCAGTCTCGCATCTCCCGGCTATTCCTATAAATATATCGGCGGCGACGCTACGTATATCGTCATTCCTCACGAGGTTATGGAGCTTGATTGCCTGCTTCCCTATTCGGGCGACGCATTTTTCTATGGTTCCCTTTCCGAGCCTGTTTCGTGCATTGTCGGCGGATTTCACGCAAGCTACCATACAAAAGCGGGCAGTTACGTTCACGAAATGGGTATAAAGGAGGGCGGCAAGGCGGCGATTCTCGCAGGCGTCGGGCCTATGGGTCTCGGCGCGATTGATTACGCAATTCACTGTGACAGAAAGCCCTCGCTCCTCGCTGTAACCGATATAGACAGCGCACGTCTTGAGCGCGCGGCAAAGCTGCTGACCGTCGAAGAAGCCGCAAAAAACGGCGTCCGGCTCGTTTATCTCAACACTGCGGAATGTGAAGACCCCGTAAATGCACTCCGCGAGTTTTCGGACGGCGACGGCTATGACGATGTTTTCGTTTTCGCGCCGGTAAAGCCGGTTGTCGAGCAGGGCGACGCCATTCTCGGCAGAGACGGATGTCTGAACTTCTTTGCGGGTCCGACAAATTCCGCCTTTTCCGCAAGCTTCAATTTTTATAACGTCCATTATGCGTCAACGCATGTCGTCGGCACATCGGGCGGCAACGTTGACGATATGAAGGAATCCATCGCTATGATGAGCGACGGAAGAATAAACCCCGCCGTTATGATAACTCACGTCGGCGGACTTGACAGCGTCATAGATACAACCATCAATCTCCATAAAATCCCCGGAGGAAAGAAACTCGTTTATACGAACATAAAAATGCCCATGACGGCTATTGACGATTTTGAACGTCTCGGCGAAACGGATGAAAAATTCGCCGCTCTTGCGAAAATCGTTTCGGAAAACAACGGACTCTGGTGCGCCGAGGCGGAAAAATATCTGCTCTCGCATTCCGAAGAAATTTAAGGAGGAACACATATGAGCTTTGAAAAGGATATAAATGCGCTCGTCGCAATGTCAAATAAATACGGCGCGGACGAAGAGTTTGTCCTTGCCGGCGGCGGAAACACTTCATATAAAACAGCGGACACGCTCTATATAAAAGGCTCCGGCACGTCGCTTGCGACGATAACCGTGGACGGCTTTGTTAAAATCGACCGCGCCGAGCTTGAAAAAATATGGAGTGCAAAATTTTCGGAGGTCGAAGCGGAGCGAGAGGCTCAGGTTCTCTCAATGATGATGAATTCCCGCAAAAAAGGCGAGGAGGGCAAGCGACCGAGCGTTGAAACGCTCCTGCACGATCTTCTCCCGCAGAAATTCGTTCTCCATGTTCACCCCGCCCTCGTAAACGGAATCACGTGCGCTGTGGACGGCGAAAGAATTGCGGCGGAGCTGTTTCCGGACGCCGTGTGGGTTCCTTCGACAAAGCCGGGATATATCCTCGCCGCGCTCTGCCGCGAGAAGCTCGGCGAATATGAAAGGTCGCAGGGCAGAATACCGCAGATAATCTTTCTTGAAAATCACGGAATATTCATTTCCGCCGACACGACGGAGGAAATCGACGTTATCGCCAAAGAAGTATTTGATACGATAAAAAAGAAAGTTGCGATTTTCCCGTGCAAAGAAAAAGTCGACTTCGACGAGGCTCTTGCCGAGACGCTCGCTCCCGAAATACGTATGCTTTATTCGGCAGAGGGCAAGGCTGTTGTCAAGCACACGGCATATCACGATATAATCGCTTTCGCGCGTGACAGAGAGGCGTTTTCCCCGCTCGCCGACAGCTTCTCTCCCGACCATATAGTCTATTGCAAGGCGCACCCGCTTTATGTTGAAAACAAGGGCGATGAAACTCCCGCAGAGCTTGAAAAAGCCTTCCGGAGCTATACGGAGAAAAACGGCTTTAAGCCGAAGATAATTTTTGTGCAGGGCGTCGGTATGTTTGCCTGCGGCGGCACGAAAAAGGAAGCGGAAACGGCAAGCGTCGTTTTTGAGGACGCAATAAAAATCGCAACTTATGCAATGTCCTTCGGCGGGGCGAAGCATATGAGCGAGGAGCTTACCGCGTTTATCTCAAACTGGGAGGTTGAAAGCTATCGCGCAAAGGTTGCGCTTTCGGGCGCGACAGAAAAACGTCTCGCGGGAAAAATTTCAATCGTCACAGGCTCGGCGCAGGGCTTCGGCGCGGGAATTGCGGAGGCTATGATCCGCGAGGGAGCATACGTTGCAATTGCGGATATGAACGTCGAGGGCGCGGAAAATATGGCAAAGTCCCTCTGCGAAAAATACGGCAAGGGTGTTGCCTTCCCCGTTTATGTCAACGTCACGGACGAAAATTCCGTGCGCGGGATGATGAGGAAAACCGTGCTTGAATACGGCGGTCTTGACGTATTTGTCAACAATGCGGGCATTGTCCGCGCGGGCTCGCTTGAAGAAATGACCAAGCAGAATTTCGAGCTTGTGACGTCCATTGACTATACGGCGTTCTTTGTCTGCACAAAATATGCCGTTGTGCCGATGAAAATTCAGAGAAAATATGCGCCTGACTATATGGCGGACATAATCGGCATAAATTCAAAATCCGGACTTGAAGGCAGCAATAAAAACTTTGCCTATGCGGGCGCAAAATTCGGCGGCATAGGGCTGACGCAGAGCTTTGCTCTTGAGCTTGCGCCGTACGGTATAAAATGCAATTCCATCTGCCCCGGAAACTATCTTGACGGACCGCTCTGGTCGGATCCCGTGCGCGGGCTTTTCGTTCAGTATCTCAATGCGGGAAAGGTTCCCGGCGCAAAGACGGTTGCAGACGTCCGTCGCTATTATGAAAGCAAGGTTCCGCTCGGCAGGGGCTGTCTGCCGGAGGATATTGCAAAGGCTTTGTTCTATATTGTCGAGCAGAAATACGAAACAGGTCAGGCTGTCCCCGTAACGGGCGGACAGACAATGCTGAACTGACGGGAGGTGCGGCAAGTGAATACCGATAAACTGATATCCCTCCTTAACGCACCGAACAAATATACCCGTCTTGACGTGCTTGCGGAGCTGAAAATGCTGACAGACGGCGGACTTCTTCCCGAGCCGAAAAAGACAACTCTTGTAAACAATCATATCCACACAACATATTCATTCTCTCCCTATTCGCCCACAAAAGCTGTCTATATGGCTTGGCAGAGCGGACTTGCAACGGCGGGAATAATGGATCACGACTCCCTCTCCGGCGCGGAGGAATTTCTCCGCGCGGCTGCCCTTGTCGGTATGCCCGCAACCGTCGGTATGGAATGTCGCGCGTCGATGAAAAACACGGCTCTTTGCGGAAAAAGAATAAACAATCCCGATCAGAAGTCTGTGGCATACGTCGCTTTGCACGGCATCCCGAACCAAAGCATAAATCTGCTCAACAACTTCTTTTCATATTATCGCTTCCGTCGCGGTGAGCGAAACAGAAAAATGTGCGAAAACATCAACGCGCTTGTCGGCAATTACGGTCTTGAGCTTGATTATGACAATGACGTCCTTCCCCTTTCAATGGCGCACGAGGGGGGCTCCGTCACGGAGCGTCACATTCTCTATGCACTTGCAAAAAAGATAACAGCCCGCTTTGATGAGCCGGAGAAGGTAGTCGATTTTCTTGAAAACGAAATGAAGCTCTCCATCTCACAAAAGGTTCGCGGGCAGATACTTTCCGGCAGAGACCATCCCGAATTTTACGAATATGACATTCTCGGCGCGCTGAAAAGCAATATGGTTGAAAAATTTTATATAGATGCGGACGCCGAATGTCCCGATATTTTCGAGCTTCAGAAGGTTTGTTCGGCTTGCGGCGCGGTTTTTGCATATGCCTACCTCGGCGACGTCGGCGATTCCGTCACGGGCGACAAAAAAGCACAGAAATTTGAAGACGATTATCTTGAGCTTCTCTTTTATGAGCTTGACCATATCGGCTTTGACGCCGTCACTTATATGCCCAGCAGAAACACGGAGGAACAGCTCCGCCGCGTAATGGAGCTTTGCGAAAGACACCGCTTCTTCCAGATAAGCGGAGAGGATATAAATTCTCCCCGTCAGAGTTTTCTCTGCAACGCCATGGAAAACGAGATGTTCGCTCATCTCTCCGATGCCGCCTATGCGCTCATCGGTCATGAACGCCGCGCAACAAAGGGCATTGAAAGAGCGATGTTCTCCGAAAAGGCAAAGGATCTCTTCCCCGATATGCACACAAGAATCGAGCATTACAAAAACGTCGTAAAGAAAAACTGAAACAAAAAAACGGATCGCAATCGCGACCCGTTTTTTGTTTTTAAGGCTGTGTCCATAGTCCGTCCCTGCGGAGCAAATCCCAGTTGGGCTTGAGTATCTGAACTTTTTTCCCCTTCTCGTCAAGCATTGTCGACTTATAAACGTATCCGTCCCTTATCATCTGGTCAAGCGCGCTCTTTATCGAGCGTCTGTCGATATTATTCTGCTTTGAAACACGCTCCGTTATCTTCTCCTGCGAACCGTTCTTCACAAATTCCCTGTGGACTGTCAGATAATTGAAAGTATTAACTATAAGTTTATAATAAGTTCTGTAAATTTCGGAGTCCGACGGCAATTCGCAACACCATGATGCGCTCGCTTTGAGCTGACTGCTCGTCGCCCCCGTAACACCGTATATACCGACTTTCTTGCGGCATTTATTGATAATAAACCGCACCACGGACGTAAAGTGTCCGTCCCCCGTGAAAATAATGAATGTGTCGATATTCTTCTTCGTCATCGCGCACTGATATATATAATCCAGCATTATGAAATCGGTAAAGTCCTTTTTGTAATGCTCACTCTGATTTTTAGTATCAATTATCATATTAGTTACGTTGCGTATTTTCTCAAGCTCGCCGCGCAATCCCGGATTTGAAAAATCCGCAAATATCGCTATTTCTTCAATATCGTATTTGCTGCGAAGCTCATCTGCCCATGCCTTTACGTCCGGCTTTACGGAATACAGTCGCTCAAGCGAGATAAACCAATGTTCAAAATCCACAAAGGCTATCGCGCGCGGCAAAGAACGTTTTTTCCCGAACATATTTTCTGCACCTCCTTTCCCATTTTATATTTTACACCATATCCCCTCCAAAGTCAACCTACTTTTCTTCGACCGTACTTTTCTTTGAAAAGAAAAGTAGGCAAAAGAAACTTCAGTTATTGGGGAGTGTGTGCAGAGTTTTAATTATCTGCACAAACGGGGCTTACCAAAAAGGCAAAAGAAACTTCGGTTATTGGGGAGTGTGTGCAGAGTTTTAATTATCTGCACAGACGGGGCTTACCAAAAAGGCAAAAGAAAATTTAATTATCGGGGAGTCTTTTCAATCATCTCGCGCCGCAGGCGCACCTTTTCTCTTCGATCTTCTCTCTTCTCCCTTCTCTCACAAAAAGCCGCCCGAAGGCGGCTTTTTGTGTTTTTTATTCGTCTGCGTTTGCTTTGGCTTCTGCAATGATCTTGTCTGCAACCATCTGAGGAACGTCCTCATAACGTTCAAACTTCATTGTGTAAGTGCCTCTGCCCTGAGTGATAGCGCGGAGCTGAATTGCAAAGTCAGACATTTCCGCAATCGGAGCTTCCGCTTCGAGCATCTGCTCGCCTTTTCTTTCGGTGGGCGTCATTCCGAGGACTCTGCCTCTGCGCTTTGTGAATGCGGACATAATATCGCCTATCATATCGGAGGGAGCATAAACCTTGACGTTTGCAACAGGCTCAAGGAGAACGGGGTTCGCCTTCATAAGGCCTTCCTTATATGCAAGGGAAGCGGCAATCTTGAACGCCATTTCCGAAGAGTCAACGGGGTGATATGAACCGTCATAGAGGTCGGCTTTCAGGTAAACAACGGGGTAACCTGCGAGAACGCCCTTCTGCATTGATTCAAGAAGTCCCTTTTCAACTGCGGGGTTGAAGTTCTTCGGAACCGTGCCGCCGACAACGGATACTTCAAATGTAAGTCCTTCCGTTTCGCCGGGAGAGAAGCGGATGCGGACGTCACCGTACTGACCGTGACCGCCGGACTGCTTCTTGTGCTTGCCCTGAACATCGCTGCGACCTCTGATCGTCTCTCTGTACGCAACCTTGGGCTGTTCGAGATCAACGGAAACGCCGAAACGTGATTTCAGCTTGGAAACGATAACGTCGATATGAATGTCGCCCTGACCGGAAACGAGCATCTGCTTTGTTTCGGGGTTATTTTCATACTTGATGGAGGGATCTTCTTCGATAAGTCTTGCGATACCCTGCGCGATCTTGTCTTCCTCGCCCTTGCCCTTGGAGATGATTGCTCTCTGATAGAAGGATTCGGGATAAACAATCTTCTTATAAGGCTTTGCCGCGGGATCTGCGGAAAGGGTGTCGTTTGTGTTTGTATTCGCGAGCTTAGCCGTAACGCCGATGTCGCCGCAGCAGAGAACGTCGACCTCGGTCTGCTTTTTGCCGCAGATTGTATAGATATGGGCAAACTTTTCCGTCTGCTCGGTTCTGAGATTCTTGAGTTCCGTGCCGCTCTTGAGTTCGCCGTTCATAACCTTGAAGAACGACATTTTACCGACGAACGGGTCGGCGATTGTCTTGAATACGAATATCGAGGGAGCGCCTGTTTCTGACATTGTGACGGCGTGCTCGCTACCGTCGTCGTCCGTAACGATTTCGCCCTTGTGGAAGAGCGGATTCGGGAATGTGCCGACGATGAAGTCCATAAGAGATTCGATTCCGCAGAGGTTCGTTGCCGAGCCGCAGAATACGGGAGCGATCGAGCCTGTACGAACGCCTTCGTGAACGGCTTTCATGGCCTCTTCTCTTGTGATTTCTTCGCCGCCGAAATATTTTTCCATGAGTTCATCACTTGTTTCCGCAATGGACTCCATGAGCATTGTGTGGAATTTTTCAATTCTTTCGTTGTTTTCTTCGGGAATTTCGATTTCCTTACCCGCGTTACCCTTGCCGAAGCCGAACGCCTTCATATCGATAAGGTCGAGCAGACCGACGATTGTATCTCCCTTAAGAACGGGGATGACAACAGGACACACGCTGTTTCCGAACATCTCGTGAAGTTCTTTGAAAACGTGACCGAAGCGCGCCTCGGGATCATCGCACTTGTTGATGAAAAATGCTCTCGGAACGTGACGATCAGTAACGTTTCTCCAAGCGATTTCCGTTCCGACCTCAACGCCCGCTTTCGCGTTTACGACGATGAGCGCGGATCCGGAAACGCGGAGCGCCTGAACAACCTCTCCCGCAAAATCGAGGTATCCGGGAGTGTCTATTATGTTTATTTTTGTGCCTTTATAATTAACCGGAGCAATCGATGCCGAAAGAGAGAAGCCGCGCTTGATCTCCTCGGGATCGTAATCGCAGACGGTGTTTCCGTCTGTCGGATTGCCGAGACGGTCTGTTCCTTTCGTAAGATAAAGCATTGCCTCCGCAAGAGACGTCTTACCGTCGGCGCTGTGCCCGAGAAGGCATACGTTGCGGATGTTCTTTGTAAGTACTTTTTCCATATATCTACTCCTTGAATAATATTGTTTAGCTTCGTATTTCCGTCATTTTGAACAGAATAACAAAAATTCAACATATATATTATATAACTTTTGTTAGAAATTATCAAGATAAATTCGATTTTTTAACATTCGGCATATTGGCAGAAAAAGATAATTTATATTTGTGAAATATTTACATAATCGACCCTCAAAGGGGCATTTTTCGGCAAAAATCCGCCTTTTGAGCCGCTCCGGACATAATTCCGTTCACTGCGGGGAAAAACAGTATTTACAAAGTCTCTTCCTTTTTTCTATTGACAAAAGCCACACCCGACTATATAATTAGATTGCAAAAATAATTGCGGAGGTATTTATTTATGGAAATTACAAAGCAGTCCGTCATCGGCGACGTTCTTGATTTCGCTCCCGAAACGGCAGAATTTTTCTTTGAAATAGGTATGCACTGCCTCGGTTGCCCCATGTCCAGAGGCGAAACGATCGAGCAGGCTTGCGCCGTTCACGGCACTGACGCAGACGAGCTTGTAAAGAAGCTCAATGCGGCTGTCGCAAACAAGAAATAATCAGAAAAATCAAAAAGTTTTCCCCCGAATCCCGAAGGGCTCGGGGGAAAATTTTATAAAGGAGCATTATGACCAAATTCTTTAAGCCCGACCCGCGCCTTTCCGCCGTCGGAGAGCTTGTCCGCGGCAGATTTCTGATCGACGTCGGCACGGATCACGCCATTCTGCCGATATACCTCTGCCTTGCCGGAAAAATCGATTCGGCGATAGCGTCCGACATAAGAAAAGGCCCGCTTGAAAATGCGGAAAAGAACATTTCATGTCACGGGCTGTCCGAAAAAATCAGCACTGTGCTGACCCCGGGACTGCACGGCATGGACGGGCTTTCCCCTTCAGACATTGTAATTGCCGGCATGGGCGGGATAATGATAAAGGATATAATTTCGGAATCCGACGTTGCGCGGCGGTCGCACCTGATTCTCCAGCCGATGACCCATGCGCACATTCTGCGTGAACATCTCTGCGAAAACAGTTTCGATATAACCGAGGAGCGTCTTGCAAAGGCGGACGGCAGGGTCTACGTCATCCTCTCCGCCGCATACACGGGCAAAAAGGGCAATTATTCCCCCGCTGAAATATATGCGGGAAGATTTTCGGACATATATAAAAAGGAAAACGCGGCGCTCTGCTCCGAGCATTACGGGCGGCTCATGGCGGCTCTCAAAAAGAAAGTCGACGCGGGAGCCGACGCCGAAGCGGCGGAGCTTTATAAAGAAATCGATGCAATGAAAAAGGAGATTGTGCAATGAATGATGTAAAACAAATATATTCTCATCTTGATTCGCTCTTCCCCCGCTCACTTTCGTGCAACTGGGACAATGACGGACTCATGGTCTGCCCCGATTCTTCAAAAGAGGTCAAAAAGATATTGCTCACACTCGACGTGACGCAGAAGGTTGCGGACGAGGCGATACAGGGCGGCTATGACCTTATCATCTCCCATCATCCGCTGATATTCCGCCCGCTCCGTCAGCTTTCCGAGGAATTTGCGGGAGCCGCCGTGCCGATGAAGCTGTTTTCGGCGGGAATTTCGGTCATCAGTCTGCACACGCGCTTTGACGCGGGCGAGGGCGGCATAAACGATACGCTTGCTTCGCTCCTTGGGCTTTGCGTCGTCTCTCCGTTCGGCGAAGAAGGCGAGATGTGCGGCAGGCTCTGCAAAACGGAGAAAATGACCGTCACCGATTTCTGCAAAAAGATAAAATCCACTCTCGGTTGCCCCTGCGTCGCCTGCGGGGATACGGGAAAGACGATAGAAATAGTTGCAATATGCGGCGGCGACGGAAAGAGCTTCATCCCCGCGGCAATGAAATCGGGAGCCGACGCTTTTCTGACGGGCGCCTCCGGCTATAACGCCGCAATCGAGGCTTCTGACAGGGGGCTCTGCGTTATCGACGCGGGTCATTATCATACGGAATTTCTGCCGTTTGTGACGTCGATGAAAAAAATTCTCGCGTCCGCTTTTAAGGATGTTCGGGCTGAAATATCCTCTGCGGGGTGCGAAATTTCGTGTTTTTGAGCGGAATTGTTACAGTTATGTTTCAAAATCGCGGTTTTTATTGACAAATATTAAACGGAGTATTACAATAGCGATTGCGGCTTTTGTTGCAAAAATAAAGAAAGAAGGAGGTGTCGTCATGAACAAAGTAAAATTGAAAAAGGAATTTATGTCACAGGGAATGATAGGTGCCTTCGGATTGATTTTCTGAAAGCATATCTTTGCGCAATTTCGGCGTAGCCCTGGGGCTACGCCTTTTTCATTCGGGCGCGAAAGCGCAACCAAAATTCATCAAAGGTGAAATTTATGAATTCAAACAAGACAAAAAATCAGAAAAAAGCGGAAAAGCGGGGAAAACTGAAAATGACCCTCGGTTTCATGCGCGGGTCTGTCGGCTTCTTTGTCACAAGTATAATCTCTGCTCTGCTTCTTGCCCTGCTCGATACGCTCAGCCCGAAAATTATAAGTGTAACCGTCGACAGTGTGCTCGGCAGCGAGCCTGCGGAGTTGCCGGAATGGGCACTCTCCATTATAAACTCTCTCGGCGGATTTGAATATTTCCGTCACCATCTCTATTATGTTGCGCTGCTGCTCGTCGTCCTCGCGGTGTTTACGGCGGTATTCCAGTATTGCAACCGCGTGTTCAACGCAAAGGGCGCGGAGACCCTCGTCAAAAACATGCGCGACAGTATCTTCACCCATATCGACCGTCTCCCCTTCTCATGGCATATGAAAAACCAGACAGGCGACATAATTCAGAGATGTACGTCGGACGTGGACAACGTCAAGCGCTTCCTCTCCGACCAGCTGACATCCGTTTTCAGAATAATCATAATGCTCTGTCTCTCGCTCTATTTCATGTTCTCAATGAACGTCAAGCTCGCGCTCGTCGCGGTTGCATTCATGCCGTTCATCATAGGCTATTCCGCCCTTTTCCATGGAAAAATCGGAAAGAGATTTGAAGTCTGCGACGAAAACGAGGGAATTCTCTCCGCAATCGCGCAGGAAAATCTGACGGGCGTGCGCGTTGTCCGCGCGTTCGGCAGGGAGAGATACGAAAGAGAAAAGTTTACAAAGCAGAACGAATATTACACAGGACTCTGGGTCAACCTTCACAGGACGTTTTCGATATTCTGGTCGACCTCCGACCTTATCTCCGGCATCTGGGTCATGTGTATCGTTGTCGTCGGCGCGGTTATGTGCGTCAGAGGCGACGGAATGACAGCGGGCAAATACATAGCGTTCATCTCATATAACGCAATGCTTATGTGGCCGATACGTCAGCTCGGACGAATGATATCCGAAATGAGCAAAACGGGCGTTTCCCTCGGACGTATATATCAGATAATGTCCGCAGAGGAAGAGCATGACAAGCCCGACGCCGTCACGCCCGATATGCACGGAGACATCGTTTTTGACCACGTCAGCTTCGCTTATGACGGCTGCCCCGAAATCCTTTCGGACATCAATTTCAGCGTAAAAGCCGGAACGACGCTCGGTATTCTGGGCGGAACAGGCTCCGGCAAATCGACGCTTATGTATCTGCTGGACAGACTTTATGACATCCCCGAAGGGTGCGGAAAGATAACAATCGGCGGTGTGGACATTGCGGATATGAAAGCCGATTGGGTCAGAGAGAACGTCGGCATGGTGCTTCAGGAGCCGTTCCTCTTCTCAAAATCGATTGCGGAGAACGTCGGCATAACGAAAGAAAACATCGACCTTCCCGAAATCCGCGAGGCGGCAAGAATTGCTTGCCTTGACGAAACCGTCACTTCATTTTCAAAGGGCTATGACACATTCGTCGGCGAAAGAGGCGTGACGCTCTCCGGCGGACAAAAGCAGAGAGCGGCAATTGCAAGACTTATCGTCCAGCGAACGCCGATTATGGTCTTTGACGACTCGCTTTCCGCAGTCGACACGGAAACGGACAGCAAAATCCGTCATGCTCTTTCGGAAAATCTCGGCGGGTCGACCGTCATTCTCATTTCCCACCGCATAACAACTCTTATGCAGGCGGAAAAGATAGTCGTGCTCGATAAGGGCAGAGTCGCCGAAGAGGGCACACATTCCGAGCTTATTTCAAAGGGCGGCCTTTATAAACAGATATACGAAATTCAGACGAAAGGAGCGGAGGAGGTCATATGAACGCACGGAACACAAAAGATAAACAGCAATATGTTTCCCTTCCCTTCTTCGGACTGCCGAAGGTATTCAAATACATAAAGAAATACCGCAACTGGATAATCATAATGGTCACCTGCGGCGTGCTCGCGTCGGCGGGAGACATTCTTATTCCTTTCTTCCAGAGATACGCGCTCAATCATCTTGAAGACGGCGTTTTCATTGCAAACCTCGTCCCCTTCATACTGTTTTACGTGCTGACTCTCCTCGGAAAGATAATAACGGACTTTATCTCGTCATTCCTTTCGGGAAGGGTCGAGCTTTCCGTCCTGCGCGACCTGCGCAAGCTCAGCTTCGACCATTTGCAGACGCTCTCCTTCTCATATTTCAATCAGAACAGCGTCGGATATATTCATTCGCGCGTCATGAGCGATACAGCCCGCATAGGCGAGCTTGTCTCATGGGTCATAATGCAGGGTGTATGGAATTTTTCATATCTTATCGGCGTTGTAATCGTTATGCTTTCGATGAACGTAAAGCTGACATTGCTCATACTCGCCGTAATCCCGCTTATAACCGTTGTTTTCGCGATATTCCAGAAGAAGCTCGTAAATGAAAACAGACACATAAGAGAAGTCAACTCAAAAATAACAGGCAACTTCAACGAAGGCATTACGGGCGCGAAGACAATAAAAACGCTCGTCATTGAAGATAAAGTGGAGCGCGATTTCGTCCGCGACTCAAAGGAAATGAAGCGCAGCTCCGTCATGGCTCAGCGTTACCGCTCGATCCTCTCCGCAATGATCGGCTTTGCCTCGTCCATCGCGCTTGCGATAGTCATCTGGAAGGGCGGCGAGCTTTCGCTCATCGGCAATGACGCCATCGGCTATATGGACGTCGGCACGCTTTCGCTTTTCATGTCATATGCGCTCGGTATTATCGAGCCGATACGCTGGATAGTTGATATGATATCGGATCTTGTCCGCGAGCAGGTAAACATCGAGAGACTGACAAAGCTCCTTGAAACAAAATCGGACGTTACCGACACGCCCGAGGTCATTGAAAAATACGGCGACACGTTCTCCCCGAAAAAGGAAAACTGGGAGGAGCTGCACGGCGATATCGAATTCCGTGATGTTTCCTTCAAATATCCGGACGGCGACGAATACATTCTTGAGCATTTCAATCTGAAAATCCCGCAGGGGTCGAATATTGCAATCGTCGGCGAAACGGGAGCGGGAAAATCGACCCTTGTAAACCTTGTCTGCCGCTTCTATGAGCCGACCTCAGGGCAAGTTCTCATCGACGGCAGAGACGCAAGAGAAAGAAGCCAGCTCTGGCTGCACAGCAACATCGGCTACGTCCTCCAGACGCCGCACCTCTTCTCCGGAACAATCCTTGAAAACCTGCGTTACGGCAAGCCGGACGCAACTATCGAAGAGATCAACGAAGCTCTTCGCAGAGTCTCTGCGGACGGCGTTGTCGCCAAAGCCGAAAACGGTCTTGACACCAACGTCGGCGAAGGGGGCGACCTTCTCTCGACAGGCGAAAAACAGCTCATCTCCTTTGCCCGCGCGATAGTCGCAGACCCGAAAATTCTCATCCTCGACGAGGCGACGGCATCCATCGACACGCTCACCGAGCAGAACATTCAAAAGGCGATAAGCGAGGTTATCCGCGGCAGGACGTCAATCATGATTGCGCACAGGCTTTCAACAGTCCGCAACGCGGATATGATACTCGTCGTCAGCGACGGAAAGATCGTCGAGCAGGGAAATCATGCCTCTCTCATGAAACAGAAGGGTCACTATTACAACCTTTACACACGCCAGTACGAAGAAGACGCAACGAAAAACATATTGAGCTAAAGAAAAACTCCCTTCGGGGAGTTTTTTCTTTCAGAATTGAAGAGACAAGAAAAACGGAACGGCTTTGCCGCATTTTATAAATTCGCGGCGGAAACGGGGACGCAGAGAAGCCTGCAATAAATCCCGCGCGAAGCGCACCTCTTTTCTTCACTCTTCACTATTCTCTTTTATCTTAAAAAGCCCTCGCCGAAGCGGGGGCTTTGTTTTATCCGATCTTCATATCCGCGTCGTCCGGGGTGTTTATCTTTCTTATTCTCGCGCCGAGCGAGCGGAGCTTTGAAACAATATCGTCATATCCGCGCTCTATGTAATGAACGTCTTCAATCTCCGTCCTGCCGTTGCACGCAAGTCCCGCAATTATCATTGCCGCGCCCGCGCGCAGGTCAACCGCTCTGACGCATGCTCCCGTCAGCACTCCGACACCTTCTATAACGGCGGTCTTCCCGTCAACCTTTATCAACGCACCCATTCTGCGGAGCTCGTCGACGTAGCGGAAGCGTCCGTCCCAGATAGTCTCCGAAATATGACTTGTGCCGTTTGCAAGGCACATAAGCGTTGCAATCTGCGGGTTCATATCGGTCGGGAAGCCGGGATACGGAAGAGTTTTGACGTTTGCCGCAAGCAGCTCGCCCCTGCGGGTGACCATGACAGCCTCGTCATATTCTTCAACCTCTGCTCCCATTTCGCAGACCTTCGCGGTGATCGCTTCCAGGTGCTTTGGGATGACATTGCTTATATAAACCCTGCCGCCCGTTGCCGCCGCCGCAACCATGAACGTTCCCGCCTCGATCATATCGGGGATGATACTGTATGTACAGCCGTGGAGCTTTTCCACGCCCTTTATCTTTATAACGTCTGTTCCTGCGCCGGTGATGTTTGCTCCGCAGAAGTTGAGGAAGTTTGCAAGGTCAACTATATGCGGCTCCTTTGCGGCATTTTCAATGACGGTCACCCCGTCGCAGAGGACGGAAGCGATAATCGTGTTTATCGTCGCGCCGACCGTAACGCAGTCAAAAAAGATGTTCGCACTTTTCAGCCCACTCTCCGTGACGGCTTCCATACATCCGCCGGAAACCGTGACCGTTGCGCCCATTGCTGTAAACGCTTTTATGTGCTGATCGATGGGGCGGGAGCCGAAGTCGCAACCGCCGGGCAGACCGACCTTTGCAGAGCCGAAACGCGCAAGGCAAGCCCCCGCAAGGTAATACGACGCGCGCATTTTTCTTGCGAGTTCAAACGGCACGACATTATTTTTGACGCGCCTTGTATCAATTTCAACGGCATTTTTGCCGATGGGGCGCACTTTTGCGCCTATGCTCGAAAGCATTTCAAGCGACTGTCTGACATCGCTTATCTTGGGAAGATTCTCTATAATACAGACGTCGCCCGTGGTTATGCATGCGAAAATAACGGCAACAGCGGCATTCTTCATCCCGCTTATTTCCACCTTGCCGCTCAGTTTCACGCCGCCGTCGATAACTATCTTTTCCATGTGTAAAAACCTTTCTTGCCTGACGGAAAGAGTTCCTTTATAAATTATATTGTATAACGCGACAAATTGCAACAGTTTTTTTACTTTTTCACTCCGTCTATCATATTATAACTGTGCGCCGTGCCGTCCGAATAAATGAGGTTGATTACGGGAACATAATATTCCTTCCCGTCAGCCGCGCGGTAAACATCATATGAGTAATAAAGAGCGGAAAGTTCAAGCCGGTTTTTCGCCGCCACAGTCGACTGCGAAGGCAAATTTTCATCCGCCCAGCGCTTTTCGTCAAAAAGGACGGTGAGCAAGTCGACGCAGTCCGTTTTCAGCTTTTCCGTCGGCAGGAGGAGAGAAAATTCGCCTTCTCCGGAGATGACGTTCCCGCCCGCGTCGATGACAAGATAAAATGCCTGCGACGTCTGCATTTTCCCTATATACTGCAAAAACATCGCCGCATAATATTTTCCGTCATCCGTGACATAGAGACGATAAAGTCGGGCGCTCGTTTTTTCCGCCTTTTTGTTCTGCGGAAGCGAGTTTATATCGCCCGTGCGCATTGCCTTTTCCATCGCCGCTTCAAGCTTTTCGGAATAATTATCGAGCATGAATATTGCGGAGATGTCATCCGAGCTCATAAGAGCCGTCGGCATGACGACGTCCTGCGCGGATCTGTATTCAAATGTGCCGTTCTGCGAAAAGCGATAACTGCCGCCCTGTGCGACAAGCTCCTCCCCGTCACGCGAAACGTCGCCGAAAAGAGCACCGACGGCAAGCGCCAGCTCCTCTTCTCCGTAATTTCTCATATACGCGGGGACTGAAACCTTTTTCGCCCGCAGATATTTCTCGCCGACGGAAAGTCCGCTTTCCGAAAGAAGCTTTCCGACCGACGCTATTTCGCTTTCCGAATAATAATTCATGCGCTTATACTGCCATCTGACCTCGATTCCGAAGAAAACATTCATGACAAGCAGCACGGCAATGGCAAAGATTTTGAGATTTTTCCAGCTCATTATTCAGTCACCTCCGCCGCTTTTGCAAAAAGCCACGTCGCGCCGACGGATTTTTCCGTCCCGGGGACGGTATAAAACGGGACAAGCCTTCCGTCGCCGAGCTTTTCTTCGCCGTATATATCGGCATACCATCTGCGTGGACAGGCGCTGTATATCTTTGTCGACTGGAGGTCATAAACCGCCAGAGACGCAGAAACAAGCGTTTCCCCACTGAATTCAAAGCGCAAAAGGTCGCTGTCACCGTCAAAAACAGAAATGTTATTGCATGAATATCCGAAAACAACCTCGGTATTTTTGCCGTTTTTATATACGCCGCGGAGCTTTATGTCCGCCGGATCTCCCGCGCCGGATTCTTTTATCAGCTTTATCGCCATGCCGACGTAATCATAAATATCCGCGCCGCCGACGCCGGAATTCACCTTCACGCCGCCCGCGCTTCCCGTCACCGTATAGACGAGCTTTCCGTCGCGGCTGAGCCTTATGTTCTGTCCTTCCTCTATATATGAAACGGCACCGTCGCTTTCGTAATACTTTGCCGACTTTTCATAGTTTATGCCGAACGCCCCCGTCATGCGGGAGATTGCGGATTCGCTTTCCGTCATATCGCGCGCAACGACAAGCACCTCGGGCACGGAAAGACTCTCCGTTCTGACGGTCATACCGGCGTAACCGTCGGCATATTCGAATTCAAAAGAAAATGCCCCCGACATATTATATGAAAAAATTCTTTCTCTGTTAAAATACACGTCAAGATACGAAGACGGTATCAGATCGGATTCGAAAAGATAATATTCCCCATGACGGTTTCTCGCTATAACGGAGAAAGGATACAGCTTTGAAACGGTCTTTCCGCCGTTTATATCCGTTCCTTCTATCTCCGTCGGCTCGCCGGAGGGATATATTATCAGCTCGCTTATGAATTCATCGCCGATCTTCCCGGCGGGTGAGTCCGTAAAGGTCATAAAATATATCATCGACCGCGGCAGCTCGCCGCAAAAGCTCATATAAACATTGTCACCGGAAAGAGCTTCGCGCCACATTCTTTCCCCCGCGACTCCGGACAGCCCGGAGACCTTTCCGTCCTCGCCAAGCGTTGACACAAGATATTCCGAAAAGCTCTTATAGAGCGTACCGACCTTTGCGTCCTCCGTGTCCGAAAACATTCCGATATGCCTTCCGTCCGCTGAGCTGACGCCGATGAATTCCGGCGTGACGCAACCGGCGTCAAAATATTTTGCATATTCGTTCTTTGACGACTGATGCCTCAGCGACGCCATAAGCGACCTTGAAAGCTCGGCGCTCTGCACCTTCCCGAAGCCGAATATGTATATCGCGCAAAGACAGACAAGCGACACAAGAAGCGCCGCACAAACGACCGTTTTTACCGTTTCAATGGCTTTGTTTTCCTTCATTTTCGCCCATCAGTCCTTTCTTTAAGGTTTACGCTGTTTTCAGACGCCCGCCGTCTCTGTTCCGAACTCGCCAGGAAGGTTTGCGACATAAGGCAGACGGACATATACCGTCGTACCGCTGCCGACTTTCGATTCAAGCCAGATCTGACCGCCGTGTGCGTCGACGATCTCCTTTGCTATCGCAAGTCCGAGGCCCGTTCCGCCCGTATCGGAGGTGCGCGCCTTCTCGACCCTGTAAAATCTTTCAAATATTCTCGGTATGTCCTCTTCGGGAATACCCATTCCGTTATCCTTCACGCTTATGACAACGGAGTCCCCGTCTGCCTTTGCGGAAATATCGATTTTTCCGCCGTCCGGCGTATATTTGACGGCGTTCGCCACAATGTTTATCAGCACCTGCTGGAGCTTTTCCTTGTCCCCCGTGACGGGAGGAATATCCTCGTCGCAGTTGCATGTCAGCGTGTGCCCGTGGTTGCCGGCGTCAACCGCCATTATATCGTGCAGACGACGGCAGAAATCGCCGATGTCAAAGGTCTCAACCTTCCATGCCGTGCGGTTATTGTCAAGACGGGAAAGGACGAGCAGCTCGCTGACTATTCTCGTCATTCTGTCGCACTCTTCAACAGCCATCCGGAGGAAATTGTTCTTCGATTCCTCGTCCAGCTGAGGATATTCAAGCACCGTTTCGACAGCTCCCTTTATGCTCGTCAGCGGCGTGCGGAGCTCGTGCGAAACGTCCGCAACGAATTCCCTGCGGGATTTGTCAAGCTCGTATCTGCCCGTATTATCGTGGATAACACACATGATACCCGCGTTTTCGTCATCGCTCTGCGTATATCTGAATTCCGCAAAGGTTATATCAAGGGCTTTGCCGTCAAAAATGACGTCGCTTATGACATAATTCTTACTTTCCCTGTATTTGCCCGAAACGTCCCTGTAATCAATCTGAAGAACCTTCATCATGTATGAGAAGGAAAAATCGATGTTTTCTTCATAACCGAAGAGCTTTTTCGCCGTTTTGTTTATATGCATGAGCCTGCCCTGACTGTCAAAGGCGATGACGGCATCATTGAGGTAAAGGAAGAGCGTTTCAAACTTTTCCCTTTCCCCCGATATTTCGTCAAGCGTGCTTTTCAGCACGTTTTTCATGTTATTGAAGGTGACGGCAAGCGTGCCTATCTCGTCGCTCGAGCCGACCTTGACCTCCTCCGAAAATTCCCCCGCGGAAATTCTCTTCGCGCTGACCGTCAGCGCTCTTATGGGCGAGGTTATCGCCTTTGCGAGGAAGAACGAAAGCACTATCGCGACAAGCATTCCGAAGAAGATTGACTGAACCGTTATCTGGAATATCATTTCGGAAAACGCGCGAACCTCCTCCTGCGAGTCCTTTACATAGACAACGCAGCTTTTCCCGCCGTTTTCGAGATAAACGGCATAGTCTATATAGCTCGTCCAATATTCCTTTTCCCCGCCGACTCCGCCCGCAAGCGCGGTGACAAGGTTCGGAGTTATTTCAAGCTCCTTGCCCAGCTCCGTATCCGACCCTTCGAGCATTTCCCCGCTCATATCGAGGACGTAATAGTTTCTGTATTTGCTTATGCCGAGCGTGCCGGAATACGCCCTGAGAATCTCATTCTGCTTTGCGGAGAAATTGTCGTCCGTCATTGCGGCGCGCAGTTCTGAGACAAGACTGCTGTCATCCGCAAACGCCGCCTTCATTTCGCTCTGGAAGTCGCTCGAATAAAACCTGTTCGAGCTGAGTATGAGCACGGCGCTTATCGCCGCCATAAGAGTGATTGTGAAAACGACGAATATCAGAATTATTTTGAAATGCAGATTTCTGTACATCTTTCGTCCTTTCGTCTCTTATGAGGGAATATAATAGCCCTTTGTACGTTTTGTGAGTATGTATTCCGGCTCTGCCGGCGTGTCCTCGATTTTCGAGCGCAGGCGCGACATCGTAACGTCGACCGTGCGTATTCCGCCGAAAAAGTCCTCATATCCCCAGACCTTTTCAAGCAGCTCCTCTCTTGTGAAGAGCTCATCCGGATGCGAGGCAAGGAGCACAAGCACCTCGAATTCCTTTCTTGAAAGCTCAATCTCGCGCCCGTCCTTTGTGACGCGGAAATTCTTTGTATCGATTCTGAGTCCGCGTATGACAATCATCCCTTCCGGAGGAGCGGGTTGCTTCATTTCAACAAATTCTCCGGAGCTGCGGCGGATGTTCGCCTTCACTCTCGCGAGCAACACCTTGATTGAGAACGGCTTTGTGACGTAGTCGTCAGCACCGAGGTCAAGCCCCATGACCTTATCTATCTCCTCTTCCTTCGCCGTAACCATTATGATAGGCGTGGACAGGGTTTTTCTTATCTCGCGACAGACGGAAAAGCCGTCGCGCTTGGGGAGCATTATATCAAGAAGAATGAGGTCGAAATTGCCCGTCAACGCTTTTTCAAGTCCTTCATCGCCGTCGAAGGCGGTATCGCAAAGGTAGCCTGCCATTTTCAGATTGACCTCAAGCAGCATTGATATTCTCTTTTCATCCTCTATGACGAGTATCCTCTTTTTTGCGGAGTTCTCTTCCATAAAAATATTTCCCCTTCGTTTTTTATTTTGACGCGCCGTCGCCGTAAAGCATGTAGGCGCAGAGAAGGTCGACCACAAGACCATAGCTCTTTATCCCCGCCTCCTGCCCGTGCGAGGTGATATATGTGTCGTTGACTTTGTTTGATACCGTCGCCGCGACGTTATCTCTGTATTTATCGAAAAATACCGAATACGAATTCAGCTCGCGCTTTATCTCTTCGGACATTTCCGAAATCAGCTTGTCATAAAGCTTCTTATCTGCGGAACAGAGCTTGTTTCTCACCTCGCAGAACATATCAAGATATCCGCTGTAACGGACATAGGGGTCGTCGCTCGATGTGCAGACGAGAAACGCGACAAAGTTTGCTTCGTCCTCCCTTGCAATCCCCCTCTGGTGTGCCATTTCATGCGCGGCGGAGCTGATGACGATGAAATCCGGATAATTTACGTTCACATTCGCCTCGCCCGTGAAAAAGCTGTAAACCCCTGAGGTGTGGGTATATGTCCACGGCTCGCTCAGCGCAACGGGCTTCGTGTTTGAACGAAAGCTCTGAAAGCACGGATATTTTTCGCTGACTTCTCGCCATGCGTCATTCAGTTTGTCATTCATTTCGGAATATGAAAAGTCCATGACGGAATACGTCCCGCGCGGATAAAAGACATTATCAAGCTCCTTTTCAGCGCCTTCCAGAAGCAGTCTTGCCGTATCATAAAGCTCTTCGGCGGAGACATCTTTTCTCTCCATTCCGAGTTTTTCGTCCATGGTCTTACCGTAATAGCCCGTGCCGTAACCGAAAACGAAAAGCGAATACACAAGCGATATTACCGCAAGCGTGCCGGAAGTGAACCTGATAAGCAAGCGAAGCGATTTATTTCCGGCTCTGACAATCAGCACAACGAGTATCAAAAGAAGCGCAGGCGAACAAAGGAGGAGCGTTTCCGCAAAGGAAAACGGCAGAAAATCGGTCATTTTCGCAAGGACAAGCCTTATAAAGGGGCCGGAGCCGTCATTTATCGCGTCGGCGAACGCCTTGTTTGATTTTGAAATAAGCTCGACCGCAAAAGCAGCGGCAAAGATGGCAAAAAGAACGATCGCCCAAACGGGAACCCAATCCAGAAGACGGAATCTCCCGCTTTTGTTTCTGTCTTTCATTCTCATCCCTCCCCCATCGGATTATTTCTGAATATACATATTTAATATATCATACCTTTGATTTATTTTCAACACTTTTTCTCCGCGCATACGCTTTTTACTGAAATTGCCTTTCAAAGTGCGTCGCGACATAAAAAAGCATACAGACAAAGCGGCATTTATCCGATTTTTTTGCTGTCATGCCCCTTGCGCTTGAAATTTTTATCGAAATGTGGTATAATGTTATATTACCCGGACAGACGGAGGTTTGCTATGCACAAAGACCACAGAAAACATACAAAAGACCGTTTTCTCGCAGAAGGACTTGACAGCTTCGAGCCACACGAGATTCTTGAGCTGTTGCTTTTTTATTCGATTCCGCAAAGGGACACAAACGGCATTGCGCACGAGCTGATAAACAGATTCGGCTCGCTTTCCGCCGTCCTTGACGCGCCCTATGAGGATCTGCTCGACGTCCCCGGCATAAGCGAACATTCCGCAACTCTCATAAAGCTTATTCCCGCAATATCACGCAGATATGCCCTTGAAAAGAATTCAAAGGTTACCCGTCTTGCGACGATCGAGGATATCGGCAGATATCTTGTCGCGCGGTATCTCGGCGTGACGGAGGAGACGGTGCTTTTGCTTCTGCTGGACAACAAATACCGTCTGATAGAATGTGTAAAGGTGCATGAAGGCTCCGTCAATTCGTCGGCAATAACGATGAGAAAGCTCGTCGAAACGGCGCTGTTCAAAAGGGCTTCGTTTGCAGTCCTTGCGCACAATCATCCGGACGGGATTGCGATTCCGTCATCTGACGACATATTCACGACGCAGCAGGCAAAACGCGCCTTTGACCTGATTGAAATAAAGCTGATAGGGCATATAATCGTCGCGGGCGACACATTCACAAACATAATTGACGTAAACAAATAAACAGAGGATTGAAAATGGATAAATTCAAGCTCGTCTCCCCGTATAAAGCGACAGGCGACCAGCCGGAGGCGATTGACGCGCTTGTCCGCGGCGTTCTTCGCGGCGACAGGGAGCAGTCGCTCGTCGGCGTGACGGGATCGGGAAAAACGTTCACCATGGCGTCGATAATCGAAAAGGTCAACCGTCCGACGCTCGTTCTTGCGCACAACAAGACGCTGGCGGCGCAGCTCTGCTCGGAATTTCGGGAATTCTTCCCCGATAACGCCGTTTCGTATTTCGTTTCGTACTATGATTATTACCAGCCGGAGGCGTATATCCCCGGTAAAGACCTGTATATCGAAAAGGACTCCCTCGTAAACGACGAAATCGACCGTCTCCGTCACAGCGCAACGTCTTCGCTGTTTGAAAGGCGTGACGTTATAATCGTCGCGAGCGTTTCCTGCATATATTCCCTCGGCGACCCCTCGGAATACAAGTCGCTCGTTTTGGCCGTGCGCGAGGGAATGGCAATCTCCCGCGAGGAGCTTATGCGTCGGCTGATAACGATAAATTATAATCGCAACGACCTCTCCCTCACAAGGGACAAGTTCCGCGCAAGGGGAGATACCGTCGAAGTGATGCCCGCGTCGGACACGACCGCCCTCCGCATTGAATTCTTCGGCGACGAGATTGACCGGATAAGCGAGATAAACGTTCTGACGGGTGAAACAAAGCGCCGCCTTTCGTATGCGGCGATATATCCCGCATCTCATTATGCAACCTCGGAGGCAAAGCGCGACGCCGCCCTGGACGAAATCAACCGCGAAATGACGGAGCGCGTTGCGGAATTCAGGGAACAGGGAAAGTTCCTCGAAGCCCAGCGCATAGAAGAGCGCACAAAATACGATATGGAGATGATACGGGAGATCGGCTTCTGCTCCGGAATAGAAAACTATTCCAGAGTACTCTCCGGCAGACCCGAGGGGTCTGTTCCCTTCTGCCTGCTCGATTACTTCCCGCGTGACTTTCTGCTTTTTGTCGACGAATCGCACGTCACGCTGCCACAGGTCAGGGCTATGAGCGGAGGCGACTTTTCGCGCAAGAAAAACCTTATAGATTACGGCTTCCGTCTCCCCTCCGCATATGATAACCGCCCGCTGACCTTCCCGGAATTTGAAAGCAAGCTCAATCAGGTTATCTATGTCAGCGCAACGCCGGGCCCATATGAAAAGCAGCACAGCACGCAGCTTGTTGAGCAGGTCATCCGCCCGACGGGACTTCTCGACCCGAAAATCGAAGTCCGCCCCGTCGCGGGACAGGTCGACGACCTTATGGGCGAGATCAAAAAGCGCACCGAAAAGGGAGAGAGGGTTCTCGTCACAACGCTTACGAAAAAAATGGCGGAGGATCTCTGCGAGTATCTTGAAATGAACCTCATAAAGGTTCGATATATTCATCACGAGGTTGAGACGATGGAGCGGCAGGAGCTGCTCCGCGATCTGCGCCTCGGCGTTTATGACGTTCTCGTCGGCATAAATCTGCTGCGCGAGGGGCTTGACCTGCCGGAGGTGTCGCTCGTTGCGATCCTCGACGCGGATAAGGAAGGACTGCTGCGCTCGGAAACGTCGCTCGTTCAGACAATCGGCAGGGCGGCAAGAAACGAAAACGGCACCGTCATAATGTATGCCGACACCATAACGGACTCCATGCGCCGCGCGATCGACGAAACGGAGCGCAGACGCAGTATTCAGGAAAAATACAATAAGGAACACAATATCGTTCCTCACACGATAAAAAAGGATGTCCGCGCGGTCATCGAAATTGCTTCAAGCAAGGAGATAAACGCCGCAAAGGGCAAAAAGAAGATGGACGCAAAGGAGAAGGACGCTCTGATCGAAAAGCTGACGGCGGAAATGAAAAAAGCCGCTTCGCAGCTTGATTTTGAGCGTGCCGCTTACCTGCGCGACAGTATTGCAAAGATAAAAAACACGGAGAAAAAATAAAATGCCCGCAAAATTCATTCATGTGAAGGGTGTGCGAGTGCACAACCTCAAAAACATAGAGCTGACAATACCGCGTGACAAGCTCGTGGTATTCACGGGACTTTCCGGCTCGGGTAAATCGTCGCTCGCCTTTGATACGATTTATGCTGAAGGTCACAGGCGGTTTGTCGAGTCGCTCTCGTCATACGCAAGGCAGTTTCTCGGTCAGCTTGACAAGCCGGATATAGATTTTATCGAGGGACTTTCGCCCGCTATTTCGATTGATCAGAAAACAACCTCCAAAAACCCGCGATCGACAGTCGGCACGGTGACGGAAATATACGATTATCTCCGCCTGCTTTATGCAAGAGTCGGAATTCCGCATTGCCCCGTCTGCGGCAAGGAAATCCGCCGTATGCCGACAGACGTTATGATAGACAGGATAATGGCTATGCCCGAGGGCACGAAATTTATGGTTTCCGCGCCTGTCGCAAGGGGAAAAAAGGGTCGGTTTGAGAAAGTGTTTGACGACGCACGCAAAAACGGCTTTTCAAGGGCGCGCGTCGACGGAACGGTATATTCAATCGACGAGATTCCGGAGCTTGACAAGAACAAAAAGCACAATATTGAAATCCTCGTCGACAGACTCGTCCGCAGAGAGGGGATAGAGCAGCGCCTTTCGGACTCGCTTGAAACCGCGCTTTCAATGGGCGGCGGCACCGTCTCCGTAATCAACGCGGAAACGGAGGAGGAGCAGACCTTTTCGCAGAATTACGCCTGCGAGGAGCACGGCTTTTCCGTTCCGGAGCTTGAACCGAGAATGTTCTCCTTCAATAATCCCATAGGCGCGTGCGAAAAATGCGCGGGGCTCGGCGAGCTTCAGACGTTTTCCGTCGAAAAAATGATTCCGGACGAGTCGCTTTCTCTGCGCGAGGGAGCAATCAACGTAAACGGCTTCAAAAGTCTTGATGAGGACTCCTGGTCGGGGCCTCTGATAGAGGAGGTCGGCAAGAGTCACGGCTTTACGCTTGATACAAAGCTCTGCGATTTTTCAGTCGACGCGAAAAATGCCCTGCTCTACGGCACGGGCGACGAAAAATATCACGTTATCCGCAGCTTTGCGGGCTTGGTACACGATCAGATCGTCAAGTGGTCGGGGCTTGTGAACACCGTTCAGACGCGTTTTGCGCAGATGCAAAACGAATATTATCAGGAATTTCTTGAGTTTGTCCCGTGTCCGGAGTGTCACGGCAAGCGACTGAAAAAAGAGGTGCTTTCGGTCACCGTCGGCGGACGGAATATAGACGAGGTCTGCTCGCTCGACATTGCTTCCGCTCTCGATTTTTTTGAAAAACTGTCGCTTACGGGCGCGGACGAGCAGATTGCAAGGGAAATTCTGAAAGAGATAAAATCACGGCTCGGATTTCTCAAAAGCGTCGGACTCGAATATCTGACGCTCGGCAGAAAAGCGGGAACGCTTTCCGGCGGCGAGGCGCAGAGAATCCGCCTTGCAACGCAGATCGGCTCGTCGCTTGTCGGCGTGCTTTATATTCTCGACGAGCCGAGCATCGGACTTCATCAGCGTGACAACCGCAAGCTGATTGATACCCTCCTCCGCCTGCGCGATACGGGGAATTCGGTCATAGTCGTCGAGCACGACGAGGAAACAATGCTCGCTTCGGACTATATCGTCGATATAGGTCCCGGCGCGGGCGTTCACGGCGGCGAGGTCGTCGCGGTGGGCACTCCGGAGGAAATTATGGCTTGCGAAAGGTCGATAACGGGTCAGTATCTTTCGCATAAAAAAGTCATTCCCGTGCCGGAAAAACGCAGAGAAGGCAACGGAAAATATCTTGTTGTCCGCGGAGCGAGAGAAAACAACCTCAAAAATATAACGGTCCGCTTCCCGCTCGGAAAATTCATCTGCGTGACGGGCGTCTCCGGCTCCGGAAAATCGTCGCTTGTCAATGCCGTGCTTCTCAAAACGCTCCAGAAAAAGCTCAACCGCGCCATAACATACCCCGGCAAATGCGACGGTATCGACGGAATCGAGGAGCTGGACAAGGTAATCGCGATAGACCAGAGCCCGATAGGACGCACACCGCGATCAAATCCCGCAACCTATACCGGACTTTTTACGGACATCCGCGAGCTTTTCGCAAGCACGCCGGACGCAAAAGTCCGCGGATATTCCTCCGGTCGCTTCTCGTTCAACGTCAAGGGCGGGCGCTGCGAAGCGTGTCAGGGTGACGGCGTGCGCTGTATAGAAATGCATTTTCTCCCCGACGTTTACGTCACTTGTGACGTTTGTCACGGCAAACGCTACAACAGAGAAACGCTTGAAGTGAAATACAAGGGCAAAAGCATTTTTGACGTACTTGATATGACTGTCGAAGAGGGGCTGAAATTCTTTGAAAATCTGCCGAAGCTCCGCCGCAAGCTGCAAACGCTTTATGACGTCGGTCTCGGATATATAAAGATCGGGCAGTCGTCAGCGACGCTCTCCGGCGGCGCAGCGCAGAGGGTCAAGCTCGCAACGGAGCTTGCGAGAAGAGGCACGGGAAGGACGGTTTATATTCTCGACGAGCCGACAACGGGTCTGCATTCGGAGGACGTCCGCAAGCTGCTTGAAATGCTTTCAAGGCTCTGCGAAAACGGAAACACCGTCATAGTGATAGAGCATAATCTCGATGTCATCAAAACTGCCGATCATATAATCGACCTCGGTCCGGAGGGCGGCTCCGGCGGCGGAACGGTAATTGCCGAAGGAACACCCGAAGAGGTTGCAAAATGCGAAAAATCCTATACCGGACAGTTCCTTGCAAAGCTGCTCTGATGACAAAACGCACCGCGTTTGCGGTGCGTTTTGTATTGACATTTCCGATATTTGATGCTATAATCTTTTTTCGAAAGCCACCATGACGGTGCGGTTGCTCCCTTCTTATTCAAGAGGGAGTGCAAAATTTCTTTCTCCCTCGATAAACGGAGGGAGGTGATGCTATGTACATAACGCTCTCGGAGCTTATCGCAATATTAACCTTTTGCGTTCTCCTTGCCGGGTATATATCAGAACAAAAAAAGAAATAACCGCCAGGGCTGCGAACTCGTGCGGTTAATTCTTAACTCATAGGGGAGCAACCGTAATCGGTGGCTTCTTTCTATGCTCATTATACAACGTTTTTGCCCGATTGTCAACCGAAAAACGCAAATTTTCACGCCGGCAGGGCGTTTTTCCCGCCTCAAATACACAATTTATTTACAAAACGTCAACACACGCCGCGTGTTTCTCTGTTATTATTTATATAGCTTATGATTATCGGGCATAATATTTTATCAATCGCATAAATTAAAGCGTGTCACCGCTTTGAAAAAATGCGGCAAACGGAGGTAAACTGACATAATGAAATCAACCCTGAAAACGGTTCTGCTTTATGCTGCCGTTGTACTTGCGATAATCCTCGCGGTGTCGTGGATGCTTTCTTCAAACGCAAATAACGCCCCGACATACGGAGACATTATCGACCTTTTCAACAACGGAAAAGTTTCCGAATTTGAAGTCAACAGAAACAACGTTCTCACCGTCAAAACGACGGATGGAGAGAAATTTGAAATAATCATCCGCAGCGTTGACATGTTCCGCAAGGATATAGATTCTTATCTTGAAGAACAGCTTGCACTTCCCGAAGGCAAGAGAACGCTTGTGAAATGGGACATTGAGGACAATCAGCCGTCGATATGGCTTTCCATTCTTCCTTATGCCGTCATGCTTATAATTTTCGTCGGCTTCTGGCTTTATATGTCGTCGAAGGTAAACGGTATGAACGGAAAGATGAATTCCTTCTCCCGCGCACACATAACCTTCGGTAATGACAGAAAGGATAAAGTCCTCTTCTCCGATGTCGCCGGTTGCGATGAAGAAAAACAGGATCTGCGCGAGGTAGTCGATTACCTCCGCGACCCTACAAAATACAGAAAGCTCGGCGCAAAAATACCGCACGGCGTGCTTCTGGTCGGACCTCCCGGAACGGGTAAAACGCTTCTTGCAAAAGCGGTTGCCGGTGAAGCCGGCGTTCCCTTCCTTTCAATCTCCGCTTCGGACTTTGTTGAAATGTATGTCGGCGTCGGTGCGTCAAGAGTCCGCGACCTTTTTGAAACGGCAAAGCGCGCTCCCGCAAGCATTATATTCATAGATGAAATCGACGCTGTCGGTCGTCACAGAGGCGCTGGTCTCGGCGGCGGTCACGACGAAAGAGAGCAGACCTTGAACCAGCTCCTCGTTGAGATGGACGGTTTCGGCTCGCACGACGGAGTCATCGTTATGGCGGCAACAAACCGCCCCGATATTCTTGACCCCGCCCTTCTCCGCCCCGGTCGTTTCGACCGTCAGGTAACAGTCGGCTATCCGGATATCAAGGGCAGAGAGGAAATTCTCCGTGTTCACGCAAGAAACAAGCCCTTTGAGCAGTCCGTTGACTTTTCACGCATTGCGCAGACGACAGTCGGCTTCACCGGCGCAGACCTTGCAAACCTTCTCAATGAAGCGGCGCTCCTTGCGGCGAGAAAAAACAAATCGCTCATAGGCGAGCCGGATATCGAAGAGGCGCTTATAAAAGTAACCGTCGGTACGCAGAAAAAATCAAGAAAAATCAAAGAGAGCGAAAAGAGAAACACCGCTTATCACGAAGCAGGTCACGCAGTTCTCGCCCACCTGCTCCCGACGCAGGACCCCGTCCGCGAAATTTCAATCATCCCCAGCGGAAGAGCCCTCGGTTATACGCTCAATCCGCCGGTTGAGGATAAATACAGCGAATATAAACAGCAGCTTATTGAAGAAATCACCATGCTCCTCGGCGGCAGAGCAGCTGAAGAAATCGTCTTTGGCGATGTTTCCGGCGGAGCCTCGAACGACATTATGCGCGCAACGCAGGTAGCAAGAAAAATGGTTACTGTTTACGGTATGAGCGAGCTCGGCACAATCCGCTTCGGCGGCGAGCATGACAGCGATGAAGTTTTCCTCGGCAGGGACTTCAATTCGTCAAAGGATTATTCGGAAGAAACCGCCGCGCTTATCGACGAGCAGATAAAGAAGATTGTCAACGGAGCATATGCGGAAGCAAAACGTATTCTCTCCGAGAACCGCGACAAGCTCGACTTTATCGTCGAATTCCTGCTCAAATATGAGGTTATGGACGATAAACAGTTCACCGCGGCTATGGACGGCGCTTCTATGGAAGAGGTCGAAAAGATCGGCGAGGAACGTCGCAAAAAGAGCGAAGAAGAAAACGCTCTCCGCGCAAAGGCAGACGAAGAAGACCGCCGCGCGGACGAGGAACGTCGCAAACAGGAGGAAGCCCGCCGTCGCAACGACGACGACCGCTTCAACCATATTTACGGCGGCTGAAAAACCAAATAAAGCAAAAAGCCCGCAGATTGATTTCTGCGGGCTTTGTGTTAGACAGTAATTTACTTGCGAAGCACGCTATGAGCCTTCTCCTGCGGGAGATTTGCAAGCGTGCGAAGCACCCTTGCAGGCTTCGCCGAGAAAAGGGAGAAGGATTTTTATTTCAAAACACAAATCCAGAGGGGACACCGATTTGTTGTTCAAACCCCTTAATGAAAGTTTTTTGCACAAATAAGGAAATTTATTGTTTTTCCTCTTGACTTTTTTCAACATCCTGTGCTATAATAATTTCGCCAAACAAATCAAATAATTGCCGCTATAGAGAATGGATTTTTCTTTTCAGGGGATAATTCTGTCTTTTTCAGTCGCATAATTATAAGCAAATGAGTTTGATAAAAATGCAGACTCTGGTGCTGTTTATAATTATGTGTATCTTTAGTTCTCAGCGAATTAACTGTGATTAAATTCATTACTCATATTAGTAGGCACTTGATTTGTTTGGCGACAATCGGAGTTTGCGTTTTTTGTGCGTCGGCTTCGGTTGGCGCACTTTTTTATTTTATCTAAATTTTTTAACATTTCAGGAGGAGACAACCATGAAGAAAACAATTCGCATTCTCGCATTACTCTTTGCGCTGGCAACGGTCTTCAGCCTTTGCTCGTGCGCAACATCGAGTCCGGAAAGCCTTGCAAAGGCTTATGTTAAGGCTACAATGAAATTTGATGCCAAAAAAGTCGACAGCTATCGCCTTGTGACTATAAAAGACTGTGTAAACTATTACGCAGAAAGAGATGGGCTCACATTCAAGGAAGCTCTGGAAGACGGCTATGACGTCAGCTCTCTCGATGAATATTTCAAGAAATTAAAAGAAGACTATAAGGACGACGCAGAGGATGAATACGGAAAGTTCAAATTCGAAATCAGAAAAGTCGATGTTGGCAAGTATTCTCCGGAGCGCCTCGAGGAACTTAAAGACTACTGCGAAAATTATTATGAGGAATTCGGTGTTGATATCGATAAAATATCTGCAGCCGCAAGCGTTGAAATCAAGGTCAGAATAACAGGAGAGGAACAGAGCGAAACAACCGAAACATACATAACCGTTGTTAAATACAAGGGGCAATGGAAGGTTCTTGATCGATCTGTGCTCTATTGATGAAGTAGCATATTTCATCGAAATTCAAACCACCCGACGGATATCCGTCGGGTGGTTTTGCTATCAGATTCTCTATTTTTCGTCTTTGATGAAAAAACCTATTACGAGCAGAACGGGGCCTATAACCACGGAAGAGAGCGGAAGCAACTGCTCCAAATAAAGCCAATAGAGATTGCTCGTAAGGTCATCTCTGAAAAGAACGCTCAGATTACCTGCAAGGATACCCGCAAGAATGAGTCCGATTCCCAAAATCATAAATCTTGCAGACTTTTTCATATTACATACCTCTAAATCAGATTATTTAAGAAATATTTGACCAATTGATGGTTTCAAAGACAAAAACACGCCTCGTCTGAGCTTATTGTATCAAACAATGCCATAATTTGCAATAGTTTATAAAAATTTATTGCAAATTGTTTTTTGATAAAAACCCCCGACGATGTCTGTCGGGGGTTTTGTTTATCCGAAATAATTTCCGATATATGAAAACGTGCCGATTGTTTTTCCGCCGGAGATAAACACCCTCGGCACGCGGCAGTCCAGCCGACAGACGATATCATAATTTATCGTGCCGGCGATTTTCGCAATGTCGTCCGCAGTTATAACGGCGTCTCCGTCCCTGCCGAAGATTACAGCCGTATCACCGACGCCGACGTTTCTGGCGTCCGTCACGTCAACCATCATCTGATCCATACAGACCCTGCCGACTATCGGCGCTTTGACGCCCGAAATGATGACGCTGCCCTTGCCGGAGAGCGAAAGCGGAATCCCGTCCGCATAGCCGATTGCAAGAGTTGCGATTTTCATCGGCTTTTCCGCCGTGAACGTATGCCCGTAGCTTATTTTTGTTCCTGCCGGAACGGTTTTTACATGCGTCACCTTCGTTTTCAGCGACATAACCGGCATAAGCGGAAGATTTTCCTTTCTGACCTCGTCCGAGGGGTACATTCCGTACATAACTATGCCGACGCGAACCGCCTCATAGCTGTCGGCGCAGTCCGTAAACGCGGCGGAATTATCGCATGAGCGCAGACCGATGTCATATCCGTCCGCTTGAAGTTTTTCGCAAAAGGCGTCAAACTTTGCGGATTGCTCCGTCACGGACGCTTTGTCTGCGCTGTCGGCACAGGCATAATGCGTGATAATGCCGATGAAATCAATGCTTTCCTCCGCATAAATCGCCTCTGCCTCGCATATTCCGCAGTCGTCCGATGCAATGCCTATCCTGCCCATACCCGTATCGACGGCGATATATGCTCTTGCCCTTTTGCCTTTCGCCCTCGCCGCTGCCGAAAGCGCGCTTGCGCTCTCTTTGGAAAAAACAACGGTTGCGATGTCATTTTCGATTATCATCGGATACTGCGCCTGCGGCACGGGGCTCAGAATGAGAATTTCCTTCTCTATCCCCGCCTTGCGCAGCTCCATCGCTTCTTCAAAAGTCGCGACGGCAAACGCGTCCGCGTATCCGCTTATCACAGGCGCGAGCTGCATCGCTCCGTGCCCGTATGCGTTGGCTTTTACAACAGCCATTATTTTTCTTTTTCCCGCGCGTTTTTTAATCCCGCGCAGATTATGTATCAGAGCGTCGATATCTATCTCCGCCCAAGCCCTGAGAAACTCTGTCAAAACCGATTCCTCTTTCGTTTTTTATGTATTATATGCTTTTCGGTTATTTGTTGATATCAAGAAAATCCGTCGGCGCGGAAAGTATTCTGACGCCGTTTTCGCGCATAAAGCCCTCCGTTTCGGGCGTTTTGCTCTCTGACCAGCCGGCATAATAAAAGTCGGCACCGGCGGCAATCGTCATATCATAGCCGGGTTTTAAGTCGTCTATAACGGCAATATCCTTCGGGGAGAGATTATATTTCTCCATTATCCTTTCAAGCGGATACGTCGACGGTTTTCTGTATTTTTCTTCAAGCTCCCAGCCGAAAACCATGTCCGGCGCAGGCAAGCCGTGATGAGAATAGTCGCGCAGAATCGTATCCGAAAACGAATGAGAAACAACGCAGAATATTCCGCCCTCTGCCTTCTGACGTCGGATAATCTCCTCAATCCCGTCATAAAAATCCGGAATATGGGCGCTTGTATATTCGCGCCAGATGTCAACCTCGATTTTCATTTCCTCTTCCGTGAAATGATAGATGTCATTACACATTGCAAGAAATCCGATGCCGAAATTATATCCGATAAAGTCCTCAAGGGAGAGCGTTTCGCCCGGACGCAAAAGCTCAAGCGTTTTCAGAAATGCGGGATAATGTATTTCGGGTGTACTTTTGACGGACGTATCGTCATGGTCCAGCACAAGCGCTTTATATTTCATTCTTTTCTCCTGACTTTGATTATGTTTTGCCTTTGAATTTTATCATAAAACCGCCGCAAATTCAATATATAGCGAAAAAATGCTTGAAAACAAACGCAAAAAGGGGTAAAATGTACCTGTAATATTTTTTTACGGAGGTAAATTCTATATGAAATTTTCGGAAATGCCTTATACGCGTCCCGATACGGACAGGATACGCGCGCAGTATGATGAGCTTATAGCCCGCTTCAAGGCGGCAAAATCGGCTGATGAGCAGATTGCGATAATCTCCGAGGAGGAGACTCTCAAAAATCACTTTTTCACAGAGGCGACCCTCGTTTCGATACGCAATTCCGTCAACACGAAGGACGAATTCTATGATAAGGAAAACGAATATATCGATGAAAATTCGCCTTTCATAAGCGAGAAAATACAGGAATTCACGGACGCTCTTCTGGCTTCGTCATTCCGTTCCGAGCTTGAAGCGCATTACGGAAAGCTGCTCTTTACAAATTATGAGATTGCCGCGCGTTGCTTCGACCCGAAGATAATCCCGCTTATGCAGGAAGAAAACAAGCTCGTTTCCGCTTATCAGAAGCTCTACGGCTCCGCCCTTGTCGACTTTGACGGCAAAAAACTCCCGCTCCCCATGCTCGCTCCCTATAAGGAAAGCAGCGACAGAGACGTCCGCCGCGCCGCTTTTGAGGCAGACGGCAAATTCTTTGATGAGCACAGAGCCGAGTTTGACGACCTCTTTGACAAGCTCGTAAAGGTTCGTACAAAGATTGCGCACGAGCTCGGTTATGAAAACTTTGTCAAGCTCGGTTACGACCGTCTCGGCAGAAACTGTTACGGTCCCGAGCAGGTTGCAAAGTTCAGAGAGGCAATCGCAAGGGACGCTGTTCCCGTTGTCGCAGAAGTTAAGGAACTTCAGAGAAAGCGCATAGGAGTTGACACTCTAATGCTCTATGATAACGGTTTTACGTTTATCGACGGCACCGCAAAGCCCGAGGGCACATCGGACGATATTCTCGCCGCAGGCAAGAAAATGTATCATGAGCTCTCCCCCGAAACGGCTGAATTCATCGACTTCATGTATGACAATGAGCTCCTCGACGTTCTCTCGAAGGACGGCAAGGCTCCGGGCGGCTACTGCACCTTCATTCCGGATTATAAGTCACCCTTTATCTTCTCAAACTTCAACGGCACGGCGGGCGACGTCGACGTTCTCACGCACGAGGCAGGTCACGCTTTCCAGGCATACCGCGCCGCAAAGCTGGGAATCACGGGCGACCTTGCAAATCCGACAATGGAAACCTGCGAATGTCATTCGATGAGCATGGAATTTCTGACAAGCGAATATCACAACCTCTTCTTCGGCAAAAATACGGCAAAATACGAGCTTTCTCATGCCGAGGACGCATTCTGCTTCATTCCTTACGGCTGTATGGTTGACGAATTCCAGCACAGAATGTATGAAAATCCCGACCTCACTCCGGAGCAGAGAAACGAAGTCTGGGCAAGCCTTGAAAAGAAATATCGCCCCTACCTGCACACAGAAGGTCTCCCCTTCTATGGCAGAGGCGCAGGCTGGCAGAGACAGCTTCATATCTATATGTATCCTCTTTATTATATCGACTACTGCATGGCGCAGACGGTCGCGTTCCAGTTCTGGCTTGCATACATGGAAAACAAAGAGGACGCATGGAAGCGTTACCTCGCATTTACGGACAAAGCCGGCACAAAGACCTTTGAAGAGGTCGTTTCCGAGGCGGGACTCTTCCTTCCCTATGAGGACGGCGGCATGAAGAAGATCTGCGAAAGCGTCGGCGAATGGATAAAGACGCATCAGCTCTGAGATAATATTTTATTTGCCCAAGCGGGATTACCGCTTGGGCAAACTATTGACAAAAAGCTTCTTTATTGATAAAATAGATATATAAAACTTTTTGAAAGGTGCTTTTTATGAACAATCAACCCTCTGTTTCTCCACGCAAAGCTCTTGAAAACCGTTACAGAAGCGCAAGATATGATATTTTCCTTATCTTCGCTTTGACAATTGTCAACCTTGTTTTGTCATTTACAGACTCGAATTTGTACTATCTCTTTTCCGCAGAGATACCGTTTTTTGTGCTTGGAATCGGTCGTGCGCTTCTCGAAAAAGGGCTTATCTCCTCTCTGACAGTGCCCTCTGTGCTTTCGTTTGTATTCTGTATTCCGTACCTATTCTTCTGGATATTCTCCAAAAAACATTACGGTTGCATGATCGCGGCGCTTGTATATTTTTCAATCGACTGTGTATTTCTCGCCTCCGTCTTTACAAAAGAACTTGCTCTTGAAGCATTTATCCATCTCATTGTCCTCGGATTGCTTATTTACGGCGTCATCGTCGGTGCAAAGCTCAAAAAGTTGCCGGAGGACGAGCCCTCCGCAGAGACTCCCGCAATGGAAGAACATTCATCCGAAGAAAATCAATAATATATAAAGAAACGGCGGCTGACTTTCGTCAGACCGCCGTCTCTTTATTTTAAGGAGAACAAATGAAGAAGTTAGCTTATTTTATGAAGGGTCAAACTCGACGAAGGTAACGCCCAGCGTTACTTCCTCGCATGAACGCAGATACGCATTGTATGATCCGCTTGATTTTGACGCTTCCGTGGGGCGGAGGATTTTGAGTGTAACCGTATCGCCCACTTTATATTTTGTGAGGAGTTCGGTGAGAGTTGAAAAATCACTGCACTCCGTTCCGTTTATCGATGCAATAATGTCGCCCGCTTCAATGCCTGCAAGAGCGGCTGTACCGCCTTCCTTGACACTGTCAACACGGATGACACCCGTATAGCGGTATCTGCCGATGTCGACATAACTGTAAACCGTGACGCCGAGGCGTGCAACGCCCGTCAGATAACCGTATTTTGAAAAATCGTTTACACATTTGATGACTTTCTCTGCGGGGATTGCATATCCCATAGCTTCGACGCTCGTTCCGCCGACCTTTGCGTTCGTTATACCGATGAGCTCGCCTTTCATATTGAAAAGTCCGCCGCCGGAGTTACCGGAGTTTATAGCTGCCGTCGTCTGCATGAGAGTCATTGTTGTATTTTCAACTGTAACCGTTCTCGAAAGAGCACTGATTATGCCGTCAGAAAGAGTTATTCCGTAGCCCAGCGGGTTACCTATCGCAAGCACCTGTTCACCGAGCCTGAGAGCGGATGAATCGCCGATTTTTGCGGCGGAGCAGTCATCCTTGTCTATTTTGATGACCGATATATCCGCGCTTTCGTCGCCGCAGACATACGCGCCTTCATATTTCGATCCGTCATAAAGAATGACTGTTATCGTTTCCGCGCTGCTGCCGGCAACATGATAGTTTGTAATTATATATCCGTCCGTCGTATAAATGACGCCGGATCCCTTCCCGAGCGAAGTCTGCTCGCCGTACGCCGTTTTGACGGTCTCCGTAACTTCAATCTGAACAACGGAGTTTATGCATTTTTCCGCAACCTCTGCGTAACTTGAAAAAGCTTCATCGTTCGTCGCTTTCACCGCAAGCGGAATATCCTTGTGATTTACGCCCGTAACGGGAACGACGACATCCTGTCCTCTTGTCTGCGTCTGCCCGTTCGGAGACGTTGTCTGCGCGGGCTCTCCCGTTGTTGTGCTTTCGGCAGGAGCGGCGGTCGTGGTTTCTGTTTTGTTGTTACGAATCATTCCTGTCACTGCGTTTGCGCATATTCCGCAAACTATCGAAACAACAAGACAAAGCGCCACGATCCATCCGACTGTCTTTTTGGACATATACGCGTCCTTTGTTTTTTTGCCTTCCCCCGGCTGGCTTCCATCGCCATAATATGAATAGCTCGGTGCTTTATTGCGTTCGGGATTCATATCCTCCCGATTATCGCCGTAATCATTATTTTCTTTGTTATCATCCCTGCCGGTTTCGTCCTCTCCCGGTCTTTTATCGTCATCGTAAAGCATGATATTTTCTCTCCCCTTTCGTATGAACTCTTCTCTTCTTTCTTTTGTGATTTAATTTTAACTCATAAATGTGACAAAGTATTGAACGTTTCTTATCCCTTGCGTAAATAAGTTTTTTATATTTATTGAATTTTCACGCAGGAATGTATATAATAGGTTTTAGATGACTTACGCACGGAGATGTTTTATGGATAAAGACAAACTCGGTATTTTTGCAAAAATCCCAACGCTTGAAACAGAGCGGCTGATTCTGCGCCGGATGAAGCCGTCGGATTCGGAGGATATGTTTGAATATGCCTCACGTCCCGAGGTTTCGGAATATCTTTTATGGCTCCCGCACACAACACAGCGTTTCACAAAAAATTATCTGCACTTTTTGCAGACTCAATACATGACAAAAAATTTTTATGACTGGGCAGTCACAATAAAGTCAACGGGAAAAATGATCGGCACCTGCGGCTTCACTTCCTTTGACCTTACAAACAATTCCGCCGAGGTCGGTTATGTCCTCAGCAGCAGCTATTGGGGGCTCGGCATTGCTCCGGAAGCACTGAAAAAAGTGATCGATTTCGGTTTCAGCGAGCTCCGTCTCCATCGCATTTGCGCCCGCATTATGGATGGCAACGCTCGCAGCGAAGCCGTTGCAAAAAAGTGCGGACTGTCCCTCGAAGCAACTATGCGCGATCTGCTCTTCGTCAAGGGCAAATACAGAACCATCAAAATTTATTCCCTCCTCGAAACCGACCATACTTTTCTTTGAAAAGAAAAGTAGCCAAAAGAAACTTCGGTAATTGGTTTGTGCGGACTTTATAATAAGCAAACAGAGATGACTTCTCATCTCTGTTTTTATTATTTCCCTCTGTCCCCCACTCCACGGGCTTTTTTGTTTGCCTTCGTAATTTATCTATGCTATAATTATTATAAATTTTTTGAACCTTTTGATATATAAAAGCAACTTAATAATCGAAACCGGTTTTATAAATATGAAAGGAGGTCATATGAAGCAGAAATCAGATTTTGAAGCATTGCTTGAAAAACATCGGATTGCCGTTGAACGATATATCAATTTCAGGCTGATCAATCGTTTTGACGCCGATGACGTCATCGGCGAAACTTATTATGCCGCCTATGTTGGCTATGAAACTTTGCGCGACAAAGCTCTTTTCAAGCAATGGATACTGTCTATTGCGAAAAATCAGTGTAATCTTTGGCTTCGAAAAAAATATGGCAGCAATCTTGTACCGCTCGACTCCGTTCCTGACCTACCCGATACCGAAGCGACAGAGAATTATGGGGTTTTAAGTATATTAAATCAATTGCCGAAGGACTATTCCGATTTATTACTACTTACAATGCAGGGATACAGGCAAAGTGAAATATCGGCTCGCCTGTCAATTCCGATAGGCACCGTTAAAAGTCGTCTGTATTATGCAAAAAAGCGATTCCGCTCAATGTGTACCCCCGATCAGCTCTGTATTTTTGAGAAAGGAAGAAAAGCTATGCAAAGAAAAGACCATACTCACGGTTTCCCATCCGAAATGCCTGCTCTCTCAATACAAAAATCCTCTGCGCCGTTTTTCAATGTAAAATGTGAGGAGCAATGGTTTATCATCCCCCGCATCGGCAACGAATGTGCGGAAGCAACATACCGTTATCCCGATAAAAAACTGGTCATAGTATCGAATTGCTACGTCCCGAAAAGCTGTCAGGTACACGATGTACACGGAGTTAAAGTTTGTCGCGACACATACCTTGTCAGACATAAAAAACTGAATCGGAACGAAAAAATATGGTTTACTCAGTTGACCGACGAATATATACGCAATCTCGGTACAATTTTTGATGATGAAGGCTGTGAGGCGCCTACACAGGTAACAACATTTCTTGAAGAAAGCTATGATGTTCTTGTCAACGGAAATGACCGTGTTCACGGAATACCTGTTTTGATACAAGAAAACGCTGCGGAAGAGACGGAAAACGGATATATCATTAAAGAGGAAAACCTCCGTTACACTCTCGGCGTGTGGAATGTTACAGTCGGAAATCGCTCGTTTGAAACAATCAAGTGTATAATGCTCTGGTATGATTCGTGCGAAGAAACCTATATTGACAAAAACGGGCGTGTAGTCTTGTTGCGCCAATATGAGTGGATCGGAAGTATCGAATCAAACGATTACTATTCTTCAAGCGATAAAGCCGCTATCAAAGAGAACGCCTTGATTTTAATAAACGGCGATAAATATGTTCATACAGAAGACCGGATAAGTCAATATGTGCTTTGACCCTCTGTCAGGCGTCGCCACGCGGAATTTTTTCGGGCAAAACAAAAAGCAGATGACATAGTCATCTGCTTTTTTCATACACAAAGGATGTGCATAAAAAACCGAATAAGCAAAACGAGCGAATCAAAGCGAAGCTTGAATAGTTCAAGCCCTCGGTCTATTAGTATCGGTCAGCTGAACACATTACTGTGCTTACACCTCCGACCTATCAAACTTGTAGTCTACAAGTGACCTTACTGATTTGAAATCATGGGATATCTTATCTTGAAGCATGCTTCACGCTTAGATGCTTTCAGCGTTTATCACGACCGCACTCGGCTATCCAGCTGTGCTCCTGGCGGAACAACTGGTGCACCGGAGGTGCGTCCATCCCGGTCCTCTCGTACTAAGGACAGACCTTCTCAAATATCCTGCGCCCACGACAGATAGGGACCGAACTGTCTCACGACGTTCTG
>UQUT01000015.1 GCA_900544285.1 uncultured Eubacterium sp.
AAAAATCTGCATATCGTCCCCGATAACCGAAGTTTCTTTTGCCTTTTTGCAAGCCCTGTCTGTGCAGATAATTAAAAATCTGTATATCGTCCCCGATAATTAAAGTTTCTTTTGCCTACTTTTCTTTTCAAAGAAAAGTATGGTGCCTGCTTTTCGGGGAAAAGCAGGCACAAGGGATTTATGTTGTTGCGAGGCGTGACTTTTTCAGCCATTTCACCGTATCCGAAAGGGTTTCTTTCAATGAGCGCGGCGCATAGCCGAGGTCATTTTTTGCGGCTTTTTCGGAAAACAGCGCATTGCTTTGCAGAACACGAACGGCATACGGCGTGAAGAAAAGTTTCTTCTTTTTCCTTATGCTGTTAAGCTCGTAGAACGGCGCGACGATTTTCGCAAGCGCAATGGGAATATACGAAACGACCTTTTTAATACCGGTGTTTTTGGCAACGGTTTCGAGAATATCACGGATTGTGGCATAGTGACCGGAAAGAATATAGCATTTTCCGCGCACGCCGTTTTCCGCGCATGACACAATGCCCGCCGCGACGTCGCGCACGTCGACGAAGTCATATCCGCCTTTCACGGCAACCGGCAACTTTCCGGCGAGGAAAGACAGGAGCAGCTCCGTAATGCTTCCTCCCGCCGTATCGCCCGGACCTATTATTCCGGAAGGGAGAACGACACTTGCGTTGAGTGATTTTTTTGCGGCGTTGAGCACGATGCGCGTCGCCATCGCCTTGCTTTTTGCATAATCGCCGACGAGCTTTTCGGGGTCGAACGACTCCGATTCCGCATCCGTCTCCACGCCCTTCGGTCTTTCCGCAAGAGCATGAACCGAGCTGACGTAAACCAACTTGCCGACTCCGTGAGAAATGCACGCTTTCACAATATTTTTCGTGCCGCCGACGTTGACGTCATAGAGAAGCTTGCCCGGACGGCTGGCAACGGAAACAATTCCCGCGCAGTGTATCACGCAGCTCTGGCCGTCTGCGCCGTCAAGGAACGAATCAACAGATGAGGGGTCACAGACATTGCCCGTCAACACGTGTATTCCTTCGGGCAGGCTTGCGGCGAGCGGGTCGTCCTTCAGAACCAGCGCATAAATTTCCGCTGTCTGTGTCATAAGTCTTGAAATGACAGCCGTGCCGAGAAAGCCTGTTGCTCCTGTAACAAAGTATTTTGTAAACATTTTTTTACCCTCCTTTTCAAGATAAGTGTTGAATATCTTTCACACTTACAGTATAATAGTAATACAGAGAAATAACAACCGTCAGCTTTTGTGAATCTGAAAGATACCCGACAGCCGTTCGGTCGGTGTTGATTATCTTTGTAAATGTTTTGTTAAGGAAGTTTGTGCAATGAAAAAGATTGATGCACGCGTTCGTTATACGCAAAAGGTATTGAAGGAAAGTTTTCTTAAGCTGCTTGAAGAAAAACCGGTAAACAAAATAACCGTCAAGGAGGTTTGCGAGCTTGCCGAGCTGAACCGCGCTACCTTCTACGCCCACTATACCGATTGCTTTGCTTTGCTTGAAAGCATAGAGGATGAAATGCTTGAAGGCTTTGAGGAGTCGCTGAAATATATACGCTCCCTTGACGTCACCTCGCTTATGAGCGCCATATATGAAATGATTGAGCGCAACGACCACGCCTGTCGCGTGCTGGTGTTTCACGGCGGCGACAGAAAAATTCTCGGCAAAATGATAGAGCTTGCAAGGGAAAAAAGCATCGACTACTGGCGCGGAGAACTTAAAAATGCCACCGAGGAGGAGTTGGATATGCTCTATATCCACCTTTCAAACGGACTGCTTCACGTCGTGATTGACGGTTACGGCAAATACAGCCGGCAAAGACTTTCCGACTTTATAAACCGCATTGTTGTCAGCACGCTCCGCGCGTTCAAATAAAAAATCCGCATACGAGCGATGCGGATTACGTTTAACGTTATGACAGATGAAAGTGATTCGGGTATTCCCGCAGGCAACGGGAACGAGAAAACAATGCGCAATTAACAATCGGGCGGATTTTCATCCGCAGATACGAAAACAACGAGAGGTTACGGATGTATAAGGGAATATTTTGGCGGGCTTTGAGCCGCGACGGGGAGACTGTATGGGTTTGCAAAAAGGTTTTGTGCGACTCCGACGGTGTTCCGACGGAGGCTTTTGTCGGGTTCAGTTCAAAATCGGGCGATAATTTCAATCACAAAGCCGAATGGGAAAAACTCGGCAAAAGTATAACCGGCGGGCATCCTTTCGACTGGTTTCCGCGCGGAAGAGTTGAGATAAAGCGCGGAGAAGCCGTGATATATGCTCACCCCGCGCTCACCGGAGAAGACTGTATCTGCCGGATAAAAGAAGAATTCCGGCTTGATGAAATTCCCGTGCGCGTCATTGCGGACGGCTCGGCACACTATCGCGCGCTCATCTTTGACGCGGCTTTGCGTTCCGACTGAGAAGCGCCTGAAATTCAGAGCAGATTGCTCTGGCTTGCGGCGCGTTCGTAGCTTGCGAAAAATCCGACCTGACCGTAAAAGTCCTTTCCGCAGCCGTCACAGCAGAGAAGCTCGTTTTCAAGCTCTTCAATGCGGGCGAGCTTGCCGGAGAGATAGTCCGAAAGACGCTTTCCGCAGGTTTCAAGTCTTGACGCAAGTCCGCCGAGACGCAGGTCGATTACTTCATAGCCCTCCGGCTTTTTTTCCGCAAACCATTCGTCATAATAAGCGCGACGGAAGTCGTCCAGCTTTTCTTTTGCCACCGCAAAGTCGGAAAGAACCTTTTCAAGTTCCGCTCTGTCGCCGGACCTGTACGCCTTTCTTGCCCTTGCGCCGAGCGTGTATTTTACGGAAAGCACGTCGCAAAGTGCTTTTGTTGCTCTGAAAAGATAACCGAAACCCTCGGTATTGACGAGCGGAGCGAGCTTTTCGGAGCATTCCGAATAGAATTTATCCTCGTTGAAATGAACGAGAGAATCATACCTGCCGAGGAAGGGGTCGTTATAAAGCATATACCTTGAAGGGTTTTTCATATAGGGATTTACGCGCCACGCCGATTTTATCTCGCGCGGAATGAGGTCGGGCAGGTCGAGCAGACAGAAATCGTCATAGCCTATGCCGAACATATCCTCAAAGCCTGCCTTGATTTTTTGCAGGTCGTTTTCGCCGTCCGCTTTTCTGGCGGCATAATACATTGCGGGAAGCACGGAAAAGACGGAGCATTCCGCGCCGCCGTCGCCCCACATTGTCATAAAGGCGTTGCGGATGCCCTTTTCGATACAGCTTTCGATTGCGGGATTTATCACTCTGAGCGACTCGTTATTGTGCGGCGTAAAGCCTGTCCATGTCCATATTCCGCCGGCAAACCACGTTTTGTCCGAAAGAAGCCGGTGATTATCAAACATTATGTCATATTTTTTCTTGTCTATCGAATAATAATCCCAGTAAACAACGTTCATGCCGTCCGGCACCATTGAACGTTCTTTTTCGGTTATGACGATTTCGTCTGCCCAGTAGTTGCCGCCCGTTGCAAAACGGAAAAACATATCGCTCCACATCATCGGCTCAAAGCCGTGCGAACGCGCGATTTTATTCACTCTTTCCATATGTCTGCGCAGAATATCGTATCTGTCCGTATAGCCGTGAATGTCCAGATATTTTCCGAGACCGACCATATGCGCCTCGTCCATGCCGATATTTATTCTGCGCGAGGTGAACGACTTTTCACACGCCGAAAACATTTTGTCTATGAGAGCGTACACTCTTTCGTCGTCGGCGAGAAGAATATCGTTTACGTCAAAGAGAGGAGAATACGGATCCTGTGCGCGGAGACGGGCAAGATGAGCGAGCGTCTGTATGCAGGGTATAAGCTCCACGCCGCGAGCCTTTGCGTAAGCGTCGAGACTGCGAAGCTCGCTCTGCGTATATCTTCCTCTGAAATAGCCGAAATACGGTTCGCCGTCCACCTCATACGTATCCTCCGTGTAGAGCAGGAGAGCGTTATAGCCCATTTCCGACATAATATCAATAAAATTTTCAATTGACGCGGCGGTATATACGGCGTTGCGGGAGCAGTCTATCATTATTCCGAACGTATCAAAATTTTTCATAGGGACAAAAAGCCTTTCTTTTTTGTTTACGGCTTAATTATAACGATTTTTTGCGGATATGTCCATCTATTTTGAAAAAAATGTTTGAAAACGGACAAAGTGTTTACAAATGCGGAGGATTATGATAAAATACTGTCAACAAAAACTTATAAGAGGACAAAAATGAAAACGGAAAATAAATCAAAGCTGATAAAAGACGTCATAATGATGACGGTCGGCACGCTTATAACGGCGTTCGGCGTTTACTTTTTCAAAATACCGAACAATTTTTCAACGGGCGGAATGAGCGGTATCTCAATTATACTCGGTAATCTTATAAAAGGAGTAAGTCCGGCAAACTTTATCCTGATACTGAACATTGTTTTCATGATACTCGGTTTTGCCTTTGTCGGCAAGGATTTCGGCTGGAAAACGATATATTGCAGCCTGCTTTTTTCGGGTGCGGTTCAGCTGCTCGATATAATCGTTCCGATGACAAAGCCGTTTACGGATCAGAGAATGCTTGAGCTTGCCTTTGCGGGAATAATCCCCGCAATCGGCACGGCGATAACCTTCAAATATGGCGGAAGCACGGGCGGCACGGACATAATCGCGATGATACTCCGTAAACACATAAAATCGGATATAAGCATTTCAATGATGATTGCCGACGCGATAATCGCAGCTTCGACAATATTCTTTATAAACGTCGAAACGGGACTTTATTCAATTCTCGGTATGCTTCTCAAATCATTTATGGTTCAGGCGGCGATCGGCGTTATCAACCGCAGAAAGACCCTGCTGATAATCACGTCAAAGCCCGATGAGGTTCAGGAATATATAACGAAAACGCTGCACAGAGGAGCGACCGTCTGGAACGCCTCCGGCGCATTTACGCATGAGAACAAAACGGTGCTCTTCGTTGCAATGACGCCGTATCAGGCGGCAGAAGTACGCGATTATACAAAGAAAATCGACGACAGAGCGTTTGTCACGGTGCTTGACTCAAACGAGGTTTACGGAAAAGGGTTTATGTCATTTTCGGACAACGTATAATATAAAAAAACAACGCCTCCGCGGGAGGCGTTGTTTTTTTGTCATATATTTTCGAGGGCGATATCAATATCGAATTCAAATTCGTCGTCATTGAAGCGATACTGCTCCGGCAGGCGGGGACCGCAGCTGTGCGAGCCGATACCGCCGACCTTGTAATCAAGGAGGAGGAAAGTCGACTTTGACGGAACAAGCTCGAAGTCGTGCGCTGCTGCTTCGAGCATTTCGGGGGAGAAATGCAGAGCGGAGAACTCAAAGCCCCTGCCGCTTGCCGTAAGCGAGGTTTTGCCGTTTGAAACGGTGACAAAGTCCGCGCCGTAGTGGTTGCCGCACTCCTGCGGATGAATCATATGCTCAAGCTGATCCTTTACGGTTGATTCGAAGACATCGTAATATGCGTGGTTTCTAAAATCTATATAGCACGATTCGGGACCCATTGCCGCATAACGGAGCTTTTCAAAGCCCTTTTTCAGCTCAAGCATAAGAGCGAAGCGGGGCATATAGTCAACGTCTGCGTGCTCCGGCTTTTCCGCGTGAATATGAACGGAGAGCTTTCCGCCGGTTACTTTATACGTTGTTTCCGTTCTGTAAAGCGGGAAGACGGAAGGGGCGCCGAATGTGCCGACAAAGGTTACGCCCGCGCTTTTTCCGTCGCAGAAGGTTTCTGCGGAATAGACGTTGGTTTTGCATTTATGGACGTGTCTGTCCTTCCAGTGCTTTACGATATACATATCGTTGTCCGTCGGGGCGCGCCATGCCGTATAGCGGGAGGGCGAGGCGAGGACGTTTTCTCCGTCGTCCGCCGAAAGGGAAACTATCGAGGCTGTCGAAAGATCGATCTGTACCGCCAGTCCGTCGCTTTGGAGAGTTGCGTATCTTCCATCGCACAGAAGCGAAGCGATTGCGCTTGACGCCGGAGCGGCATTGCCCGCTTCCGTATGCTCAAGCTCAAACTGCGCCCATGCGGCGTTTTCGCCCTTCTTTGCGTATTCCGTGCCCGCCTTGTATTTTACGGAGAACATGACGAACGTTCTCTTAGTATAGTTTTCTTTTTCAATGAAAGCGATTTGCTTTTTGCCGTGCGGTGCGATGTCAAGCGGGATGACCGTCTCCTCGCCTTTTTCGCCTGCCGCGTGCGGGTGCTCGAAGACGCATTCGAAAAGCGACGAGAGGTTTACGAAATCCAGCGTGTTTTTAGCCGTTATCGCATAGCCGCCTTCCGTCTTTTCCATAGAAAATCTGACGGGCGTTATGACCTGCTTCAGCTCTTTGAGTGCGAGGTGCGGCGTTCTGTCAGGGAAGCACAACCCGTCAACGCAGAACACTCCGTCGTTCGGGAAATCGCCGAAGTCGCCGCCGTAGAGCCAGCCGTCCTTACCTTTTACGGCGTGATCCGCCCATTCCCAGACGCAGCCTCCGCAAAGGCGCGGATACTTATATATAAGGTTCCAATAGTCCGAAAGGCCGCCGGGACCCATGCCCATCGAATGGGCATATTCGCACATATAATACGGGCGAGGGTCGCCCTTTTCGTTTATGCCCGCTTCTTCGAGCGTTTCGAGATACGGATACATAGTGCTGACGATATCGACGCACGGGTCAACGTCCGTTATTTCTTTGTGATAAAGCGTGTTTACGGACATCGTGCCTTCATAATGGAGCAGACGGGAGGAGTCTCTTTTGTGGACGAAGTCTGCCATTTTGCGATGATTTTCGCCGAAAAGGCTTTCGTTTCCGAGCGACCACATTATAACGCAGGGACTGTTTTTGTCGCGCTCGACGGTGCGATGAATTCTGTCAAGATACGCCTCTTCAAAGAGAGGGTTATCCGAGATGAGGCAGCTTGAATCAACTCCGCGCATTGCTCTTTCCGTGCCGTGAGTTTCAAGGTCACACTCATCGACGACATAAAAGCCGAGCCTGTCACACATGCGGTAAAATTCCGGCGCGGCGGGATAATGCGAGGTTCTTATGCAGTTCATATTGTTCTGTTTCATAAGGAGCAGGTCGCGGAGGAGCTCTTTTTCCGTCATACAGTAGCCCTTGCTTTCCGTTGTGTCGTGACGGTTGACGCCCTTCAGCTTGACGGGTGTGCCGTTTATACACAGCACCCCGCCTTCCTTTACGGAAACCGTGCGGAAGCCGAAGGGAATTTCAATATGCTCGCCGTTGCAATCGACGGAAAGCGTGTAAAGGTTCGGGGTTTCGGCTGTCCAGAGGAGGGGAGAGTTTACGTTCTCCGCCGGGAGCTTTTCGCCGCTCGGGGAGATAATCTCGGCGTGCGGAGCGGGGCAGTCGCCGAAAAGGTCAAAGTCGACGGTAAATCTGCCGTCTGCGTCGGCGTGAATGAATATATCGCGGATGTGCGCTCTCGGACGGCGGAGAAGATAGACGTCGCGGAATATGCCGTTATAGCGCAGGCAGTCCTGATCTTCAAGATATGTTGCGTCGCTATAAGTATACACCTTGACGGCGATATCATTTTCGCCTTCGGAGAGGAGATCTGTTATGTCAAACTCCGCTTGCAGGCGCGAACCCTTTGACATTCCGGCGTATTTCCCGCCAATATAGACCTCAAACATAGAGCAGACGCCGTCAAAAACAAGATATGTTCTCTCGTCTGTTTTAGGTGCGGAAAAGGTTCTGTGATAAATGCCGACGGGCGTATCCGCCGCTATATTCGGAATATCAAACGGAATGGGATAATTTACATTTGTATACTGCTTCTGACCGTAGCCGTAGCACTGCCAGCAGGACGGAACGGGAAGGGTATCCGCATATCTGACGGCGGAAATGTCATCCGGAAGGTCAAATACCGTATCGAAATAGGCAAAATCCCATTTTCCGCAGAGAGACTGAACGCATTTCGGCTTCAGAATCCCTTTTGAAATTCGCTCTGGAATAAAATACGCTCTCGGCTCAAGGCGGTTTTCACCTGTGTTTTGCGGGTCAAAGGAAACGAGTTTTTTCATAAAAATTCTCCTTAATTATATTTCTATCGAATCCGGGTCGAGCTCGTCGGGATTGCGCTCCGGCGCGGAAATGTGTGCGGTGTCAATCAAATCGCCGATTTTTCCGTTTGTGCCGGATATCGCGCCGAGAACGGAAAGATATGTTCTGATAATCTCTCTCGGGGTCACAAGATCCTTTGCGACATTCCCGGAAAGGACTTTATAGAGGAATGCGCGCATTTCTTCGTCGGTTACCCCGGTTTCTCCGTAATACATTCCGTAAAGCACGGTGACGCGCTTTATGAGAGCGAGAAGCTCGTCCTCGGAAAGCTGCGCAAGCCTTATGACGGGTCCCGAAAGATTTGACGGAACAAAATTTTCAGACATTGCAAACGCCGTATCGGAAAGACGGGAGCGGAGCGCTTCATAGCTGAAAAGCCCGCGTCTGCCGTCTTCAAGGAATTGCGGTGTGCCGGCAAAAATAACGCCGAGTCCCTCTGCTTTTCCCTGCATTGTATCATTATATATCGAAAGAATTTTTTCATAATTGTTTTCCCGGGAAATTCTGTTCGGTATCTTATAAAGGTTTACACATTCGTCAATGAGTATAATTAGTCCCTTATAGCCGATTTTCCTTGAAAACGAGGCGAGGAGCTTTATATAGTCATACCAGTTTGAATCGTCTATTATCGCCGTCACGCCGAGGGCTTGTCTTGCTTCGGTTCTCGTTTTGTATTCGCCGCGGAGCCAGCGCATACAGGCGCTTTCAAGCTCGCCGTCACCGCTTTCATAGGCTTTATAAAACGTCGATACTACGCGGGCGAAGTCAAACGAGCCGATACCCGTTTCGAGCTCGCGCATAACGGCAAAGATCCGTTTTGAAACCTCTGAGGAAAACGCCTCGCCATCGACGGAAAATCCGTCTGCCGCAACGTCCTCCTTGACGGAAGATATCCATCTGACAATCACCTGCGAGAGCGCACCTCCGTCGCCGGAGGTTTTGGAGGACAGGTTTTTAATCAGCTCTCTGTACGTCGCAAGTCCCGCCCCGCCGGAAGCCGAAAGCCGTCTTTCAGGGGAGAGGTCTGCGTCGGCGCAGAGGAAGCCTTTTTCGCAGGCGTAGCTGCGCAGAAGCTGCAAAAGAAAGCTCTTTCCGCTGCCGTACCTGCCGATTACAAACCGCGTAAACGCACCGCCGTCGGCGACCGTGTCAAGGTCGCGGCAGAGGGAAAGAATTTCATTATCCCTGCCTATGACAATATACGCCGCGCCCGTCCTCGGAACAACGCCCGCCGAAAGGGACGAGAGCAGAGCCGAGAGAATTCTTTTCGGTATTTTTATATCGTTTTCGGGCATTATTTATCCTCCTTATCTGTTATCCCGATGATGCCGAGAGCATATCTGACGTCGTCGAGGTAGTCATCGAGAATGGTGAAGTCATCATCTATGAGTATATCACCTGTTATGTCAAATGCGGTTTCGTTTATCAGCCTTGCGGCTTCTTCCGGCATTATCGAATGTTCTTTGCAGAAATTTTTCATTTCTCCGCAGACTGCCGCCGCGATCGCCTGCCTTATCGGGGTGTCAAGCGCCAGAAGTACAGTGCAGTATTCGTTGCCCGTCGCCGTGCAGGAAATCTCCGCTTTGCGCCGCGCCGCCTCGCCGCAAAGCGGCGAGGGAGGCGCGCTTTGCGCCGCATTTTCCGGTTCTTCCTCCGTTTCCGCTTCAAGCAGCATTGCCGTTTCCCAGGCGGATTTTTCAATGCGCATAGCGCGCCCGATATCGGCGGAGCCGGATTGGCGCGGCATATAATAGCGCATATAAGGGGCATCGTCATCCGAGGTTATGATCTTTTTCTTTGCGCGGCGGTCGGGATAGAAGCCGTCAAAATATTCCGCGATCGCGGTTCTGCATATTTCGGGAAGCGACTGCACGGAATAGCGGGATTTGATCCCCATTGCGGCGCGAAGCTCGTTTTCGCATGCTTTGATGACAGCCGAGCAGAGCTGATGATATTCTCTGCTTTTCCGCAGTGAGAGGGAAGTGATTTTGATTTTGTATTTTACGCCGACATATGCAACCGCTCCCGAAAAGCTGTCGCGCAGGTCATGCGAGAGAGCAAGAAATCCATCGGGTATGTCTCCGGAAAGAAACGCTTTTACGGCAAGCGTCGCCGACGCGGGAATGTGACTGTCATATTCCGCCCTGTGCTCCGCATAAAAGCGGCTTTTTTTATAGTCACAGGATGAGAAGCGCGAAACGGATTCGGATGAAAACGCCCCGCTTTGCGGATCCTCGTAAAATTCGGGAAATGACAGCTTCTGTATTGCCTCGCCGCAAAAATCAAAGACGAAGGCGGGCGGGGCTGTGTGCCGGATAAGACAGTAATCACAGAGCCATTCGCCGATGTATTTGTCAAGATAGGGATAGGTGTCTCTGTATGCTTTCCAAAGCCTCGCAATCATTTCCGCGCCCTTTTCGGCGGGGATTAGCTCCGGAAGGTTGATTATCTCATAAAGCAGGAGAAATATATAACTGCTGTCAACCGTAGGGTACTCTCCACTGCGGACGAGTTGCCTGAAATACAGATAAAAGTCAAGCTGGCTTTGCGAAAGCTGATCATATTGAGGGGTATACGCAAAAAATCTTTCGGGCGGGCAATGCTTTCTTTCGACGGAAAACAGTTTTGCGGCTTCCGAATGAAATTTTGAATAGAACGAGAAATTTGCCGGCCAGGGCTCCAAGGTGACTTCCTTTATGAGCGAATGCTCGGGAGAATACGAAACGCTCTCTCTTGCCGGCGGAGACGGACGCTTTCCTACGGTCGGAACGGGTGCGCCCGCACCTTCCTCATCGCCCGTTTCAACTGTTACCGGGGAGATGTCGCTTTCCGGCTTTTTTATATACGTTCTCTTCGGAACAAGTTCGGACAAAGTCCAGAAATCATCGTTTCTATCGGTGTTTTTTGCCATAAGCGAAGCCCTCCTCCCATGTGTTTCTGTATCATATAATTATATCACGGAAAAGAAAGACTGTCAATCACCTGCTCGTTTCTTTGTCATCTTTTCAAAAAAATCTTGTTATTTCGGCGGGAGTTGTGGTATAATGGTCTGTGTAAAAATATCGATTATTACCGAAGGGAATGATTATTATGGCAGGATACAGAAGAGCGCGCGTAAATGACGAGGTCGGACGTGTGGTTGCGGAGGCGATACGCTCCGTGAAAGACCCGAGGGTCGCGGGCGAGCTTATAACCGTTACCCATTGCGACGTTTCAGGTGACCTGAAATATGCAAAGGTATATTTTTCCGTTCTCGGCGCGGATTCCGAAAAGATAAAAGAGATCAAAAAGGGGCTGTACAGCGCGGCGGGGTTTATCCGTCATATGGTTGCGGAAACGCTTAATATGCGCGCAACGCCCGAATTCAATTTTGAATATGACGACGCGATAAAGCGCGGAGCGGATATTTTTGAGCTCCTCAAAAAAACAGGCGTTTCATCCGATGAAGAAAAGGAGGACGCAGGTGACGGCGAGCAATAATATAACGATAAACGGCATACGCAAGGTTCTTGAAAGAAACGACAATTTCCTTATATTCATGCACGAAAATCCCGATTCGGATACGATCGGTTCGGCGCTTGCGCTCGTGCTGACGCTCCGCTCAGTCGGAAAGAAAGCATATATGGTCTGTTGCGATAAGATTCCGCAGTCACTTATGTTTCTGACAGAGGGCAAGCGGTTTTTCGGAATCGAGGATCTGCCCGCGGACTTCACGCCGAAATTCCTGATTTCCGTCGACATTGCCTCGCCCAATCAGCTCGGAAAATATCATTATCTTGCGGCGAAAATAGACCTTGCCCTTGACCACCATTCGTGTCATGACGATCTCGCGATTTACAGGTTCGTTGACCCTGAGGCGGGCGCCTGCGCTGAGATAGTATACAGAGTTATAAACAGGATGATACAGGGCAAGATACCGGAAAGAACGGCGTCGCTGCTTTATGCCGCGCTTGCCGCCGATACGGGCGGCTTCCGCTATGCGAACACAACGCCTTATACCCACAAGATTGCGGCGAAATTGATTGAATGCGGCGCAAACCATTTTCAGATATGCCGCAATCTTTTTGAAATGAAAAGCAAGACCGCCCTCGCGGCGGAGGCATTTGCCATGGAGCATGTGAAATATCTCTGCGGCGGCAAGATTTCGTATGTTAAGATTACGGAAGCGGACAAGGCGAGGGGCGGCTTTGAGGACGAGGACACATATGACGTGATAAACGTTATCAGACGTGCGGAGGGCGTAAAGGTCGCTCTGCTTGCAAGAGAAAGAACGCCCGGCGTTTTCAAAATATCGACAAGGTCGACGGGCGATATCGACATGGCAAGAATCTGCGCGATGTTCGGTGGCGGAGGACACGTCGGCGCGGCGGGGTGTAGCGTTCCGGCGGATGAGGTCGACGGTGCGATAGAAAAAATAATTAAGGAGTGCGGCTTTGAAAAATGAAATACCGAAGGGAGGCGTCCTGCTGCTGTATAAGCCGGGCGGAATAACCTCCCATGACGCGGTGGCAAAGGTTCGCCGTCTCTATGGAACCCGTAGCGTCGGGCATACCGGCACCCTTGACCCGATGGCAACGGGACTGCTTATAATGCTTGTCGGCAGAGCCGTAAAGGCTTCCGACTATGTCATCGCGCAGGACAAGATATACGATGCGGAGATGAAGCTCGGTATCATGACAGACACGGCAGATATAACAGGGAACATCTTGTCCCGAAGCGACGATATCCCGCCGAGAGATGAAGTCATTTCCGCAGCGAAGAGCTTTGTCGGCAGATATATGCAGGTTCCGCCTATGTACAGCGCGATAAAGGTCGACGGGAAAAAGCTTTATGAGCTTGCCCGCGAGGGAAAAACCGTTGAGCTCGAACCGAGGGAGCTTTTCATATCGTCTATCGACATCGAAGGCGAGGACGACACATACAGAATGAGAGTTGCCTGCTCGAAGGGGACCTACATACGCACGCTCTGCGAGGACATCGGCAAGAAGCTCGGTTGCGGCGCGACTATGAGCGCGCTTTGCAGGTATTCGTCCGGCAATTTCACAATTGACGACGCGCTGACGCCCGATGAGCTTGAAGTCCTCTCTCCTGAGGAGCGGACGGCTCGCCTTATCCCCGCGGAAAACCTTTTTCCGGATCTTGAAAGCGTCACGCTGCCCGATTTTTATGCAAGGCTTTGCCTTTCGGGCTGTGAGATATATCAAAAGAAAATCGGCACGCGCTTTGATACGGGCGAGCGAGTGAAGGTTTATACAAAGGACGGCTTTGTCGGCGTCGGCGAGGTAAAGGATTATCCGGATGGCACGGCGATAAAGCTGTTTATGAGGGTTGTCTGAAGGAGAAAAAATGATAGGACTTGAAGGAAAAACGCTCCGCTCGGAGCGGCTTTCGTATCGCCTTATGCGAGACAGCGACAGTAGCGCGCTACGCCGTATCCTCTCGTCTCCGGAGGTGTCGCGCCCCGCGGGGTTTCTTCCCGCGAAGAGCGGCGAAGAGTTTTCCCGTTTCTTTGAGGAAATAACAATGTATAAGACCTGCGTCGCGGTGCTTTCGGGCGACGCGCTCGTCGGCTATGTTCATGTCGGAAAATACAGGGTCGATTCTCCCGCGTTTGAGGGGAAATCCTGCGTCGGACTCGGCTTTGCCTTCGGACGCGAGTATTGGGACAAGGGCTATGCGACGGAGGCGGTGAAAACAGTCACCGGGTATCTTCTTTCGCGCTTTGACTGCTGCTTCGCCGACTGTTTTGTCGAAAACGTCGCCTCTGCCCGCGTAATAGAAAAGTGCGGGTATAAGTATATGGAAGATTACACGATGTTTTTTGAAGCGCTCGGAGAGGAACACACCTGTCACAGTTATTTTCATATGTAAAGAAAATCCTCCTCAGACGGGAGGATTTTTTGCTATTACGGCGAAGGAGACAAATACAAATGAGGCGAAGGCGACCGTTGGCAGACAGCCGTTTTTTTCTTTGCACAGGCGGACGGCGGAGAAAAAGTCGACGGAAAGCCGCACGAGAAAAAGCGTCCAGAAAAAGACGGATATAAGTCCGTTTTTTGAGCTCTCGGCGGCGGAAAACGGGATATAGAGAAGCGTTCCGAGAAGCGCACCGACCATGGATGACAGAAGCGGCTCAAGTCCTTTCTTTTCCGCGGAAAGTGAGGGCGATGGGTCGCTTTCCGTTTCGCACACCTCGGCGCAGAGCAGCAGCGGGGCGGAGGGGAAAAAGAGCGGGGAAAGAGACCCCCCGGAAAAGAGCGAAAGCGACACCTTCATATACGGAACGGAGGTCAGCAGAACGACGGCAAAGATATACGGCGCAAGCTCCGCAAGCCTGCCGACGAGCTTTATTCTGTACGCGATGAAAAGCGCTATCGCGACGAGTGAAAATGTAAACGCGAGCGGCGGCACGCCGCTTTTGTCGACAGATGAGAAGAGATAAAGCGAGAAAATGTCACATGACGCCGTCACAGCGGAACAGATGGCGAGGAGCGTGCGGAACGATTGCGAGGAGAAAAGCGGCTTTCCGCTCTGTTTTATCATAAATGCCACGCCCGAAAACAGCGACCATAGCAGAAACGCAAATACCATATACGAAATTCCCCTCGTGCGGAAAACATAAAATCCCGAAAGAATATATGCGGCGGAGAGGAAGATAAGTTGGCGGGACGTAAGCCCCCTTGAAAGTGTCATTTCTCTTTCTCCTTTCCAGTCCTTTTTATGCGTTTTCCCGTTATTGAAGCGGGGACGGTCTTCATCTGCGGGATTGAGGTCATTATGGGAAAATCGCGCATGCCCTCAGGCGAAATCGGCGCGATGGGCGAAAGATACGGCACGCCGAAGGAGCTCTTTCCCGCAAGGAAAAGCACCCCGCAGACAAATCCGATGAAAAATCCGTAAAGCCCGAAAAAGCCCGCGAGAAGAATCATTATCGATCTGTAAATGACGGAGGGGTTCATATAAGGCGGGACGATGAAATTGCAGAGCGCGGCGAGCGCAACGATTATCAGCACGGACGAGGACGCAATTCCCGCCTCGATTGCGCTGTCGCCGAGAAGAAGCGCGCCGACAAGTCCGACAGCCGAACCGACAGCCTTCGGCATTCGCAGTCCGACCTCGCGCACGAGCTCAAACAGGAGAAAAACGACGATGACCTCCGAAAAAATCGTTGTCGCAAGCCCCTCTCTCGACTTGTTTATTACGTCCAGCGTAGCCGGCGGAACCATGTATTCGTGATGGGTGAGAATTGCCGTAAACACAGCGGGCAGCCAGACGGATATTGCCATTGCCGCAAGGCGCAGGAGACGCACAAAGCTCGCGTACCAGGGGCTTTTCGCATAGTCCTCCGTGACCTGAAAGCCCTCGCAGAAAAGATAGGGCACTGTCAGCACGACGGGCGAACCGTCAACAATTATCGCAACGCGGCCTTCCGCCAGCTTTGCGGCGACTTTGTCCGGTCGCTCGGAATTGCCGACCGTCGGGAAAAGCGCATACTTCCCGTCCTGAATACAGATTTCGACTGTGCCGGAGTCTGTGACTGTCGCGACGTCGATGTTTTCAATCCGCCGTATCACCTCCGCGACAAGGCTTTCCCGCGCGATTCCTTCCATATACATTATCGCAACGTCCGTTTTTGATTCCGTTCCGACTGAAAAATTCAGCTTTTTGAGTTTTGCCGTGTGCAGGCGGCGACGGATGAGCATGGCATTTGACTCGCCGTTTTCGGTAAAGCCTTCGTGCGGTCCTCTTATGACGTTTTCCGTGTCCGGCTCATTTCCGGAGCGCCCCTCTTCGTTCTTTGTGCCGACGGAAAGCGCATGACAGGATGAGCCGTCATACATAAGAACGGCGGAGCCGGCAAGCAGCTTTTCTTCGGCTTCGTCCTCGCTTTTCAGGGTCGACAGGGAAGCGGAGGCGATCGAGCTTTCAACGGAGAAAATTTTCCCCTCGCGACCGTATGCGGCGGAGAGCGGGTCGATGACCTGATCCGCTATCATGTTTTTTGAGCAGAAGTTCGATATATAAAAAATGCAGATCCGCAGTTTTCCGTAACACAGCTCGCGCACGGAAAGGTCGGACATTTTTTCAAACCGACGGCGGAACGATTCTTTTTTGCTTTCGTAGATATCCATAAATACCTTTTTTATTTTTATTATCTGTCGCGGAGCGAAAAATATGGTCGGGAAATTTTGCTTTCGCACGGCAGGCGTTTTGTGACTGCCGAAAAACTTAAAAAAGTAAATAAAAAATTTCAAAAAACTATTGCAATTATCAAAAAAGGCTGATATAATGGTAAAGCTGTATTGCAAATGGGGCGGTCCGCTGCATGCTCGCATGAACGCTCTGTAATTCAAAAGGAGGAAAAAAGCAATGGACAAGATTTCAGCTTTTGTAAACGAGCAATTGAAGACCGAGCTCCCCAAATTCGAAATTGGTGACACGGTCGTGGTTCACAACAAGATAGTTGAGGGTTCACGCGAGAGAATTCAGCTCTTTGAAGGAACGGTTATCGCCAAGAGAAACGGCGGTATTTCCGAGACATTCACCGTAAGAAGAATTGCTTATGGCGTAGGCGTTGAAAAGACGTTCCCTCTGCATTCCCCGAAGGTTGCTAAGGTCGAAGTTATCCGCCACGGTAAAGTAAGACGCGCAAAGCTCTACTATGTACGCGACAGAGTCGGCAAAGCAGCTAAGGTAAAAGAACAGATCTAATTGCGAAAACTCCGCGGCATAGACCGCGGAGTTTTTTTCGTAAAAAATCATGGTGAAGCCAATTGAAATAAAACAAAAGGAGAAACGGTTTTGAAAAAAAGTATCAGACGGGAAAGAGCCGAAAGGCTTGAAGAAATGAAAAAAATGAGCCGCGGACTGAAAATCACATATATCATTCTCGGTGTGCTTGTCATGTTCAGTCTTGTGCGTGCCGTTATGCTCGGAAACTACGAAAACGCATTCCTTTGCTTGCTTGTTTTCGTCATGTTTTCAATACCGAGTTTTGTGAAAAGAAAGTTCCATCTCGATATTCCGAACGTGCTCGAAATACTCGTTCTTATCTATATTTTCGCCGCGGAGATACTCGGAGAAATCGCGAGCTTTTTCGTTAATATTTCTTTCTGGGACACAATGCTTCATACAACATGGGGCTTTATCTGCGCCGCTCTCGGTTTTTGTCTTATAGACGTGCTGAACCATGACGATAAGATAAAATTCACGGTTTCCCCCTTCTATGTATCGGCGTCGGCATTCTGCTTTTCAATGACTGTCGGCGTTTTCTGGGAGTTTTTTGAATTCGGAATGGACAGATTCTTCGGCAAGGACATGCAGAAGGACACCATAATAAATTCCTTCAATTCAACCCTTCTCGACCCGACAAAAAGCAATATCCCGATAAGCGTTTCAGGAATTACGGATACGGCTGTAAACGGTCAGTCACTCGGGATAAACGGTTATCTCGATATAGGAATTTATGACACCATGGAGGACCTTTTCGTCAACTTCCTCGGTGCGCTTGTGTTCTGTATAATCGGCTATTTCTACATAAAACATCGCGGCAAGGGAAAAATAGCAAAGAACTTTATTCCCACGCTCCGCACAGACGATACCGACGGCGGAGACACATCGGAGACGACTGTAAATGAAGAATAAAAAAAGCACGGCACTTGAAATCGTCAGGTGTCTGCCGCTTCTGATAATAATCGCTTTTGCCATACTTTATTTTATTTTCAGGGATAGAATTACGGCGGATATAATCAAGGACCTTGCACCGAAAACCATGGCGCCCGCTGTGCTTTTCATGATGATTCTCGGAGCGGCAAAGGGACTTTCCGTATTTTGCCCGTTTGTGCTGATTGAGCTTATCGGCACGCTGATTTTCAAGGATAAGGTCGCGGCGATACTGGCAAATGCCGCGGCAATAGCCGCAACATTTTCCGCGGCGTATCTTGTCGGCAGATGCTCGGGCAGCATAATGGTTGATAAACTGCGGGAAAAATATCCGAAATTCAACGATTTCTATTCGCTTATAAAAAGGAACAGCATCTTTTCCGTGTTTGCACTGCGAATTATAGGCATTTTGCCGATGGACGTTGTCAGTATGTATATGGGAGCCTCAAAGATAAATTATCCGAAATATCTTGTGCTCAGCATTCTCGGTGCTGCCCCCGACCTGATACTTGAAACGATTATCGGAGCGGAGATAAGCAATTATCGCTCGAAAACTTTCTGGATAGCCATCGCGTGCAGAATGGTGTTTACAGCAATTACCCTCATCGTATATCGGTTGTGGATAAAGAAAAAGCAGGACAAAACGGAAGATACCCCCGAAAACTGAAAACAAGAAAACAGAGATGGGAAACCACCTCTGTTTTCTTTTTTATCAGGTTTTGTAAAATCAATTATTGAAGTTTCTTTTGCCTACTTTTATTTTCAAATAAAATGCTGCGAGAAAGAAAAAACAGAGATGAAAATCCATCTCTGTTTTCTTAATTATAAAATTTGAACAATACAATTATTGAAGTTTCTTTTGCCTGTTTTTATTTTCAAATAAAATGCTGCGAGAAAGAAAAAACAGAGATGTGAAACCACCTCTGTTTTCTCAATTATAAAATTTGAGCAATACAGTTATTGAAGTTTCTTTTGCCTACTTTTCTTTTCAAAGAAAAGTAGGTTATGCCATGCGGTCGGCGAGTTTTGCGCCGCCGAGAATGTGAAAATGCAGGTGCGGAACGGTCTGACATGCGTCGGCACCGCAGTTCGATATTATGCGATAACCGCCGGTGAGTCCTGCGGCTTTTGCAATCTGCGGAATGTGCTCGAAAATGTACGAAACTATGCCGCTGTTTTCCGCCGTTATTGCGTCAACGGAGGGAATGTGCTCCTTCGGAATGACGAGGATATGAACGGGTGTTTGCGGATTTATATCGTAGAACGCAAGGATCTTATCGTCCTCATATGCCTTTTTGGAAGGAATTTTCCCTTCGCAGATCATACAGAAAACGCAACCTTCCATTATTTTGACTCCTTCAGCGAAGCGGCAATCTGCTCGAGCAACTCAAGCTCTCTCGCTTTTCTTGCCTTTTCTGCGGCGAGTTCGGCTTCTGCTGCGGCTTTTGCTTCCTCTGCGGCTTTCTTTTCCGATTCTTCTTTTGCCTTGGCTTCCGCCGCGGCTTTTTCACGTTCCTTGTCTTCGCCTGTCAACTCAAGACGCATTTTCTCGGCTTTCTTTGTCACGCTCATAACGATTTTGAGAAATATGAACATAACGAACGCAATGATGAGAAAGTCGATTATCGCCTGAAGGAATGCTCCCCAAAGAATTGCAACCTCGGGAGTCGTGACAGTTTTTGTGCCGTCTGCGGCGATCTCCGCAACTTCGGGACGGATGACCCATTTCATATCGGAAAGGGACGCGTCGTGAGAGAGAAGGGAAAGAATCGGCGCGATGAAGCCCTTTGTGAACGCCGTGACGATTGCCGTGAAGGCTGTTGCAACGGCAACACCGACAGCCATATCGACAACGTTGCCCTTTGAGATGAACTTTTTGAACTCAGCCCAGAAGCCTTTTGACTTGTCCTTCATTTTGTCTTTCATTCTGGTGTCCTCCTTAGATCAGCTTTTTTATAATTTCGGGAAGCGCCGCGAACGCTTCGCCGAGCTTTTCGGGATATTTCATTCCGCCTGCCATTGCGCTGTCCGGACGGCCGCCGCCACCGCCGCCAACGAAAGATGAAAGCTCTTTCAAAACAAGCGGTGCCTTGACGCCTGCCGCAAGAGCGTCCTTGCCGCAAACGCAGACGAGGGAATATTTGCCGCCGCAGTCCGTTGAAATAACGGCTACCGTATCGGGGTGATTTGCTTTTATATCATCGGAAAGACTTCTCACCGTGTCGACGGGGAGGGAGGTCTGCATTGACGCAACCTTTATCGCGCCGACGGTTTCCGCCTTTGCAAGCATTTCCGCAACGCCTGCCGACGCCGCCTTGATTGACATTGCCTCAAGGTCTTTTTTTGCCTGCTTTATATCGCTCTGGAGAGCGGATATTTTTGCCGCGATTTCGCTTTCTTCGCTTATTTTGAGAGCGGAGAGAGCGGACTTTACCGTCGCGCTGTCGGCTTTTGCAAGCGCATATGCGCCCATTCCGGAAATAAGCTCGATTCTTCTCGTGCCCGCCGCAACGGAGCTTTCGGAGACAAGTCTGACACAGCCGAGACTGCCCGTTGCAAAAACGTGCGTACCGCCGCAAAGCTCGCTTGAGAAGTCGCCCATTTTCACAACGCGTACCGTATCGCCGTATTTTTCGCCGAAGAGCGCAATCGCACCCGACTTTTTCGCAGACTCAAGGTCTGTTTCAACCGTCGTAACGGGTATATTTTCAAGAATTTTTTCGTTTATAATGCGTTCGACCTTGTCCAGCTCGTCCGCGGTTACTGCGGAGAAATGCGTAAAGTCAAAGCGTCCTCTTTCGGCGTCGACCATGGATCCCGCCTGACGGATATGATCGCCGAGAACCTTGCGCAGAGCGGCGTCAAGGAGATGAACCGCACTATGATTTCTTGCGGTTGCCGCGCGACGTTCGCCGTCAACCTTCAGAGTCACTTTATCGCCTGCGGAGAAGGAACCGCTTTCAACATGGCAGATGTGCAGATATACGCCGTCTGCCTTTTTTGTGTCCGTGACGGTTGCCGTGCCGTTTTCGCTTTCGATTGTGCCCGTATCGCCGACCTGTCCGCCGCCTTCGCCGTAGAAGCAGGTTGACTTTGTTATGATTACAGCGTTTTCGCCGGAAACGTCGGTCGGCTCGTGCGTGTCGGGATCAACTATTGCGATGATTTCGCTTTCGTCTGTAATCTTTTCGTAGCCCGTAAATACCGTTTTTTCAAATTCGGAGAAAAGGGACTTGTCCTGCCAGCCGCTGATGTTTCCTCTTGCGGCTCTCGCGCGTGCCTTCTGCTCGTCGAGACACTTTTTATAGCCGTCTTCGTCTATGCCGAGCCCTCTTTCAGCCGCAATTTCGCGGGTGAGGTCGATAGGGAAGCCGTATGTGTCCGAGAGCTTGAAAACGTCGGCGCCGTCGAGCATTTTCGCGCTCGACGCATTTGCTTTTTCCGTAAGCGCGTCGAGAAGATTCATTCCCGCCTCGACGTTTGCGTCGAAGCGCTCTTCTTCCATTGACGCGATTTTGCTTATATAATCGAATTTCTCCGTCAGTTCGGGATATGCGGAGAGGTTTTCGTGCGCAACGACCTTGATGATGTCCGCAAGGAATGCGCCCTTTATGCCGAGGAGCTTTCCGTGACGGCAGGCGCGGCGGAGAAGTCTGCGGAGAACGTAGCCTCTGCCCTCATTTGACGGCATTACGCCGTCCGCGATGAGGAAAGCCGACGCCCTTGAATGGTCTGCGATGATACGCAGTGAGATGTCCGCTTTCTGATCGTCGTGATATTTGATTCCCGCCTTTTCGCTTATGGCGGAGATGATGTTCTTTATCGTGTCAACCTCAAACATGCTGTCAACGCCCTGCATAACGCAGGCGAGACGCTCAAGACCCATACCGGTGTCTATGTTTTTGGAGGCGAGCTCTGTGTAGTTGCCGTGACCGTCGTTGTTGAACTGCGAGAAAACGTTGTTCCAGATTTCCATATAGCGGTCGCAATCGCAGCCGGGCTTGCAATCGGGCTTGCCGCAGCCGTATTTTTCGCCGCGGTCAAAATAGATCTCCGAGCAGGGACCGCAGGGACCTGAACCGTGTTCCCAGAAGTTGTCCTCTTTGCCGAGGCGGACGATATGATCCTCTCTTACGCCGATTTTGTCGCGCCAGATCGCATATGCTTCGTCATCCTCTTCATAGACGGACGGCCAGAGCTTGTCCTCCGGGATTTCGAGAACCTTCGTCAGGTATTCCCAAGCCCAGGGCAGAGCCTCCTGCTTGAAATAATCGCCAAAGGAGAAGTTTCCGAGCATTTCGAAGAATGTGCCGTGACGGGCTGTGTATCCGACGTTTTCTATATCGTTTGTGCGGATACATTTCTGGCACGTTGCCATGCGTCGGCAGGGAGGGGTGAGCTCCCCCGTGAAATATTTTTTCAGCGGCGCCATTCCGGCGACTATCAAAAGAAGCGATTTGTCGTTTTCGGGAACGAGGGGGTAACTGCCGCGGCAGAGGTGTCCCTTCGACTCAAAAAACGAGAGGAATGAAGCGCGCAGGTCGTTGAGTGATGTCCATTTCATAACTATCAATTTACCTTCCGATAAAACTCGATTTACCGCGATTTTCGCGGCAAGATATATTTATTATATTGCTTATGCGAAAAAATGTCAACATTCAGAAAGAAAATAATGTAAAAATGCTTGACAGACGGAAAAACAGATGATATACTTGTAAATTGCATTACAATGCTCGCAACAGTGCCTTTTTTTGCCCCGACCGAGACCGAAAGCGGCGGAAAAATGCGAAAAACGGCGTGCTTTTGCGGAGTGGAAAGAATAAAAACAAAAGGCAGGACAAAGATATCCGCCCATGGCGGGAGCCCTGCCGCAGAAAACTTGAATGGAGTGATCGTACATTGAGAACCAAAACCAAGCAGCTCGGTAAGAACGTGGTGAGACAGAGTTTTGCCAAAATCGATGAAATACTCGATATGCCCGACTTTCTTGAAATCCAGAAAAAGTCGTATCAGTGGCTTCTGGATAAGGGTCTTTCCGAAGTTCTTGCGGACGTTTCGCCGATCGTTGACTATTCCGGCAACCTCGTTATAGAATTTGTCGGCTATTCCATCGACGCGGAGCCGAAATATCCCGTTGAAGAATGTAAGGAACGCGACGTAAACTACGCAGCCCCTCTCAGAGTGACAGTTCGTCTGACGAACAAGTCGACGGGAGAAGTTAAGCAGCAGGACATCTTCATGGGCGAATTCCCGCTCATGACGGACAGCGGCACATTCGTTATCAACGGCGCGGAGAGAGTTGTCGTTTCGCAGCTCGTCCGTTCCCCCGGTATGTATTATGACACCGCTATCGACAAGACGGGCAAGCCCATCTATACCGCGCAGGTAATCCCTTACCGCGGCGCATGGCTTGAATACGAAACGGACGCAAACGACGTTTTCTACGTCCGTATCGATAAGAACCGCAAGATCCCCGTAACGATTCTTATCCGTGCTCTCGAAGAGGAAACATCGACCGAAACGGGCATAAAGGCGCTCTTCGGCGACGATCCCAAGATAACCGCAACCATCGCAAAGGACGGTATGCAGGAAGAGGCGGACAAAAACGGCACGACGCCATATGAGGAGTCGCTCAAGGAGATTTACAGAAAGCTCCGTCCGGGCGAGCCTCCGCTCATGGAAAGCGCTCAGATTCAGCTGACAAACACCTTCTTTGACCCCAAGAGATACGATCTCGGCGCTGTGGGTAGATATAAGTTTGACAAGAAGACAGCTCTCGGCAGAAGACTTGCGGGACGTATGCTCACAAGACCCGTTATAAATCCCATTACGGGAGAGCTTATGTTCGATGCGGGCAAGGAGCTTTCACGCGAGGAAGCCCTTGAAATCGAGGACGCAGGCGTAACGGAAGCATATGTAAAGGTCGGCGAGGACAAAGAGTGCAAGGTCATTTCCAACGGAATGGTCGACTGCAAGAAGATTTTCGGTATAGACCTTAAGGAAGAGGCGGGACTCGGAGAGAAGGTCAGCCTTGCGATGCTTCTCGAAATGCAGGAGCAGGCGGACGGCGACTTTGACGATTTCAAGGCAGCTGTCATCAACGCGGCAAAGACGAGAATAAACGAATTCTCCCCCCGCCATATAACAAAGGAAGACATTTTCGCTTCTATAAACTATCTCATATGCCTTTCGCACGGCATCGGCACTACGGACGACATTGACCATCTCGGCAACCGTCGTATCCGCGCCGTCGGCGAGCTTATCCAGAACCAGATGAGAATCGGATTCTCGAAGATGGATAAGAATATAAAGGAAAGAATGAACATTCAGGACGCCGAGTCCCTCACTCCGCAGGCGCTTATCAACAGTCGCCCCGTTGTCGGCGCGATAAGAGAATTCTTCGGTTCTTCTCCTCTTTCTCAGTTCATGGATCAGAACAACCCGCTTGCAGAGCTCACTCACAAGCGTCGTCTTTCCGCTCTCGGTCCCGGCGGTATCTCCCGTGACAGAGCGTCGTTCGAGGTTCGTGACGTTCATTACACCCATTACGGACGTATCTGCCCGATTGAAACGCCGGAAGGCCCGAACATCGGTCTTATCTCATATCTTGCATGCTATGCAAAACTCAATGATTACGGCTTTATAGAGGCTCCTTATCGCAAGGTTGATAAAGAGACCGGCAAGCTGACGGATATCGTTGAATACATGACGGCTGACGTTGAGGACGATTATATCATCGCGCAGGCGAACGAGCCTGTTGACGAGGAGGGTCGTTTTGTCAACCGCAGAGTGCTTGTAAGAGAGAAAAACGAAATCATCGAAGTTCCCGCAAGCAAGGTTGACTATGTCGACGTTTCGCCGAGAATGGCAATCTCCGTTGCAACGGGCTTCATTCCGTTCCTTGACAACGACGATAACTCCCGTGCTCTGATGGGATCGAACATGCAGAAGCAGGCAGTGCCGCTTCTCACGACAGAGTCTCCGATTGTCGCAACGGGTATGGAACACAAAGCGGCTATCGACTCCGGTATCTGTATCCTCGCAAAGGAAGCAGGAACGGTTGAATACGTAAGCGCAGACAAGGTTGTCGTAAGACGTGAAAACGGCATAAAGGACTCCTATGAGCTGCTCAAATTCAAACGCTCGAACCAAGGCACATGCATAAACCAGAGACCGATTGTCAGCGTTGGCGAAAAGCTCGAAAAGGGCGACGTCATTGCCGACGGTCCCGCAACATCGAACGGAGAAATCTCGCTCGGCAAGAATGCGCTCATCGGCTTTATGACATGGGAAGGCTATAACTACGAGGATGCCGTTCTTCTCAACGAAAGACTCGTCAGAGACGACGTTTATACCTCAATTCATATAGAAGAATACACAATTGAAGCAAGAGATACAAAGCTCGGACCGGAAGAGATCACGCGCGAAATTCCGAACTGCGGAGAAGACGCTCTCAAAGACCTCGACCAGGACGGTATCATCCGCAACGGTACGGAAGTGCGCGCCGGAGATATACTTGTCGGCAAGGTCACTCCGAAGGGCGAAACGGAACTTACGGCAGTGGAAAGACTCCTCCGCGCGATATTCGGCGAAAAGGCAAGAGAAGTGCGCGATACCTCTCTCCGCCTGCGTCACGGTGAATCCGGAATAGTTGTCGACGTGAAAATTTTCTCGCGCGAGAATTCCGATGAGCTTTCTCCCGGCGTAAACAAAACGGTAAGAGTTTATGTTGCACAGAAGCGCAAGATATCCGTCGGCGATAAGATGGCTGGACGTCACGGTAACAAGGGTGTCGTATCGAGAATACTTCCTCCGGAAGATATGCCTTACATGGCAGACGGTACTCCTCTTGATATCGTTCTTAACCCTCTGGGCGTTCCTTCCCGAATGAACATCGGTCAGGTGCTTGAAGTCCACCTCGGAATTGCGGCGAGAACACTCGGCGTGAAGGTTATGACTCCGGCATTCGACGGAGCGAAGGAAGCGGATATCACGGAAGCCCTCAAGGAAGCGGGCCTCCGTCCTGACGGGAAGAGAATCCTTTACGACGGCAGAACGGGCGAGCCGTTTGACAACCCCGTAACCGTCGGTATAATGTACTATCTCAAGCTCCATCACCTTGTTGACGATAAGATCCACGCAAGAAGCACAGGCCCTTACTCCGTCATCACGCAGCAGCCTCTCGGCGGTAAAGCGCAGTTCGGCGGTCAGCGTTTCGGTGAAATGGAGGTTTGGGCGCTCGAAGCGTACGGCGCGGCATATACACTCCAGGAAATACTCACCGTCAAGTCCGACGACGTAACCGGAAGAGTAAAGACGTTCGAGGCTATCGTAAAGGGTCAGAATATACCCACACCGGGCGTTCCCGAATCGTTCAGAGTCCTTGTGAAAGAGCTTCAGTCCCTTGCGCTTGATATCCGTGTTCTTGACGAGGACGGAAACGAAATCGAGCTTTCGCAGCTCGGCGAGGGCGATGAGGATAACGGCCCCGTATACGTTACGGAGGACGATATCGGTTCGACTGTCGCAGGCGACGGCGAAACGGACGACATGCTCGTTGAAGATGAAAACGGCGTTGTTGAGGATGATGACTTCTCAGACGAGTTTTCCGAAGAATATGGCGACGGAATCGATGATTTCGGCGATGATGAATAAGAGAGGGGAGAAAGATAAATGGCAAAAAACGTTTTTGATTCGATAAAAATCGGGCTTGCCTCTCCCGAAATGATAAGAAGCTGGTCGCATGGCGAGGTTACAAAGCCGGAGACCATAAACTACCGCACGCTCCGCGCGGAAAAGGACGGTCTTTTCTGTGAGAAGATATTCGGACCGACAAAGGACTGGGAATGTCTTTGCGGAAAGTATAAACGCGTGCGTTATAAAGGCAAGGTCTGCGAGAAGTGCGGCGTTGAAGTGACGACGAAGAAGGTTCGTCGCGAGAGAATGGGTCACATTGAGCTTGCGGCTCCCGTATCCCACATCTGGTATTTCAGAGCCATTCCTTCAAGAATGGGCACGATACTTGATATCTCTCCCCGCGCGCTTGAAAAAGTGCTCTACTTTGCGCAGTATATAGTTCTTGACCCGGGTAGCACTCCGCTTGAAAAGAAGCAGGTGCTTTCCGAACGCGAATATCGCGACATGTATGAAAAATACGAAAACGATTTCCGCGTCGGTATGGGCGCAGAGGCTATAAAAGAGCTTCTCCACGAAATAGATGTCGAAAAGCTTTCCGAAGAGCTGAAAGCGGAGCTGAATTCCGCTTCCGGTCAGAAGAAGCTCAAGATAATCAAGAGACTTGAGGTTGTCGAGTCGTTCCGCCGTTCGGGAAACAAGCCCGAATGGATGATACTTGACGTTATCCCCGTTATCCCGCCGGAAATCAGACCGATGGTGCCCCTTGACGGCGGCAGATACGCAACGTCCGACCTCAATGACCTTTACAGAAGAGTAATCAACAGAAACAACCGTCTTAAAAAGCTCACGGAGCTCATGGCTCCCGAAATAATCATAAAGAACGAGAAGCGTATGCTTCAGGAAGCTGTCGACGCTCTTATTGATAACGGCAGACACGGAAAACCCGTTACGGGCGGTTCAAGCAGCCGTCCGCTCAAGTCGCTTTCCGAAATGCTCCGCGGTAAGCAGGGACGTTTCCGTCAGAACCTGCTCGGAAAACGTGTCGACTATTCAGGTCGTTCCGTTATCGTTGTCGGTCCGTCGCTCAAGATTTATCAGTGCGGACTTCCGAAGGAAATGGCACTCGAGCTCTTCAAGCCGTTCGTTATGAAGCGCCTTGTCGAGACGCAGAACGCGTCGAACATCAAGGACGCAAAGAAGAAGGTTGAAAGAGTCAGCCCCGAAGTATGGGACGCTCTTGAAAACGTAATAAAGGATCACCCCGTGCTGCTCAACCGAGCTCCGACTCTTCACCGCCTGTCCATTCAGGCGTTCGAGCCGATACTCGTTGAAGGCAGAGCGATAAAGCTTCACCCGCTCGTATGTACCGCGTTCAACGCGGACTTCGACGGCGACCAGATGCCTGTTCACGTTCCGCTTTCGAGCGAGGCGCAGGCAGAGGCGAGATTCCTCATGCTCTCGGCAAACAACTTCCTCAAGCCTGCCGACGGTAAAGCCGTAACAGTTCCTTCGCAGGACATGGTTCTCGGTTCTTACTACCTGACTATCGACCGTGCGGGCGAAAAGGGCGAGGGCGGTTTCTATCGCGACTTCGACGAAGCCATGATGGCTTACGAAAACGGTTACCTCGGAATTCATGCTCCCATTAAGGTCAGAGTTTCGAGAGAGATCGACGGCGTTGTCCACACGGGCATAATCGACGCTACGCTCGGTCGACTGATATTCAACAAGCCCATCCCTCAGGATCTCGGCTTTGTTGACAGAAGCGATCCCGCAAAGCTCCTCGACCTTGAAGTCGCTTTCCCGACGGCAAAGAAACAGCTCGGAGACATCGTTGACCGCACGATAAAGAAGCACGGCCCGACGGTCACGGCTCAGGTGCTTGACGATATCAAGGCAAACGGCTTCAAATATTCGACAAAGGCTTCCATTTCAATCTCCGTAAGCGATATGACAGTCCCTGCGGAAAAGAAAGAGCTTATCACAGCTGCGGAGCACGAAGTCGAACAGATTACAAAGAACTTCCGTCGAGGACTTCTTTCAGACAAGGAGCGCTATGACAGCGTAATCAAGGTCTGGGAAGAAACGACGAAGAAGGTTGAGGAAGCGCTTCTTGCGTGCCTCTCCAGATATAACCCGATAAAGATGATGGCTGACTCCGGTGCGCGTGGTTCCATTGCGCAGATGAAACAGCTCGCAGGTATGCGCGGACTTATGTTCTCCGCAACCGGTAAAACAATGGAAATACCGATTAAATCCAACTTCCGTGAAGGTCTTAACATCCTTGAATACTTCATCGGCGCAAGAGGTTCACGTAAGTCGCTTTCCGATACGGCTCTTAAGACAGCCGACTCCGGTTATCTTACAAGACGTCTTGTCGACGTTTCTCAGGATGTCATCGTAAGAGAGGACGACTGCGGAACAAGAGAAGGTATCTGGGTAAGCGATGTAAAGGACGGAAACTCCGTCATCGAGCCGCTTGAAGACCGTCTCCCCGGAAGATACCTTATCGGCGATATCGTCGACAAGGCAACGGGCGAGATTATCGCTGCCGACGGCGACTTTATCACCCCCGATATGGCGAAGAAGATTGTCGCCTCCGGCGTGGAAAAGGTACACGTCCGCTCGATACTCAAATGTAAATCCAAACACGGCGTATGCGCTCATTGCTACGGCTCCGACATGGCATCGGGCAAGACGGTCAGCGTAGGCGAGGCTGTCGGTATAATTGCCGCTCAGTCCATCGGCGAACCCGGTACACAGCTTACGATGAGAACGTTCCACACGGGCGGTATCGCCGGTTCCGATATTACGCAGGGTCTTCCGAGAGTTGAAGAGCTCTTCGAGGCGCGCAGACCGAAGAAGACGGCAACGATTGCCGAGGTCAGCGGTACTGTCAGAATTGTCGACGCAAAGAAGACGAAGAACGTCATCGTTACGACGGCAGAAGGGGAAGAAACCGTATATCCCATTCCGCTCGGCACAAAGATACTCGTTTCCGAGGGTGCTTATGTCTCCAGAGGCGCCGCTCTTACAGAGGGTAACATGAGTCTTGCGGATATCACGAGAGTCAACGGTCTTGACGCCGTTTATGACTATATCATCCGCGAAGTTCAGAGAGTTTACCGCTCTCAGAGCATCAAGATAAACGATAAGCATATCGAAGTTATTGCCCGTCAGATGACGAGAAGGGTAAGAATCGAGGATGGCGGTGACACAACACTTCTCACGGGAAGCATGGCAGACGTCACCGAGTTTATCATTGAAAATGAGGAGATCGAGCGCAGAATTGCGGCAGGAGAGAGAACGCTCCGCCCCGCAACTGCAACGCCCGTTCTTCTCGGTATCACCAAGGCAGCCTTGCAGACAGAGTCCTTCCTTTCCGCGGCTTCCTTCCAGGAAACGACAAAGGTTCTTACGGACGCTGCAATTAAGGGCAAGGTCGATAACCTTCTCGGACTTAAGGAAAACGTTATTATCGGTAAGCTCATTCCCGCCGGAACGGGACTTGCATGCTACCGCGACGTTGAGGTCAGACGTGTTGAACACGCGGATGAAGAGAAGCCGACCGACGCCGGCACAGCGATGGCATAACGAAGAAATCGGCATGAAAATACGGACGCGCGTCTCAAAAACGTGCGTCCGTGACTTTTTGTGCAAAAAAACGGAAATAATACTCCTTATAAGAGAGAAAATTTGCGAATTATCCGTTGACAAATTGATTTTTAGATGATAAAATGTATGATATGTAAGTGTGCAATTGAAAGTGTGCGCATTTGCATGAAAAACGGTATCAGTCCCGCAAAACCGCTTGTCGGGAACGATATATAAACATCTTATTTATTAAAAACGAAAGGAGGAAAAGTTTAATGCCTACCTTTAACCAGCTCGTTCGCAACGGTCGTCAGGAACGTCAGTACAAATCCAAAGCTCCCGTGCTTCAGAAAGGTTTCAACTCCATCAAGAAGTCGACAACCGATCTCAGCTCGCCGCAGAAGAGAGGCGTATGCACAAAGGTTACGACACAGACCCCTAAAAAGCCGAACTCCGCTCTCCGTAAGATTGCTAGAGTGAGACTTACAAACGGTCTTGAAGCGACGTGCTACATCCCCGGTATAGGTCATAACCTTCAGGAACACTCGGTTGTTCTTATCAGGGGCGGCAGAGTCCGTGACCTTCCCGGTGTACGTTACCACATTATCCGCGGTACGCTCGATGCACAGGGCGTTGCAAACCGTAAGCAGAGCCGTTCTCTGTACGGTGCAAAGCGCGGCAAAAAAGCCGCGAAGTAAGTCCGCATAAGGCGGAAAAAGGTATTAAAATCTTATCGCAAGCGCTTTTGCTTTTGATAGATAATATGTTTATTTTACCTGCGCAAATATGTGCGGGCGGACAGCAGAGCATCTTTTCAAAATGACAAAGCACAGCGGGAGGAAAACTTTCGAGTACCTATGATATTCATTATATGTGAAGGAGGGAATAACAGTGCCAAGAAGAGGTCAGATTTCCAAGAGAGATGTCTTGCCGGATCCGCTTTATAACTCCAAAGTAGTTACAAAGCTCATCAACAACGTTATGGAAGACGGCAAAAAGGGCGTAGCTCAGAAAATCGTTTACGACGCATTCGCAACGGTTGAAAGCAAAACGGGAAAGCCTGCTCTTGACGCATTTACGGAAGCATTGAACAACATCATGCCCGTTCTTGAGGTCAAGGCTCGCAGAGTCGGCGGTTCGACTTACCAGGTCCCGATGGAGGTTCGCCCCGAAAGAAGACAGACTCTGGGACTTAGATGGCTCGTACTTTTCGCAAGAAAGCGTAGCGAGCGCAATATGTCCGAAAGACTTGCCGGAGAAATCATGGACGCCGTAAACAATACGGGCGCATCCGTCAAGAAAAAAGAAGAAATGCACAAGATGGCAGAAGCCAACAAGGCATTCGCACATTACAGATATTGATTATTTTGCCGACGAAATTGTTCGCAGCGAGTATCAAATGAACAACAAAATTTTATTTAAGGAGCTTAAACATGCCAAGAGAATATACGCTTGAACATACAAGAAATATTGGTATCATGGCTCACATCGACGCCGGCAAAACGACTACCACTGAAAGAATCCTTTATTACACCGGTAAGACACACAAGCTTGGCGAAACCCATGACGGCTCTGCCACCATGGACTGGATGGAGCAGGAGCAGGAAAGAGGTATCACAATTACCTCCGCTGCCACCACTTGTTTCTGGAAAGGTAACAGAATTAACATCATAGACACGCCCGGACACGTTGACTTCACGGTCGAGGTTGAGCGTTCGCTCAGAGTGCTGGATGGTTCGGTAACAGTTTTCTGTGCCAAAGGCGGTGTTGAGCCGCAGTCTGAAACCGTATGGCGTCAGGCTGACAAATACGGAGTCCCGAGAATGGCTTATGTCAACAAGATGGACATAAACGGCGCGGACTTCTATCGCGTAATCAAAATGATGAAGGAACGTCTTAAAACAAATCCCGTTCCGATTCAGCTTCCCATCGGTAAGGAAGACACCTTCAGAGGTATCATCGACCTTATCAACATGGAAGCGGACGTCTATTATGACGATTTGGGCAAGGATATGCGCGTTGAGCCTATCCCTGCAGACATGGTAGACCTCGCAAACGAATACAGACAGAACATGATCGAGGCTATTGCCGAATCCGATGAGGTTCTGTTTGAAAAGTATTGCGGCGGGGAAGAACTGACGGTTGAAGAGATAAAGAGCGCACTCAGAAAAGAAACGATCGCAAACAAGGTCGTTCCCGTTGTGTGCGGTACGTCCTACAAGAACAAGGGCGTTCAGAAACTTCTTGACGCAATCGTTGACTATATGCCCGCGCCGACGGATATTCCGCACATCCGCGGTATCAACCCCGAAACGGAGGAGGAAGAGGAGAGACCTTCTTCCGATGACGCTCCGTTCGCGGCTCTCGCATTCAAGATCATGACCGACCCCTATGTGGGCAAGCTCTGCTTCTTCCGCGTTTATTCCGGTTGCATCAATGCAGGCGAATCCGCATTGAACACGGAAAAGGGCGTAAGAGAGCGTTTCGGTCGTATTCTTCAGATGCATGCAAACGAAAGAAAGGATATAGACGCTTGCTACGCAGGTGACATTGCTGCCGTTGTCGGCACGAAAAACACGACAACAGGCGACACACTGTGCGATGAAAAGCATCCTATAGTCCTCGAATCGATGGAATTCCCGGAACCCGTTATCAAGGTCGCAATCGAGCCCAAGACAAAAGCGGGTCAGGAAAAGATGGGCATAGCCCTCGCAAAGCTGGCAGAGGAAGACCCGACCTTCAGAACCTATACGGATGAAGAAACGGGTCAGACAATCATCGCCGGCATGGGCGAGCTTCACCTCGAAATCATCGTAGACAGACTTCTGCGCGAATTCAAGGTTGAGGCAAACGTGGGCAAGCCTCAGGTTTCATATAAGGAAACCATCACAGCCACAGCTGATGAAGACTGCAAGTATGCACGTCAGTCCGGCGGTAAGGGTCAGTACGGTCACGTTAAGATAACGATCGAACCGAACGAACCCGGCAAGGGCTATGAATTCATCAACAAAGTTGTTGGCGGAGAAGTTCCCAAGGAATATATCCCTGCTGTTGATGCAGGTATCCAGGGTGCGATGCAGTCCGGTATTCTTGCCGGCTACAACGTAGTCGACGTAAAAGTAACCCTTACGGGCGGTTCTTATCATGAAGTTGACTCGTCTGAAATGGCATTTAAGATAGCGGGTTCGATGGCCTTCAAAAATGCCATGAGAAAAGCTTCACCGATACTTACGGAACCGATCATGAAGGTCGTCGTAATTACGCCTGACGATTATCTCGGAGATGTTATCGGCGATATCAACTCGCGCCGCGGAAACATCCAGTCTATGGATCCGCTCAACGGCGCAACGCAGATAACCGCATCAGTACCTCTTTCCAATATGTTCGGATACGCAACCGACCTCCGTTCAAGAACGCAGGGACGCGGACAGTATTCAATGGAACCGAGCCACTTTGCTCAGGTACCGAAGAACATCGCGGAAGAGATCATGGCCGGCAGAAAATCCGGCAACTAATCAAAACAAAAATTAAAAAAATAAATGCGGAGTGAAAAATTCCGCAAAACAAGGAGGATTTTATAATGGCAAAGGCTCATTTCGAAAGAACCAAACCGCACGTAAACATTGGTACGATCGGACACGTTGACCACGGTAAGACAACTCTTACAGCAGCTATCACAAAGGTGCTTTCTATTGCAAACGGCAAGAACGAATTCCTTGCTTATGACCAGATCGATAACGCTCCCGAGGAAAAAGCTCGTGGTATCACAATTAACACAAGACACGTTGAGTACGAGACAGAGAAGCGTCACTATGCGCACGTTGACTGCCCCGGACACGCAGACTACGTTAAGAACATGATCACAGGTGCAGCTCAGATGGATGGTGCCATCCTCGTTGTCGCTGCTTCCGACGGTCCGCTTCAGCAGACACGCGAGCACGTTCTTCTTGCTCGTCAGGTTGGCGTTCCCGCAATCGTAGTTTACCTCAACAAGTGCGACCTCGTTGACGACGACGAACTTCTTGAGCTCGTTGAAATGGACATTCGTGACCTTCTCAACCAGTACGAGTTCCCCGGCGACGATACACCCATCATCCGTGGTTCCGCAAGAGAAGCTCTTGAGAGCACATCCACAGATATCAACGCTCCCGAATACAAGTCTATTCTTGAGCTTATGCACGTTGTTGACGAATACATTCCCACTCCCGAAAGAAAATCCGATCTTCCGTTCCTTATGCCTGTCGAGGACGTATTCTCCATCACAGGTCGTGGTACGGTTGCTACGGGTAGAGTTGAGAGAGGTACAGTTAAGGTTGGCGACGTAGTTGAAATCGTTGGTCTCTCCGATGAAAAGAAGAGCACAACAGTTACAGGCGTTGAAATGTTCAAGAAGCTCCTTGACCAGGCTGAAGCAGGCGATAACATCGGCGCGCTCCTCCGTGGTATCCAGAAGAACGAAATCGAAAGAGGACAGGTTCTCTGCAAACCCGGTTCCATCCATCCTCACACAAAGTTCGTTGGTCAGGTTTACGTTCTTACAGAAAAAGAAGGCGGACGTAAGAAACCCTTCTTCCCCGGCTATCGTCCTCAGTTCTATTTCAGAACAACAGACGTTACAGGTACTATCGAGCTTCCCGAAGGCGTTGAAATGTGCCGTCCCGGCGATAACGTTGATATGACAGTTGAGCTTATCACACCTATCGCTATCGAGAAGGGACTTAACTTCGCTATCCGTGAAGGCGGCAGAACAGTTGGTTCCGGCGTTGTTGCTTCTATCATTGAGTAATTAGCATTATAATTTTCGGGGCGGGGCGACCTGCCCCGAAAAGTTTATAAAAATCTTTGGGGAATGGTGAAAATCCATACCGGCAGTTAAAGTCTGCGAACGCCTTCGGGCGCCGACGGGGTGAAATTCCCCGACCGACGGTCAAAGTCCGGATGAGAAAAGATTTGCGGCGAAAGCCGCGTTCCCCCTGTGTCGCCGGGGATTTTTTATTTTCCGGCAGAAGAAAGGGAAAATATGAAAGAAAATAAAATAACGGTCAAATCGGTTGCGACGGTCGGCGTGCTCGGCGCCGTTGCGACTGTGCTTATGTATCTTGAATTTCCGCTCGCTTTTATAATTCCGAGCTTTGTGAAATTCGATTTTTCGGACCTTCCGGCGTTGCTCGCTTCGTTTGCGCTCGGTCCGATAGCCGGAGTTGCGGTCTGTCTCATCAAGTGCGCAATACATATTGCGGTATCGTCAAGTGCGGGGGTGGGCGAGCTTGCAAACTTCATTTTAGGGTGCTGTTTTGTTATTCCCGCGGGGATAATATACAAATGTATAAAAACGAAAAAGTCAGCTCTCATCGGCTCTTTGACAGGGTCACTCATAATGGCGGCAGCCAGTCTCCCCGTAAACTACTATATAACATATCCGTTCTATATGCGGGCATACGGGCTTTCGGAGGAGACGATAATTTCAATGTATCGTGCAATTCTTCCGTCGATTGAGAGCCTGCCTCAGGCACTTCTTATCTTCAATGTGCCGTTTACGCTTGTGAAGGGACTTGTTGTGTCGACAATAGTTTTCTTCACCTACAAAAGACTTTCGCCGATACTTCACGGCAGAAAATAAATTCCGAAAGACGCGCATATAATTATGCGAAAATATAAATCCGGAGAGTAATATGCTTTTATCAATAACGGAAACAATAAAGAGCTTCTTCTTTGAAAAAGTCGGCAGGGAACTTTGCGTTTTCTTCTGCTCGATGATACCGATAATCGAGCTGCGCGGCGCAATACCAATAGGCGCGGCTCTAAAGATGAGTCCGCTTGCAACATATCTCATAAGCGTCGCGGGGAATATGCTCCCCGTGCCGTTTATACTTCTTTTCATCAAAGCGATAATCAAGCTGATGCAGAAATCAAAATTTTTTTCAAAATTTGCAAACTGGCTTGTCGCAAAGGCGGAGAAAAACAAAGAGAAAATTTCAAAATACGGCTTCTGGGGCGTTGCGTTATTCGTTATGATACCGCTCCCCGGCACGGGCGCGTGGACGGGAAGTCTTGTCTGCGCAATGCTTGATATGCCGTTCTGGAAGGCGATTCTTTCAACCCTGCTCGGCGTTATGGCGGCAGGAGTAATAATGTCGCTTATTTCGTTCGGTATTGCCGGAATTTTCGGTTGAACGTCGAAAAAATATAAATTTACTATTGCATTATAAAAAAACATATGATATAATTAGCACATCTTATCAAGAGAGGCGGAGGGACTGGCCCTGTGAAGCCCGGCAACCTGTGTTATGCAAGGTGCCAATTCCCGATAGATGAGATTTGTTTTAAGCATTTCGGTCGTCTTGGGGAAATCCAAGACGATTTTTATTCGGGACTGTTAAGAAATAATAGCTTAAAAAAGGAAAAAACAAAATGGCAACAAGATTTTTTGCGACGGAATCGGTGACGGAAGGTCATCCCGATAAGGTCTGCGACAGAATTTCGGACAGCGTGCTTGACGCGCTTCTCCGCAACGATGAAAACGCGCGTTGCGCCTGCGAAACGGCTGTAACGACGCAGCACGTCCTCGTCATGGGCGAGATAACGGCGAAGGGCAGTATTGACGTTGAAAAGACGGTCAGAGACGCTGTCCGCGATATCGGTTATACGAAAAAAGAGTATGGCTTTGACTGCGACAACCTCAAAATTCTCAACCTTATTCATACCCAGTCGCCCGATATAGCGATGGGCGTTGACGAATCGCTTGAGGCAAAGGAAGGCGCAGGCGACGGCTTTGATATCGGCGCGGGAGACCAGGGGATGGTTTTTGGCTACGCTTGCAGAGAGACGGAAAACTTTATGCCCCTCGGTTATTCAATCGCGACGAACCTTTCAAAGAAGCTGACGGCTGTCAGAAAGAGCGGCGAAATCGGTTATCTCCGTCCGGACGGCAAAACTCAGGTTACCGTTCAGTATGACGGCGACACGCCCGTGAGACTCGACAACATCGTTGTTTCCGCTCAGCATGACCCGGACGCAACCCAGAAGCAGATACGCGAGGACATAATCGAAAAGGTTATTTATCCCGTAGTTCCGAAGCATCTGATTGACGCGAACACAAAGATATATGTAAACCCGACGGGCAGATTCGTTGTTGGCGGACCGGACGGCGACAGCGGTCTGACGGGAAGAAAAATCATCGTTGATACATACGGCGGCTACGCAAGACACGGCGGCGGCGCATTCTCCGGCAAGGACGCAACAAAGGTTGACAGAAGCGCCTGCTATGCGGCAAGATATGCGGCAAAGAATATAATTGCGGCAGGTCTGGCGGATAGATGCGAGGTTCAGATTGCATATGCGATCGGCGTTGCGCATCCGCTTTGCATAAACGTAAACACGTTCGGTACGGGCAAGGTCGCGGACGAGAAGATCGCAAAGGCTCTCCGCGAGACAGTTGACTTCCGCCCCGCGGCAATCATCTCCTATTTCGGACTCAGAAAGCCGATATTTGCTCCGCTTTCGGCATACGGTCATTTCGGCAGAGAAGAGCTCGGTGTCCGCTTTGAAAAGACGGACGTTGCTGAAAAGCTTGCCGATATGCTCGGACTCGGAGTCTGAGAAAAATAACGGAATAACAAACGGGCGACCTTTTTCATATCATATGATAAAAGCAAAAAGGAGCCCGTTATGTCTATATTTCTTAAAATTCTTGTTGCATTTTTTGCATTTTGCGTAATTTATATTGTTTTTGCAATCGTGATCTCCGTCCGCGCGGGTAAGGCGCTGAAAAAGCAAGGGTGCGACCTTATAGGCGATGAGATAAGCATTTATGCCGACGCGGACAACGTTGAATATTGCATAAGAGCGGCGATTGCCGAATCGACCTTCAAGGTCAAAAGGATAAACATAAATATTCCGTCCGGCTCGCCGGAAAGGGAAAAAACGGCGGCGATTGCCGAAAAATTCAGAAGAAAATACAAGAACATAAAAATAAATTATATCTAAAAGGAAAAGCAATGGACGGTATTCAGGGCGGCGAGGAGCTTATAAAGATCTCCGGAATGATTGAAAAAATTATATATCAGAACGAAGAAAACGGCTATACCGTCTGCGATATTGCCACGGACGACGATGAGCTTATAACGGCTGTCGGCATAATGCCGTATATTTGCGAGGGCGAAAGCATTGAGGCGGGCGGAAAATGGACGGTTCACCCGCAGTTTGGTCATCAGTTTTCAATCGAATATTATGAAAAACGGCTTCCGTCCACAGAAACCGCAATTCTGAAATATCTTTCGTCCGGTGCTATACGCGGAATCGGACGGGTGACGGCAAAGCGCATTGTTGAAAAATACGGGCTTGACAGCTTTGACGTAATCGAACATAACCCCGACTGGCTCTGCGACCTGCCGGGTATATCTCCGAAGAAGGCGAAGGACATAGGCGAGAGCTTCCGCTCGCAATTCGGAATGAGAACGGTTATGATGTTCTGCCGCGACTATTTCGGGCCTGTGACGTCTGTCAAGATTTACAAGCGCTTCGGAAGCGGCGCGGTCGACGTTATCAAGGCAAATCCGTATCTCCTCTGTGACGAGATAAACGGAATCGGCTTTGAAAAGGCGGATTCCGTCGCGCGGTCGCTCGGAATTCCGAAGGACTCGCGGGAGAGAATTGCTGCGGGGATAAAATTTGTGCTGACTTATAATCAATATTCGAGCGGGCACGTTTATCTGCCGAAAAACAAGCTGATCGAAACGTCGTGCAAGCTGCTTTCATGTCCCCCCGAAAGTGCGGAGGCGGAGCTTGAAATCCTAATATCAGATGGGTCGCTTGTGCTTGTCAAAGAGGACGGGCGCGACTGTGTTTACACGAAAAATGCATATAAAGCGGAAACATATATTGTCGAAAAGCTGGACAGCCTCTCGAAAACAGATCACCGTATCGACCTTATGAACGTTTCGACGCTGATTGAGAGGGTTGAGGTCGAAAACGGAATATCATATGCAAAGCTGCAAAGAAAAGCGATAACGGATTCGCTATGTCAGGGCGTCTTTGTGCTGACGGGCGGACCCGGAACGGGTAAAACGACCGTCGCTCGGGCGATAATCAGAATATTTGAAACGCTCGGACTTTCCGTTGCGCTCTGCGCTCCGACGGGGCGCGCCGCAAAGAGAATGACTGAGGCGACGGGCAGGGAGGCAAAGACGATTCACCGTTTGCTCGAAACGGAGCGCACCTCGGAGGACGAGCCGATATTCCGTCGTGGCGAGGACAACCCTCTCGATGAGGATGTAATCATGGTGGACGAGTCGTCGATGATAGATATTTACCTTATGGAGTCGCTTTTGCGGGCGACAAGACCTACGGCAAGGCTGATTCTTATAGGAGACGCAAGTCAGCTGCCGCCTGTCGGTCCGGGTTGCGTTTTCAAGGACATAATAGCATCCGACAGATACAATACTGTGGAGCTTAAACACATTTTCCGCCAGGCGATGGAGAGTCTGATTGTCACAAACGCGCACGCCGTAAACGACGGCGAACACATAGATCTGACAAAAAAGGACGGCGACTTCTTCTTTCTGCCCAGAGAGACGGACGAGCTGACGGCGCAAACCGTCGTTGACCTTTGCAGAAAACGGCTCCCGAAAAGCTACGGGCTTTCCGTTTTCGACGGGATACAGGTCATAACGCCGTCCAAAAAGGGTGCGCTGGGAACGGAAACTCTCTGTATGGCTTTGCAGAGCGCGATAAATCCTCCGTCAAACGGCAAAAAAGAGCTGAAACGAAGAACGTCCGTGCTCCGCGAAGGCGACAAGGTGATGCAGGTGAAAAACAATTACAGTATCACCTGGAAAAAGCCAGACGGCGGCGAGGGAACCGGCGTTTTCAACGGTGATATCGGCGTCATTGTGAAAATCAGCCATTCGGAGGAGAAGATAACCGTCGATTACGACGGGAGAACCGTCGAATACGATTTCACCGCCGCGGAGGAGCTGGAGCTTGCGTATGCAATAACCGTTCATAAAAGTCAGGGTAGCGAATATCCGATCGTCGTCATTCCCCTGTTCCGCTATACGCCGAAGCTACTCACAAGAAACCTTCTCTATACGGCGATAACGAGAGCGCGGGACATGGTTGTGCTCGTCGGCGACGGGGAGGTTGCCGATATGATGGTTGATAATAACCGTCAGGCGAAAAGATACACGGGGCTTGAATATTTTCTTACGAGGTTTGACGATTGATGAAAATAACCGATATTCTTTTCCCGCCGAAGTGTGTTGTCTGCGGCAAAGTGACGCGTGGCGAATATCTCTGTGCGGACTGCGAAAAGAAATACATGGAGATGTGCGGCGGCAGGTGCCGCGCCTGCGGGATGACGCAGAGGGACTGCCGCTGTCACCGCATAGGCGGGATTGACACTGCGGTGCATGTTTTTGAATACGGCAATGCGATGTCAAAAAAGCTGATTTATTCGCTGAAACATAAAAACAGCCGGAGACTGCGCGATTTTCTCGCAGGCGAATGTAAAAACGCACTTTTTTCGGCGATAACAGATATAGGCGGATTTTCGGAATGTGTGCTGACTTATGTTCCGAGAAGCGCAGAGAGCATAAATGAACATGGCTTTGACCAATCGAAGGAGCTTTGCAGAAGAATATCGCGCCTTGCGGAAATACCGCAGATGAAGATGTTTTCGCGAAGCGGCGGGGCGCAGAGTCAGAAATCGCTGACCTCGGAGGAGCGGGCGGAAAATGCCGCGCGAGCCTATTCCGCCGTGAAAAACGTAAAAGCGCCTTATAAGGTGATAATAATTGACGATGTGACGACGACCGGAAGCACGCTTTCCGCATGCGCAAGGCTCGCAAGAGAGATGGGAGCGGAGTATGTTGCGGCATTGACCGTCGCCGCCACGCTATAAGTAAAGACAGGAGGAAATTTTGACGAGGACGAACAAAAAGCGACTGTTTACAGTCGCGCTGTGTGCAGTTATTCTGGCTGTCGGACTTCTTTCGGCTTATGTCATCCGATATCAGTTCTGGAGGATATACGGCTTTTTTGACGGTCTCGGCAAGGGCAAAACAGGACTTCTTTCAGAGACGGTCATGAGCGGGGACGAGCTTTACAGCGTCGGTATTTCGGATATTGAAACGGCGGACGGGATTGCTTTCAGCAATGTCATGTGGCTTGTCAACTCCGAGCATATGCTTTCGGAGAAGGATGTTCCCGCTGTCGCAACAGTCGACGAAAAGAACAGCGTCAGCACTTATGCCTTCTATGACCTTCAGCGCCTTTTTGCGGAGGTCAAGAGCAGATTCGGAAAAGACCTGCTCCTGACAAGCACATACAGAACGAGAGAATATCAGGCTTGGGTTTATGAAAATAACCCGTTTGCCGTGCCAGCGGGAACGAGCGAACACGAAACGGGACTTGCCGTCGACGTAAAAATCGAGGGCTATCCGCAGAAGCGGTTTATAAACAGTAACGTCGGCAGGTGGATTGCGAAGAATTCATATAAATTCGGATTTATAATCCGCTATCCGATGTGGGGTCAGAAGTTGACGGGTGTTGAATACGAGCCATGGCATCTGCGCTATGTAAGCGAGCCGCACGCGGAAATAATTTATCGTAGCAAAATAACGCTTGAGGAATATTCCTCCCTCTATGACGAAGGCAAATTCTATGCCTACGGCGAATATATCATATCTCACCAGTCCGGTGAGAGCGGGGAGCTTGTTCTGCCGAAAACGGAGGGGGACGTTCATGTTTCTCCGGATAACGCCGGAGGGTATTATATCTGGGCAAAAAGATGAAAACCGCCGTTTGGCGGTTTAATACGGGAATTGATTCTCGCGGGCTCGACGCCCGCTCGGTCATCGCGGCTCTGACGTGCCGCAGGCACGTCATTCACTACCGCTCTCTTCGATTCCCTTGGGCAAAAAAGAAAAACCGCCGTTTGGCGGTTTAATACGGGAATCGATTCTCGCAGGCTCGACGCCCGCTCGGTCATCGCGGCTCTGACAGCCTAATTAAAGGCTGTCATTCACTACCGCTCTCTTCGATTCCCTCGGGCAAAAAAGAAAAACCGCCGTTTGGCGGTTTAATACGGGAATCGATTCTCGCA
>UQUT01000016.1 GCA_900544285.1 uncultured Eubacterium sp.
ATAGAGTGGAAAATCTGACATTTCCGCTCTATCGCCCCTCATTTCTATTTTATCTCGTTTGTACCCCTTGTACACCGATGTTTAACAAACTTTATGAAAAGCAAACAAAGGTGATTTTTCATCTCTGTTTTTGTGTTGTCATGCCCGAAAAGAAAGTATGCAAAAAACTTCAATAATCGGTTTGAGAAAACTTTTTCGCTTTCTCCCGTCCCCGAAGGCACCAAAGCTCCGCACAATTAAAAACGCTTTAAGATTCGAACTTCACTCCCGCCTTTGCTTGGGTAAAGCCGACGTGGCAGAAAAGCTCCGCCTTGAACTTTTAAGAGGGTTTCGGGACACTTCCCGAATTGCTTTCTTTCGTACTTTCTTTTCAAAAAAGAAAGTACACATAAGGAATGGCGTTTGAAGCCCCCCGCAAAGAAGAGGGTGTAAGAAACCGCAATGCGGTGGAATGAACACTCCTTCACTCACGACTTCGTCGTGCCAGCTTCCTCAAGGAGGAAGCCTTAAGAGAAATAAAAACTTCTTGCTTTTCCCCCGTCCACGCAGGCACAAAAGCTCCGCACAAAACATAATAACCCCGCGCGGAGCGCACCGCTTCTCTTCGATCTTCTCTCTTATCTCTTATATCAAAAAAGCCCCGCCGAAGCGGGGCTTTTGCTTTTTACTGTATTGTTTCGCTGTTGTTGAGAACGAGCGTGCTGTAAAGGAAGAGGACATCGCTGCCTTCAAAATTTACAAACCTGCCGAGATAATCCGGAACAATATAACGTATATCGACAAGAGTTATCTTTGCGTAACCCTCGACGAGAAGCGGAGATATGCTGCTTCCGAAGGAGTCACGGAAAATGATAAGCTCTTTGTCCGTCTTTGCGTTCGGATTTTCGATGGTCATAAGCGATATTGAGCCGGAAAGGAACATCTGATATGGGTCTTTTCCATAAGCTTTTTCCATATCGTATACGGTTGTTTTCTTGCCCGTTTCATAGTTTGTGACTATGCAGTTGTCAAGAATATCGCTTGTGAGATATTTAATCGTTTCCGAGGGCATGGGAAGTGCCGCCTGACCGTAATAAACGCCGTAAAAGGGATTGTCAAGCGTGTTTTCCCTGTACTGTCCCGAAAGGCTGACGCCCATTCCCTTTGCAAGGGCTGCCGCAGTTTCAAGCAGCTTTTCCTGTCTCCAGTGAGTATCCGTTTTATAGTAATCGGAAATTTCAAGCGTGTTCATTATGTCTATATACTGCGCATATGACATTTTATCCTTCATTTCGGAGACGAGCTTTTCGTAATCCATTTTGAGATAGCCGCCCTTGTCGGCAAGGAAATAACTCTTATCCGGTACTATGGAGAGATAAACGTTTGAAGCCTTTCCCTCCATATATTTTTTATAGACGTATTCAAATCTGCTTGCCGCATATGCAATCGACTTGTCGTTGAGCGGATATTCAATCTTTGCCGCATAGCCGTCTTTTATATAAATTCCGTTGTTGTCAAGCTGACGGAAAACGTAATAGCTCGTCAGCGCTTTGAGCGTTCTGAACTGTTCTCTCAGTGGGAACTGATCCTGCGTGTATTTTTCAAACTTCGTCATAAACGAGCCGTTGAGCAGAGCTTTAAGCTCCGGCTTCGGAAGCTGCGCAAGGTCTCTGCGCTCGCTGTCCGAATATTTCTTTGCGGGTATCGCCCAACAGCCTATGACAGTCGTCACAAAGAACGCGGCAATTATCACAAAAGAAATTATACTTTTTGTTTTGTTATTCATAATATCACCTCCGTCAGAAGCGGAAATAGAGGAACGGATTGTATGACCCGTCAACAAGGCACGCCGTGCATATCGCAAGCAACACGCAGAGGGCAACCGGTGCAAGCACCGTCATTATCTTGCCGCCGACGCGACTTTCGTTTATCTTGCCGACAACGAGCTTCGGAAGCGGCGTCGAGCCGATCATCGCGAGCAGGATGACAACTCCGTAGCTGCGCAGATAGTAAACAAACTCAGTCGAGACAAGCGGATAGCCGCCCGCGCCGAACATCGAACCTATATAAGAGAATGCGTCCTTCATGCTTGCCGCATCGAATATAACAAAGCTGATTATGACAAGCAACAGCACGTAAATATGGTTCAGCACCTTGCTCTTTTTCAGATATTTGAGCAGGAACAGCTTTTCTATCATCAGTATGATTGCAAAATACAGTCCCCAGATGATAAAGTTCCAAGCCGCCCCGTGCCACATTCCGGTCAGCATCCAGACAACGAAAATATTAAAGAAATGTCTTGCCTTGCCGACTCTGTTTCCGCCGAGCGGAATATAAACATAGTCGCGGAACCATGAGCCGAGCGACATATGCCATCTGCGCCAGAACTCCGTAACGCTGCCCGAAATATAAGGATAATTGAAGTTTTCAAGGAAGTCAAAGCCGAAGATCTTTCCGAGTCCGATTGCCATATCGCTGTAACCGGAGAAGTCGAAATAGATATGAAGCGTATATGCTATGGCATAAAGCCAGAAGAAAAGAACGGATTTATCGCCGGACGCCTTGAAAGTATCGCAAAGCTCGCCGAGGAAGTTTGCAATGAGAATTTTCTTTGAAAGTCCGATGATGAAGCGGCTCATTCCCGCAGATATCTTTTCAAATGAGTGATTGCGGTTTCTCAGCTGCTCCGCTATATCGGAGTAACGGACAATCGGTCCCGCAATAAGCTGCGGGAAAAGCGCAACATAGGTTGCGAGGTCAATCGGGTTTTTCTGCGCCGCAACGTCGCCTCTGTAAACGTCAACGGTATAGCTTAAAATCTGGAATGTATAGAAGCTGATGCCGACGGGAAGCGCGATTTTAAGAAGCGGAATGGAAAGTCCGGTCACCGCGTTGATGTTTGAAATGAAGAAGTCCGCATATTTGAAATAGCCGAGTACGGCAAGACTGCTGGTAACGGAAAGAACCAGAAACAACTTTGCAAGACCGTGATTTTTTTCTCTGTACTTTTCAATCAGAAGTCCGAAAAGATATCCGAGTCCGATAGAAAGCACCATCCATATAACATACTTTGGCTCGCCCCACGCATAAAAGACAAGGCTCGAAAGGAGCAGAACCGTATTTTTAAGAAAGCGCGGCGCAATCAGATATAAAAGTATTACACACGGTAAAAAGTAATACAAAAACGGAATGCTTGAAAATAACATACGTCCACCTTTTTACATAGCTACGGCACCGCACAAGCGGTGCCGTGCTTATTATTTTGTATTCGCTGAATTATTCTTCTATTGCGTTATCTATAAGGAGCTTTGCGGATGTGTCAACGGCAAGACATTTTGCCTTGAAGGTATCCGTCAGTTCCGCATATCCGAATGCGACTATAACGTATTCGTCGACGGAGATAACAAGAACTTTTTCGGGGGAGCCGCATATCCAGTGTGTACCCATAATTGCGCTGTTGTAGTCCTTTGCAAAGCTTTCCGCAGTTTTAGCGTCCTTGAGATGGAATATCGCAGAGCTGAACGTGTTTGTGTTCATCATATGCATAAGGTTTGCCGCGTCGTTTTTGACCGTTGCGAGAAGGTCATCGGTAATGTGGGTAAATGCCTTTATGGATTCTTTGTTCTTTTCTATATCAAAAGCTCCGGGACCTTCATCGGAATTGTGATCCTCATCACCGCCGCCGACGGGGAATTTATCGTCGTCGGTGTAAGAGCCCCATATTTTATTGAAGAGATCGAGCGCATTTGCGTATGCGGGAGTTACGGGAACATCGGGAGTTGTAGTGGTTGTTGTAGTGGTTGTAGATTCTGTTGTTGTGCCGTTTCCGGAGGAGCTTCCGGGGTCTTTTGTTCCTCCGCAGGATACGAGCGAGATTGTGAGTGTCAGCATAACTGCCGCAAGCAAAAGTGCAATAATCTTTTTCATCAGTGTTTTCTTCCTTTTCTGTGTAATGTGATTTTTTCAGTTTTTGCCTTCCTCGGCGGACAGTATCAGACAGTCCCGTTCGCCGTCATAGGTGGCTTTGATTATAAGGGTTTTACTTTTTGACGTCACCGTCAATTCAAAATTTTCTTTGCCCGAGATGTCCACGACCCATTCAAATGACGTGTCTCTTCTCGTTTTGATGGACGAGGTTATCCTGCCATCGGCGGTGCAAAGCGTTCCGCCTTCCGACGCTGTGATAACAGTTTTCCCATCTGCTTCGATTTTAATCGGGACGGTTATCACCTTTTTTTCGCGCGGATTATGATCCTGTGAGTGACCCGAGAGAGGCGAAAGAGAGATTGCAGTCATCTCTCCCGAAATGTCCTGACCCTCAACGCTCATATCAAAGTCGCCCATGCCGTGATTTCCGAAAAGCGTAAGCGAGAGGACAACCGCAATGCACGCGGCTATCGCGCCTATGTATTTCGTCATAGCCCGAAAATTCGGGGCTTTCCTTCTGACAGGCTCCCGCGCTTCCGTCAGCAGTTCGTCGTCTATCTCGGTGATAGCTCTTGCAAGTATTTCATTTTTCATACCTTCAACAAATTCACTATACCGTGACTCCTTCCCGCTCCAGATGCGTTTTTAGTTTTGAGCGCGTTCTCAGCAGCATTGTTTTGACGTGGCTTTCGCTTATGCCGAACCTTTCCGCTATTTCCGAAACCGAATCGCAATAAAAATATCTGCAAACGAAAACCTTGCGATTAAGCTCCTTCTGCTCCCGCAGAAAATCGCTTATGCTTTTGCCGATAAGCTTTGCCTGCTGTTCTGTGTCCATCGTGTCACCTCCCGGAACGCAATCATCAAGTTCATCGAGAGAGACGGCGAATTCCCCTTCAATCCGCTTTTCCGCATACCTCATTTTATATTTGTTTATCGAAAGGTTACGCGTTATCTTGCCGGCGTATGCGGCAAGGTTCTGCGGTCTGCTCGGCGGAATCGAATTCCACATTTTCAGCCAGACGTCGTTTATACATTCTTCGCTGTCCGGCTCGCTTGAGAGGATGTTCATTGCAATTTTCATACAATATGAACCGTATTTTTTGTCCGTTTCGCTTATAGCGGTTTCGTTACGGTCGAAATAGAGCCTGATTATCTGCTCATCCTCCACGTCTTCACCTCCTGCTCTTGCGCCTCCATCCCTATATACAGATTTTTTTCGGGAAGGTTACACTTTTTCAAAAAATTTTTATTTTTATTTTTTTGCTTCGCGCGGAAATTATTTCCCGCGCCTGTTTCAATTTATATTTTATCATTTCTTTATGAACATTTCAAGGCTTACGGTGCTAAAAGAAAAAGGCGGGCTCCCCCCTTCCGGAGGAGCCCGCTTTTCGGTTTATCTCATTTCTTCAATATAATATACGTAATCAAGTGTCCGCAACGCTTCGATTATCTCCGTATGCGTTTTGTATTTTTTTAGCTCTGCGGAGCTTATCGTTATCGCGACCGTGTAAACGCTGAGTCCGGAATTGAGATATGCCGGATTTGCTTCAATATCATCTATGCGGAGTCCCAGCTCACGTATCGTCGTGACAAAATCCTGAAGGTTGTTCTTGTTTTTAAGCTCAAGGTGGACTTCAAAATGATTTGAGCGGTTTTTGAGCATAATTTCAATCTTCGGGAAGAACGAAAGACTGACAAGCGTCGTTACAAATGCGACAAGGGTGAGGGTGTAAAGTCCGGCACCTGCGGCAAGACCGATTATTCCGCAAGCCCAGAGTCCTGCGGAGGTTGTAAGTCCTCTTATCTGATTTCTTGAGCTGAACAGCACGGAGTTGCCGCTTATCATCGCAGAGGCAATTATAGTCGCCGCGGAAAGAATGGGCAGCTTTATGGAGGTTCCCTCTATAAGCGCGAGATCAATAAGCATTGATACCGTCGAAGCAAGCGATATCGTTATAAACGTGCGCAGTCCTGCCGAGTGTCTCTTGCTTGACCTTTCACACCCGATTATCGCCGAAAGAACAAGCGAAATTGCTATTCTGAAAATGACCGACCACGTTCCCAGCTGTGACGACCAGTCACCGAGGAGCTTTGCAATACTATCGTAAATCATCGTAATTTCTCCTTTATTTTCTGTTTATAAATCCGCGCCTGCGACCCATCGCGCCCATCGCGGCATATTGTTCCTCCGCCGCTTCAAGAAACGCCTGCTCCTCTTCCGATGGGGCGGGGTCGCTGTGAGCGGGAAGCTCCGATTGTATTTTCTTTATCCTCTCCGTCAGGATTTCAACCGGCGTTTTTGCAACGCCGCCCTCCGTCACGGGAATATCGGCTGTAATCTCCTCAAGATTTGTTGAATACGAATGTGAGAGATACAGCGAAAGCTTTGCCGCCGCAGGTCCTATCAGCTCATACAGCACGCTGGACGCCAGAATGACCGTCTGCAAGGCGTTTCCGGTCTCTCCTCCGAGCATTCTCGCTCCGAGTGCGGCAAGACCGATTGCAACTCCCGCCTGCGGTATAAGCGCAAGTCCGAGATAATTGCGAACCTTTCTGTCCTTGCCGACTATCGCGCAACCGATAAAAGAGCCTGCATATTTGCCCACGATTCTGACAAAGAAATACAGCACTCCGACAACCAGCAGAGGCACTCCGCCGACGGCGGACGAGGTGTTGACGAGAGCCCCGAGGTCAAAAGTGATACCCGACCTTACGAAGAACAAAAGCAGTATCGGCGGGCTGAAATAGTTCAGCTGCTTAAAGAGCTTGTCGTCATCCGTTGTGTTTATATATACCATTCCCATGGACATACACCCGAGCAGGGGCGAAATATCCATCACGGCGCATATGCCACAGAAGGTGAAAAGCAACGCGACCGAAACGATGAGTCTGTTGTCGGTCGAGCGCTTGTTCATCAGCCATTTCATCAGAAGCCCGAAAAAGCCGCCGAGCAGAAGCACGACAAGATTCAGGATTATCGGTTTTATGATACTTTCAAATCCGGCGGAGCTGCTGCCTGCGGAAGACGCAAGAGCAATCGATATCGCCGCGCTGTACGCAAGCAAGCCGACAACGTCATCCAGTGCAACGACCTGCAAAAGCGTATCGACGAAGTCTCCCTTTGCCCGCGTCTGGCGGATTGTCATCATTGTTGAAGCGGGGGCTGTCGCCGCCGCGAGCGCCGCAAGCACAGCGGAGAATGCAAGGTCAAGCCCGAGCACCCAATATGTAACTATAAAGACGAAAAGCGTTGCCACAAGAGACTCGAGCAGAGTGATTATTACAACCTTCATTCCGTTTTTCTTAAGCGTCGACAGCCGGAAAAATTCTCCCGTGCTGAACGCTATGAACGAAAGGGCGATATCCGGAAGGAACTCTGTTCCGTCTATGACCTTTTGCGGTATTATATCAAAAACGTAAGGCCCTATCAGTATTCCGACGACGATATACGCCGTTACGTTCGGAAGGCGGAGCAGCTTTGTTATCCGCGTCATCAGAAATCCGCAGAAAAGCATAACCGCTATGGAAATTATCACCGAGGCGACAGGCCCCGTGCTTTCCACAAGTGCACGCATATCTTTCATCCTTTCTTTCGTGATATCTCCCGACTTCTCCGCGGGAGATGTGTGTATTATTACATGATATTACTTTCTTTCGGTTTTGTCAACCGTTTCAGAGTTTTTTGCAAAAAACAATGATTTATCCGTTTTTTCCCATTGTTTTTGATAAAACGACCGGAGAAGTCCGTCGCCGTGCAGCAAGACCTCTCCGGATTTGATTTTTTGTTTTTTCAGTTCTTTTCCGCAAGAGAGGAAAGGAGCTTATAGAAGTCCTCCGCGCCGATATACGTCTGCGGGAGCTCGCCGTTCCATTTCTGAACGTAATAATATGTAACGAGGTTCTTTATGTCCTCATCCGTGATGTTTTCCTTGTCGGCGGCAAGAATGTCCCTGACCTGACCGATTATCGCAGCATCCTTCTGACCTGCATATTCGGCGGCGTCAGCCTGAATTTTCGTGACGTCAAGGTCTGCCTGCGCGGCAATCTTTGCGACGGCAGCGTCCGCATTTGCCTTCATTTCGGCAATCTGCTTTGCGTATTCAGCCTCCATAAGAGCCTGTGCCTGCTCGATTTCCGCCTGCTGTTTCTTCTGCGCCGCAACCTGCTTTGCCTCAACGGCGTTTGTGAAGGCGTCCGAGAAGTCGAGGTTTTCAAGCGACGTATCAAGCACGTCGATATTGTAATTGTCCAGCTTTTCCGTCAGTATGGTTTTTATTTCAAGCGAAAGCTCCGCGCGCTTTTCGAGAAGCTGTTCCGCCGTGTACTGCGCCATAACGCTCTTCACAGCCTCCTGAATACGGGGCGTGATGACCGTTTCGTAATACTTTGTGCCGATGGTGCGGTAAATATCCTGCGCGTTCGCCTTCTGTATCTGATAGTTGAGCGAATATGTTACGTCTACCTCCTGAATGTCCGAGGAGAAGCATGTAAGGTCTACACTTGCCTTCTGGTTTCTGTTGTCCATGTTGACAACCGTCTTCCACGGCGCCGCAAAATGCACGCCCGCCTCATATGTATAGCTTTCAACGTTACCGAACGTCGTGACTATTCCCGTGTGTCCGGTCGGCACCGTGCGCACACAGCTCGAAACGCAGATAACAAGTCCGACAGCAAGAGCCGCCGCCCCCACAATGACCTTCACCTTTCTTCCCTGTCCGCTTTTCTTCGCGATAAAGAACGCGCCGACAGCAATCGCCAGAACGCCTATAATGAAAAATCCGAGCATTGAAATGTCCTCCTCAATATTTATTTTACTTGCTTGTTTTCGTCCGTCTCATCGGAGGCGTTCTCCTCATCGGACTTTGCCTCGTCGTCTTCGTTTATGACGATATCCTCTTCGACTTCCTTGCCGGCGTTTTCGTCAATACCGAGCTTTTTTGAAACCTTTTTTTTGACCTTTCTCCACCATACAAAGAACACCGCGCCCGCCGCGATAACTATTCCCGCAATCGCCTGCGCCGCATACGACACAACCGAAGGGTCTATATACGCCGCGGCGTTGACCGTGGCAAATATCATCATGCCGAAGCAAAGATATGCCGATAAAAGAATTTTCATGCGTTTCATAATAAATTTTCTCCCGTAAATCAATCTTTTCTGTTCTTCTGAATTTCCGCAAGGCGGCGAAGAATGTATTTTGCGCCCTCCGCACCGTTCGTTCCGTATGAATAAAGGTGCTCGTGCAGAAGCGCTGTTATCTTTTCTTTATATTTTTCCCCGCTTGACATAAGCTCGTCTGCGACGGTCTTCGTCCTGTCGAGTTCGCTCTTTTCAAGCGCAACTCCAACCTTGTCGCGGAGATATATTTCCGCCGGAGTCAGTCCGAGCTTTTCCCATTCGGGATTTTCCATTTTCATCTTTGTGTTGACAAAGAGCACCGGCTTTTTCGTCGAGAAGCAGAATTCATATGCAATTGCCGACCAGTCCGTTATCAGCAGGTCTGACGAATATGTCGACTTATTTGTCGTGAAATTCAGCTCAAAGGTGAGCTTTTCGTCAGGCACTCCGGCATATTTTTCCGTAAGCAGCTTTATCTTCTCCGGATAACGCTTGACGTATTCCGGGTGCGGGCGGACGATTATGTGGTTTTCTTCGCACATGAGCTGCTCTATAAGCGTATCGACGCAACTGTCGAGAAGGTTGTCCTCCTGCCACGACGGCCCTATCAGTATCTCACGCTTTGCGTGCGGGGTCTTGTCCATATCCTCATAAGCCTTTTCCAGCTTTTCTTCAAGAGGATAACCGAATTTGACAAGCGTCTTTTCGGGGAGAGAATAAACCTCCTCCGTTTTGCGGACTTCCCTTGCGACATGCTCTCCCGTGCAGAAGATCGTATCAAAATGGTCAAGGGCGGCTTTGCGGAAGCCCATATGGACGCTCATCATGTCGTGCGGAACATAAATATATTCGACATCCTTGCGGACAAGCGAACGCTTTATGTAATAATTGTCGAGGTCGGGCGTTGTCATTGCGACTATGTCCGCGTCCATCCTCATCATAAGTGTTATCAGCTTTTTCTGACCGATATAATAAGGCTTTATGGTCGGGTCGGTCTCGGCAAGCCTGAAAATCGCGTCGTCCGGATCGCTTGTGACGTAATGGATAGTCATGTTCTTTGCTCTCTTTTTCAGCTCTGAGATGAGCGCCTCATAATATTTATAAAACCCGCTCCGTTCAGAATAGATAACAAAGTGTTTGTTTACTATCTTGAAGAATCTCTTGTAATCTGCTCTTTCGCGCTTTGCGTTTTCCTTGGCTTTGACGTCTTTTTTGCCGTCGCCGAGGCGTTCAATGTCCGCAAGCGCGGCGCGACTTTCTTCGAGCTTGCTGTAATCAACGTATTTTTTCGGATTTATAACGGCATTGAGCACGAGCTGCTGAACGATTGCAAAAAGGTTGCTCGCAACCCAGTAAAGCGCGACGCCCGAATAAACAAAGAATCCGAGCGAAAGCGAAATGCCGACGGAGAGCACCGTCATTCCGTATTTATTGAGCTTGCTCTGCTCCGCCTGGAGAACGTTTATAGCGTTCTGAACCCAGCACAGAAGCAGTGACGAAGCGCCCGCAATTACGGGAACAAGTGTGTATATCCCCCATGTTTTATAAGGCTCAACGCCGAGCGAAAAGCCCGCAAAGGAGAGGTCGAAGCTCTTTATCTGCGATACGACAGCCGAAAGCGAGGTGTCGGTTTCCGCGCCGGACTGTATCATTCTTATGACACCGAGCTGATCGCTCTCTTCAAGCCCGAAGCTCCTTGCAAGCGCCTCAACGGTCTCGCCACTTATATGAAGAATACTTGTGAGCGGCTGTTTGACTATATACACAACAGCGCTGAGAAGCAACAGCTGCAAAAGAAGCGGTACGACCGACGCAAACGGGCTGTAACCGATTTTCTTATAAAGCTTTGTCTCCTCTTCTGCAATTCTGTCCCTGTCGCCGTAATATTTCGCCTTTATAAAGTTTATATCCGGCTGGATTGTGACCATTTTTATTGAGTTCTTATGCACCCACACCGAAACGGGAAGAAGAATTATCTTCGTGCAGAGAGTGAAAAGGATTATCGCAAGACCGTAATTGCCGAGAAGCTCCCAGCACCACTTCATAACGTATCCGAAAGGATAACATATATAATACATGACAGTATCCATTTTTTCTCCTTTTGGGTCAGTTATAAAGCGACCCGATGTTTATATCGGAAACGATTTTCCAATTTGAAAAATCCCTGCCCATTCCCGTGATGGCAAAATCGATTATTCTCGTGTCGCCGTCGTCATAAAGCTCAAACTTGTGATGGCGCGTGACGTTTTCTCCCTCGGCTATGTCAAAATATGACCTGCCGTAATCGTTTTCCGTTTCAATTCCCGCGGATTTGACAATCGTCGGGATGAGATTTTCCTGGGAGACCTGTGCATGCGAATATGCAAGTGGTTCATCACATGTACCCGCAGGCTTTACAAAGAGCGCGGTAAGTCTCGGCTGGGTGGGTATTTCGCCGTCATCTCTTGCGCTCGGGTGATCGCCCGTGATGATTATCGTCGAATCCTCATAAACACCGAGGCGGCGCATTTCGTCGATATATGAATATATCATTCCGAAGCAACCTCTCATCGCGCTCTCGAACGAGCCGTTTTCAACGCGGTTGCCGTTTTCGTCCATGTTGTACGGCTGATGACAGCCGTTGAGATGAATGAGCGTATACGATTTTTCGCTGTCGTCAACGGTAAGTCCTCCGGAGAGAAGCTCGTACGCGCGCGGGTCGTCGACTTTGTAAGCCGGCGCCTCGCCGCCGTAGCTTATGACGCCGCTGAACGACGAAGTCGATACCGAGACGGAGCTTTTCAGCGCCGTCGGCAGGCATCTGTAAAGCGCAAGCTGAAGCATGCTCCCGACAAGCGCCCCCCTGTCCGTCACCTCGTATTTTGAAACGCCGGAAACGTTATAAACCCTGCCGTTCATCGCTCTTGCATCTCTGTAACCGTAATAGTCCGCTGTATAAAGTTTTATGCGATATCCGTTTTTCTGAAGGTCGGAAAGGAAGGGCGAGGTGCCGTATGCCTTTTCAAACCACGGCTCGGGACTTGCGCCCCATGCCTTCGGCGTGTCCGTATATTCGTAATCCACGCCGGTTATCATCGTGGCAACGCCGGGATAGGTTCTTGAATAAAGGGAAATATTGTCGTTGAAATATGTAAATCCCTTCAGCTTTTCAAAAAACTTCGGGTCTTTGCTCTTCATTTCCTGATAATAGCTTATATCAAAGCGGTCAATGACAAAAACAACAATGTTCTTTCCCGCCGAAACCTCGTTTATACCTGCCTCGGTGAGATACTGTTTTACGTTCTCATCGGGCTTATCGGGCTTTTCCGTCGTCGCGGGTGCTCCGGTTGTTTCCGTCCCGTCTGACGGCGCGTCAGTGCCCTGCGGGCTTTCCGTTTTTGTAACCGATGAGTCGGTTACCTTCGGTATATTTGATACGCACCCGACAAACTGCATTCCGACAATCATGATAAGCAGAATGACAGCCACCGTCTTTATTATATCGAATTTTTTCATTTTTATCGCTCCTATGACACACAGTACCGCCATGACAATCCACAGCGCGGTGTCAAATATCACAAAGCCGGGCTTTACCTTCGTACCGACGTCATCTCCCGCGAGCGACCCCATACCGACGTTCAGAAAAATTGCCTGAACATAACCCATGAGCGCAATCCAGAAGAATATTCCGAAAAGAACTCTGTGGACGGTATTGTCCGTAAAGAGGAGCGCAAGCGCTATAACAAGCGAAGCGGCAAGCGCAATCAGCGCAAGTTGCCAACCGAAATCGGAGAATGAGAAAAGAAATTCTCCCCTGTTGCCGGCGAATGTGTCCACCGCTCCGAAAAAGAACCATGTAAATCCGACAGCCGCGCCGCAAAGTGATGCGGGGAGTATTTTCTGCTTTATATTTTTTATGTCGCTCACCTCATTTCGTGAATTATAGTGTACCATTTATACGTTGCGTTGTCAACCCGAAACGGACTTTTTCGGCATTTTGCACTTTTTTGATTGCGTTTTTTCTACGCCCGACGGCGTGCCCGATGTGTGATAAAACACCTTTTTTCTTTAGTCGGTGAAAGCACCGCTTTTTCTCACCCGAAAATAATTTTTTCGGCAACTGCATATCGTCCGTAAGTAACCCCTGCCGCCCGCCGCGCATACCATAAAAGTGCGGGAATTCTTTTCGGGAGGTGCGGACTGTGGATATTGATTTCGGTTTGGCGGCGCCGTCGCGAAAGGTGCGCGAATATTGCTTTTCGATAGCGGAGGAGTTTCCTTCCGTATCGCTTTTCACAATCGGTCATTCTCTTTCCGGTCAGCCCATCGACTGCATGACGCTCGGCTCGGGGGACGTCTGTCATCTCGTCGTCGGCGCACATCACGGCTCGGAGCACATAACCGCCCTCGTTTGCGTCAGATTCCTGCGCGACTGCGCAAAATCCATCCGCGACGGAATATTCCTCGCGGGCTTTGACGCAAAGCACATATTTTCAAGGCGGAAAATTTTCGTCATTCCCGTGATAAATCCGGACGGGATTGATATTCAGCAAGGCGCCTTTCCCCGCGAGCACGTTCTTTATCCGCGGCTGATTTCCATGAACCCTTCCGGACGCGATTTTACCCATTGGCAGGCAAACGCGCGCGGCGTCGACCTTAATCACAATTATGACGCCGGATTTGCCGAATGTCGCGTTCTTGAAAGAAAAGCGGGAATTTATTCGGGATGCCCGACGCGTTTCGGCGGTCAGTATCCCGAAAGCGAGCCGGAAACGCAGGCTCTCTGCAATCTCACCCGCTTTCTTTCGTCGCGACTTAAAACGGCTGTCGCGCTGCACACGCAGGGCGAGGAAATCTATTATGATTACCTCGGCGACTGTCCTCGCGGCTCGCTCATGCTTGCCGAATGTTTTTCGCGCGTTTCGGGTTACTCAGTGTCAAAGCCGAGCGGTATCGCGTCATACGGAGGATATAAGGACTGGGTCATATCAAAGCTCGGAATTCCCGCCTTCACAATAGAATGCGGCAAGGGAGAAAACCCCTTGCCGCCGTGTGATTTTGATAAAATTTATAAAAAAGTCCTGCCCATTCTGCTCACCGCCGCCGCTTTCGGATAAAAAACTCTTGCAATGTCGGTGCAGAATGATTTATAATAAAGGAAAGGGTCAGATACCGAGATATTTTCTCACCATTGTGTTGAGAAGCTCGTCGCGGTCTATCTTGCGGATAAGCGCGCGGGCGTTTCTGTAACTCGTTATATACGTCGGGTCTTCGGAGAGCAGATATCCGACTATCTGGTTTATCGGGTTATAGCCCTTTTCAAGAAGAGCCTCATAGACCGTTGTAAGTATCAGTTTTGTATCTTCCTCGCTCTGTGCTCCGACGGAAAAGGTCATTGTTCTGTCTATATCGCTTGCGCTCATTGACTTATCCTCGCTTTTGTTTTTTGTCTTTTTTATATTCTACACCAACTCAATTCATTTTTCAACATTTTTTTCGTACTTTAACGGCAGAAAGCCGTAAATAATTCTTGAAAAGGACGTGCAACTTATGGAAATCAAACGTAAATCAATGTCGGATGAACAGCTTTCCGCCCGTGAAAACGAGCTTATCGCGGAGGTAAATGCCGTCTGCGACGGCTATCGTGACCGTTTTTCCTTCCTCGGCTACGAGCTTAACGTTGAAATCGACGAAAAGAAAGCCGATGATTACGAATTCTCTCCCCGCAAGGACGGAGAGGAACACAAGCCCGAATACAAAGCGGGTTATGCCTGCCGTGCGACGGTCACTGTCAGACGTCCGAAAAGCGAGGATGAAATCAGACATGACGAGGAGCTTGAAGAAGAGCTTTCCGCCGCCGAAAAGGAATTTTCCGAAAAGGCAGCCGAGGGCGGAGAATGCGGCATAGACGAGCAGCTCGCCGAGCAGGAAAGAGCCGACGCCATCCTTGCCGACGCAGAGGACAAGCTCAATCGCAGCGTCGCGTATACCCAGCTTATGCTTATCAGAGTCTATAAGGCGTTCTGGATTGAAAAGGTCAGCATTTGCGAAAACACCGACGAGCTCAAAACCGACCTTGACGAATTCTATAACAAGCTCGCCAAAGGCGAAACCGAGGAATAACCTTCTTTTCTTCGAGAAGAAAAGAAGGCAAAAGAAGCTTCAATATATAGGTTTGTGCGGACTTCATAATTTTATCAAAGGGTGGTCTTCCTCTTCTTTTTAGTTTGTGCGCTGAAAAGAAAAGCAGACAAAAGAATCTCTGGTTATTGGTCTTATACAAATTTTATAATTTCATCAAAGGAGCGGCTTACCACTCCTTTTGCATTTGGCTCTCTCCGGCACGGCAAGCCACGCCACTGTCCTCCCCTCGGCAACACCCGCAAGGATTACCCGCACGATTGCAAATCTCCACCCATTTGGGGAAACTCCGCAAAAGAAAATTCTCGCACCTTCTCCCGTCCCCGCAGGAACAAAAACCCCGCACTATTGAAAGCACTTTAAGATTCGAGCCGATACTTCTGCCTTTGCTTTGGTAAAACCGACGTGGCAGAGAAGTTCCGTCTTGAACGACAGGGAGGTTTCGGAAGGAACGCCCGAATTGCTTTCTTTCGTACTTTCTTTTCAAAAAAGAAAGTACATAACGAGCGACGTTTGCGGTAAATTCCCTTTTTGATAACGCCTGCTCGTTTTGCAAATCGCAAAAGGCGGCGGGACGGGACGGTCAACACATCCCCTATGTTATTCGCACTCCCTCAATGGAAGCAAAAAACTCTTGCTTCTCCCCCGTTCCTGCAGGCACAAAAGCCCCGCTCAACCTATAATAACCCAGCGCCGCAGACGCACCTTTTCTCTTCGATTTTCTCTCTTATCTTTTATCTCAAAAAAATCCCCGCCGGAGCGGGGATTTTTATTGCTTTTATACTCCCGAATAAGCGGCAAATCCGCCGTCAATCGGAACAACAACGCCGTTTACAAAGCCCGATGCGCCGTTATCGCAGAGCCAGAGGAGAGTGCCTGTCAGGTCGTCGACCTCGCCGAACCTGCCCATCGGCGTATGTGCGAGAATTTTCTCGCTTCTCGGAGTCAGCGAGCCGTCGGCGTTCATAAGCATACCGCGGTTCTGATTTGTAACAAAAAATCCGGGGGCGATCGCGTTGACTCTTATGCCAACCTTCGAGAAATGTACGGCAAGCCACTGCGTAAAGTTCGATACAGCCGCCTTTGCGCCGGAATACGCGGGGATTTTCGTCAGCGGGCGGAAGCTGTTCATCGACGAAACGTTGAGAATTACAGAGCCCGTCTTTTTCGCCATATCGCGCGCAAAGACCTGTGTGGGAAGAAGCGTTCCGAGGAAGTTGAGATTGAAAACGAATTCAACGCCCTTGGGGTCGAGGTCAAAGAAAGTAACAAGGTCTTCTCCGCCGTCGATATCCTCCGGAAAGAGATATTCTTTTGTCGTTGTGCCCTTGGGATTATTGCCGCCCGCGCCGTTGAGAAGTATATCGCATGTGCCGAGCTCCGCATTGATTTTTTCTCTTGCCGCCATAAGGCTCTCTTTGTCAAGCACGTTTGCTTCAACGGCGATTGCCTTACCGCCGTCCGCGTTTATTCTGTCCGCAACTGCCTGTGCGGGTTCAAGACGGAGGTCACATACAGCAACCTTTGCGCCGCAAGCCGCGAGTGCTTCCGCAAAGCCGGAGCAAAGCACACCGCCGCCGCCGGTCACAACGGCAACCTTTCCCGAAAGGTCAATTTTGAAAGGAAGTTTTACCATATTCAATTTCTCCTTTATTTCATTTGATTTTCTTTATTATATCGTAGATATCGCAGGGACGATCGACTGTAACGTCTGCGCCCGAGGCGATAAGTATTTCTTTTTCGCGATACCCCCATGTTGCACCGACGGCAACCATTCCCGCATTCTTTGCGGTTTTCATATCGACATCCGAATCGCCGACAAAAGCGCACTCCGACGGACTAACGCCATATTTTCCCGCAAGATAAAGCGCGCCCTCCGGACTCGGCTTTCCGGGAAATCTTCCCGTGCCGAGAATCTCCTCAAAAACCTCGCTGCCGTACAGCTTTTTGACAATGTCGTTTGCGTGGTCGTTATCCTTGTTTGTGAACACCGCAAGCTGGAGCCCGTCCGAATAAAGCTTTGAAAGCGTCTCCGCCATACCGTCATACGCTGTTGTGTTGTGAAGATAGCACTGACTGTACTCGTTCAGATATATCTCTTTCGCCTTGCTGTAATATTCGTCGCTCTGCCCTTCCGGAAAGGAATTGCGTATGAACTGATCCGTCGTGCCGTTTATAAACGAAAGAAGGTGCTTTCTCGTCACAGGGGGAAGCCCGTATCTCGCTCTTGCGCGATTCATTCCTTCTGTAAGATCCGGAAGTGTGTATGCAAGCGTGCCGTCCAGATCGAAAATAACAGCTTTTATCATAATTCTGCCTCCTGCGACAATCGCTTTAATGATTTTATCAGCATTTGAGGCATTTGTCCATAGTTTTCTTCATTTTTTTGCGTTGACTTTATATATTTACTGTGTTAAAATGTTCTTTGTGTATCAATAGGCGGCGCAAGCCGCAAAAAAGAACGGACGGAGGACAGCGCGCTTTTTTGCGTGTCGAAAGATAAAAATGAGTTTTGTAAAGGTTTTTTATGCGGACGTCTCCGCTTATTATGACGAAAACGCTCTCGCCGAAAGGAAGGCGGAAGTATCTGCCGAGCGGCAAACCCGTATCGACCGCGCAAAACGCCCCGAAACAAAGGCGCTTCTTCTCGGCTCCGGACTGATCGTTCCCGTCGTGCTGAAAAAGGTTTTCGGCGATTTTGATTATGAAATAAAGGTTGCGGAAATGGGCAAGCCGTACGTTTCAAATCGCGACGGCGTGTTTTTCAGCGTGTCGCATACGGGAAAATACGTACTCTGTGCCGTTTCGGATACCGAAGTCGGCGCCGACCTCGAAGAAATTGCCGAGGCACAGACCGTTATGCCCATTGCGGACAGATTTTTCACTCCGCTCGAACGTGACGCAATAAGCCTCAGCCCATCGCCCGCAGAAGCCTTCTGCCGACTGTGGACGCTGCGCGAAAGCTACGTAAAAATGACGGGAAAAGGCTTTGACCGCGGTCTTGCGCCGCTTGCAATGGTCTTCCCCTCCGGCACGCCGAAGATAAAAGTCGACGGAAAAATCAGGGAAGACGTGTTTTTCACGGAAATCCGCGACGTCTATAAATGTCGCGGCGCCGTCTGCACGGAAAAAGAAGCGGAATATTCCATTGAAAAAATAACTCTCTGAAAAAGGTGACTGATTTATGATACTTGAATTCGGTATCGGCACTTGCGGAATTCTTTTCGGAATGACGCCGAAGGACGTTGTCAGCGCTCTCGGCATGCCGGACAAAATAAACGTCTGCGAGGACGACGAAATATACGGGCAGACCTATATTTATAACAAGGATATGCTTATGGTCTGGTTTGAGCGCGAAAAGGATATGCGCGTGACACTCATTCAGTGTTTTTCTCCCGAAATGACGGTTTTCGGGCAGAAGGTCTTCCTGCGCGAAAAGGACGAGGTTATGAAGCTGGTAAAGTCCGCAGGGTGCAGCCGTTTCACGGAAAACGACGGCCCGACGGAGGAAACCGTCTTCTTTGACGACATCGCCGCCTGGTTCAATTTTGAATTCGGCAAGCTGTCATATGTGGAGCTCGGCGTGTTCTTCAACGAAACGACCGGCGAAGGAATATGGAGCTTCGGAGAATAAGCCGGAAAACAAAATCCACTCGCAAAAGCGGGCGGATTTTTTGTTTTCGGAAAAACACTCCGTCGGCGCGCATGCGCAGATTTTCCGGCAAAAAAATGCGCCCGCAATTTCCTTGCGGGCGCATAATTACGTCTCTGCAAACGGGGGCTTTGCAGGAGATGTCGCTTAATATGAATCGCCGATTTTATAAACGGACGTATCCCGCCAGATAATCTTTGACGAGCTCTTTTGTTGAAACAAGGTGAGAGGAGCTTGCCGAAACCTCGCCGGAGCGAAGCGTTTCCGTAAAGGTTTTGACGGCTCCGCATTTCGGGCAAACACAGCGGAATCTGATTTCAACCTTAAGAGTGCTTGAATTTTCGCTGCGAATCCATTTGTGGGAAATTTCCTCGTATGTTACGTAGTCTTCATCGGCAAGAGAGGCTCCGCATTTATCGCATGTGAGGTTACGCAGCCTTTTGACAGCTATTATCAGATTACCGCGTTTGAACGTGAAATAGAAGCCGAGGAACCAAAGAGCAAGTCCCATAACAGCCAAAGCAATTCCCAAAGCCTCCACGGCATCTTCAAGCAAAGTGCCGATAACAATAAGCACCATTCCAAAAACAAACGATACGATCATATATTTTTTGGATTCGGCTATAAGCGGCTCCGCGTCTTCCGGTTTTTTTATTGGAGTTTTAATTCTCTTGCGATAAGTTTTGAGGTCGGCAAAAAAGCCCGAAAGCTTACTTTTTGCCCCTCCGTTTTCCTCTTTTTTTCTTTTTTCTTCGTCTTTCATGGTGATACCTCCGAAATATAAAATATTTAAGTTGTCCTGCTGCAAACCATTTTACAGTCTTATTCACAATTTGGCAATACTTTTCGGCAAACCGTCAATTCTGTGCACAAACTGAGTGAAAAGTTTGCAGAGCTCAACATTGTGAAGAGCCGAAAATCATTATTTTTCAATGTACACTCCGTATGTAACTTCCGATTCAAACCTCAGCTCTGAAAGATCCGACTCATAAAGAGTTGTAAAGAATTTATCCGGCTGGTTGTCTTTTAACCCGGATTTTTTTATAACCGTACCACCGACCTTAAGTCTTAAATCGGAGTCTCCGTAATGTGAGCCGAATTCCGAAGTAATCGTTCCGAGGGACGTTCCGTCCTTGTCATATACATATGTTGTAATTGACAGATATCTCCAATCAACCTTGGCTTTGTTTTTGATTTCATATGTAAAATCGATATGGTAGCATCCGTTTATGTAATAGGTTTCATTCTGATTGTAGTAACACTCTTTATCCGTAATCTTAACACTTATTTTTGATAAATCGGTGGCAGCCTCTTTTGCCGCCTGCTGTGACATGGAGACTCCCGCAATAAACGCAACGCAGGCAACGATCAACAGAATCTTACGAATTGTTTTTGCTGTTTTTAAGTTCATTGTCGACACCCTCCTCTATGACTCTGCGTCTTTCACGGGCTCATATCCCAAGGATTTGAGCTTGTTGTTGAGAGCCTCTCTCTGCTTTCTTTTATAAATCTCAGAGTAGTTAGCAATTTCCGAATTGACTTTTTCTGTTCTCGTGCTGATTTCGTCGTTTGCCCGCTCTGTTTCCGCCTTCATTTCAGATTTCACTTTGACAGTGTTGAAAACAAACGCCGCAACGGCAACAGCAAACATAAGCACAACCAATATGGTTGAACGAATTAAGAGTGAAACAAATATGGACATTGCAAGAAGCCCAATCGTGAGTAAGGAAATATCCTTTGTGGCTTTTGATACATTCTTCTCAATGGCATTTTTACATTCGGTATTTTGCCTGTTCATTTCGTTTCTCATCTTGGATGTAACGGCATCAAGGCTTATCGGATTTTTGATTTTATCGCCACTAACATCCAGCAAACCGAACGGAAAGGCATGCTTTACATATGTTTTTCCGTCATAGCATATTGAAGCTTCATATTCTAAAGTTTTATATAAAGCGGTGGACGAATATGTGATTTCGGATATTTTCCAATCCAGATCTCTGTAATGATCGCCCGGCAATGAGTTTTTTACCGAATTGGCTATGTGAATGCTGTGCGTTGTTATTGCGCTGTCGTGCGCAGCATCGCTGACCTCCAGCCCCTCTGCCGCTTCTCCGCAAAGCGGCACCGTCGAATCCTTATCCATATACCGAAAACTTTTATCAAACAGGTCTTGATCCAAAGTTTGCCCGCTTATATTTTCAACAATGGCAACTGAGCTTGCACTGTGGTTTCCGCTCAATGGGCTCCAGTCCGTAACTGTTTTATACTTTGTAACCTGACGTTGCTTTTTTACCTGCTTGTATTTGGTGACCTGTCTCGTCTTTGTAGATTTTGTGTTGGAATCATAATAAGATTCTGTTGTGATATATGGTTCGTCTTCCCAATAATCCTCGTAAGCAATATATGGTTCTTCCCTGTCATAACCAACACTTGCCTGATACGTGACATCGACTGAAACTATATCGACCAATACCTGATGCTCACATTCGGATACACTCCCGAAGTTTTCGTTAAACACTTCAATCGGAGCATCCTCTTCGGCAAGCTTGATCCACGATGCACGGATAAACCTGTCCTTTGAAAATTCAGGTAATATCTCTGCTTTTATAACCTTAGTTTCATCCATCTGTTTTTTCCTCGCCTTCCTGTTTTTCTGAAATCATTCTACTATTTTTGTTCACAATTTGGCAATACTTTTCGGCGAACCGTCAATTCTGTACACAAACTGGATGAAAAATTCACAGGTTTCCGCCGAAAAAACAAAAAACAGCACGGGAAAACCCGTGCTGTTTTTGCGGATAATTTTATTTTGAAAGATTTGCGACAGCGCTTGCATAAGCCGTCGAAACTTCTTCTGCCGTAAGCGCGCCGGTATAGATCTTTGCGTCCGCAATGATCATGTCGCCTGCGGGGAAATCGCCGCCGACAAGAGACGCTGTTATATCGTCGCCGAGGCAGAAATAATTGAAGGTGCTGCCCGCGCCGACCTTGAAGCCCTCATTTATGGGAGCGGAAGCCGAAAGCTTGCCGTTTATGTAAATATAGCTCTTTTTCTCTGCGAAGTCATAAGTCGCAACAACGTGCGTAAGTTCCGTTCTGGAAGCAGTTGCGCCTGCAACAACGCTCGGGTTGTAGCCGTTCAGTCCGCCCGATCCTCCGGTGATGAAATAGGGCTGACCGCTTGCCTGCTCTGCAAGTCCCCAGCCGCCTGCCTGCGTACCGCAGACAATGCCCTGAACCTTGCCCGTCGACGATTTTGCAACATAGAACGCCTCAACGGAGAAGTTGCCCTCCGCGAATTTTCTGAAATCGGACGCGCTTGCAAGAGAATTGAATTTGCAGATTGCATGCTTGCCGGAAGTTGCGTGAAGTGCGTTTACAGTGTATTTCTTGCCGGCATGTGAAACCTCAAACTTGCCGATTTCCGCGCCGTTGTTTGTAACGGTGACGTTACCCTTTGTATCCGTCATTCCGCTGCTCGGAAAATCTATATCGACATAAAGCTCCGTCTTGTTTACTTCCGCCGGCTTGCCGCCTTCGGCTTTCACCTTTGCCGTGACCTTATTGCTTTCCGCGCCCCAAGAGTCAACGGCGACAAGCGTCACTTCGTATTCGTTGCCGATTGTGAGATTGCCGAGGTTAACCTCCCATTCCTTCTTCATGTCGGCGGGATCTCCGTGACGATAGAAGTCGGCGAGGACTTTCTTTGTCGACACCTTCTGCGAACCGACGCGGTTGATTGTGAGTATATAGTGATGAGCGAATTCGTCATCGGTTGCGGACTTGAATTTAACCGTTGTGTTTACGCTTGTCTTTCCCGCCGTACCGAATTCAAAGCTGATTGCGTCCTCTGCGAGAACGGGAGCCACATTCTTTTCAGAGCGGTTCTTCGGATAAGCGAGGAGATGAGACTTGTCAGCCTTCGGAGCGCTTATTTCCCACTCCTCGCCGATGGTCGTCTTGTTATAGAAGTCCATGCGCGTAAATCTTATGTTGCCGTTTGCGTCAACCTGAACGAGAAGTCCCTGAGAGTACTCGTTGCAGTCCTTCATAACGGTTTTGCTCGACATATCAATATAATTGCCGTCTTCGATTGCCATATAACGGACGGAGCCGCAGCCGAGGGACGTGAAGTCCGTCTGCATTATGCTTCTAGGGTCGTTGAGCGGGAAATGAAGGTGACCGCTGAACGTAACGACCTGCGGATACTTGGAGAGAATGTCCGTAAGGTCTGTTGTATACCACATGAGGTTGTCGGCGGTATAAAGGTCGCTTCCGTAAACCGTGTTGTGAATCATCGGGTGAGTGAAGAGGAATACGGATTTTCCGGGGTCTTTTTCCGTAAGCGTCTTGAGGGTGTTGTCAAGCCACTCTTTTGTCGAAGCGGCATAGGGCGCCGCAACGCCGTTTACTTTATAATATTTGCCGTTGCTGTCCGGATTTATAAAGATGAAATAGTAGTCTCCGACCTTGCAGAGACGGCTGCCGTTCTTGAAATCCGTCGCGTATTCCGTGAGGTCGCTTTCAAAGAACGATTTGCCGAATATGCTGAGCATATCGCTCATAAGCAGCTTACCGCCATAGAGTTCCTCGTGGTTACCCGTTGTGAAAATGAGGGGCACTTCCGTCTCGTCGAAAACGAGCTGATATGTGTCCTTCACCATTCTTGCCTCGCTCACGCGTCCGGACTGTGTAAGGTCGCCGGCGATTGCAACGGCGTCAAGACCGTTTTTATCGCCCGACTTTACGGCGTAGTCCTTGAGCTGATTGAGCGCGCTCAGAAATTTGCTTGTGGGCATTGTCTGTCCGTCCTGACAGTGCACGTCGGAAAGTGCGCCGAAAGAAAGGACGATGTTGTCCGAGTCAAACTTTGCGTCCGGCTCGACGACCGTTGTGCCGCCCTTTGTTGTGGTCACTTCTGTTCCGCCATGTGTGCCGGTGCCTTCCGTCGTCGTGTCGACGGGGTCCTTGGGACCGCACGCGCAGAGGACAGCCGCCAGCATCATAACGGCAAGCGTCAATGCGAGTATTTTCTTCATTATGGAGTTCCTCCTGTGATTTTTTTGTTTCGTTATTTATTTCAAGGTGCCTTGCCGACACATTAAAATCATTTTAATTTTCTCGTGCTTACCTCTGCAAGCACTCTTCTTATGTCATCCGTCCGCGGCGGAGTCGTTCCCGGCGTCAGACAAGCCGCCGTTCCGTACGCAACTGCCGAGCACAGACATTCTTCCTTGCTCTTTCCTTCCGTAAAAGCCGCGACAAACCCCGCGATTGCGCTGTCTCCCGCGCCAACCGTCGATATCACGTCCGTTTCCGGCGGTTCCGCCGCAAACACTCCCTCGTCGCACACGAGAAGCGCACCTCTGCCTCCGAGACTTATCATAACGTTTTCCGTGCCGCTTTTGTGAGTTTCAAGGGCAAAGTCAATCAGCCCTTCCGTATCTCCCGCCGACGTTTTCGCGTAACGGGCAACCTCCTCCTCGTTCGGCTTTATCAGCCATGCGCCGACGTCAATTATGTCGCCGATTTCAAACGAGCTGGAGTCGAGGCTGACACGCGCCCCCGTAGCCTTCACTTTGCCTATAAAGGCTTTGATATCCGAAATGTCAATCCCCTGCGGATTCTTCCCCGCAAAGCAGACAATCGTATCTCCGTCCGTTTCGCCGATAGCCGTCAGAACCTTTGAAAGAAGGCTTTTGTCAGCCGCAAAGCCTGCAAAGCTGATTCTCGTTTCGGCGTCGCCCGATGAATGGACGGTTATATTTTCTCTTATTCTTCCGTCGATAGACACCGCCGTAAAATCGACGCCTGCCGCAGAGAGTTGTTTCAGATAGGTATCGCCGTTTTCCCTGCCGACAGCGACAACGGCACGACTTTCTTTTCCGCCAGCCGCAAGCGCGCGTGAGGTGTTTACGCCTTTTCCGCCCGCGTCATGTCTTGTGACGGAGGCAAGGTTTTCCTTCCCAGCCGCAAAGCCGTCGCAACTGCAATGAATATCAAATGCGGGATTGAGCGTTACGGTAATAATTTTCATGTTCCCTCCGTGGGAAATAATAAGTTTACTTTCGGATTTAATCATTATATCACATATGAAACCGTCCGTCAACGAATTTGACAGTCGCACTCTGCACAAAAAAAATCGCGTTTTTTGTGGATTTCGCTCATATGCAGACCCGTTTTCGGCAAATAAACGTCAAAATCCGCCTTTGACGGCAAAATAAATCGTCAACCGAATTGACAATCGCCGTCGGTTGGGTTATAATTTATTCCGTGAATATATTTTTTCGGAAGGTAAAGACTATGCAGAACATATCAAGACGCGCGGCAAGAGAATGTGCGCTCAAAACGCTTTACGGTTTTGAATTTTCAAGAGAGGCAGACCCTGCCGACTTTTTTGAGCTTTCCTGCTCCGAATTTGAAACGGCGTCGGACGAGTTTTCCAAAAAACTGTTTATGACAGCCGCCTCAAATCTTGAAGAGATAGACAAAATAATCGAGCAGAACGCAAAGGGCTGGAAAACGGAAAGACTCTCAAAAATGACGCTCTCCATCCTCCGTCTCTGCGTGTGCGAGATGAAATATTTTGATGATATTCCCTCCGCCGTTTCGATGAACGAGGCGGTTGAGCTTGCGAAAATCTATGACGGCGACGACGCTCCCGCGTTTATAAACGGCATAGTGAACGCAGTTTCAAAATCGCTATGAACATTCTCGGGATAGACACAAGCAATTATACAACCTCGGTCTCGATAGTCTCGGACGAGGGCTATCGCCACGAAAGACAGATACTTGAAGTGGCTGACGGAGAGCGTGGACTTAGGCAGAGCAACGCTCTCTTTTTGCATACGAAAAATCTTCCGGTTTTAATGGAAAAACTCGCTCCCACCGGCACAATCGACGCCGTCGCGTACAGCGACAGACCGCGTGACGAGGAGGGCTCGTATATGCCGTGCTTTCTCGCCGGAGAGGCTGTCGCAAGGTCGGTTGCGGCGGCTCTGAACGTCCCCGCTCTGCGGTTTTCTCATCAGGCGGGACACATAATGGCGGCGGCAAAAACCTGCGAAAATCCCGAAATTATCGGCTCGCCGTTCCTCTGCTATCACGTTTCCGGCGGCACGACGGAGCTCGTTCTGGCACAGCCCGACGACACGCTCGGCTTTGCCGTAAAAATCTCCGGAGGCACGACGGATATAAGCGCGGGACAGCTCATCGACCGCGCGGGCGTGCTTATGGGGCTGAAATTTCCCTGCGGAGGAGAACTCGAAAAGCTGGCAGCCGGCACGGAAAAACAAAAGGTGAAAATATCCGCAGTCGGAGCGAAATGCAATTTTTCCGGCGCGGAAAACAAGGTTATAAAGGCTCTGCACGACGGGAAAAACAAATCCGAGGTTGCACGCTATGCGCTCGACTACTGCACGGAGTCCCTTATTGCCTCGGTTGACGCGGCAAGAAAAGAGCTGGGCGAACTTCCCGTCCTGTTTGCGGGCGGCGTTATGCGGAACGCAATTATCCGATCGGAGCTTAAAAAAAGACTCGAAAATATATATTTCGGCTCGGTTGAGCTCTCGTCGGACAATTCCGTCGGCACGGCGTGGCTCGGCAGGGACAAGCTCGAAAGGAGCGGCAAATGGAACGGCAGATAATTTCCGTTACGGAACTGAATTTATATATAAAAGCCAAGTTGGACGGTGACCCGCTTCTCTCCGGACTGCTCGTCCGCGGCGAAATTTCAAATTTCAAGCGGTATTCAAGCGGTCATTGCTATTTTACCTTAAAGGACGCCGGCGGAGCCGTTCGCGCCGTTATGTTCAATTCGTCGGCGCAGAGACTGAAATTCGCCCCGACGGACGGAATGAAGGTCATAGCAGGCGGCAGGGCTTCCGTTTATGAAAGAGACGGTCAATACCAACTGTACATTACATCGCTTGAGCCGGAAGGGGTAGGCGCGCTTCATCTTGCGTATGAACAGCTTAAAGAAAAGCTGGCAGGCGAAGGACTTTTCGATGAGTCGATCAAAAAGCCCGTTCCCCCCTATCCGAAACGTATCGGCGTCATCACATCGCCGACGGGAGCGGCTGTCCGCGACATAATAAATATTGCGGGCAGGAGATTTCCTCTTGCGGAGATCTGCGTTTATCCTGCGGTCGTTCAGGGAGAAGGCTCCGTGCCGACTCTCCTTGCGGGGCTTGAATATTTCGGTTTTACGTCGCCTGCCGACGTAATAATCATCGGGCGGGGCGGCGGTTCGATTGAAGACCTCTGGTCGTTCAACAGCGAAGATCTCGCAAGAAAAATACGCTCCTCTCTCGTGCCTGTGATATCGGCAGTCGGGCACGAAACAGACTTTACAATCTGCGATTTTGCAGCCGATATGCGCGCGCCGACGCCCTCTGCGGCAGCGGAGCGTGCAACGCCGGATAAAAGCGAAATCATTACTTTGCTCTCTTCGCAGTCGGCGCATATGCGAAAAGCGGTGCAAAGACGGGTTGACATTATGCGCGAACGTCTGGAAAGGGTTTCTTCATCGAATATGATGAAAAACCCGATGAATTTCATAGATGACAGGCACATTTATCTCGATACGCTTTCCGAAAAAATCGTCGCCGGAGCGCAAGCCGGCATCGAAAACAAAAAGTTGTCGCTGCGCGGAGTCGCCGCCGCACTCGGCGCGTTGAATCCGCTGGCGGTACTCTCAAGGGGCTACGGAGCCGTCTTTTCCGGGAGCGGCTCGCTCATAAAAAGCACGAACGATATAAAAATCGGAGAAACACTCAAAATAAAAGTTTCCGACGGCGAAATCGACGCCGCCGTTACGGGAAAACGTCACAAAGGAGGAAAAAACAATGGCTGAAAAGAAAATGAGCTTTGAAGAAGCTCTTGCAAGGCTTGAAGAAATAGTCGGCGAGATGGACAGCGGCAAAGCCGAGCTTGACAAGCTGCTTGAGCTTTTTGAAGAAGGCACGACGCTCGTCCGCAAATGCAAAAAAGAACTCGACAACGCCGAAAAAAAGATAAAGCTCGTAACGGAGGACGGGGAAACAGACTTTCCCCCTATGAAATAATGGATATACGCACAAAAATGAGCGAATACGCGGAAAAGGTCACGGCGGAGCTTGAGAAATACCTCGCAACCCCCGACCCCGACCTTGAAACGCTCTATTCTTCGATGAGATACAGCGCGCTCTCAGGCGGAAAAAGAATACGTCCCTTTCTCTGCGACGCCTTCTGCCGACTTTTCGGCGGCAATGCCGAAGCGGCAATGCCGTTTGCCTGCGCCATCGAAATGGTACACGCTTCCTCCCTTGTCCACGACGATATGCCATGTATGGACAACGACAATCTCCGTCGCGGCAAGCCCACAAATCACAAGGTCTACGGGGAGGATATTGCCCTTCTCTGCGGCGACGCGCTGATAACACGGGGATACGAGATTGCGGCGCTCAACCGCTTCGTTTCGCCGGAAGCGGCGAGAAGCGCCGTCGCAATGCTGACCCGTCTTGCGGGCGCAACCGGGATGATGGGCGGACAGGAGATTGACCTGCTCGGCGAGAAAACAAAGCCCGATTTTCCGCTGCTTCTCAAAATGCACGACAAAAAAACCGGCGCGCTGATGAAAGCGTCCGTCCTGCTCGGCTGTCATGCGGCGGAAATAACGGACGAGAGCGACCCCCGCTCCGTCGCCGCCGTAAAATACGCAAGCGGTATCGGCACGGCTTTTCAGATAATAGACGATATTCTTGACGTTGAAGGCGACCCCGCCCTGCTCGGCAAAGCCACCCATGCGGACGCCGCCGAGGGCAAAACGACGTTTATATCGTTTATGTCCGTCGAAGATGCAAGAAAATACGCAAAAGAGCTGACAGACTCCGCCATAGACGCGATAAAGTCATATGACGGCTCCGATGACCTCATCTCCCTTGCCGAATTTCTTCTTTTGAGAAATAAATAACGAAATCACCCCTTTTTCATAAGATAAAAAGGGGTGATTTTTTATGGAATGTACTTTTCGCAAACGAAAAAAGGGAAAGAAAATTCTCATTTTCCTTGCGTGCGTTATGATATTTGCCGTCTTCTCCGTCATATACCTCAATCAGAAGCTCGACCCGCTCGTATGCGCCGCCGCAACACCGCAGATAAAAGCGGAAATGACGCGCGTCATAAACGAGGCAATAAGCGAGGCGATGACCGGATATGAGGAAAAGCTAGTCAGCATCAGATACGGTTCGGACGGGAAAATTCTCTCAATAGAAACCGACAGCGCAAAAATAAATCTTCTCCGCGCACTCGTCACGGAGAAGATAAACGAAAAAATCAAGGCATACGGAGAATACGGCGTCACGATTTCCCTTTCAAACATTCTTGATGACGAAATCATCCTCGGCAGGTTTCCGTCCATGAGAATTCCGGCAAGCGTTGAGCCAAGCGGCAGCGCAGAGACGACCGTCAAAAGCTCGCTTGTATCCGCCGGGATAAATCAGAGTCTGCACAAAATAACGCTCTCCGTCCGCGTCAGCGTGACGGCAATGCTACTTATATCGACGGTCGACGTCGACACGGAGACGGACGTCTGTATTGCGGAAACTGTAATAATCGGCGATGTGCCGAAGGTTTTTCTCGGAGGAAAAAATTAAACGCCGGTATAGTCAAAATCGGGGATAAAGCTCTCATCCGCGGCAGCGCCTTCCTGAACATACGCAAGAGAAATGCCGATTTTGTCCGCATGATCGACGACCTTTGAATATTCGTATTTCGTCAGTTTCCGGCAAAGCTCGGGATAGCCTGAAAGGCGGGCTTTGTCCGGCGTGAACTGACTCATTATGCTTATGACGATGTCATCCCCGTATTCGGAATGAAGATAATCCATTATGCGGATCGAATCGTCCGTGCAGCCGGGCAGAACGAGATGGCGGACAACAACTCCGCTCTTCATCAGCCCGTTTTCGATTAAGGGTCTGCCCTTTGTGCGCACCATTTCTGCAAGCGCAGACTTTGCAAATTCGGGATAATCCATTGCCGCAGAATATTTTTCGGCAAGCGAAGATGACATATATTTGAAGTCTGTCAGATAAATATCGACAGTTTTGTCGAGCGAGGTTATCATCTCGGTTTTTTCGTACCCGCCCGTGTTCCATACAACGGGAAGATCAAGTCCCTTTGACCTTGCGTCGGCGACGGCGCACTTTATCTGCTCTGAAAAGTGCGTAGGCGTGACAAGGTTTATATTGCACGCGCCCTTTTCTTTCAGCTCAAAGAATATTTCGCAAAGGCGCTCCTCCGTCACCTCCCTGCCGACCTCGCCGCGCGAAATGCCGTAATTCTGGCAATACACGCAACGGAGATTACACCCCGAAAAGAAGACGGTGCCCGAGCCTTTTTCGCCTGATATGCAGGGCTCCTCCCAGTAGTGAAGCGCGGCGCGCGCAAGACGAACGGTATTTTTTTCGCCGCAGAAGCCGGCTTTTATATTTCTGTCAACCCCACATCCGCGGGGACAAATATTGCATTTTTCCATATACTTATGCGGCAAGCCCTCCGAGCGAGAACGCATACATAACCTGCGCCGCAAAATATGTTGAAAGATTGAAAACGTTCATCTTCGCCGTATCTTTTCCTCCGAAAAGGATAAAAAGGATTATAAAATCCGATATAAAGAACAGTCCCGCGCCGATTGCAAGCGTGACCGTAAGTCCGCCGAGGACAGCCATCGTCACATAATATGCGGTGGTCGCCGTCAGCACGGCGGCATAGCCTGTTGCAGGATAAAACAGCTTGCCGAAATCCATTTTTTTGCGGACGGCAAAGAGCACCGCAAGCGCAGTCACAGCGCCGAAGGCAAGAGAAATTCCGAAATACAATATATGAAATCCGCATGCGGCTGTCACCGCGCAGAACACGGCAATATGCTCGATTGCGAACGCCGCCATTCCGAGCGGAAGAAACGCCTTCTCCTCCGGACAGACGTGCGACGCATCAAGGAAAATATCGCCGACCATGCCGAGGACAAGCCCGAAAAGCATTATAAATCCCGCCTTCCCGGGCGATTTTGAAAGCGCGACAAAGCCGAGCGTCACAAAGCTGACAGCCGCAAGGGCTTTTGTCGCAGTAACAATTCCGCCCTTCGTCCTCACCTTGAAAAAGATGAAGAAGGCGGCGGAAACCGCCACGAGTACAGTCAAGCCGTATTCAAGCATAGATACCCTCCCGTAAATTCATATAAGTTCGACTTCGATTGCGCAAACACCGCTGTTCTTCTGCTCCTCCGCAGAATAATACTTTTCCATATCGCAAGGGCTTGCCGTCGCAAGCTCCTCTTTTTTATATCCGCATTTTTCAAGCGGAAGACGACTGTAAAGCTCCTCAAAGCTATCAAAAACATGTATCGCCTTCACACGGGCGGAAATTTTCTCCCCGCTCTCCGCGCTGGTAAATTCTATCGTGTCTCCGACTCCGACCGCCCTGCGCTTTTCGTCATAAAGCCGGAGTTCAATCGTCTTTTCCCCGCTCTTTATCATTTCAAACGGGGATGTGGCAAGATTCATTTTATGGAGCATTTTGTGAGCTTTATCACAGCTTCGACGTGTCCCGTTCTTGCGAACATGTCAACGGCGACGGCTTTTTCCGCCCTGTATCCAAGTTCGGAAAGACGACGGCAGTCTCTCGCCGCAGTTGCGCTGTCACAGGACACCATAACAACCCTTTCCGGTGCCATTTCCGCAATGGCGGAAAGCGTCTGCTCCGAGCAACCGGAGCGCGGCGGGTCAACTATTACAACGTCCGGCAAAAGTCCGTCCCGAGCGAGCTTTTCGGCGGCTTCCCCTGCGTCCGCGCAGATGAATTCAGCATTTGTTATCCCGTTTCGCTTTGCGTTGTTTTTCGCATTTTCAACAGCCTCCGGAATTATCTCCGCGCCGATTATTTTTTTTGCTCCGCGCGCCATTGAAAGCCCGATTGTCCCCGTTCCGCAATAAAGGTCAAGGACGGTTTTTTCTTTCGGATCGGCAAAGTCTGCCGCAATTCCGTAGAGCCTTTCCGCGCCGTCGTGATTGACCTGATAAAACGACCGCGGCGAAATCTCAAATTCCAGTCCGCAGAGCACGTCCGAAATGGCGTCCTTGCCCCAGAGCGTCCGGCAGTCGTTTGAAAGAATGACGTTTGTATCCTTACGGTTGACGTTCAGCACGATGCTTTTTATATTTTTGTTCAACTCCGTCAACGTTTTTATAAGCCTGTCGACGTTCGGTATTTCGCCGGTCGCCACAAGACAGACAAGAATTTCCCCGCTCTGCCTTCCGTCTCTTATATAGAGATGACGTAAAAGTCCGCGCCCCGTTTCTTCATCGTATGCGGTTATTTTGTTTTCGTCGCAGAAGAGACCGACAGCCCGCACGATATCCGCATAAAAATCGGGCTGGAGCGGACAGCTTTCGCACGGCGCAACCCTGTGACTGTGTCTTGAATAAAATCCAAAGCGCATTTTTCCGTCGATGACCGCGGCGGGATATTGAGCCTTGTTTCTGTAACCGTTTATCTGCGGCGACGGAATTATTTTTTCACATTCAATATCCAGTCCGCCGAGTCTTTTCAGATTTTCGTCGACGGTTTTTTTCTTTATTTCAAGTTCTTTTTCGTATTTTATATGACGGAAAACGCACCCTCCGCATCTGCCGAAAACGGCGCAATCGCTCTCCCCCCTGTAAGGCGAGGGCGTAACTATATTCACAGTCTTTGCGTATCCGTAGCTTTTTCCCGCCTTCATGACAAGCGCGTCGACAACGTCTCCCGGCGCGGTGCCGAAAACGAACAGGACGTAGCCGTCACACCTGCCGACCCCCGCTCCCTCCGGGGTAATATCGGTTATTTCAAGTCTCAGAATCTCGTTTTTCTTCGGCATCGGACTGCGTTTCTCCTTTGATTTACACTTTTACGTTTCAATGATACCATAAAATATTGCATAAAGCAATAAAAAACGATAATGAGCCGGATAAAAATCCGCAGAGCCGATTGTACCAATTGAAAAGGTACCTTTATGTACTTTCTTTTTTGAAAAGAAAGTACCAAAGAAAGCAATTCAGGAGGAATCCCGAAACCCTCTTAAAAGTTCAAGACAGAGCTTATCTGCCACGTTAGTTTCGCCAAAGCAAAGGCGGGAGTGTCGGTTCGAATCTTAAAACCTTTTTAATTGTGCGGAGTTTTTGTACCTGCGCCTATATAACCACAATATAAACCCGGTTTTTCCGCTTTTTTATCTTTTTGAAGTGCACAACTATAACATAGCTTCCGTCAAACAAAACAGGGGAAGCCAACCGGCTTCCCCTTCCTCTGTATGAACTGCCCGCAAAAGCGCACGTTTTCGCCGCAAACCATATGCGGCACATCTCTCCTTACTCCGCTTTTTCGGTCTGCGCTTTTTTAGCAGCCCATTTTTATCTCTGCGTTTCTATAAGTCCGTAACCGCCGTCGTTTCTTCTGTAAACAACGCATACGGAATCCGTATCCTGATTCAGAAAAACAAAGAACGTGTGATCCAGCAGGTTCATCTGAAGGATTGCGTCCTCCGCTGTCATCGGGCGAAGGTCAAACTTTTTGGTTCTTATCAGCTCCTCGGAATCCTCCTCAATCTCTTCCCCCGCATATTCGGGTTCCGCAAACGCTTCCTTACGGATTCTCTTTTCAAGGCGTGTTTTGTTTTTGCGGAGCTGACGCTCGATTACGTCAACAGCTACGTCGATATCGTGATAAAAGCTCTCGCCTTCCACCTCGCTTCTGAAAAGCGTTCCGCCCATGGAGATGGTCAACTCAAGCACTTCCGTTTTCTTATACCTCGAAAGTGTTACAAATGCTTCCGCATAGTCACGGAAAAACTTTTCCAGCTTGCCGATTTTCTTTTCAATGAGAGCTTTCAGCTTCTCGTCAGCTGTAACCTGTTTGCAAACGAATGTGATTTTCATAGCGTTTCACCTTTCACTTTGGAGATTTGCCTTGAGGGATTCTTCCCTCTCCGCATTCATATTATACCATAAAATGACGTCAAATCAAAGAATATTTTGTAAAAAGCATATAGAATATTTTTGGTTATTTAGTGTATTGATTATTAACAGCGTGTGTGATATAATGATAAATGGAGCGTTTTGAAGAAAGGAGCGGCTTATGGGAAAAAATTTTTCACCCGATTGGTATTTTGCCTCCGCATTTGATATAACACCCGATTTCCTGCTCTCACACGGCATAAAGGCGGTCGTTCTCGATATAGATAACACCCTCGTTACATACGGAGACGCGGAGCCGACGGAAAAAGTCATCGGATGGATATCTGCTCTGCACTCCGCGGGCATAAAAGCCGCAATCGCTTCAAACAACAAAGAGGAGCGCGTCAATCTTTTCAATAAAAAGCTCGGTATTTTCTGCATAAGCAAAAGCGGTAAACCGTCAACAAAGGCTGTCCGCGCCGCGTGCGCGGAATTTTCCGTTTCGCCGCGCGACACAGCCGTCATAGGCGACCAGATATTCACAGACGTCCTCTGCGCAAACAGGGCGGGCGCCGTCGCAATACTGACAGTGCCGATTCCTTATAACGAAAACCTGTTTTTCCGTTTCAAGCGCAGTCTTGAAAAACCGATAATAAATAAATTCAGAAAAAAACACCCCGAAAAATGTTTTCCGGAAAGGAGCGCGGAAAAATGATAATCGAATCGCTTTATATAAAGAATTTCGGAAAGCTCGCCGATATGAAAATAAATCTTGCGGACGGAGTCAACATTCTGCGCGGGGAAAACGAATCCGGCAAAAGCACGGTATGCGCTTTTATCCGTTTTGTGTTCTACGGGCTTCCCGGCAGAGCCGAGGAAAAGCTGAAATATATAAGCTGGGGGGCACCGTCCGTCAGTGGTTATGCAATCGTCCGCGAGGAGGGCAAGCGTTATCGCATTGAGCGGGAAGCAATCTGCTCCGGCGATTCCGAAGGAAAGCTCTCAGTGCGCGAACGCACCGCCGTTATTGACTGTGACCTTTCACAAGCTGTTTTCCGCGGTCAGAACGCAGGCGAGATGTTTTTCGGCGTTCCGGCGGACGTTTTTGAAAGCACGGTCTATATCGGTCAGGTCGGCGACAGCTTCGTCGGCGGGCGGACGCTTGCGGAATCGGCGGAGAATATTCTCTTCTCGGCAAGCGAGACCACAAACGCAAAAAAGGCGATTAAAAAGCTGGATGACGCACGCGTTTACCTGCTTTATAAAAATAAGCGCGGCGGAAAAATCGCCGAGCTTCGGGCTCAGAAGGAAGAGCTTGAAGACAGGCTCGAGAAAGCCAAAGCCGAAAGCGGCGACATCATTTTCCTCGAGGGCACGCAGCGTGAGCTGACGGAAAAATCCGAAAAATCGAAAAAGCGACTTGCCGCCTGCGAGGAAGAGCTTCAGACCTACGAAAAATATACCGTCCGCGGGCTTTATCTTCTCCGCAAGGAAGAGGCGAAAAAACTCGCCGACATGGAAAAAAGATTTGAAAAAGCGCAGTCCTGTGAGAGTCACGGCGGCGTCCGCGTCTGCGATGACGACTATATCTCCTCCCTTGAAGCGCTTTCAAGAAAGCTGGAAACGTCAACCGCGCGCTATGAAAGCGCCTGCAATGCGCTCGACGAAGCAAGTCGCAAAATTATAGACATGAGCGAGAAAATCGAGGTGTTCAACCGCCTCGGTTCAAGGGGCGACAAGCGCGACAGGATTGTCGAAAGAATTGAGAAAAACAACAAAAAATCGGTGTCCATGAAACGGACTGCGATAATCGCCGCGGTACTTGCCGTGATATTCGGTGCTTTATGCATTGTCGGCATTGCCGGAGAATCCGCGTCGCAGGCGACATCAATTGCGTTTGCCGCGCTTCTCGGCGTTTGCACGATAGCGGCAATTGTGACGTTTGTGTCGTCGGCGGGGGCAAAAAAACAGCTCCTGAAAGACTGCATGGCGTTCGGGTGTCGCGATTATGCGGAATTCGGAGAGCTCGTTCTTGCCGCCAAGCGCGACGAGGGCGTGCTGACATTCATAACGGAAGCCAAAGAAAAAGCAGAGGAAAACGCAAAAAAAGCCGCGGACGAGCTTGACAGCGTCAATTCAAGAATCGTCTCCGTGCTGACCGAAGCATGCTTTACGATAGAATCCAGCACCCGTTTTTCCCTTTCAAATGCAATAAAGATATGTCGCGACGAAAAATCGGAGCTTGAAAAGCTCGGCATAATGCTTGAAGGTCAGCGGGAGAAGGTTTCCGAGCTTGAAAACAAGCTCCGCTCATATGACGAGGCTTACCTGCGCGACGCGCTGACAAGCGTCTATGACGAAGAGAAAATGAAATCATTCGACGAAAAAGCCGCAAAGCGCAATTACGATTTCCTCTCAAAATCCATCGACGCAATGACGGAAAAACTGACGGAAACCGAAAAAGAGCTTGCCGTACTGAACGCGACGGTCAAGCGACCGACGGAAATATCCGAAGCGCTCATCTCAACAGAGCACGAGCTCAGAGAGCTGACGGAAAAATTCAATGCGTACATGCTCGCGATAGAGGCGATAGAAAGCGCCGGCGGAAAGCTGCGCGAGGGCATTTCGCCGAAGATTGCAAAGTCGGCAAGCGAAAAAATGGCTTCCCTTTCGCACGGAAAATACGAAAGTCTCGGCGTCGACCCCGATTTCGCCATAACGTTTACGGACGGCGCCTCGACTCACACAGCGGACAGCTTCAGCGCGGGCACCTCGGACATTGCATATATCGCGCTCCGCCTTGCACTCGCCGAAACGCTTTTCACAAAGGCGAAACCGCCGCTAATCTTCGATGAGAGCTTTGCAAGAACGGACGATAAGCGTCTTTCAGCCGCTCTCCGTCTCGTCTCCTCCGGAAATACGGGCGCAAGCTCGCAGGCTCTGCTTTTCACCTGCCACGGAAGAGAGGAACAGTCCATGGCGGCTGTCGGTACTTACAACCTCATCCGTCTCTGACCTACTTTTCTTTGAAAAGAAAAGTAGGCAAAAGAAACTTTAGTTATCGGGGACGATATACAGATTTTTAATTATCTGCGCGGACAGGGCTTGCAAAAATGGCAAAAGAAACTTCGGTTATCGGGGACGATATACAGATTTTTAATTATCTGCGCAGACGGGACTAAAAAACAAAACAGAGGTGAATTTCTCATCTCTGTTTTTTTATCAATCGCGCCACAGGCGCACCTTTTCTCTTCGATCTTCTCTCTTATCTTTTATCTCAAAAAACCCGCCTGAAAGGCGGGTTTTTTGTTTCAGTATTTCTCAATATCGATCTTCTTTGCGGAAATTTTCCTTCCTATGAATATTTTTGCGACGGCGTCAAAGCGCTTCGGCTCGTCGGAGACGTAATATTCCGTGCCGTCTCCGTCGCGCGAGAGCATATTGCAAAGCAACAGCTCTTCGGAGAGCAGATTTGCCGCTTCCTTTGCGGGGTTGACAAGCGTAACGCCCGGCAAACACCTCCCTATCGCCTCCGCGATTATCGGAAAATGCGTGCAGCCGAGTATAACGGTATCCGCCCCGAAATCTCTTATCGGCGCGAGATATTTTTCGCAGGCGAGAGCGGTTATTTCGTCGTCTGACGAAAATCCGCATTCGACAAGCGGCACAAAAAGCGGGCAGGCAACTCCGAGCGTCTCTGCGCCTTTTTCCTTCAGCCGTCTTTCAAAAACGCCCGCGCCGATTGTCGCCTCCGTGCCTATAACGGCGATTTTCTTATTTTTGCTCATCGAGCTCGCCATCTCCGCCGCCCCGTCTATAACGCCGAAAACAGGAACGTCAAAAGCGTCGCGAAGCGCGTCAATCGCAACCGAGCTGACTGTTCCGCAGGCGGCAAGCACTGCTTTGACGTTCTGCGAAAGCAAAAACCTTACATCCTGCGCGGCGTATTTTTTTATTATCTCATCTGATTTTGTCCCGTAAGGCACTCTGCCCGTGTCGCCGAAATATATTATCCGCTCCTTCGGCAACAGTTTTTCAAGCTCGCGCACCGCGCAAAGACCGCCGAGTCCGCTGTCAAAAACGCCGATAGCTCTGCTGTCCATATTTCCCTCCGAAAATTTTACTTTTTGATTATTGCACAACGGTCGTTACCGCCGTAATCGCGGAAAATTTCACATCCGAGCCCGCGCTTTTCCGCCTCCGACGTTACGTCCGCCGCCTGATCGTAACCTATCTCAAATATTATCGCTCCGCCGTCCGAAAGCGCCTTCGGGCAAACGTCAATCAGGCGACGGTAAAATGCAAGACCGTCATCTCCTCCGTCAAGGGCGATATGCGGCTCGCTTTTCACCTCTGCCGAAAGCCCTTCTATAACCTCCGTCCTTATATAAGGCGGGTTTGATATTATTATATCGTATTTCTCCCCATGCGACAGAAAATCGGGCGAAAAAACGTCTTGCCGGAGAATATTTGCCCGCTCCGAAAGCCCGAGCCGACGGATGTTTTCAAGCGACACCTCGCACGCGCCCTCCGAAATATCAAACATATCCGCAGTCGCGCCGTTGACGCTCTTCAGCA
>UQUT01000017.1 GCA_900544285.1 uncultured Eubacterium sp.
CTCTTTCCCCGCTTTTCATCATAACGCCTTCAAGCACCGCCTGACCGCCGACCTTGTTTCTCCGGCAGGCGAGAGCGTCCGGCTCTTTTGTTTTTTTGCTCATCTGTTTGCCTTTCATAATACGATTGATATATAGAGTTTATCACAGTCGCGCACAAAAATAAATAACAAATTGTAAAATAATTAAAAAAACCGCCCGAAAGGACGGTTTTTCATAAATTCGTTTTTATTACTTCGTGCAGAAAAGGAATGTCACAAGAACAAGAACAACAAAAACGATTGAAACGATCGTTGTGAGCTTGGAGAGCTTCTTTTCTTTGGAAGAGCCCTTGTTTTTCCCGAAATATGTTTCGGAAGAGCTGTTACCGCCGCCGATCGCGCCGGAAAGTCCCTTGGACTTATTCTGGAAAAGAACGACTAACGTGAGGAATATCGCGCAGACGATAAGCACCGCGCCAAGAATGTACTGAACTACTGTCATTATAAAAAATCTCCCGTTCCGGCGGCAATTATCACGCCTCCGCACCATCCGCCGAGTTTAGTATTTCGGTGCGAAAACACATATTTTCAAAAGTACCGCACAACAGCGGTGTAAGTATATTATCACATCCGAAAAGAAAAATCAAGAGTTTTTTTGGATTTTTCGCAACTAATTAAATATTTTGATTGACAAATCGTTTTTATGATGATATAATATCTACTCGGAAAAGAGCGCAACATATATTATTGCGTTTTTTCTCCTTACCGGACGCAAATCTTTTTCATGCTCCGGTCTTATGTCCAGAAGGAGGTGCAATCACAATGGAAAAAATTCTCTCGTCCTATGAAACGATGTTCATCGTTGACTGCTCCGAAAGCGAGGAGGCAACCGCAGCTGTTGTTGCAAAGTTCAAATCGCTTATCGAAGCTAACGGCACGATCGAAAAGATCGAAGAATGGGGTAAACGCAAGCTCGCATATCCTATCAACGATATGACAGAGGGTTATTACGTCCTTGTTAACTACACGGCAGGTCCGGAATTTTCCGAAGAGCTCAGCCGCGTGTTCAACATCACGGAAGGCGTAATGCGTTATCTCACAATCAAACTTTAATCGGAGGTTAATATGGCAAGTCTTAACAAGGTTATCCTTATCGGTCACCTTACAGCCGACCCGGAGCTCAAACAGACTCCCTCGGGCGTAAGCGTAACTTCGTTTTCCATCGGCGTAACAAGAAGATTTCAGCGTCAGGGCGAACAGTCCCAGAGCGATTTTATCAACATAGTTGCATGGAGATCGACTGCGGAGTTCATAGCCAAATATTTCAGAAAAGGCAACGCCATATGCATCTGCGGTTCGCTCCAGTCAAGAAGCTATACGGCGCAGGACGGCACAAAGCGTTATGTGACCGAAGTCGTTGCCGACGAAGCAAGCTTCGTTGAAAGAAAGAGCGATTCCGCCCCCAAAGCCGATGATTATCAGGCTCCCGCATTTTCCGCGGGAACAAACGACGCCGCAAAATTTGAAGAAGTTGCCGGCGACGAAGACCTGCCGTTCTGACGGGGTCAACACATTCTATAAGGAGGTTTTATAGGTCATGGATAGAGAAGTTCAGAAGTCTTCCCGCCCTGCCGCTCACCAGAGAAGAAAGAAAGTCTGCATTTTCTGTGAAGAGCATGCGGAAAGCATTGATTACAAGGATGTAGCCAAACTCAGAAAGTTCATTTCCGAGCGTTCCAAAATTCTGCCCCGCAGAGTTACGGGAACATGCGCAAAGCACCAGAGAGAGCTCACAATCGCTATAAAGAGAGCTCGTCACATGGCGCTCATTCCTTTCGTAACAGACTGATCGGAATTTGAGTCATCACACTCAAAAATAATCAATTTTGTACAAAGAAAATTATTCTGTTTTACAAAAGACAAAAGCCCTTACAAAAGGGCTTTTTTGTTTGCAATTTTGTGGCATTAAAAGTGTTTTTATAAAAAAACAAAAAACAGTTTTTTCTTTATACAGTCAAATATTTTGAGCCTTTTATGATTTATCTTAAGGAAATTTTTATCGTGAAAAATAATCCTTGAAAAGCAGATTTTTTTGTTTGATTTTTGCTGTTATATTAGGATAAAAATTTTTGTACAAAAGCGGATATTTGGATTTGTGCAAAGACAAATGTCAAAACAAAATAGCCCCATCGGGGCGATTTTTTGTTGCTTTCGTATATTCCGATTGACTTTCCGGAGACGATACGATACAATCAAGGTGACAATTATATTCAGGAGGAAAGACAATGATGATAATCACACCACCAGATTTTATCGTTGACGACGACGTTTACGACAAAATCGACATCTATGATTACATAATGAAAAACGTACAAAAAGTAAATGTATCCGTCGACCAAAATTTCAAAGATACGTTTTGCAAATACTATGGGCTCAACGGTTTCACAGACTTGAGTTTTCAAAATGACTTCTTCGACTATATGGAACGAATCAAAAGCAATAATCCGTTGCCGTCTTACAAGGATGTGATGGAACAACTTTGGAAGCGGACAAAGCGCGTCGATTATTCTTTTTCAAGCAAGCTGTTGCACACGTTGAATCCCGGTTCGCCGATCCTTGACAGGCACGTTCTCCGTCTTCTCGGCTTTGAGAAAAAAGACAGCGGAAAACCAGAGAGCAGGATAGACTATTACTCGGATGTCTACGAGACGGTGAAAGCCGAGTACGCTCAGATCACTGAAGCCTTGAAAAATGGGTGCACAAGCAAAATATGCAATGCTCTGCGTGCCCTCGATAGCAAATATCCGAAAGGAAGTTATCTTTCAACCGCAAGAAAAATCGACTGTCTGTTGTTCCGTCTCAGAAACTGCCGCGGCATATCAATGCTGACGCTCTGAAATTTGCCGGAGTTATCATATACAAATACAAAAAATCTTCCGAAAAGCACGGAAGATTTTTTAATATCAAAATTCAATTCCTGATTTTGCCTTCTTTGCGTCCGAGAGGAATTTTCTTATCGTGGCGGAGGGAATGGCATAATTCATTGCCATGGCGTCTTCTCTTCCTCCCGTCACAACCCCGATGAAGTCGCCCGATGAATTGAACACCGGTCCGCCCGAATAACCCATTGTCACAGGGGCGGAGATCATCATAAGACTGCGATGACCGATTTTTCTCTGCGTATCGCTGATGATTCCGTCAACAACGCTCAGTCCTTCCCCTTTGCCGTTTCCGATGACGCAGATTTTTTCTCCCGTCTTGACTTCGCACCGTGAGATCACAAGAGGCTTTGCGCCGACGGCGTCACTGCAATAAAGCAGTGCAAGATCCATGAGCGGATCACTGTATATCGGTTCTGCTTTGAAAAGCGTTTCCTGCGGACGTCTGCCGGCGATTATCATATCGCAGAAGTTTTTCACGCCGTCTTTCTCCGGCATGCTCTTGCCGATGATATGATAATTCGTCACAACATATCCGCGCGACGAAATAATCACGCCGGTGCCGCAAAGCTCTTCCCCGTCCGTAATCCCGCTTATTTCAAGAACGCTTTCGATTGACGACTTATATATATCCGCCGTCGATTTTATGCGCGGCTTTTCTTCTTTCCATGAAAAAACGGAATCACAACAGTTGCAGCGATATGTCCTTTTTGACAGTTCAATTATGTTTTCCCCGCCGCACACAGGGCATGACAGATGTCCCATTACCCAGCCTCCTTTGCAAGAAGGATTGTCGACCCATCCGGCATCCAGCCTTTTCCGTAGCCTTCCGGAATTTCATCCCCGTAAACATAAAATGTCATCGCACCGCAACCGGCAAAAGCGTCGGACTCAACGACCACTTTACCCGGAATATAGACATATTTGAGCTTTTCACAGCCCATAAATGCCACGCCTCGGATAAGTCTGACGGTAGTCGGAATACGTATTTCTTCAAGCGATTTGCAGTAGCGGAAGCCGTCCAGAGTCTTAATTCCCTCCGGGAGCTCAACGTAACTGAGATTTGTACAATCTAAAAATACGTTGTCAAAATTGTTGTAATTTCCGCCGAGCACGGCGCGTTTGAGAGATGTGCAGTACATAAACACGCAGTTTCCCATCTCCGTAACGGAATCCGGAACAACAACTTCTTCAAGAGAAGAACAATAAGCAAAAGCGGAGTGCATAATCGATTTCACCCCGTCCGGAATGGTTATTTCCTTGAGAAAGGTGCAATAATGAAACGCGCTCTGTCCTATTTCGATGAGCGTTTCCGGCAGACGCACCTTTTCGAGAGAAACGCAACTGAAAAACGCTCCTTCATCAAGGCGGTACACAACATAACCGTCTATTTCGTCCGGAATATAGACCTCGGCGGCGTCTCCGGTGTATTTTTCTATAATGCACCTGCCGCCCGCAATGCGGACTTTCATATCGTTATATTCAAATTCATCGCCTTCTGAATGTTCTTTTGTCGGCTTTGAAGAGGTTGCGGCAGGCTCTGTATGCTTTTCGGTCGTTGTCGCTGACGCCGACGTTGTGACGACAGGCTCGGCTTTTGTTGATGTCGATACAGAAGTTTCTTTATCGGTCGATACTCCGGTCAGCACGACAGTCATCTGCGGGGTCGTCTCAAAAGACGACTCAAACGGTGGGTCTGTCCGCTTTTCTCCCGTTCCGATTTTGCTCATCATAAGCGAAATCACCGCCCCCACGGCAAAACAGATAACAGCCCCCGAAACAATTTTCCATACGGGAGAAATGCCGCGCTTCTGCAGCGTGTATGTAACGGGCGTGTCACTGTTTCTTAAAATAATATTGTTTACGTTCACACCCGAAATTCCGAGCCCGAGAGCAGAAAGCTCCCCACCCGCGCAAAGCCCGTCATAAATTGCCCGGCTTACAGGCTCCGCGCAAGACTTTATATCCGAAGAATATACCCCGTCGCCCGCCGCATATTTACGGAGAACCTCCTCGCCGACCTTTTTTATTATCGGCAAAGTTGCCGCTCTGAGCTTTTTCGTCCCGTCCTTACCGGAAAAACGGCGACGGAAAACATCATTGTTTTTTATACTCAGCGTATACGTTCCGCTGAGCCCGAGGAACACCTCTTCTTTCGGCGCTCCCTCTTCTTCCCTCATCTGAACGCGTACGTTTCCGAAGCCGAACGAAAACTCCGGCAAAGCGGAAGGGATATTCTGTTTATCACTCATCTTCCGTATCCTTCCCGTGTCTGAATATCAGATCGCTTATTTCATCGAGCACATTGTCCGAAATATCGTCCTGTGCGATTGCCATGATAACCCTCTGCTTCTTTTCGGCGAAGTCCGTAAGGTTTATCTTGACGGTATCGCTCGAAGCGAACATTGCCGTGCGCAGCTTTTCAAGGTCGATCTGCGAGAGCGGATACGATTTTGAAAGCAGCTTTTCCATATCCGTCGGGATGTTGCGCTTCCCGCTTTCTATCGCGGAAAGATACGAAGGGGAAAAGCCGAGCTTTCTTGCCATTTCCCTTGACGAATCCCCCGAGTTTATTCTGATTATTCTTAAAAGTTTACCGAATTCCGTAAGCATATGAAATTCCTCCGTTGGTTTATACGGCTATAATTATACATCCTTGTTTACAAAAAGTCAATATTCGACACAAGGAAAAAACAATATTTACACGGAGAAAATCCAAAAATATTTTATGCAGGCAAAAAAGCGCGCCCGCGGAAAAAACCGCGGGTGCATAATTACATTTTTCTGCAAACGTGGGACTTTGCAAGAGATGTTTTTCTTGGTGGTTTATTGAAAAACAACAATGTCACATATGAATAAGTCCGCCGTTGCGCAGGGCAAAAAACAAAAACCCGCCGCGAAAGCGGCGGTTTTCATGTTTTTCCATGTCATTTTGGGACAAAATCACGTACTATTTCGCATTTTCGGCAAAGTTTTTTCGTTTTTTCGCAAAAAATATCGCAAAATCATTGACTTTTATGTTATACTCCTGTATAATACAAACGTACATTTTTTCAGTCGCAGGTGCGCATTATTGATTTCAGTTAGGAGTGAACTTTTCAGTGAAAAAGCTTCCGGATACAGAATTTGACGTAATGAAGGTCGTTTGGGACAATACCCCTCCCGTCACAACGACGATGATAATGGAGCAGCTCGGCACGGAACGCGGCTGGCCGGTTCCTGCCCTCATAACAATGCTCACACGCCTTGCCGAAAAGGGCTTTGTCTATTCCGAAAAGAAGGGCAAAATGCGTTATTATTATCCGCTCATCAAAAAAGCGGATTACATAGAATTCGTCACCAAAGACTTCATGACAAAATATCACGGCGACTCGTTCACCAGCTTCTATTCGACCTATTACGACGTGCGCATGATAAGCGATGAAGCGCTTGACGCTTTTGTCGCGTGGGTCAAACGCAGAAGAAGCGAATTCCGTCGCTATCACAGCGACAACTGACGGCTCAGGCGTTATATTTTACGTCCTTTGAAAAGCCGTGAACAAATCCCGAACTGTCGGCGGAGCATATGTCTCCGCCTATTATTTTGCTCCTGTAAACCAGAAGGTTTATATAGACCTCGCCCTCATAGCCTTCGTAATTTGTGATCTTATATGTATACCTTGTAACTTCCTTGCCCTTATAGGGCGCAAGGCTGAGTCCCTGCTCCTTCTGCATTTCGTTATAGCCCGCATAGACCGTGTCAAACTCGGCGGGGACGGTCACCTGAACCTCTTCAATCGGATTTTCATCAACCTTCCAGCCGAGGGCGGAAATGAAGGCTATTCTGTCGCTGTTTGAATATACCCCGGAATAATTTGTGCCCTTTGCCGACGCGGAAACGTCATATGTCGGGATGAGTGCGACGAGGGTTATCATCGCGCCGATTGCAAGCACCACGGCGGCTATGAATTTTATCGTCTGCGCGCGCATTGTGTATACGAACATAATATCTCCTCCTTTGAGTTTCTCACGGAATGTTTATTCCGCGGGAGCCTTTTTTATTACTTCAAATGACGTTATATCGAATATTTTTCCGTCCTTTTCCGCGCGGCACGGCAAAAGCGAGCTGGCTTCGATATAAAGGCTTCCCTCCTCCGAGCGGCATATATAAACGTCCGCCCCGCCGACGGTCGACCGTTCGATTTTCCATGTGCTTTCGGTATCAAACGAAAATACGGCGATCGCCGTTACGATTGAGGGCGGCAGTGTTGCAAGCTCCGTTTTCATTCCGCAGAGCATGAGTGTCGCGCCGTTTTCCGTCGGGACGTACACCGCGCCGCCGACAGAAACTTCCGTTTTCCCGCCGGATCTTCCGACGGTGTATTCCCTGCCGTCATCCGCGCGTAGCACAGCGGAAAAGTCCGCGCTCTGATATGAAAGCAATTCCATCATGTCCGGAGTCTGCGCGCATGACGCGAAAAAGAGCATGATAACCGCAAGCAAAAGCAAAAAAACGGTTTTCTTCAAAATATCACCCCCAGGTAAAGTTCTGATTATCATTATGCAATAAATCATTATAATATTCTCACTTGAAAAATCCTTTCGCATATGATACAATACGTATTACACCCGAAAAATATCTTTACGGAGGTTTTGTTATGACCCTTGTCATACTCGCAGCAGGAATGGGAAGTCGCTTCGGCGGCATAAAACAGCTCACCCCGCTCACGGAAAACGGAGAATTTGTCATCGACTTTACGGTGTTCGACGCGGTTCGCGCCGGCTTTGACCGCGTGGTATTTATAATAAGAAAAGAACATGAGGAAATTTTTGAAGAAACGATAGGTTCGAGAATACGCGGAAGCGGAATCAAGGTCGAATATGTTTATCAGACGTTCGACCTGCCGCAGGGCTTCACCTTCCCGGAAGGCAGAAAGAAGCCATGGGGCACGGCGCAGGCAATCATGTGCGCGGGCGACGTCGGCGATAATTTCGGCGTTGTCAACGCGGACGATTTTTACGGTTTTGAGACCTTCCGCATACTTGCGGACTTCCTCAGAACAGCAAAGGACGACGAAAAAGCGCATTACTGCTCCGTCGCATATAAACTGAAAAACACTCTCAGCGAAAACGGCACCGTTTCAAGAGGCATATGCAAAACGGAAGGGGGCTACCTCGTTTCGCTCGACGAAAAGACGAAAATTGCGCGCGAAGGCGACGTCGCCGTAAACACCGAGGACGACGGCTCAAAGACCGTTCTCCCTCTCGACTGCACTGTTTCGATGAACTGCTTCGGCTTCACCCCTTCGTTTACGGGCAAACTGGAGGCACAATTTGAGGAATTCCTCCGCAAAAACGAAAGCGACCTTTCAAAATGCGAATTCTATCTTCCCACAGCCGTTCAGACGCTCATCGAAAGCGGCGAATGCGACGTCAGACTTTTTGAAACGCCTTCAAAATGGATGGGCGTTACATATCGCGACGACAGCGAGGCGTTCTCGCGCTTCATAAAGGAGCAGCGCGCCATCGGAAACTATCCCGCGAGTCTTTGGAAATGATTGTATAAGCAAGTATCGTCCCCCTGCAAAAAGGCTTTGCAGAGGGACGATTTTTGTATGAAACGCAACAAAATATTCTCAAAATATTATCAATTTGACGATTGCATTTATATGCATGACTGTGATATAATTATTCAGACTTTATAAAAGAGTTTTATAATACAGGAGGAAAGCACTATGCTTAAAAAAGCATTATCGGTTATCGTTGCTGTCGCATTCGTGCTCTGCGCGGCGTTTATGACGGTTTCCGCGGCAGACGCCATGGCGGAATACAACTATACCGAAATCAAAAGCGGGTATGAGGGCTACAAGCCTATTCCGCTTCTCGTATTAGTCATCAATTTCGACGCCGACGGCGACGGAAAAGACGCTTACGAAGAAGGCAAAAACACGACGGTAAAAACATCGGACGCATTCAAGGAGCAATGGGCTCATTCGGAGGAATCCTATTGGGCGAACTCTCTGTTCGGCGACGAAGGCAACACAATGAAAAACTATTTCAAAAAAATGTCGAAGGACAACTTCTGGTGGGAGCCTGTCGAGGAAACATACGGCGAGGAAAATAACGGCGTTGTTTACGTAACGCTCGAAATGCAGCACCCCGGTGCAATCAGCGGTCAGCCCGCTTCGATAGGCGCGGCAAGAATTCCCGCTCTCCAGGCGGCGGCGGAATACGTTGATTTTGCAAAATACGATACCGACGGCAACGGCGGTCTCAGCTGGGAAGAGCTCACGGTTGTCTATATCTGCGGCGGACGCAGCACGAAAATCGACTATTCCCCCACAGGCTATAACATCTGGGGTGTGCACAGCTTCCAGAGCCCCGGCACAGACTGGTACGCGTCCATAAACGGAGTGCGCGTTATGGCTCGTCAGGACGAAGCGAAATATTGTGCTGTCGGCGAAATGAGCTATGACGGCAAGCCCATCGGCTTCGGAACAATTGCTCATGAGCTCGGTCACGTTCTCGGCGCAAACGACCTCTACACAAGAGGAACAAACGCCGTGTGGTGCGGCGGTCCCGGCGATATCGCTCTTCAGGGCGGCGGATCGGCGCTCGGAAAGCTCAAGGGCGTAAGAGATGGTGAAGCGCCCGCGGCGATCGACCCTTATTATCTCCTCCAGTACGGCTTTGAGAAAGCCGAGGTTGCGCAGGACGGCACCTACACCCTTTATTCACGCGAAAGCGACAAGGGCGAATACAACATAATCAAGATAAGCACGGCAAACCCGAAGGAATATTATCTGATAGAAAACAGATACACAAAGGACGCGTCGAGCTATGACGCCATCCCCGGCGCCGCAAAGGGTATTCAGATATGGCACGTCGACGAATCGATTATGAATTCATTTACGGTTCCGAACTGCTATACAAACGGTTCGCCCCATGCCCCGGGTCTGACGCCGCTTTATCCGAGCGGCGACACAGGCGGCAAAAATTATGACACATGGAGCAGCAAGGAAGGCAAAAATCTCTTTGACAGTCACGGTTTCAAGTTCGTAGGCTCCGACACATGGTATACTCTTCTCACCGAAGAGCAGGCGGCGCAGTTCAATCTCAAGATCGAAATGCTCTCCGAGGTCGGAAACGAAATGCGGATAAAGGTCACAGGCACGGTAGCCGTTCCCGTTGACTTCAAGTTCTCATATGACACAACAGTCAATTCGGCGTCCATATCCGGTAAGATAACGGATCTCAACGCCGGTACTCTCAACATGATAACGGCAGTTGTCTCGAAGAAGTCCGACTATTCGAGCCCCGTTGAAACGCTTTATGCAAAGCCCGAGGAAAACGGTTCGTTCTCATTTGATTTCTCCGGACTTGACAGCAAGTCGACCTATTACACAAAAATCACGGCAAAAGGCTCAAACGGCGAATCCGTCCGCGAGCTCAAACTCTATACAAAGGCTCCGCCCAAGGTCAGAACGGATGACTATTCCGTTTACCTCTACAAGGGCATGACCGCGGCAAACAGACCGTATGAAGTGACAGTCAAGTGCGGAGAAACGCTGAAATACAGCTTCCCCATGGAAAAGAGTCTTGAAAAATTCGGCGGATGGTATTATGACATCGACTGCACATCTCCATACAACATGGCGACAACAAAGGACGATTGCGAGCCCGTATATCTCTATGCGAGATGGATCGCAAACGATAACGCCGTAATGCTCAAGATCGTCAACGCAAAAGCAAAATACGAAGTCTTCGCCATAAAGACCGGCGAATCGTTCACACAGCCCGTGCTTGAAGACAACAACGGAAAGGCTTTCGTCGGCTGGTATACAGATCCGCAGTTCACAACGGAATTCGTATTCGATGAGCCCATCTATGACGCAGGCACAGTCACCGTCTATGCAAGATGGGAAGGCGATGAGCCCGCAACAACGACAACAACCGTAACGGAAACAACATCCGCAACATCGCCCGAGAGCACCTCCGGCACGGAAACAACGACGGGCGGAAAATCCTCCGGTGGATGCGGCTCCGTAATCGGAGTCGGTGCTTCGTTTGCAATGATCGGAGTGATCGGCGCGGCACTCGTCATAGGAAAGAAAAAAGAAGAACAGTAAACAATAATTCAGCAAATGCCGTCGTTCCCGACGGCATTTGTTTTAGGGGGACAAAATGAAGAAGATATTATCGCTTGTTTTAATCGCTGCAGTGATATGCTCCGTCGCCGCGCTCATATCGTGCGGCTCTTCCGACAAGGAAACAACAACCACGTCGGGCAGTAAATCGACAAGCGGCACGTCCGGAAAAATCTCCGCGACAAGCTCAACCACCGAAGAAGCGCAGACAACGCCGGCACAGACAACTCAGCCGTCAACGACACAGACGACAGCCGCGCAGACAACGGAAAAGCCGATAATCGAAAAGCCGGCAATCCTGCCCGAAGGAAAGTCATTCAAGGTTCTCGCAATCGGCAACAGCTTCTCCGTTGACGCGATGCAGTATCTCTATGGGCTTGCCAAAGACGCCGGATACACCGATATCGTTCTCGGCAATCTTTATATCGGCGGATGCACACTCGAAACCCACGCAAACAACATCGGAACAGGCAAAGCCGCATACGAATTTTATACAAACAAAGACGGCAAATGGACAAGTCGCAAGAACGCAACTATCGCAGAAGGACTCAAATATGCGGATTGGGACTGCATAACCATCCAGCAGGCGAGCGGTTACAGCGGACTTGAAGGCTCATACGAGCCGTATCTCTCAACGATAATTCAGACGGTCAGAAAAGTTCGCCCGAACGCAAAGCTCGTCTGGCACATGACGTGGGCATATCAGACCGGCTCCGGTCACGCCGACTTTGCAAAATACGGCAACAGTCAGTCGGCAATGTATAAAAGCATTTGCAGCAGCGTTCAGAGCGCAATCCTGCAAAAGCACGCAGATGACTTCGACGGAGTAATTCCCTCCGGCACGGCAATTCAGAACCTGCGCACGAGCTTCATAGGCGACAATGTCACGCGTGACGGATATCATCTTTCGTACGATGCAGGCAGATACACTGCGGCGCTCGCATGGCTCAAAGCCCTGACGGGAGCCGACCTTTCGGAAATATCATACATCCCCGCCGACCACGGTTACGTTTTCGGCACTGCGACGGTCAACGCCGCAAAGGAAGCAGTAAATTACGCGTGTGCATACCCGTTTGAGGTAACAAAATCGACAGTCATAAACGACGCCGACAAGGCGCAGAAGAAAGCCGATCTCGAAAAGCTCGGTCTCGACCCCGAAAAGTTCACGGCAATCGAGCTTGACCTTGTTCCCTGTTCATATTATTATTCCAGAATGGCGGGAATGAAAATTCAGAGCAAAATCGCCGGCGTCAATGACGAAAACGTCGGAAAATATGCGGCTTCAAGAGTCATTCCCAAGGATGAGCTTCCCGTCGGCAGTGTGATAATAATCGACGATGGGTATCAGTACCGCCCCGAGGGCTGGTCGAACGCCTATGTCGGTACGCCGAACTCAAAGCGTCCCGCGGAGACCTCCGAAAATGTCATCCGCGTCACGGATGGCTGGTGGGACGATTTCAGGTTCCGCGCATTCAACGTTTCAAAGGTCGGCGCGCCCAATCTTTCCGATGAAGAAATGACTTCCCTTTCAAAGGTCATCCGTGTTTACGTTCCGAAGGTTGAAAAGGTTGAGCCGGAAAAACCCGACCTTTCAAAAATCGACCTTTCAAAGTATACAAAGCTCGACCTCGGCATAACGTATTACGCCTATTATAACTCCACGAGCGCAACGCCCGGAACAATCGTAAGCCGTGCAAACGGATCGAAGGCGGCAAACATAAGCCAGTTTGCAACGACGAAAATCTTCTCGAAAAGTGATATTCCGGAAGGCTCGATAATCGTTATAAAATCGGGTTATCAGTACCGTCCGGACGGCTGGACGGCTCTCGACAAAAAGACCGCCTCGCGTCCCGCAAACGTTCTGACGGAGGCAGTCATAGTTGACGAAAACTGGTGGGGACAGTTCAATTATCGCGCGTTCAACATTGCAAAAATGGGCAATCCGAACCTTTCGGACAGCGAAATGAAAGCCCTCTCCGACGTTCTGACAATCTATGTCCCTAAAAACTGACCATACTTTTCTTTGAAAAGAAAAGTAGGCAAAAGAAACTTCAATAATTGATTTGAGCAAAATTTATAATTTCATCAAAGGAGCGGTCTTCCGCTCCTTTTTCATTTGCACTTTAAAAAAACGAAAGCAAAAGAGGCTTCAGTTAATTGGTTTGAGCAAACTTTATAAAAAGAAAGAAAAGATGATTATTCATCTCTGTTTTTATTGCTTTTTTCTATTGTCAATCTTTTCATTTTGTGATATAATCATATCTGTATAAAAAACTCCGCAAGAGGAGAAAGGATAATAAAATGAAAAATCTTCATCTTATATGTAATGCTCATATAGATCCCGTGTGGCTTTGGGAAATCGAAGAGGGCGTTGCCGAAACGCTTTCGACATATCGCGTTGCCGCAGACTTCTGCGATGATTATGACGGTTTCATCTTCTGTCATAACGAAGCAATGCTCTATGAATGGGTCGAAAAAAACGATCCGATTCTGTTCAGCAGAATCGTCCGCCTTGTAAAGGAAGGCAAATGGCACATAATGAGCGGCTGGTATCTCCAGCCGGACTGCAACATTCCCTGCGGGGAGAGCTTTGTCCGCCAGATACTTGCAGGAAGATATTATTTCCTTGAGAAATTCGGAGTTGAGCCGAGAACGGCTATAAACTTTGACGCCTTCGGTCATTCACGCGGGCTTGTTCAGATAATGAAAAAGTCGGGTTATGACTCATATATTTTCTGTCGACCCGAGCCCGATATGCTCGACCTCCCCTCATCGACCTTCAACTGGGTCGGCTTTGACGGCTCGAAAATCGCATGCTGCCGCGCGTATAACTCATACGAGTCGCACAGAGGAGAAGCGGACGAAAAAATCAAGGGCTGGATGGAGCTCAACCGCGGAAAAAAGGTCGGAATGGTGCTTTGGGGCATCGGCGACCACGGCGGCGGTCCTTCCAGAATAGACCTTCAGAAGATAGAAGAGCTGAAAAAGAGCGAAAAGGAATTCAATCTCATTCATTCGACGCCGGAGGCGTTCTTTGACGAGCTTAAAACGTCCAGCGAGCCGGTTCCGGATTATGACGGCATAATGAACCCGCGTTATACAGGTTGCTACACAAGCATGATGCGCACGAAGAAAATTCATCGCACGCTTGAAAACGAGCTTTATATGACGGAAAAAATGTCTGCTCACGCGCTTATGGCAGGCGTTTCGGACTATCCCTCCGAGGAGATCGAAAAGGCAACAAAGGATCTTTTGCTCGTCGAATTTCACGATATTCTCCCCGGCTCGGCAATTGAACCCGTCGGCGAATATGCGCAGGCTGTCGCAGGTCACGGACTGACCGAGCTCCGCCCCGAGAAGATAAAGGCGTTCCTCGCGCTCTGCTCCGACAAGGCAAAGGCGGAGGAGGGCACAATCCCCGTTTTCGTTTACAATCCTCACCCCTACGAGGTCGACGAAACCGTCGAAGTAGAATTCCAGCTTCCCGACCAGAACAAAAATCCTGCTCTTTATTCCGTTCCGCACGTGTATTATATGGGCAAGGAAATCCCTTGCCAGCGCGAACACGAAATATCTAATTTCAACGTTGACTGGCGTATAAAAACCGTATTCTTCGCAAAGCTCCCTGCGGGCACAATGAGCCGTTTTGATATAAAAATGGAGCTGCGCGAAAATCCTGTGCCGCCGGTTCAGCCCGAAGGCGACGAGCTTGTCTGGAACAACGGAAAAATGAAGGTTGTAATAAATCTTCATACGGGACTTATCGACAGCTACGAGGCAGACGGCAGGGTCGGTCTCGGAAAGGGATCGTTTGCTCCGCTCGCAATAAAAGATGACGAAAACTCCTGGGCGCACAAGGAAAAGTCATTCCGCAACATAAAAGGCGAATTTACTTTGATGGACGAAGAAAAAGCCGCCGAATTTTCGGGTATAATAAACGGAAGCAGACCTCATTCCGTTCGCATAATCGAGGACGGCGCCGTTCGCACGGTTGTCGAAGCGCTCTTCTCCTATCACGATTCATTCCTTGCAAGAAGATATTATCTGCCGAAAAACTCCTCCGATTTTACCGTCAGGGACAAGGTATACTGGAACGAGAAGATGACAATGCTCAAGCTCTCTCTCAGAACCGTCGACGGCGATATATTCATCGGTCAGACGGCATACGGTAGCGAAACGCTTCTGACAAACGGAGACGAAATGGTCAGCCAGAAATGGAACCTCGTATCGGACGGCAATACCGCGCTCACAGTCATCAACAGCAGCACATACGGCTCGGACTATAAAGACGGTGAGCTTCGCATAACCTGCCTGCGCTCTCCCGGCTATGCCGCAGGAAAGAGCGACTTCTCCGTCCGTAAGCCCTATATAATGGAGCAGGATCGTTTCTCTCCCTTTATGGATCAGGGCGAACAAGACTTTACGTTTGCCGTCAAGGTCGGCGACGACGGCGAAAGAAGGGCGCATATCGAGCGTGAGTCTGCCGCATTTGCGGAGACGCCGATGGCACTTTCCTTCTTCCCGACAGGCTGTGCAAAGGAAAAGGAAAACACTATAAAGCCCTTTGCAACGCTCTCCGATGACGTCATCACGCTTGCGGTATTCAAAAAGGCGGAAAGAGGAGATGACTTCATCATCCGTCTCTTCAACCCGACAGGGGACGCCCGCAAAACCGTTCTCTCGCTCCCCTCAATCGACTTTGAAAAGGAATTCACCCTCACGGCGTACGAGATAAAAACTCTCCGCATAAACCTTTCGACAAAGGATGTCCGCGAGGTATCTCTCATAGAAAAATAATCACGAAAGGACGTGACGTTCTTGAAACTGTTTCTCGACTCTGCCGACCCCGAAAAAATAAGGCGCGCGCTTGATTTTTATCCGCTTGACGGCGTGACGACAAACCCGACGATACTATCCCGTCAGAACACGGAGCTTCTCCCACTGCTGAAGGAGCTCCGCAAAATAACGGAAGGAAAGCTCCTTTTTGTCCAGGTGACGGCTGACAAATCGGACGATATGGTGTGCGAAGCGCAAAAAATCGCAAAGCTTCTCGGCGGCGACATCTGCATAAAGATTCCCGCAACGGAGGAAGGGCTTCGCGCTATAAAAATTCTTTCGCGTGACGGTATAAGCACAACGGCGACAGCCGTGTATTCCGTAAGCCAGGCTATACTCGCCGCAGCTGCGGGCGCAGATTACGTCGCGCCATATATGAGCCATATAGATAACCTCTGTCTTGACTCCGCGCAGGTCGCGGGCGATATGGCAAAGCTCTTCCGCGAGCACTATCCGAGAACAAACGTCCTTGCGGCGAGCTTCCGGGTAGCGGAGCAGATAAATCGCGCTGTTCTTTGCGGCGTCGGGGCGGTAACTGTCGCTCCCGAAATGTTGCCTGTGATGATTGGCAACCGCGGCACGGAAGCCGAGCTTGAGTCTTTTGAAAAAAACTGGTCGTCGGTTTACGGAAACAAGTCCGTCGGCGACCTCATATAAAAGGAGACCGATATGCTGAAAATTGAAAACGAACTTCTCACCGCACGCATAAATCCCGTCGGTGCAGAGTTATCGTCGCTGATAAAAAAGGATACGGAAAGAGAATACATCTGGCAGGCGGAGCCGTCTGTCTGGGGACGTCACGCTCCGTTGCTGTTTCCCGCGGTCGGCAGAATGAGCGGCGACAGCTTCATCTATGACGGCAAAAAATACTTTATGCAGAAGCACGGTTTTCTCCGCGGCAGCAGTTTTGAGGTCGTTGAAAAAACCGATAATTCCGCTCTTCTGCGTTTCTCGTCAAACGAAAAAACGCTCATGTCGTTCCCCTTTGAATTTGATTTTGACGCAGAATATTCCCTTTCGGAAAGCACTCTCGTCCAGCGGCTGACTGTCACAAACAAGGGTGACGGCAATATGTATTTTTCTGTCGGCGCGCACCCCGCCTTCAACATCCGCATAGGTGACACGCTCCGCTTTGAAACCCCCGAGCATGCAACCCTCCCCTATCTTGACGGAAACGACACAGTCGGCAATCCGGAAAACAAGCTCATCCTTGACGGCGAAACGGATATAGTCCTTTCAAAGGAGCTCTTTGAAAACGGCTCACTCGCCCTTGAAGCTCCGGCTTCGACTTATGCTGAGCTTGTCGGCAGTGACGGCGTTCCGTACCTTCGCGAGACCTTCGGCAAAACGCCGATGCTCTGGCTCTGGGCAAAGCCGGGTGCGGAGTTTGTCTGCATTGAGCCCTGGAGCGGCTCCGACGAAAGAGTGCCGACAGAAGAACTCGAAAACAAAAAAGGCATTCTCTGTCTTGCTCCGGCTCAAAGCTTCACCCTCCCCGTCTCCATCACAATACTCTGACCGTACTTTTCTTTGAAAAGAAAAGTAGGCAAAAGAAACTTCAATAATCGGTTTGAACAAATTTTATATTCTCATCAAAGGAGTGGTTCCCCGCTCCTTTTTGATTTCCACTTTGAAAAGAAAAGTGCGCAAGAGAAACTTCAATAATCGGTTTGAACAAATTTTATATTCTCATCAAAGGAGCGGTTTCCCGCTCCTTTTTGATTTCCACTTTGAAAAGAAAAGCAGGCAAAAGAAACTTCAGCAACCGGTTTGTGCGAAATTTATACTTTCATCAAAGGAGCAGGTATTCCGCTCCTTTTTATATGTCTCAATTTAGTAAGGCAAAGCCCTCTTCCCATCCCCACATCACCGCAGGCGCAAAAGCTCTGCAAATATATTATACACCGGTATAAAATATAAAAACTCCCGCTGCGACGGGAGTTTTTTGATTTTGAGAACATTTTTATTTTGCGGAATGAACGGTATAACTCGTAACGCCGACGATCGTCTCGCCGTCAATCTGGAGAGCTGTCGGACGGTCAAATTCGACAGTTATGTCGTGCCCGGTAATAACCTCAACCATCTCCGTATGTTTGATATGCTCGCCCTTGAAGATCGAGGGGAATACCATAAGAGTTTTCAGCTTGGATGCGCCGTAATACAGCACAACGGAAAGCGAGTGTTCTTTATTCAGTCTGTCCTGCGCAGGAGCGATCATCATTCCGCCGCCGTAGAAGCGACCGTTCATAGACGGCGCGAGATAAACCTTTTTGAATTCATATGTCTTTCCGTCGACCGTAACCTTCGCATTCACCGGTTTGAAATGGAAAAGGAGCCCTTTTATCGCGATTGACGTATAGTTCACAGGCTTGTCCGAACGCTCTCTGTGTTTATCGCCCTCCTCGCAACAGTAGCCGTCGATACCGTAGCCGATACCGTTTACAAACGGCTGCGTTATTCCGTTGACGGTAACTGTCGGCAGGTCTGTTATGTAAGGATTGAGAATAACAAGACCGTTCTCCCTCTCTGCGGAATCCTTGACGTCATTATAAAAATCGTTGCCGGAGCCTGCGGGATAATAAAGAATTTTCTTTTCGGGGAGTTTGCCGTAAACGTCACACGCAAAGCGGTTTATTGTGCCGTCGCCGCCCGCCAGAACAATTGTATCGTCGCCCGAAGCGGCAATATACGCCGGAATATCGGAGATTTTTGTAACATCCTCAAACGATATTCCGCCTCCATAGGTTTCTTTCAGCTTTTCAGCCTCTGCTTTGCCGTTTTTGTTATTTGCCAGCGGGTTGTAAAGTACTCGTATCATTTTGAGCCTCTCCTTTTTCATTAAGAAAGTCTGAAATTATTTTCTTTGTTTCGGTGCAGACATCTATTGCGCGCCTTCCGTGTATCTGTTCTTTCGGAATTACGGAAAGAAAATCGACGTATACGTCCGTGTGACGGTAAAGAAAGTTTTTATGTATCTTTTCCGTCCCGCGCACGGCGCAAACAACGATCGGACAATCCGATTTTTCGGCTATCAGATAGCATCCGTGCTTGAAATCGTCCATCTGTATCTGATGAGTTCTGTGTCCCTCCGGGAAAAGCCCGACGGGACAGACGTCATTTTTTATAAAATCAACGGCTCTGCCGACTGTCGCAAAAGCGTTTTTCGGGTTTTCCCTGTCGATTTCAAGATAACAGCAACGGCGCATAAAACGTCTCGCTATCGGTATCTTAAAGTTTGAAGGCTTTGATATGTACGCAATGTTTCTTCCGCCCGCCGCCGCACATTCGACCATATTGTCAAAATTGGAGCGATGGTTTGAGACGAGAAGATAGCATTCCTTCGGCAGCTTTTCCGCGCCGCTTATGTGCAGGTTGACCCTGAACAGTCTTATAACGCCGTCATAAATTACGGCAAACATTTTTTCATAAAATTTTGACGGACGGTCATAAACTTTGTTCGGCTTTATGAAAAGGCACGATATAATTATCACCGCCCAGAACAGTATGCATAGGGCAAGATACGTCCCGCAGAACGCCGCCGGAGGAATCCACCAGTCGCCCGCACCGCCGATAAAAGTCACACCGAATATCGCCGCCGAAATAACCGAGATAACTGTGAAAATTATTCTTGATTTCATCGTTCTATGGCAATCCTTTCGTATTCGATAAATTACATTATACAATATAAGTCGCATTTTGTCAAATTTTCGCGAAAAAAAGTTTTTTCCATAACAAAAAAAGTAACAAATTCCGCAAAAATAAATAGGATATAAGTATATCTTATTATGCGAGGCGCAAAAATTGGCCGAAAAAACGAAACATCTCATCAGAACATATAAAAAAATCCCCGTTGAAATCACCTTCGGAAAAGGCAGCCTTGTTTTTGACCCAAACGGAAAAATGTATATCGACCTCGGCGCGCAGACGGGCGTCAATATTTTCGGAGCATCGGATAATCTCTGGATTTCCGCAGTCGCAGAGCAAGCCGGCAAAATCCCGCATATTTCGAATTCGTATATATCCGCGCCGCAAATATCGCTCGCGGAGCTTCTCAGCGGGAAGAGCGGCGCCGAAAGAGTTTTCTTCTCCAACTCCGGCGCGGAAGCAAACGAATGTGCCGTGAAAGCTGCAAGAAAGTATTCGGCGCAAAAATATACAGGCGAGCGGCACACCGTCATAACGCTGCAAGGCAGCTTTCACGGAAGGACTATTTCCATGCTCTCCGCAACGGGGCAAGCGGGATTTCATATCGACTTTACCCCTCTGACCCCGGGCTTTGAATACGTCGACCCAGCCCGTCCCGACGAGCTTCTCCGTCTTTGCGAAACGGGAAAGATCTGCGCCGTGATTATTGAATGTGTCAGAGGCGAGGGCGGCGTTATTCCCCTGCCGGAAGCCTTTGCGCAAGCTGTGGAAAGGGTCACGACGGAAAATGATATCCTCCTCATCTGCGATGAAATCCAGTGCGGGCTCGGGCGTTGCGGACGGCTATTTGCATATGAAAATTACGGGCTCACCCCTGATATTGTCACGCTTGCAAAGGGGCTCGGCGGCGGACTTCCCCTCGGCGCGACGCTGTTTTTCGACAAAACCGCCGACGTTTTGCGCGAGGGCGACCACGGCTCGACCTTCGGCGGCAACGCCTGTGCATGCGCCGGAGCGGAGACCGTTATCCGTCGACTCACGGAAAGTCTTTTCGCCGAAGTGAGACGAAAATCGGCGCTTGTTTTCAGTGCGTTCCGGGGCGCAAAGGGCATTAAAAAAGTCCACGGAGAGGGACTGATGATCGGCATTGAGACGGAGCGACCGTCGTATGAAATTGCAAAAAAATGCGCCGGAAGGGGCGTACTCGTGACGCTTGCAAAAGGCTGTTTGCGACTTCTTCCCGCATTGAACATTCCCGAAAATCTGCTCATGCGCGGAGTTGAAATTATAAAAAGCGTCGCGGCGGAAAGTGTCCGATAAAAAAATCAAGGCGGGAGCCGAAATTCAGCTCACGCCTTGATTTTTTCATTCAAGATGATGTCTTATACGATTGTATATCATCTCCATCGCGACGAGGTTGTGCCCGCCCTCGGGGACAATTATGTCCGCATATTTTTTGCTCGGCTCGACAAACGCCTCGTGCATCGGCTTGACTGTCGCCATATACTGCCCGATGACGGATTCAAGCGTTCTCTTTCTCTCGTTTACGTCGCGCACAATTCTGCGGAGAATTCTTATATCGGCGTCTGTATCGATGTATATCTTAATGTCCATAAGCTCGCGCAGGCTCGGCTCCGCAAGGATGAGAATTCCGTCAATAACAAGGACGGACGTCGGCTCAATCCGGCGGGTTTCATCGCTTCTGTCGTGTATCATGTAGTCATAAACCGGGCAGTCGACCGCCTCTCCCCTTTTCAGCGCCGCGATATGCTCGGACATAAGTTCCGTATCGAATGCGTCAGGACAGTCATAATTCTGCTTTGTTCTTTCTTCATAGGTTTTGTCGTGCTGGGCTTTGTAATAGTCGTCATGACGGATGAGTGTCACATCCCCCTTGAACTCCTCCTCAATGAGCTTTGCAACGGTGCTCTTCCCGCTTCCGGATCCGCCCGCTATGCCGATGATAAGCATTTTTTTCAAATCAAACCGCCTCCCAGCCGCAATTTTTATGTTATTTTTTCAAGTATACCATATATTTTCCCCGCCGTCAACGCGATTTTCTACAAAATTTTGCAGAAATTTCATCGACAAATATTGACAAACATTAGAAATTTTGATACAATGTACGAGCACGTGGGGGGGTAGCTCAAAAATCCGTGTGCAAATTAAATATCGGTAAGAGACGTGCGCAGATCACAAGCCAACCGCGCAGGCGGTAAGGCGAAACATTTTGAAAAATTAAGGAGACTGCAAACATGCACATCAACACCGTAAAAGCATTGAACAACATTAAAAAGGTTTTCAAGGACTGGAAACTCGACTACGATTGGAACACCAACGACGGAGGATTCACTGTAGGCGCCAGCATAACCATCCGCAACCATGATGACTCCGTAAGATTAGCTATTGACGTAGGCTACGACGGATGGTGCGATTTCAGAGCCGTATTTGACAAAATCGACAAGACAGCAGAGGTGCTCAACCTTATAAACACATTCAACGGCTATAGCCCTTTCTTCCATGCGTTTATCAGAGACGACGGTTATCTCGAGCTTTCACACAGCATAACTTGTTATGGTGGCGAGGGAGTTATGAAAGATTATACTGAAGAATATCTGAGAAGCATTTCCGATCTCGCCGACAACGACGTTCTCCTTCAGCTGACAGCACGCACACATTCCTGACATCGCGATTATCCGAAAAATTTAACTTAATAGTAGCCGCCGGATGTCTGACATAGGTCAGGTGTCCGGCGGTTATGCTTTTCCCCTCCCGGGGATTTTTTCATTTCTCACATCTGTTTTTCGCAATACCGCCTTGAATATCCCGTGGCGGTATGATAGAATAATAAAAAATCAACTGCGGAGCTGATATTTATGGATATAAAAAAGATAATTTCGGAACTCACAACAGAAGAAAAAGCCATCCTTCTGACGGGCGCAACCTCAATGACGACGGCTGAAATTCCCCGTCTCGGCATAGAAACCCGCAAAATGGCGGACGGAACGGCAGGCGTGCGCGCGGAAAAAGAGGACAACTGCGTTATGTTCCCATCCGTGAGCTGCGTCGGCTCGTCATGGGATAAAAAAGCGTCGCGCAGACTTGGCGAGGCTATGGGCGTAGAGTGTGCTCATCACGGTGTTTCAATGCTTCTCGGTCCCGGCATGAACATAAAGAGAAACGCCCTTTGCGGCAGAAATTTTGAATATTATTCGGAGGACCCCGTCATCACGGGCGAGCTCGCCGCAGAATTTATTCTCGGTCTTAAAGAGAAAGGCATCTGCGCCTGCCCGAAGCACTATGCGCTCAACAATCAGGAAAAGCACCGCCTTGATACAAGCGTTGAGATTGACGAAAGAACAATGCGCGAGATATATCTGCGCGGCTTTGAGATAGCCGTCAAAAAGGCGCAGCCGGATTCGATAATGTGCGCCTACAACAAGGTAAATTCCGTCTGGTGCTCGGAGCACGGTCAGCTCCTCCGCAAAATTCTCAAGGATGAATGGAACTTTGAAGGCTTTGTCGTTTCCGACTGGGGCGCGGTACACAATATCTGCCGTGCCGTTATGGCAGGGCTTGACCTCCAGATGCCGCCGAACGGAAACATCTTAGGCGAGATCAAAAAAGGTCTTTCGGACGGTACTCTCACCGAATCCGCGCTTGACAGCGCGGTCGAAAGGGTGCTCCGTCTCGCCGCTTTGCCGGTACCGAAGGAAACCGAAGCCTACAACAGAGCCGCTCTGCACGAGGTTGCAAGAGAGGTTGCGGCGGCAGGCACGGTGCTTCTCAAAAACGAAAACAACGTTCTTCCTCTGACAAAAGAAAAGTATAAAAAGATATGCGTTGTCGGCGAATATGCCGCATCGCCTCTCGTTCAGGGGCAGGGCAGCGCAGAGGTCTATCAGGCGGAAAGCCATATCGATAGTCCTCTCGAAGAACTGAAAAAGCGCCTTCCCGACTGCGAAATCGAATATATACAGGCGTATAAAAAGGGCGAATTCTCCCCCGTTATGCTTTGGCCGGGGGTATGGGAATTCCGGCGCAACGTTGCAAAGGCGGACGCCGTTGTCATCTTCGCGGGGGCGATGGAATCCGAGGACACGGAAAACTTTGACAGGCGCAGTCTTCTTATGAATCCGAATTTTGAAATGTTCATCGAAGGCGCGTGCAAGGTCAATCGCAACGTCATAATCGTTTTGCAGTCCGGCGGTGCAATAACCCTTGACGAATACTGCAAGGAAAAGTCGGCTGCGATAATCTATTCCGGACTCGGCGGCGAGGCGGAGGGCAGCGCGATTGCGGACGTTCTCTGCGGCATAGTCAACCCGTCCGGCAGGCTCGCCGAAACATTCCCGAAGGCTATGCGCACCGACCTCGGTTATCCGGGCAACGGCTACTGCGCGGAATACAATGAAAAGCTCGCCGTCGGCTATCGCTACTATGACCGTCACCCCGATGAAATTCAGTTTCCGTTCGGTCACGGGCTTTCATACACGACCTTCGCCTATGACGCCCTCTCAGCAGAGGTCAATGAAAGCGAAATCGAGGTATCGTTCACAATCGAAAACACGGGCGACTTTGACGGCGCGGAGGTTTTCGGGCTTTACGTTTCCGACTCATTCTGCACGCTTTCCGTCCCCGAAAAAGAACTTAAATATTTTGATAAGATATTCATCAAAAAAGGCGAAAAGGCTGATGTGCGCTTTGTTTTGCCGATTTCGTCACTCGCGCACTACAATGTTTCTCTCGGGCAATGGGTTGTTGAAGACGGCAGGTTTGATCTCCTCGTCGGCGCTTCCTCGCAGGACATAAGGCTTATAAAGAGTATTTCCGTCAAGGGTGCGGCTCCCTATTCAATGACCGGCAGAAGCGAGCCTATGATCGGCTGACCTACTTTTCTTCGAGAAGAAAAGTAGGCAAAAGAAACTTCGGTTATCTGGAAGCGTGTGCTGATTTTTAATTTATCCGTACAGACAGAGTTTCGGCAAAAAGGCAAAAGAAACTTCGGTTATTGGTTTTGCAAAAATTTTATAAAAAGCAAACAGAGGTGATTTTTCATCTCTGTTTTTGCTTTGATAATAGTACAAAAGAAACTTCGGTTATTGGCTTGTTCCTTTTTAGCATCTCACTTTGGGGGATATGCAAGCGTGCGAAGCACCCTTGCAGGCTTCGCCGAGAAGGGGGAGATTTGCAAGCGGTCGAACATTTTTTCGTGTTTTCCCCGATTTTTCCGCATAACATAGTCGAAAACGGCGGAATTCCCGCATCATTTCGCCTTTTCTATTGACAATCTTCCGCCGCTGTGATATCATAGTAACAATTTTTTAATGAAAAAAGGAGGCTGTCTATGAGCAGAACAATCGTGCCGCAGGGATACAAATCCATTCTCGGCATTTACGAAACACAAACCGCTATCGGTATGATCCACACTATTTTTGAAGAAAAGTTGGGCAATGCGCTCAATTTGCGCAGGGTATCCGCTCCGCTGTTCGTAGAGCCTCAATCCGGATTGAATGACGACCTCAACGGTGTTGAACGTCCCGTAACCTTCGGCATAAAAGAAACAGGCACGGAGGCGGCAGTTGTTCATTCGCTTGCGAAATGGAAGCGCATGGCGCTCCACAACTACGGTTTTTCCGCAGGCGAAGGAATATATACGGATATGAACGCCATCCGTCGTGACGAGGAAATGGACAATCTCCATTCGATATACGTTGACCAATGGGACTGGGAAAAGGTGATTGAAAAGTCGGACAGGACGACAGAATATCTGAAGGACACTGTCCGCAAAATCGTCGGTGCGATATGCGACGCGCAGGACGAGCTTTGTCTTTCCTTCCCCGCGCTCCCGCACAGTCTTTCAAGAGACGTTTCGTTTGTGACGACGCAGGAGCTTGAGGATATGTATCCCGATTACACTCCTAAGCAGCGTGAAAACGCCTATGTAAAGGATCACCGCACGACCTTCATAATGCAGATCGGCGGCAAGCTCCGCTCCGGCACAAAGCACGACGGCAGGGCGCCGGACTATGACGACTGGTCTCTCAACGGCGACATTATGTTCTACGATGACACCCTCGGTTGCGCTTTTGAAATTTCGTCCATGGGAATAAGAGTCAGCCCCGAATCGCTTGACAGCCAGCTGAAAGAGGCAAACGCAGATGCAAGACGCACTCTTCCCTTTCACAAAATGCTCCTTGAAGGCAAGCTGCCTTATACAATCGGCGGAGGCATCGGACAGTCGCGCCTTTCAATGCTTCTTCTCGGGAAAGCACATATCGGCGAGGTTCAATGCTCCGTTTGGGACGATGAAACAAAGTCCGAGTGCGCAAAGGCGGGCATAAATCTGCTTTGACGAAATAATCAAGCTGTAATCACGATTATCGGTTTTATACATTTATATAATATAAAATCAAAACGGCTGAAAGCAAACCGCTTTCAGCCGTTATTTTTATTTGATTTGAATTTCCGCCCAATGAATTTTTATATCCTCATCCGGCGAGGAAAATTCCGCCTCCGTGACAATCGGATTTTGTTCTGACGTATCAATTTCATAAGCAAAATACCGCATATCGTCATATGCAATCTCCGGCGGAGCGATTTCTTCCGCAAAGGGGCATTTTTTCGCATTTGCGTAAACGGTAATTTTATCACCTGTAAACTCAGGTTTACATTCGACCCCGATTATCAGTCTTGCGATTTTATCCTCCGGCACCGTTCCCGTCGGTATTCTGACAGCCGCAAATCCCGACCTGACCGCAAGCGGAAGCGGTCTTCTCGACGGCAGTCCGACAGCGGAGGTATCGCTGTAAGTCACAACGTTGCGGCGGCTTTCCGCCGATTGCTTTTCCGCATTACCGATTATGCGGAGGAATTTTCTGTAATTTTCCTTTTCAAAAAGCGGCTTTGATTTTGCGTCGGCAGGGTCGGCAATGTCCATAAAATTGAAAAGATAAATGTCATCCGCGCCCATGGCAGCATATGCGCAAGCCATTCCGAGCGACGTTTCCGCCGTGCCGAACAGATATTTTCTGCCCCTGCGATTATATGCGTCAAGAAGCACGTCAAGCCCTGCCGCAAGGCGGATATTTTTGCCGCGGAGAAGCCTTTTCCAGAAGTCAATCGGCATATCGCAATCCGCCGACGACCATCGCGGAGAAACGGTTATCAGGTCAAAGTATCCCCGATTTATCCATTCGACCGCGTCAAAGCCCAGCCGAAGTGCTTTTTCGGGGGAATCCGGCAGACGTATTCCCATGTCGATTTTATGCCCGCGCACCTTTTCGGCACGGCGCACAAGAGCGACGGCTTGTGCAATAAAATCCGTCATTATTTCAATCCCCGCATATTCCCTTCCGATGCCGAAGCAATATATCTCGCGCATAAAATCGAGTTCTATGCCGTCCGCGTCGAACGCTTCGAGCGCCTCGGAAATGACGGAGAGATAGTATTGGCGAACCTCCGGAAATGTATAATCAAGGGCGTATTCGTAATAGCCAGAAGGGGTGCGGTAGCCAGCGCGGAGATATTCGGGATGCATACGGGAAAAGCCGCTCGGCAGAAAGGCGTCCGCCTCGCCTGCGTTGTGAATATCGTTCATACGCACGGAAATCCACGGCTTTATGCCGATTTTCCGAAGTCGGTTTATCCATATATTATGAATATCAAGCCCGTTTTCAAGCGTTTCGCAAAGCAGGCGTGTACTTTTTATGATAGGATCGTTTTCTCTGCCGGAGATCCTGCCAGCCCGCTCCCACGCCTTATATTTATCGCAGACGGACTCAATATTTTTTGTTTTGAAGTGCGGCAGGCTCGCATTTACGCAGATGAGAAAATCCGTTATGTTGGTGTCGGCATAGCCGTCGATAAAATCGGTAAGGTCCTTTTCGGAAAGCGCGGTTATACCCGACTGCGCTCTCGTATATACAAAATGATTCGGGTCTTCATTGAAAATCAAGCCCATAATTTTTTCCTTTCGTTTTACGACGCTCCGACACCTGTTATCCGTTCTATTTCTTTTCTGACGCCTTCGTTTTCCGGCAAAGCGAGGTACGGATCGGACTTTCTCGTCCTTTCCGCCGCCGCAAATGCGTCATACAGCAATCGACTGTCGCCGAGGGAGCCGAATTTCATCTCCACTCCGCCCGATTGACGTATTCTTCCGCCCGCCTGAGCAATAAAGTCGCCGGGGCCTCTCAGTTCAAGATCCTTTTCGGCGATTTTGTAGCCGTCCTGCGTTGCGCACATAACATTCAGTCTTGCGCGGGATTTTTCGCTTTTTGAGTCCGAAACGAGTATGCAATATGACTTTCTCGTTCCTCTGCCGACTCTTCCGCGGAGCTGATGAAGCTGCGAAAGTCCGAAAAATTCTGCGTTTTCTACTACCATAAGCGAGGCGTTCGGAACGTTGACTCCGACCTCGATGACCGTTGTCGAAACGAGAATATCAATGTTTCCCGCCGCAAATTCAGCCATCGTTTTTTCCTTCTGCGCGCTCTTCATCTTGCCGTGAATAAACGCCACGCGCAGATCCGGAAATTCAACCTCGGAAAGGTGCTTTGCATAATCGACGGCGGTTTTCAGTTTTATGACGTCCCGTTCGCCGTCAAGCGGCATAATGTCCGAGAGAGACAGCTTTTCGCCGCTCTCACCGGTAAACGTTTCCTGCTCCTCGACTGCGGGACAAACGATATATACCTGTCCTCCCTCGGTCACGGTTTTTCGTATGAAGCCGTTCAACCGCTCTCTGTAACTCTCGTCGACGGCAAACGTGCCGATCTTCTGTCTGCCCGGGGGCATTTCATCAACGGCGGAAATATCCAGACCGCCGAAAAGCACGAGTGCGAGCGTTCTCGGAATGGGCGTTGCGCTCATAGTAAGAATGTGGCAGTCACCGCTCTTTTTCGCAAGACGTTCTCTCTGCCCCGCGCCGAAGCGATGCTGCTCGTCCGTTATGACGATACCGACGTTTTCAAATATTACGGTATCCTCTATCAGCGCGTGCGTGCCGATGAGAAAGTCAATTTCCCCCGCCGCAAGAGCCGCCGTTATTTTCTTTTTTTCCGCCGCGGGAGTCGCGCCGATAAGCAGGCGACAATTGTAGCCCAGCTTTTCAAAAAGCGGGGCAAGATCGAGATAATGCTGACGGGCAAGAATTTCCGTCGGAGCCATAAGTGCCGCCTGCGTGTGATTTTGCAGAGCCACATACGCCGCATACGCCGCACAGACCGTCTTTCCCGACCCGACGTCGCCCGAAACGAGCCTGTTCATCTGCATACCGCCCGTCATATCTCTCTCGATTTCGTCGATTGTGCGCTTCTGCGCACCGGTAAGCTCAAACGGCAGAGCGGAGAGGAATTTGTTTCTGTCCGCAGGGAGAAACCTCTTGCCGCTGCACGATTTTTCGCTTTTTCCCGCCATCGAGAGCATAAGCGCAAAGAGATACATTTCCTCAAACGCAAGCCGCTTTTTAGCCCTTTCGAGAGCCTCGTAATCCGCGGGACAATGTATGGAATAAAGCGCATATTTCAGGTCGCAAAGACCGTGCTGTTTTCTCATTTCATAAGAAAGCGTTTCGCGGAGGCAGTCGGCAGAGGCGGGGTCGAACACGACGTCAAGCGCGGAGCGCACATATGACGCCATCAACTTTTGCGATATGCCCACAGTCAGCGGATAGACCGGCACAAACGGACGGAGCGGAACGCTTCCGCGCACAACCTCGACGGCGGGAGACGACATTGAAACGGTGTTCCCCCTGCGCTCTATTTTCCCATAAAATCTCGCCTCCGTGCCTGTTTTCAGCATATCGCTTATATACGGCTGATTGAAAAAGGTTATGTTGCATCTGCCGGTCTCGTCGCACCCGAGAACCTTTGTTATCGTCATCGAGCGGCGTATCATCGCGCTTTTGGGGGGCGCGGCGACCGTCAGCATAAGGGAGCAGACCTCGCCGTCCTCCGCTTCCTTTACGGTTCTGACGTTGCCCCGCATTTCATATCCTCTCGGGAAATGACGGACAAGGTCAAGCGCGGTGAAAATTCCCATTCTCGCAAGCGCCTCCGCGCGCTTTTCGCCGACCCCGTACAGATTCCGGACGGGAGTGTTTATTCCGAGCAAAAGAGAATTGTTTCGCAAAATGCCGCTCTCCTTTCATATTTTTACGAAAAAATTATATCATACGGGCGATTTTTAGTCAATAACGGTCAATAAAATATTGAAAAATAAAAAGATGTGTGATAAAATATCTTATTATAACAACGTTGAGGAGAAAATCCCATGGAAAACAAGGTTACTCCAAGAATTCTTCAGGGCTTTATTGAACTGCTTCCCGCAGACCAGCTCGCCTTTGAGGACATGAAAGACAAAATAGAAAATGTTTATAAAAGATTCGGTTTCGTCCCGCTCGACACTCCGACCCTCGAATATTCCGAGGTACTTCTGGCAAAGGCGGGAGGCGAAACGGAAAAACAGATATACCGCTTCACACATCACGATACGGACGTATCGCTCCGTTTTGATCTGACGGTTCCCCTTGCAAGATACGTCGCGCAGCACTTCCCCGACCTCTCCTTCCCTTTCAAGAGATACCAGATCTCGAAGTCTTTCAGAGGAGAGAGACCGCAGAAGGGCAGATACAGAGAGTTCTATCAATGCGACATTGACGTTATCGGCTCGGACACCCTCGACCTTTGCTATGATGCGGAGATGACCGCCGCAATAAACACCGTTTTCACCGAATTCAATATCGGCGATTTTGTAATCCGCATAAACAACCGCAAGATCCTGACGGGCTTTTTCGGCTCGCTCGGGCTCGGAGACATAACGGCGGACGTTATGCGCACGATTGATAAAATGCCGAAAATCGGCGCGGAAAAGACGCAGGAGGAGCTGACGAAGCTCGGCGTCGGCGCGGAGGCACTTGCAAGAATAAACGAATTCACATCTGTCAAAGGCACAAATGCCGAAAAAATCGCCGCGCTCCGCTCGCTTTGCACGGACGGGACTTTCAATATCGGAGTTGACGAGCTTGAAAGCGTCATAAAAACGGCATATGCGCTCGGCGTTCCGGAAAAGAATCTTGAAATCGACCTTTCCATCGTCCGCGGGCTTGACTACTACACAGGCACCGTTTACGAAACGTTTATCGTCGGTCACGAGGACTTCGGCTCCGTCTGCTCGGGCGGCAGATATGACGATCTCGCCGGCTTCTATACGGACAAAAAGCTCCCCGGCGTCGGCGCTTCGATCGGGCTTTCGAGACTTTTCGCCCAGCTGCGCGATAACGGTATCGTCTCGGCAACAAAGCGCACGACGGCAGACGTTCTTATTCTGCCCACGGGAAGCGACCGCTTCGCCTTTACGGCAAAAATCGCAGACCGCCTGCGCAACGCCGGCATCGCAACAGATGTTTACTGGTCCGACCGTTCGCTCAAAGCCAAGTTCAAATATGCGGACAGGGCGGGAGTCAGATTTGTTGCCGTCATCGGCGAAAGCGAAGAGGCGGAGGGCAAGATGTCACTCCGCAGAATGGACGGAGGCGAGCAGGTCTCCGTAACAGCCGAAGAGGCGATTGAAATAATCAGAAAATAACCTCACCGAAAGGACAAAATACAATGGCAGAATTATTACAGAAACAGGACAGACGAACAAAATACTGCGGAGAGTTCACAAAGGACGATATCGGCAAGAGAGTCTGCGCTCTCGGCTGGGTTGCGAGAGTGCGCGACCTCGGCTCGCTCATCTTCATCGACCTGCGCGACAGAACGGGAATCATCCAGCTCGCCTTTGACGGCGACACGGACAAAGCCATATTCGATAAGGCTTTCAAGACCCGCTCAGAGTTTGTCGTCGCGGCGCACGGCGTAGTCCGTGCAAGAGGAGAGAGCGCAATAAACAGGCATATGCCGACGGGCGAAATCGAAATCGCCGTCGATGATTATCGCATTCTTTCCGCCGCACAGACAACCCCCTTTGAAATTCTCGACGAATCTAACGTGCGCGACGAGCTTGCTCTCAAATACAGATATCTCGACCTCCGTCGCACTCCCTTGCAGAAAAACATTATGATGCGCCACGAGATTGCTCTCGCCGCGCGTGAATACTTCTATAAAAACGGCTTTATCGAAATCGAAACTCCGATGATGATCAAACCCACGCCGGAGGGCGCGCGTGACTATGTCGTCCCCTCCAGAATTCATCACGGCCACTTCTATGCGCTCCCCCAGAGCCCGCAGATATATAAGCAGCTGCTTATGCTCTCCGGCTTTGACCGCTACATTCAGCTTGCGCGCTGTTTCCGCGATGAAGACCTCCGCGCCGACCGCCAACCGGAGTTTACCCAGATAGACCTTGAAATGTCGTTTGTCGATCAGTCGGACATTATGGATATGATTGAAGGTTTCATAGTCTATCTTTTCAAGAAAGTGCTTGATAAAGACATCGAAACGCCTATGGTTCGCTTGACGTACAATGAGGCGATGAACCGCTTCGGCTCTGACAAGCCCGACACGCGCTACGGTATGGAAATCCGCGATATTTCGGGGCTCGTCGGAAACAGCGGCTTTGCCGTGTTCTCCTCCGCCGTACAGGGCGGCGGCTCCGTGCGCGCGATAGTTGCCGAAAACGGCGCAGAGACGCTCTCCAGAAAAGAAATCGACAAGCTCACCGAGCACGCAAAAGGCATCGGCGCAAAGGGACTTGCGTATATCCGCTGGGTTGACGACGTCCCCTCGTGCTCGTTTGCAAAGTTTATGGCAGAGGGCGAGCTTGAAAGCATAATTGCCGCTCTCGGTATGAAAAAAGGCGACGTTGCGCTCATCGTTGCCGATAAGGACAAGGTCACCCTGCCCACCCTCGGCGCGCTCCGCACGATAGTTGCAAAGAAACTCGGCATAATTCCCGAAGGAAAGTTCAATTTCCTCTGGATTACGGAATTCCCGTTCTTTGAATGGGACGAGGAAAGCGGCATATGGCTCGCCATGCACCACCCCTTCACCATGCCGCTCGATGAATGTCTGCCCTATATCGACAGCGACCCAGCCTCCGTCAGAGCCAAGGCATATGACCTTGTTCTCAACGGCACGGAGCTTCTCTCCGGCTCAATCAGAATAACCGATTTCGAGCTCCAGCAGAAGATGTTCAAATCTCTCGGACTTACTCCGGAGGAGATTGAAACAAAGTTCGGCTTCCTCGTCGACGCTTACCGTTACGGCGCTCCTCCGCACGGCGGAGCGGGAATCGGTCTTGACCGCCTTTCAATGATTATGTGCGGCGCGGACAGCCTGCGCGACGTCATTGCTTTCCCGAAGGTTCAAAATGCGTCGGAACCGATGTCCGGTGCTCCGGCGCCCGCAGAGCAGAAGGCTCTCGACGAGCTTGCCCTCGCGCTCACCGACATTGAATAATCCGGAAATGGAAACAAAACTTTTTGAAAAAAAGGACGAGGAATTCGTCTGTGCAAACTGCGGGCTTCACGTTCAGCCCCTCGGCTATTCGTGCCGCAATCACTGTCCGCGCTGTCTCTGCTCGCTTCATCTCGATAACAACCCCGGCGACCGCGCGAGCGGTTGCGGAGGGCTCATGATCCCGATTTCCGCCGAACCCGACCCGAAAAAGGGCTATATCATCACCCATAAATGCACAAAGTGCGGGGCGATAAAGCGCAATAAGGCGGCAACGGAAGCCAAGGTTCAGCCGGACGATATCTCGCTTATAATCAAATTGACCGTTGCAAAATGATAAAAAACGCGCCCCTCGGGCGCGTTTTTTGCTTTCTTTGCTCAGTTCTCATTTTTCTTTGAAAAAAGCGTGCAAAAGAAACTTCCGCCTATTTGCGCGGACAACGTTTCTGCCGTTGCAAGCCGGCATATACAATTGACAGCTTGTTCCGGCGATCGGCGTCGATATATTCCCCGCTGTCGCCATAAAAACAAAAAATGTGCGTTCAGTCTGAAACGCACATTTTTTGTTTCCCCCAAGAATATAATCTCAATATCTATCCTTGATTTTCTGAATGCAATCGCTGCAGATGAGCTTGCCGTTAAGGCTCTCAACGTTGTCCGCATTGCCGCAGAAAATGCAGGAAGGCTCGTACTTCTTGAGAATGATCTTGTCGTTTTCGACAAAAATCTCAACAGAATCACGATTGCTTATTCCGAGGTTCTTTCTGAGCTCAATCGGGAGAACGAATCTTCCGAGCTCATCAATTTTTCTTACTACGCCTGTGGATTTCATATGTATTCACGCTCCTTTCACAGTGTACTTATAATATACCATATTATGTTAGGAAAGTCAAGGCTAAAATCGAACAAATGCGAACATTTTGGAATTTTGTTTATTTTTCATATATTTATAGTCCAAAAATGCGTTTTTGATGTATTATTTTGGAGTAATACCCCTATATATGCTGTATTTTTATTTCCCATCCAAAGGAGGCTTTCCATGCTTAAGAAGATTTTTTGCGCTATAAGCGCAATTTCATTCGCCTTTGCGCTCGCCATGGGGAAGATGGACGCTCTCGCCTCCGCGATAATCGACGGGGCTTCAAAAGCCGTTTCTCTTTCGATATCGCTCCTCGGGCTGACAGCGCTCTGGTGCGGAATAATGGAGGTATATTCAAAATGCGGCGCATGCCGACTGCTCGCAAAGCTCATATCTCCGCTCATGAAGCTGCTCTTCCCCGAAGCCTGCAAAAGCGGCATCGGCACGGAGGAGATTGCGGCGAACATCAGCGCGAACCTTCTCGGTCTGGGCAATGCGGCGACGCCTCTCGGCATAAAGGCTATGGAAAAGCTGTCAGAGCCGAATGGCTGCTCCGACGAGGCAAGCGACGACATGGTCACATTTGCCGTGCTGAACACGTCATCCGTTTCCCTCATGCCGACAACGCTTATCGCTCTGCGACGCGCGGCTGGCTCGGTAAGCCCGTTTGACATCATCCCCGCCGTCTGGATATGCTCTGTATGCTGCTGCATTGTTTCAATGCTGTTTGCAAGGGGGCTGCGTCATCTGTTTCCGAAGAAAAAGCCGAGGGCGGAAAAAATATGGAATACATAGCCTCCGCATTCATTCCCGCGGCTGTTCTTCTCTGCGCGGCACTGCTGACCTTCTCGAAAAAAGCGTCCTTTGACGATTTCCTCCGCGGCACGGAAAGCGGGATAACGGTCATCTTCCGTCTGCTTCCGACGCTGATTGTTCTCGTCGTTTCCGTCTCAATGCTCTCCGCCTCCGGCGCTGTGGACTTTATCTCGTCACTTCTTGCGCCGACGTTTGAAAGGCTCGGCATTCCGACGGGAATGCTCCCGTTGATTATCATGCGTCCGTTTTCCGGAAGCGGGTCAAACGCGATGATAGCGGACATTTTCGATAAATACGGCGCCGACAGTCTGACGGCGAAAGCCGCCTCCGTGCTTCTCGGCTCGTCTGAAACGATACTCTATGTTTTCGCCGTATATTTTTCCGCGGCAGGGATAAAGAAAACGCGTCATGCGCTTCCCGCCGCATTTCTTTCAATGATATTCTGCGTTTTTCTTTCTTCGCTTATATGCAGGCTTATGTTCGGTTAACCGACCATCTTAACGCTTTCGATCTTTATATAGTTCTCCTCTTTGAGGAAGCCCATCACAGCGCCGTAATAATCATTTGAAAAACCGCCGTTTTCCTTTATATCGGAGCAGATTTTTTCAATTACGTCCCATCCTTCCGTTATTTTTCCGAAGGCGGCATAGTTACCGTCAAGTGACGGCTGAGCGGCGTCCGAAAGGACTATAAAAAACTGCGTTGAAGCGGAGTTCGGATCGTTTGAACGCGCCATGGATATGACGCCCGTCTTATGCTCGAGTTTATTGTTCACTCCGTTTGATGAAAACTCGCCCTTGATGGTTTCCGTGGACTTTGAATTTGCTCCGCCCTGAAGGACAAAGCCCTCCTGCATGCGGATAAAGTCCGTCCCGTCGAGAAGTCCTTCTTTTGCGAGCTTTTCGAAATGAGCCGCCGTTTTGGGCGCGTTTCCGTAATCAAGCTCGATTGTTATGTCGCCGTAGCCTTCAATTGTCATGACTGCCGTTTTGGTTTTGGTGCCGCAGGCGGTAAACGTAAGCGCAAGCATAAAGAGCGCGAGCACCGCCGCAATTATTTTCATTCTTTTCATCATTTGTCTCCTGTAGTTTTTTTCCTATTATATCAGACAATTATGTATACTTCAAGACAAAACCGTAAACATTCGGCTTTCAATATTGACAAATTACTCCCGCGCGGATAAAATGATATGTGGACAGGCTTAAAAATCATATCTGCGGGCAGAATATAAAAAAGTCCGCACGGAGGAAAATGTGAAAAAAGCGATAGCGATATTTATTCTTCTGACGTCCATGCTCCTTGTCTCATGCGGAAGTGGCGTGTCGGTATCATATAACGAAATAAGGCGAAAGCTCGACCCCGCCACGGTCTTTGCGGATGAAAGCTGCTCTTCATATACCGAAAAGCTGACCTATTACGGCGATGACGGCTCCCCCGCCTACTCTTATTCCGTCTGCCTTTATCCGTCGACCGATAAAGCGCATGAATACAATGTTTTTCAAAGTGACGGCAACTTTTCGCTTTACGCTTGCGACGGAAGAGTCTTTGCCGAAAAGGACGGAAAGCTCTGTTCCGTTATCCTGATGTCGCAGACATACAGAGAATATATCGACGGTTACCTCACCTGCGAAAACGATTTCGACTCTCTCTCCTTCCGTCAGCTTTATTCAAAAAAATCGGATGACGGAGTCACCGAGGTTGCCTATTCGGCTGACATGACAATCGCCCTTGCGGCGAAATACTCATCGCTCGGATTTTCCGTCGGCGACAGAATCGTCGCAACTTATGAAATCTACGGGGACCATATAACTGATGAAGTCACCTATTCGCTCGCAAAATCGGACGGGACGGAAAAACTCTTCCTCCGCAGAGAATTTTCATATTCGGAAAAACTGCCCGAGCTCGCCCTTCCCTCTCCCGACACCGCAACCGTCACCGTTATTTTCAATCACGGCACGGAAAACGAAACGAAATCCGTCTTTTCGGCACAAAAGGGCTGCTATCTCGGCATAAGCCGCGGAAACATAAAATCAACGTTTTATACGGACGCCGCACATTCCTCCGTTTTCACGCCGGAAGGTACGCTCATCGAAGGCGACATCACCCTCTACGCCGCAGGCAATTAAATTTTTCTCTTTTTCTGACAAAAAATTTATCGCAAATCTATTGACAAGCGGTTTTCATTATGATATAATTCATTTCGCTGACGCGGAAAGCGTTTGCGAATATGCTGGTGTGGCTCAATGGCAGAGCAGCTGATTTGTAATCAGCAGGTTGTTGGTTC
>UQUT01000018.1 GCA_900544285.1 uncultured Eubacterium sp.
GCACCGGCAGTGCGGTGACGGATATGAAACCCCACAACAATATTCTTACCCTGCGAGGCGCTTTGTTCACTCGCACAGGCTATACCCAGACCGGCTGGTCAACCGTGGACGGCGGCGAAAAGGTGTATGGTTTTGGAGATATTTATGCCCAAAACGCGGCGCTGACGCTCTATCCTGTTTGGAACACGAATAAATATACAATTACCTTTGATACCGCAGGCGGCAGTACCGTCGCACCCATTACACAGGACTACGGCACGGCGATCACCGTCCCTTCCAACCCGACGAGAGAAGGCTACACCTTCATCGGCTGGGACAAGGAAATTCCCGCAACCATGCCTGCCGAGAATGTGACTATCACGGCAAAGTGGGCGATAAACAAGTACACAATCAGATTCAATACCGACGGCGGCACATACATTTTCCCCATAACCGCCGACTACGGCTCGAAGATTCATAACCCCGGAACGCTTTATAAGCCCGGCTTCATATTCGACGGCTGGGACAGACCGTATCCGGAAACAATGCCCGCGGAAAACATCACTCTGACGGCAAAATGGAAAGTCTGCGACCATTCGAGAAGCAATCAGAAGGCTTCCTGCAAGGACACTGTAAAATGTAGCGTTTGCAAAGGATTTATAGACATTGCAGAACATACCCCGTCCGAGGAATACAAATCCGACGGCTCGTCTCATTGGCACGTATGCACCGTTTGCGGAGAAAAACTTGATCAAGCGGAACACACAGGCGGCAAGGCAAACTGCCATGAAAAAGCCGAGTGCGATATCTGTCACGCGCCTTACGGCGAGGTTGACACGTCCGCTCATCACGGAGGCAAGGCAACCTGCTCGAAAAAAGCCGTCTGCGACGAATGCGGAAAGGAATACGGCAATTTTGACCCCGCAAACCATGCGGAAATCATCAAGGTCAACGGAAAAAACGCGACAGCCGCAACGTTCGGCACAAAAGAGCATTATAAGTGCTCCGGTTGCGGAAAGCTCTTCTCGGACGGCGACGGCAAGACCGAAGTCACGGCGGAAAACCTGATAACCGGCAAGCTCCCGCCGAAGATCACAGAGGGCGACGGCAACAGATGGGTCGAAAGCAGCGAAAAACCGCTCGCCTTCCGTTCCGACGCCGCATTTGAAGACTTCACGGAAGTGCTTGTCGACGGAGAAAAGCTCTCCTCCGAAAGCTATGCGAAGTTTGACGACGGAATAAAGATCGAGCTTCTGCCCGAATACCTCGGAACGCTTTCCGAAGGCGCACACACAATCACAATCCGTTCCGAATGGGGCGAGGCGACAGCCGAATTCTCCGTTGAAAAGACGGCGGCTGCAAAATCGCTCGCATGGCTCCGGATACTCATTGTGATAATCGTTATCGGCGGAGGCGTGACGGCATACGTCATCATCCGCAAAAAGAAAAACTCAAAGAAGTCCGCGGATAAATAATTCCCCGCAGTAATCACAAGCGACCGCCCCGAACCGGGCGGTCGCTTTTTGCATGGCAAAGCCCGCATGGCTCCGCCGTCACTTCCGAAAATTATCCGACAGAATTCGACTTTTTTTCCTAAAAGAGCGAAAAAAATATTCAAAATATGTCCCGAAAAGAAAAATTTTTTCCTCATTTTTCACAAAAAGTATTGAACCCAAAGGGTATTTTCTGATAATATATTGTCAGTCTTGACTTGAAAATTGCATTTTTTGCGAAGGGAGGGAGAGCGCCATTGGAAAATGAAACGAATGAAATATCGCTCGACGATGAAATATCGTTCGACGATCTTTATAAAAAGTATTATTTCCTGCTCCTGAACGACTGCGCCTCACTCGGCATACGCGACAGATACGATGCGGAAGAGCTGACAGACGACACCTTCTCCGGACTTTATGCAAGATGGAACGAGATGAACAGTCACAGCGAGCGTACCCTTCTTGCATGGATTGTCAGGGCGCTTGAATACAACTCGACAAATTTTTTCCGCTCCGAAAAGGCACGCAGAAAAGCCATGGAAAAATATAAAGTCGACACCGCCCTGACGGGAGGCGCCGTGCGCGACCGGTATTTCAGAGGTGCAAAAACGGACGGCAGACTTGCAAAATTCAAGGAAACGCTCACCCCGCAGGAAGAGCTCCTGCTGAATTGCGTCCTCGAAGACGATACCTCTCTCGCCTCATTTGCACGCCTTTCGGGAGAGAATTTCAACACCGTAAAATCGCGCTGGAGGCGCCTGAAAAAGAAAATTCAAAATTTTTTTGAAAAAAATTGAAAAAATTTTTGAAAATGTGCACCTTTTTTGGATTTTGCTTACACTATATATATGAGCCGGTCTCAAAAGGACTCCTCAAACCGTCAAAATGTTGCTTAAAATTCCGAAAAAAAGGAGGTTAATGAATGAAAGACGAAAAACTGCGCGAGCGGACCGAAGAAAACGGTCGGCTGTTGCGCAATGCCGCCGTGCGGCTGAACCGCGAATGTAAAAAGCCCGAAAAGGACATAGATAAAAATGTCATCCGGGCTCTTTCGGACGAGGTCAGGCGCAATGCGGTGTTCCAAGCCCCGAGTGATGAGGTGCTTTCCGAAAAACTCGCCCGTGTTAAGGACAGAGCAAACAGGTTTGCCGCGGAAAAACTGAAAACGGAAAACGCCGCCCCCGCACCGAAAGGTAGAAAAGCAAGAACCGCCGTCGCGATTATTGCGGCTGTCATCGCCGCGACAATGTCGTTTACGGCTATTGCAAGCATTTCCCGCCCCGACCTTGCGGAGAAGATTTCCTCCATGTTTGAGCACAGAGGGAATGTCACCGTCACTCCCCAGCCCGAAGGCAGCGTATATAAACACTATGATACCATGAAAGCTCTTCTCAAAGACGAAGATATCAGCTTTCTCTATCCATCAGAGCTCCCCGAAGGAGTAAGTCTTTCATCCATTTCATATAGCAAAAGCCTCGGAAAACGAGCTGTTACGTTGACATACAACAAAGATATATATAAATTCACGGCAAGCGAAAATTTCAGTTATGCAGACAGCAGCGCGTTCCCCGGAAAAGAGAATTTAACGGTCTGCAATGTCACATTCAATATTTGGGATATGAATGGGCACTGTCAGGCATACGCCCATTATAACGGGTTTGAATACACAATCAACTGCAAGGACAGAGCAACGCTCATGACGGTTCTCGGAGGTCTTGAAGAGGTCGGTTAACAGCTTGACTAACAGGAGATTTATCAGACATGAGAAAAATCATTTCAATTATTGTTTCCGCCGCAATGCTCTTCACCTTCGGAACTGTTGCATATGCGGCAGACGAGGGCGCCTTTGAATACAACATTGGCGAGAACATAACCGTCAGATTCGATGAAGATACGACCCTTACGGCGGAGGAACGCGCGCAAATCGTCAGAATGATTGCGGACGAGCACAACCCCTATGCCGTAGCTCCGCAGAACCTCCTCTGCACGGTATTCGGTCATAATTATAAATATTCGTGCGTCACAGTCACCACACACAAGGTCTATGAAAAAAATCCGAGATGCGTTGAGGAACAGCGCGAAATAGGCATTTGCTCGCGTTGCAGTGACGCAGTTACCAACACAATTTCAACCATGGACATTGAATGTTGCCCCGAAGATTAAAAATTTTATAAAGACCCTGCCGCGGCAGGGCTTTTATTTTGTCGTTTTTTGCAATTGACAAGCGTTTCATATTGTATATAATAGTATTGCAGGCGCTTCGGAAGGGGGAAAAGCGGTTTATGAATTCAAAAGCAAAGGGCATTTTATATATAATCACAGCCGCATTCGGCTTTTCAATGATGTCGCTTTTTGTGAAACTATCGGGTGAGCTGCCCGCTTTTCAGAAGGCGTTTTTCAGAAATTTCGTCGCGCTGATATTCATTTTAATAATAATGCTCAAAGAAAAAACGAAGTTCGTCCCCGCAAAAAAGAGCATACCGTTTCTGCTCGGAAGGAGCTTTTTCGGAACGGTCGGCTTGCTATGCAATTTTTATGCGCTCGGCTCGCTGAACCTTTCGGACGCGAACATGCTAAATAAATTATCGCCGTTCTTCGCGATACTCTTCTCTGTTTTCCTTTTGAAAGAAAAGCCGAATATTGTTCAGCTGGCGGGAGTCACGGCGGCGTTTATCGGCAGTCTGCTGATAATAAAGCCGGGATTTGACAATCCGAGCCTGCTCGCGGCTGTCGCGGGGCTTATCGGCGGGATGGGCGCCGGCGCGGCATATACTTTTGTCCGCAAGCTCGGAGAATTCCGGGAAAACAGTAACAGAATAATTTTTTATTTCTCCGCGTTTTCCTGCCTCGTTTTCCTCCCGTTTCTCATTTTTGGTTACACCCCCATGACGGCAAAACAGCTTCTTTATCTCATTTTGGCGGGAGTTTTCGCATGTATCGGGCAAATCGGAATAACAAAGGCATATATCTGTGCGCCGGCAAAGGAAATTTCGGTCTATGATTATACGCAGGTAATTTTCGCCGCAATTCTCGGCTTTTTCGTCTTCGGCGACGTGCCGGACGCTTTCAGCGTTATCGGTTATGTTTTCATCTGCGGCGCGGGCATTGCAATGTATATATATAACAACAGAAAAAAGGCATAAAGAAATCCCCGCTCTGTCCCGCAAGGGTCGGAGGGGGATTTTTTCTCATCATTCACACAGGCGATAAGAGAGACTGCGAATATCGCCCTCTGTCAACAAGAAAGACCCGCCGAAGCGGGTCTTTTTGAATTATTTTCCGAAATATCTGTTAAGAAGACCTTCAAAGGCTCTGCCGTGACGGGCTTCGTCCTTTGCCATTTCGTGAACAGTGTCATGAATGGCGTCGAGATTTGCGGCTTTCGCTCTTCTCGCAAGGTCATATTTGCCTGCCGTTGCGCCGTTCTCGGCAGCAACTCTCATTTCGAGGTTCTTCTTTGTCGAAGGCGTTACAACCTCGCCGAGGATTTCCGCGAACTTCGCTGCGTGTTCAGCCTCTTCATAAGCGGCTTTTTCCCAGTAAAGACCGATTTCCGGATATCCCTCTCTGAAAGCGACTCTCGCCATCGCAAGATACATGCCGACCTCGGAGCATTCGCCAGCGAAGTTTGCGCGCAGGTCGCTTATGATGTCCTCGGAAACGCCTTCCGTGATACCGACAACGTGCTCCGTTGCCCAGGTTTTTTTGTTTTCTTCCATCTTTTCGAATTTGTCAGCCGGTGCACCGCACTGAGGACATTTTTCGGGGGGAGTATCTCCCTCGTGAACGTAACCGCATACTTTGCATACCCATTTTGCCATGATTTATTCCTCCTTGAATTTTGATTTTTCAGTTCTTTTTCGATATATTTTCAAGACATTTTCCGCAGATTCCGCGGAAAGCTATGCTTGCCGATGTAATTTTGCCGCCGGTCTCCTTCTGTGCGGCGCAGAGTCCCGTTATTTCCACAGGGGACATTATGTCCGTAACCTCGCCGCAGACCGTGCAAAAGAAATGATTATGAGGCGAGACGTTGCCGTCATATCTTTCCCTGCCCTTCGCACCGAGAGCGATTATATCGCCGTTTTCGCAAAGGGAGGCGAGGTTTCTGTAAACCGTCGCAAGGCTTATCTGCGGATATTCCGCCCTTATGCTTGTATATACCATGTCAGCCGTCGGGTGATCCGTTCGGGAGCGCAGGTCTTCCAGAATCGCGTCGCGCTTATCCGAATGCTTTTGAATGGTTGCCATTTTCCCTCCTTGATTTTTGAAAACGATAATCATTACTGTTATCAGTATATCAGAATTTTTTGAAATGTCAACCCCTTTTTCAAAAAAATTTTTATATTTTTCCGATTGTCCCCCGCCTATTGATTTTTGCCCGAAAATCGTATATCATATATGTAACAATATTTCAAAAGGCAAGAATTATGACCGTAATAAATCTGAAAAACGGAAACGAAATAAAAATAACGGACGGTATGACCCTCTCCTGTGCGCTCGGCAATTTTGACGGCGTCCACAGAGGACACGCGGCTCTGCTGAAAAAGGCGACGGAAAAGGGGACGTGCACGCACAGCGCCGTCTGGACGTTCCGCCGTCACCCCCGTCTCTGCTCGGGAGATGAGAGCTTTTCCGCGCTGACGACAACGGAGCAAAGAACGGCGCTTTTTGCCGGGGCGGGAATTGATATCGTCATTTTCTGCGATTTTCCCGAGGTGAAGGACGTCTCGCCAGAGGATTTCGCGCTGCGTATATTATATAATGAATGTCACGTACGCCGCGCCGTCTGCGGGTACAACTTCCGTTACGGCAAAAACGCCTCGGGAACGCCCACAGCGCTCTCCGAAGAGCTGAAAGCCGTCGGCGCGGAGGAAGTGACCGTCGACGCGGTGAAAAGTGCGGACGGCACCGTTATAAGCTCATCGGCGGTGCGCCGGTTTCTTGAAGAAGGCGAAATAGAAAAAGCAAATGACCTTCTCGGCAGAGAATTCTGTGTTTCCCTGCCCGTCAGCGAGGGGCAACGGCTCGGAAGAACGCTCGGACTGCCGACGGTAAATCAAGTGTTCCCGCCGCACCTCGTCATTCCCCGTCACGGCGTTTACGCCGCAAAATGCACAATCGACGGCACCGAATACAAAGCCGTTGCGAATATCGGCGTCCGCCCGACGGTTACAAATCACGCCGAAAACGTCAACTGCGAAACACATATAATCGGCTTTTCCGGCGACCTTTACGGCAGGACGATTTCCGTTCGTCTTTGCGGTTTTCTGCGCGACGAAAAAAAGTTTTCATCGGTTGACGAGCTGAAATCCGCAATTCTTGCGGACGAGGAAAACGCTCTCCGGTTGCTTTCCGGCGGGGGTAAACGATGAAGTTACACAGAAGTATAAAATGCGCGATAACCCTTGCGCTGTCTGCATTATTTGTCATTTGCCCGCTTGCGTTCACGGCACAGGCAAAGGGCTATGACGGCACTGCCCGCGCAAATAACATCTGCGTCATGAACGTCGAATACGGCGAGGCGGTGTTCTGCAAAAATGCAGACGAAAGAATTGCGCCGGGCCCTTCGGCGAAGATTCTTGCCGCCGTGCTCGCCTTCGAGCATTATGCGGGAAACGAGGAAAAGCCCGTGACAATAACGCCCGCCGCGCTTGAAAATATATACGGCAGCGTTGTAATAAATCTCAAAGCGGGTGACACGCTCCGCGCAATCGATCTTATATATGCAATGGTCGTCGGCGGCGCAAGCGACGCGGCAAACGCAATCGCAATCGACATAGCGGGCAGCGTCACGGCATTTACCGCGATGATGAACAAAAAAGCCCGCGAGCTCGGCGCAACGTCGACGGCATACGCAAATCCCACCGGACTTGACGCGCGCGGCGCATACACAACGGCACGCGATACGGCGATAATCGCATGCTATGCGAGAAAAAATCAGCAGTATATGAAGGCGGCAAACGCAAAATCATATAAAATTCCGGAAAGCGACACCTTTAAGGCGAGAACCGTTTACACGAAAAATGCGCTTCTCGCAAACTATTCGTCGGATAAATACCTTTATTCAAAGGCGGAGGGGATGGCTGTCGGATTTACGGACGACGCCGGCAGGTGCGTCATAACGTCGGCAACGGAAAAAGCGTTTTCATTTGTCTGCGTGCTTATGGGCGGCGCGGACACGGACGACGGCAGAATGCCCGTCTATACCGACGCGAAAAACCTTCTCGAATGGGCGCTCGGCAATTTCGCGCTTGTGAAAATATCCGGCACGACGGACATCGTCGGCGAGTTGCCCGTCACACTTTCCAAACAGCGCAATTACGTAACAGTCGCCGCCAAAAACGACGTTTTTGCATTTTTACCGAAGGATACGGACGTATCAAGGATCACACGCACGGTCACTTATTACGGCGAGTCGCTGACGGCACCCGTCAGGCGCGGAACGGAGGTCGGCGAAATAACTCTTTCTCTCGGCGGAAAAATCCTCGGAAGCTCGCCGCTGATAACAAAGCTGGACGCGGAAAAAAGCGCGTCACTCGCGCTCCGCCAAAACATAAAAAGCATTATGAAATCAAAGCTTTTCATAATTACGGTCATCGCGATGATATTTTCCGCAGCCGCTTTCACGCTTGGCAGAATTTTCGTTTTGATGAAAAAAGCTCGCACAAAAAAATAACATAAAAATCATCCGTCTGCAAAGAATATTTTTGCCGGCGGATTTTTTTACTCCGGCAAAAACCGAAAGGCAGAAAACCCAAGTGGATATGGCTGATATAAAGATGACAAAATCGGCTATCAGAGACGTTGAACGCTCGGCGGCATCCTGCTGGGACGCAATGACGGAAAATAACATCGAGCTACGGCTTCGTTTTTCCCTCATTGACATGATTATGGCGGCTGCGGGAGCTGTTATTCTGACGGTTTCCATCGGCGCAATAAAGAAAATGTGTCATCAGCGCAAGATAAAACGCGAAGCGGAAAAGCTCGCAAAACAGAAAGCCGAATAACCTCAAAAGAACCGTTTTTTTGTGGATAACCGCGAAAAAACGGCTCTTTTTTGTTTTTATACATTTGTATATGCGACTTTTACACATTGTTTTTCCACATTGTCCACATCGCATTTCAGCCGTTTTCCCTCCTCGGAAAGGTCATTCTGAAGTCCGAAACGGCTCCGTTTCCGCCCGATTTTGCCTCCGGAAACGCCATGTGACAAATTCACTTTATTTACATATATTATGTTGACAATTCACATATATAATGATATAATTAACATTGTAGAATGCCGATATAAACGCGCATTTGATTTCAAACAGTGAAAGGAGGACGTATATGACCCAGAAAGAGCGGCTTGAAATCATTCGCGATCTGCTTTCCGCAAGACCGTTTGTATCGCTTGGCGAGCTTGAAAAAATGTTTCCGGAAGTCACAAGCATGACGCTCCGCCGCGATATAGACCGCCTTGAAGCGAAGGGCGAGCTTATCAAGGTCAGGGGCGGCGCAAGGTCGATGAAGTTTCTGACGACGTCGGCAGAGGACGATTTCGGAAAGCGTCTCTATGAGGCGACGGAGGAAAAGACCCGCATTGCCGAATGTGCAACGGAGTTTGTCGAAACCGGAAGGTCGATTTTCATTGACTCCGGAACGACTGCCCTGCGGCTGGCTTCTATGGTCGCGGACGAACGCTTCACCGTCACGACGACGGGTCCGCACGTTGCGATCGAGCTTGCGAAAAAGCAAAAGCCGATAGTAAACCTCGTCGGCGGAATGATAAATCACGAAAATCTTTCCGTTTCGGGCATGCAGGCAATGAAATTCATAGACGGAATAAATATCGACACGGCGTTTGTCGTGCCGTCCGGCTATTCCCTTGAATGTGGCTTTTCCTGCGGAAATTACGCGGAATGTGAGCTGAAAAAATACGTCATAGGCAAGGCGCGCCGCGTGATAATGCTCATGGACGGCGACAAAATCGACCGAAACCTTCCCTATACGTTCAGCACGGAGGCGGGACTTTATGCCATCATAACCGATAGAGAGCTTCCCCCCGCCGTAAAAGAAAAATTTTCAGGTTCGGGCGTCCGCATAATAGTTGCGGAATGACAAAAAGCCGAGGGCTGTGACGGATAAGCCCGTCGGTGTAAAAATCAAAAAATCCGTCGGAAATGGAGAAAAACATGGCAACAGTTGTAATCATGCCGAGACAGGGACAGAGCGTCGAAAGCTGCATTATCACCGAATGGAAAAAGAAAGTCGGCGATAAGATAAACGTCGGCGACGTGCTCTTCTCCTATGAAACGGACAAATCCGCCTTTGACGAGGCGGCAACAGTCGAGGGCACACTTCTCAAGGTTTTTGCCGAAGAAGGCGATGACGTTCCCTGCCTTGAAACTGTCTGCATAATCGGCGCGGAGGGCGAGGATATTTCCACTCTCGTTCCGAAGAAGGACGAAGGGTCGACCGCGACCGCAGAAACAACAAAGGAAGAGAAGAAAGAAGAAGCGCCCGCAGTAGCGGAGGCTGTCGCGACGGGTACCGCAAATGCAGGCGGCAGACTGAAAATATCGCCGAGGGCGAGAAATCTCGTCGCCAAAACGGACGCCGACGTATCAAAGGCGGTCCCGACGGGACCCGACGGCAGAATTATCGAGCGCGACATTCAGAAGGTGCTTGACGCAGGACTTACCGTAAGCACGGAGACAGCAGAAAAGCTCCTCCGCGGCGAAAAAGTCGTCTTTGCGGAGACGAAGGCGGAGGAATTCCACGTTCCGGCAGCCGCTCCCGAAGCAAAAACCGGCTATACGGACGAAAAAATGTCCCAGATACGCAAGGTTATTTCAAAATCAATGCACACCTCCCTCACCGAGCTTGCTCAGCTCACGCTCACAACGTCATTTGACGCGTCGGCGCTCGTTGCGCTCAGAGCGAGCCTCAAAGCGGGCGGCGAGGCTATGGGCATCGGCAACATAACATATAACGATATGATACTTTTCGCCGTTGCGAAAACGCTTGCGACAGGCAAATACAAAGCCCTCAATGCAAACCTCATCGGCGGCGACACAATGAGATATTTTGAAGGCGTTCACCTCGGAATAGCGGTCGATACGGAAAGAGGTCTTATGGTTCCGACGGTATTTGACGCGCAGAGGTTGACTCTCTCCGAGCTTGCAAAGCAGGCAAAGACGCTCGCCGTCGACTGCCAGAGCGGCAAAGCCAATCCGGACGTTCTCCGCGGCGCATCGTTTACGATAAGCAATATCGGGCCGACGGGCATCGAGAGCTTCACGCCGGTAATCAATCCGCCGCAGACGGCAATCCTCGGCGTTTGCTCGCTGACAAAAAGAGTAAAGGAAAAGGACGGCGCACCCGTATTCTATCCGTGCATTCCCCTTTCTTTGACAATCGACCACAGAGCGGTTGACGGCGCACCTGCGGCAAAATTCCTTTCGGAGCTTGTCCGCAATCTTGAAAACTTCAATCTGCTGCTGACAATCTGATATCTTATACAGTAGCATAAGATATTTGTCAAGAGAGTTACACAATAGTATAAAACAATGCTTTTCCCTGACGGCGGCAGGAAAAAGCACAAAATAAAAATCCGCCGATGAAAGGACAAACACATGTATGACCTTATCGTTCTGGGCGGAGGTCCCGCGGGCTATAACGCTGCCGAGCGTGCCGCTCATAAGGGACTGAAAACCCTCGTGCTCGAAGGAAGAGCGCTCGGAGGCGTATGCTTAAATGAAGGCTGCGTGCCGACAAAGACCCTTCTTTACAGCGCAAAAATATTCGATTACACAAAGCACGGCGACGCATACGGCGTAAAGTGCGAGGGCTCCTCCCTTGACCACGCATTCGTCGTCGGAAGAAAAAACAAGGTCGTAAAACAGCTGACGGGCGGCATAGCAATGCAGCTCAAAAGCGCGGGAGCCGACGTCGTATCCGAATTCGGTATTATAAAAGGAAGAGACGCGGAGGGCTTTACGGTCGAAGCGGCGGGCAAGGAGTATAAAGGCGCACGACTTCTCATCTGCACAGGCTCGGACGCTCTCGTTCCCCCGATCGAGGGACTTCGCGAGTCCGTCGCCGGCGGCTTTGCAATGACAAATCGCGAAATTCTCGATATGGAGACCGTCCCCGAAAGGCTGACCGTCATCGGCGGCGGCGTCATCGGGCTTGAAATGGCTTCGTATTTCTGCTCGGCAGGCTCAAAGGTAACCGTTGTTGAAATGCTGGATCACATTGCAGGACCGACGGACGGCGAAATTTCCAAAATACTTCTCAAAAACTATCAAAAAAAGGGCGTAAACTTCATTCTCGGCGCAAAGGTGACAAAGGTCGGCGAAGGAAAAGTGGTTTACGAAAAGGACGGCAAAGCCGAAAGCGTGGACGCGGACAAGGTGCTCGTATCCATCGGCAGACGCGCGCACACGCAGGGCATCGGACTTGAAAACGTCGGCGTTCTGACGGAAAGAGGCGCAATCGTGACGGACGAATACTGCCGCACAAGCGTTCCCGGAATATGGGCCGCGGGCGACGTGAACGGAAAGTCAATGCTGGCGCACACCGCGTATCGCGAGGGCGAGGTTGCTGTTGCGAACATGCTCGGCGAAAAGGAACGCGTAAACTACCTTTCAATCCCCTCCGTCATATACACAAATCCGGAGGTTGCCTCCGTCGGCGAGACGAGCGAGAGCGTGAAAGCCAAGGGCATTGAGGCAAAGACCGCATCCGTAACGCTGAAATACAGTGGCAGATACGTTGCCGAAAACGAAGGCGGAGACGGCATCGTCAAGCTGATTGTTGACAAAGAACACAACCGTCTGCTCGGAGTTCATATGATAGGAAATTATGCTTCCGAAATAATTTACGGAGCCGCTATGATGGTTGAAAAGGAAATGCGGGTTGACGATGTCAAAAAGTTCGTATTTCCGCACCCGACGGTTTGCGAGGTCATTCGCGAAGCGATGTTCATGATATAATATACAAAAGTATAATATTGCGATAATCCTCGCGGTGGCGGGATATTGCGAAAAACAAGTCCACCGGGAAAGAGAGATTGAAATTATGCCTAAGAGCCAATATGTAGACCCCAACAGAGCGTTTGACAGCGGTTTTATCAAATTCCATGATATTCCCGTTTGCCAATACAGCCTTACAATTGAAGATGAGAAGAAAATCTATTCAAAGCAGGATCTCATCAATATTTATCGCGACATGGCTATCATCCGCGAGTTTGAAACCATGCTCAACGAAATCAAAACAAAGAGCGTTTATAACGGCGTTGAATACAACAACCCAGGCCCCGCTCACCTTTCGCTCGGTCAGGAGGCGTCCGCCGTCGGTCAGGCTTACTGCCTTGACAACAGCGACTTCACCTTCGGCTCTCACAGAAGCCACGGCGAAATCATCGCAAAGGGACTTTCCTCTATAAAGAAACTTGACAATACCGAGCTTTACGACATAATGAAAACCTTCCTCGACGGCTCCATCCTTTCCGTTGTCGAAGGCAGAGAGGAAATCAAGGGCGACGTGAAGGATCTCGCAATCGACTTCCTTCTCTACGGTGCGCTTGCCGAAATTTTTGCAAGAAGAACAGGCTTCAACCGCGGTCTCGGCGGATCGATGCACGCATTCTTCATTCCCTTTGGTATATTCCCGAACAACGCTATCGTCGGCGGCTCGGCGGCAATCGCAATGGGCGCGGCGCTCTATAAGAGATCCAATCACAAAAAAGGCATCGTCATAGCAAACTCCGGCGACGGCGCACTCGGCAGAGGTCCCGTTCTCGAAGCGCTCAATATGTCCTCCATGGACCAGATCAGACAGCTCTGGGGCGAGGGCGGCGGACTTCCGATACTCTTCAACGTGTTCAACAACTTCTACGGAATGGGCGGTCAGACGAAGGGCGAAACGATGGCTTGGGGTCAGGCGGCGAGAGTCGGCGCGGGCGTAAATCCCGATCAGATGCACGCGGAAACCGTCAACGGTTATGACCCGCTCGCAGTCATCGACGCAACAACGAGACAGAAGGATCTCCTTCTCCGCGGCGAAGGCCCCGCAATGCTGGAGGTCATCACATACAGAACAACGGGTCACTCCCCCTCCGACTCCTCCACATACAGAACGCAGGAAGAGATCGAAGCCTGGAAGAACGCAGACCCGATCAAGGCGTACAGAACAAAGCTCATTCTCGGCGGCGTTGCAACGGAAGCCGAGCTTGACGCCATCCACGATACGATCGTCCGCCGTATGACAAAGATCTGCCGTCTCGCCGTCGATGAAACACTCTCGCCGAGAATGGATCTCGATAAAGAGCCGGAGGCTATCTCCTCCATTATGCTCTCAAACAAGAAGGTTCCGAGCATGGATCCGACGAGAGAAGCCGAGGTTCTCATCCCGAAGGAAGAAAATCCGAGACTCAAATCGCTCAAGGTCAAATCCCGCTGGGCGTTTGACGCTGACGGCAAGGCTCTTCCGAAGATGAAAATCTACGGTCTGCGCGACGGTCTCTTTGAGCCGATCCTCGACAAATTCTATGAGGATCCGACTCTCATTGCCTATGGCGAAGACAACCGTGACTGGGGCGGCGCGTTCGCCGTTTACAGAGGTCTGACCGAGGCTATTCCCTATCACCGCTTCTTCAATGCACCTATTTCCGAGTCTGCAATCGTCGGCTCTGCCGTCGGTTACGCAATGGCAGGCGGACGCGCGATAGTCGAGCTTATGTATGCCGACTTTATCGGCTGTGCCGGCGACGAAATATTCAACCAGCTCTCCAAGTGGCAGTCGATGAGTGCGGGAATTCTCAAAATGCCCGTTATTCTCCGCGTTTCCGTCGGTAACAAGTACGGCGCGCAGCACAGCCAGGACTGGACAGCTCTCTGCGCTCACATTCCGGGGCTCAAAGTCGTATTCCCCGCAACGCCTTATGACGCAAAGGGACTTATGACGGAAGCCCTCAACGGCACAGACCCCGTCATCTTCTTTGAAAGCCAGAGAATTTACGATATCGGCGAGCAGTTCCACAAGGGCGGCGTTCCCGAAACTCCTTATGAAATCAGAATCGGCGATCCCGATATCAAGCGCGAAGGCAAGGACGTCACAATCCTTTCCATCGGCGCGACGCTTTATCGCGCTATGGACGCCGCAAAGATACTCCACGACAAATACGGCGTTGAAGCCGAGGTCATCGACGCGCGCAGCATAGTTCCCTTCGATTACGAAAAGGTTCTCGAATCCGTAAAGAAGACGGGCAGAATAATCATCACGGGCGACGCCTGCGACCGCAACTCCGTAATGAGAGATATGGCTTCCAACATTGCCGAGCTTGCATTTGACTATCTCGACGCACCGCCCACAGTCGTCGGTTCAAGAAACTGGATAACTCCTTCAAAGGAGCTTGACCCCTGGTTCTTCCCGCAGGCAGACACGATCGTCGATGCCGTAAACGACAGACTTCTTCCCCTCCCCGGTCACGTTTCAACTCACAACTTCACGGATATCGAAAGACTCAACAGACTTAAAAACGGTATCTGATAATCCAATCGGCAAAACAGCCGTCGTGCTCATCGCACGACGGCTGTTTTTTATGAAATGTAATTTTCGTTGTTTGCAAATACGTTATAGCTGGCGGCAAGAGCGTCCCACGTTTTGCGGTCGACATTGCCAGTTTCCTCTATGCGGTGGTAATGCTGAAAAAGCTTTACCCCATCGCAGGTGGCTTCGTCGTATACACCCGTCACTTCAACGTTTTCAAGTCCGTCATAGGCGTGCGAAATGTCGCCGAGCATAATCTGTATCACATACACGAGCGGGCTTTTTTCGCCTGGCTTTGCCACGTAGTCCGCGCTCGGAAAAACGCTTACGGAATTCCCTCCCGATGCGTAATTCTGTGCCAGTGCCGACTCCGCTCTCAATGCGTTCCACGTTGCAAAATCTGCCGTTCCCGTCGGTGCAAGCCCCATCTGTCGCTGAAAAATGCGGAGCGCATCCGTCGTTTCCTTGCCGAATACGCCGTCCGGATTTATCCTCGGCACGTCTGTGTGTATATATGATACCGCGCGGAGCATTTTCTGAAGCTCCGTCACCTGCGTTTTTTTACTGCTGTCCGTCATTCCCGTCTCCTTCCGACAATACCTCTCCCGCATACTGATACTCGCGTCTTACGTTACCCGCAACCTGCTCATATGCTTCCGCAAGCTCCGTCCACAGCACCGGTCCGACAACTCCCGTTATCATCAGTCCGAAAACTGCCTGCGCGGCATAGACTGCGTTTCTCGTGTCCGTTCCGAACACTCCGTCGACAGTCACCTGCGGTATCTGCGGATAAATTTCGTGCGCGGCATTTATATACCGCTGTAAAATTTCAACGTTTTCCCCCTCCGACCCGTATTTCAGAAATACGCCGGGAAACGGCACCGCGCCGTCGGGCAATTCGTACTCCAGAGAGGAAATTATTCCGTAATACACGTCAAACATCTTATTCCACGTCCTCCCGTCGACAACGCCCGTGACGGGAAGGTCATATGCCTGCTGAAATGCGCGGACGGCAGCCGTGGTGCCCTCTCCGAAATAGCCGTCGACGGCAACCGTCGGCACGGCGGGATTGAATTCCGAAATAAAACGCAGATAATATTGCACCGTTTTTATGTCCTCTCCGCTGTCGCCCTCGCTCAGAAGATCCTTGAACTGATTTGAAATTTCATCGTCACGGATGCCCTCGCTGTCAAGCTCGCTCAGGCGTTTTACGGCGTCGTAAACACGCTGTATGCTGTACCATGTCGACTTGTCGACGGTACCCGTCCGGTTGAGAGTGAATATTCTCTGAAATTCGCGCACGGCGTTTCCCGTTTCAACCCCGAACACGCCGTCAACCTTCGGTATTTTCGGTATAGACGGATAATTTGTCGATATTCTGTTCAGCCGCACCTGAATGAATTTCACGTCGTTTCCGGCGCTTCCTTCGGAAAGAAGAATATTCGGCGGAGATGGCTCGAGCGCCTGCACGGGCGCATTTTCGACAAGCCCTATGTCCTCCCCGTAATACCTTGTGAGGATGTCATATGCGCCGAGGCCCTCGTTTGCAAGCGACACGCTTCCCCATTGGGAAAGACCGTCGCAGGTGACGGTCGTGCCGTTGCAATAAACGGCAAAAAGCGGCTCTATATATCCCTCGCGGACTATATAATCATTGAAAATTTCGTCAACGATTATGCTTATGTTATCAAAAATGTCTCTGTCGCGCACAAATGCCTGGTCGTATGCCGTGGAATTCGTTATATCGAAATCGTACCCGCGCGATCGGTAATGCTCCGTATATATCCTGTTCAGCGCAAAGGAAATCTGCGCATAGATATTTGCCCGCAGAGCAGCCTCCGGCCATGTCGGATAAATCTCGCTCGACGCAACGTTTTTTATGTAATCCGCAAAGCCGACGCTCACGTTTTCCGCGCTTTTGTTGTCGGGCGCGCCGAGGTGCACCGTTATATACTCCGGCACAACGGGATAGCGTGCATTCAAAGCTTCGGCACCTCGCTTTCCGTTATGATATAGTTTCCGCTCGGATATTTATCATACTGCACGCTCTCCGGCAACGGTATCATGTTGACGGTCTGCGTACTTGATATGCCCGAATATATCGGAACACCCATAAGCATTACGGAATAGTAACCGTCCGCATAGATTTCGACGTTTACAAGCGAATACGGTGTTTCTCCTCCGGGAGAGAGCGAATTTGAAGCGGGCGGCGCAGGAATTTCAAGCGGGTCGGTTTCCCCGTCCTCTCCCGTCACAAGCACCGCAAAAAGCTTTGCGCCGTCGGGCATTTGCCGACGGAAGGAAACCGTTGCGTCCTTTACGGGAAAAGCCCCAAAGGCAGACTCCGTTCTCACCGTCAGCACTCCGACATTTTCTGTATTGTCCATGTATGTTTTCACCTCCGTTAAGGTCTGATACTATTTTATGGCGCACGCTTCCCTTCCGTTACACAAAAAATCCCCCGACGCGTCCGCATCGGGGGATTTGTATTCTGTTTTTTATGGCGGTTATTCTCCTGCCGCCGCGTCCTCCCCGCCGGCTTCTGCCGCTTTGTGTTTTTTGTTCCAAAACTGCGTGACGGTTATTCCCGCGGCGCAGATTATGACTATTCCGAGAAGCGAAAGCGAGAGAACAAGGGTTATAACGTCCCTTGTGTTTTTTCTGACGAGCTTCGGAAGAGAATCGAATTTGACCGCGAAGCAGTCAAAACAGACATAACGTATCGCGCCTTCCTCGTCATATGTGGGCTCCTTGTCGATACTGCCCGAATTCCAATGGTGCAGTTCAAGCGGTTCATTGCCCTTGTATTTTCCGTTACTGTGCTTTGACGCGACGCATTTTATGTAGATATTGCCCGCGTTCTCGACTTCGCCGCTGAGGTCAACGCTGCAATTGAGGGTGACGTTTATAGTCTCAAAAATATAAACGTAATTTTCGATATAAAGCGTGTGATCGCCGTTTACGGAAATGTCTGCGTTGAGCATGAGTCTTTCCGTCAGGTGCGCGTCTGTCAGCAGGGTTATCGAACCGCCGGTCTTTGAAAGCGCGTTTATTGCCTGGTCAAACGTACCGTAATATCTTTTGTTGCCTATCTCCCATTTTGCCTCGCCCGTCGGCTCCGCCTGCGTTGCAGAGGTTGTTTCCGTTGCGGCGGTCACGGTCGTCCCTTCGGCAGCAAGCGCAGTGACCGAAAAAGCCGCGGCACAAAGCAGAGTCGCCATCAGAAGGACGGTGATTTTCTTTATTTTCATTATCTGACTCTCCGGAAAAATTTATTTCTGTTTTTTCTTCACTTCTTTGACGTCGTAAACATAGTCAAGGTTGATGAGGTGCGCGGTGCCGTTCTTTTCCCTGAGGGTTATCCAGTTTTCCTTTGCCTCTTCGATTGTTCCCGTGTACGAATAAAGTCCGGCGCAGGCAACAGTGCATTCCTTTCCGACGAAATTCTGTATAAGCTCGTTCATAGGTTTTCCTCCCGTTTTTCTGCGTTTTTTTGCATTTTTTCTTGCTCTTCTGCGAAGGTTTATCATCGGCAGCCATACCGCGATAACAAACAATATCAGAATTATGATATATGAGCCGTCCAACTCCTCACCCCGCATTTATTATTTTACTCATACATGTTAACATATTCCGAGGATTTTGTAAAGATAAATTGCAAAAATATTGACATCGGACAAGGTATTGTATATAATTAGCCTGTAAAATTATGAAAAGAGGAAACCGTTATGGAACACATACTCAAAAAATCCGCGCACCCCATCGGTGTTGAAGGTCCCGTTCTGACTATCGTCATGGACGGCGTCGGCATAGGCAACGGCAAAGAGGGAGACGCCGTTGCAAACGCATACACTCCCACCCTCGACATGCTTATGAAAAAATACCCTATGAGAAAGCTCGCCGCCCACGGAACAGCTGTCGGACTTCCCTCCGACGACGATATGGGCAATTCCGAGGTCGGTCACAATGCGCTCGGCTCGGGACAGGTTTTTTCGCAGGGCGCAAAGCTCGTTTCCGAGTCCATCTCGTCCGGCAAAATGTTTGCGGGACAGACGTGGAAGGACCTTGTCGCAGGCTGTAAGGACAGCGGCACACTGCACTTCATCGGTCTCTTCTCGGACGGCAACGTTCATTCTCACATCGATCATCTAAAAGCGATGATATCCCATGCGAAGGCTGACGGCGTAAAGCGCGTCCGTATCCACATCCTTCTTGACGGAAGAGACGTAGGCGAGACGTCCGCGCTCGATTACGTCCTGCCCTTTGAGGAATTCCTTGCTTCGCTGAACGACAGCACCTTCGACGCAAAAATCGCTTCCGGCGGCGGCAGAATGAAGATAACTATGGACCGTTACGAAGCCAACTGGAAAATGGTTGAGGACGGCTGGCATACGCACGTTCTCGGCGAGGGCAGACAGTTCTCTTCGGCAGAGGAAGCAATCGTCACATACAGAAAAGAGACAGGCGCGATAGATCAGGATCTGCCCGCATTCGTCATTGCCGAAAACGGAAAGCCCGTCGGCACGATTGAAGACGGCGACAGCGTTGTTTTCTTCAATTTCAGAGGCGACAGAGCCATTGAGATTTCAAGAGCCTTCGACGGCGGCGCCGAATTTGACAAGTTTGACCGCGTCAGAGTTCCGAAGGTCATTTACGCCGGCATGCTCGAATACGACGGCGACCTTCACATTCCGCACAGATATCTTGTCAACCCGCCGGAAATAAAGAACACAATGGGACAGTATCTCGCCGAGACGGGAGTTACGCAGTTTGCAATCTCCGAAACGCAGAAATACGGTCACGTTACGTATTTCTGGAACGGCAACAGGAGCGGAAAGTTCGATGAAAAGACAGAGACATACGAGGAAATTCCCTCCGATGTCATCCCCTTTGAGCAGCGCCCGTGGATGCAGTGCGCACTGATTGCCGACGCGGTTATTGCCGCAATCGAAAGCGGAAAATACAGATATATCCGCTGCAACTTCCCGAACGGGGATATGGTCGGTCACACGGGAAATTACGAGGCGACAATCGTTGCGGTGGAGGCGCTTGACCTTCAGCTCGCGAGAATAATCGCCGCTGTTGACAAGGCAAAGGGCGTTGCAATCATCACCGCCGACCACGGCAACGCGGACGAAATGTACGAATATGACAAGAAAAAGGGCTGTGTCAAAACCAATCCGGACGGCACCCCCAAGGCAAAAACGAGTCACACTCTCAACCCCGTTCCCTGCATCATATATGACAATTTCTACGCGGATAAATACACCGTAAAGCCGCAGGCGAAATTCGGGCTTGTGAACGTCGCGGCGACGACCGTAAACCTTCTCGGCTATGACGCTCCCGAAATGTGGAACGAAAGCCTCATCGAAGCAAAATGACGGAAAAAGCCGTAAAGCTGAAGGTGAAATCCGTTCAGAACACGGGCGTTGAAGAAGAGGAAAGCGAGATAACAGAGCTGCTTACGGACGCCGTGCTTTCCGTATCGGATGAGAGAATCTCTCTCGGATATGACGAGATTGTCTCCGATGACGGCGACGTGTGCTCCACGTCTCTCGTCTTTGATAAGACAAAGCCCGGCACGGTATTTCTCTCCCGCAAGGGCGATATCACGATGAATTGCGTGATAGAAGAAAAGACGAGATATCGCTTTTCGTATGACCTCGGCTTTGCGTCTATGGATCTTGTCTGCGTCGGGCATGAGGTGAAAAACAGCATTTCAACATCCGGCGGGGAGATGCTTCTCCGCTATGACATCGAGGCCCGCGGAGTCCCCGTCCAGAGCTGCGTGCTTCTGATAACGGTTATATAACGGGTAAACACGTGCCCCCGCGTTTTGCGGGGGCGATTTTTTATATATAATATATAATAAAATTATCCCCTTTCTATTGACAAGCCGTTTTTTCTGTGATAGAATGGTTTTACCTCTGCGGATATGCTCGCGGTTCTTGTTTCGCGTCATCACCGCATACAGAGGGAGGTACGAAAACAGTGCCGCTACGATATAAAAAATCATAAGATTTCCCCGAAAGCGATTGCGCCTCAATCGCTTTGGTTTTCGTGCGCTTCTGTTTTCACAAAACAGAGGCTTTTTTAATAGCTTCAAGTATAATCAGGAGGTGCCGATATGCGCGTAAGAATTACTCTCGCCTGCACGGAATGCAAGCAAAGAAATTATGACACAATGAAAAACAAGAAAAACGATCCGGACAGACTTGAAATGAACAAGTATTGCAAGTTCTGCCGTAAACACACGCTTCACAGAGAAACAAAGTAAGGAGAACTGAAATGACAAGCAAAATCAATTTCAAAAAGATTTGGGCACTGCTCATCGCGCTCGTCATGATGGTTTCCGTTTTCAGTCTTTGCGTTTTCGCAGAGGATGAAGGAACGGGCTCCGACCCTGCCACGACAACCGAGGCAGCAGGAGAGACAACAACCGCAGGTGAAGACGGAACAACGTCCGGCACGAAAGCCGACGGTACCACCACCTCCGGCGACGGAAGTACAACCACAACGACCGGCGGAACAACATCCGGCGACAACTCAACCGACACAACGAAGAAATCATGGGCTGCAGAGCACATCAGCTTCCTCGTCGCAATCGGTATAATCGTCCTCCTCGTTGTTGTTTACTTTGCCCTTCGTCTTTTCGTTCCTTCCTTCAGAGAAAAAACCTCGAAATTCTGGAAGGATTACAACGCCGAGTTCAAAAAACTCGTTTGGCCCACAAAGCAGCAGCTCGTCAGAAATTCGGCTGTCGTTCTCGTAACGATGATCGTTTTCGCCGCAGCCTTTATGCTTCTTGACTTCGGTCTCAGCAAAGGTATCGACGCGCTCAAGAACCTTGCAAACCTCATCAAACCTGTAGGTTGATCGTAAGTAAGGAGTCTTAAAATGCTGGATGAACATTCCACAGAACTGAAATGGTATATTCTTCATACCTATTCGGGCTATGAAAACAAGGTCAAAACCACTCTCGAAAAGCTCATCGAAAATCGCGGAATACAGGATATGATAAGCGACGTCATAGTCCCCACGGCTACGGTTGAAACAACGACCGCATCCGGCGAGGCAAAGACAAAGGAAGAAAAACTCTTCCCCAGCTACGTTCTTGTAAAAATGATGATGACGGACGAAACATGGCACATCGTAAGAAATATTACGGGAGCCACGGGCTTTGTCGGGCCGGGATCGCGTCCGGTTCCGCTTTCAGACGCAGAAGTTGAGGCACTCGGCGTCGATACAAAAACCGTCAGAACGAGCTTTGCCGTCGGAGACAGCGTCAAAATCAAGAGCGGTCCCATGGCAAACTTCGAGGGTACCATATCCGCTGTATCTGCGGATTGCAAAACCGTCACGGTGCTTGCTTCCGTTTTCGGACGTGAGACCCCTGTCGAACTCGATGCTCAGAGCATTGAAAAAATCTGAAAATAATCTATGTTTTTCCGTTTTGACGTTGCCACGTCAGAACGCATGGTGGGAGGGAGAAAAATTTTTGTGTTCTCCCGATTGAAACCACATTCGGAGGTGTAAAAGAATTATGGCAAAAAAGATTATGGCATTTGTAAAGTTGCAGTTGCCCGCAGGCAAAGCAACTCCCCAGCCGCCTGTCGGTCCGGCTCTCGGTCAGCACGGCGTCAACATCGCTGCGTTCACAAAGGAATTCAATGAACGCACAAAGAACGATATGGGACTTATCATCCCCGTTGTTATCACAATCTATGCGGACAGATCCTTCTCCTTCATCACGAAGACTCCGCCCGCTGCAGTCCTTATAAAGAAGGCTTGCGGAATCGAAACAGCTTCCGCCCGCCCCAACAAGGACAAGGTCGCAAAGATAACAAAAGAACAGGTAAAGAAGATTGCAGAAACAAAGATGCCCGACCTTACGGCTGCATCTCTTGAAGCTGCAATGAGCATGATAGCCGGCACAGCGCGCTCTATGGGCGTTGTTGTCGAGGACTGAGAAAGGAGAGTGACTTAAAATGTTTAAGGGTAAAAAATACCAGGACAGCGCAAAGCTGATCGACAAAACAAAGCTCTACGACGCAAACGACGCTGTCGCTCTCGTTGTTCAGACTTCAAAGGCTAAATTCGATGAAACAATCGAGCTTCACATCCGTCTCGGCGTCGACAGCCGTCACGCAGACCAGCAGGTTCGTGGCGCTATCGTTCTTCCTCACGGAACAGGTAAAACAGTACGCACACTCGTTTTCTGCAAGGAAGACAAGTATGAGGCTGCAAAAGCCGCAGGCGCAGACTATGTCGGCGGTATGGATTATGTTGAAAAGATAACAAAAGAAAACTGGTTTGAATTCGACGTTGTTATCGCAACTCCCGATATGATGGGCGTTATCGGCCGTCTCGGTAAGGTTCTCGGTCCTAAGGGACTTATGCCGAACCCCAAGGCAGGCACGGTTACACCTGATGTTGCCAAGGCTGTTACAGAGGCTAAGGCAGGTAAAATCGAATACCGTCTCGACAAGACAAACATCATTCACTGCCCCATCGGCAAGGCTTCCTTCGGTGCGGAAAAGATTCTTGACAACTTCAACACCCTCGTCGGCGCTGTTGTTAAAGCAAGACCTGCTTCCGCAAAGGGTCAGTACATCAAGAGCTGTGTTGTTGCTTCCACAATGGGACCCGGCGTGAAAGTAAACTCCGCTAAGCTCGGCGGCTGATAGTTTTAATATCGTTTTCAAAATACGGACTGCAAAATGCAGTCCGTATTTTTTTGCCCGCGACGATTGACTGTCACGTTATCGCGCACGCGCAAATATATAAGGAAAAAATTTTTCTTCCTTTTATAAAAATATAAAATATGCGCAAAACAATTACCGAAGCTTCTTTTGCCTACTTTTCTTCTCGAAAACGCAAAAACAAAAAGAAGCAGAAAACTGCTCCTTTTGATGAGAATATAAATCTCGCGCAAAACAATTACCCAAGTTTCTTTTGCCTACTTTTCTTTTCAAAGAAAAGTACGGTGTCTTCTTTTCTTCCCGAAGAAAAGAAGGGAGGGAGTTTTTATCAAAAAATTGCGCATGTGCTGACTTTTCGCTTCGTTTTTACAAAGTTTATTATGTTTACTTTTCTTTTCAAACAAAATGGAGGCATAAAAAAATCCGTGCGTCGCAAATTAAAAGCGGTACGAAAAAGTACCGCATAAACGAATCGGCGGAGCGTTTATGAAAAAACATTCCGCCGGAAAGCGGAAAAATGACAAAAAACAAAGCGGCACTGAGGTTGACTGTTTTTTTGACCGCTATAATGATTTTTTCGACGATAAGCGTCTCAGGCGCAAACCGCGACTCTCTCATTGCCGCGGGAACACCTCTCGGCATCCGTTTCAGGACAGACGGCGTTGTCATAACGGGCGTGCGTCCGATAAGCGAAGCCGAGCGTTCTCCCGCGCTTGACGCGGGGCTCCGCAGGGGCGACGTCATAACCCATATAAACGAAACAAAAATTGACGGCGCAGAATCACTGCAAAACGCAGTCAAAAGCTCAGAAGGAGACGTAACCGTAAAATATCTCCGCGCGGGGCGGGAAATGACGGCGACAGTCTCCCCGATGTCCGATTCCGAAGGTGAGCGAATGCTCGGTCTTTGGATAAGGGAAAGTGCGTCGGGAATAGGCACTGTGACGTTCATAGACCCTTCGGACGGCACCTTTGCGGGGCTCGGCCACGGCATTTGCGACCCTGAAAGCGGCGCTCTCCTCCCGATGGCGGAAGGCACGGCGCAGGACGTCATTCTGACAGGAATAACTGCGGGCAAGCGCGGTTCCCCCGGCGAGCTTCACGGCTTTTTCTCGGGTAAACAGAGCGGAAAACTGACAGCAAACACGTTTTCGGGTATAACGGGGATATTTTCCTCCGTCCCCGAAGGACTTGAAAACGAGATATACCCCGTCGGGAAGAAGGACGACGTCCATGAAGGGCAGGCATATATTTTCACCACGGTCGACGGTGAGGGCAGAAAGAAATACGAGATAACAATTTCAAAGATAGACACCGGCGGCAGCCAGAAAAATTTCACAGTCACCGTCACAGATCCTGCCCTGCTTGAAAAAACGGGCGGAATAATCCAGGGAATGTCCGGCAGTCCCATAATTCAGGACGGAAATCTCATCGGCGCGGTGACTCATGTTCTCGTCTCCGACCCCACCTCCGGATACGGAATTCTGATAGAAAACATGCTGAGCGCAGGACAGACAGTAACCTTCCTTGACATTGCGGCATAAAAATCATAGGTCAAAATCAGGCAAAATAATATATAAATCCGAATAAAAGCGCCCATAATGCGCCTTTGCGGCAAAAGGAAAAAAGATAAAACGATTTTCGCCACCCGCATATCGACACGCATTTCGGGCGTTTTTGTTTTATTATATAATTGTATAATAAAGCAAAGGACGTGATTTATTTGCAAAACAGAAAATTCGGAAAGACAGCCGCGCCGCCTATTGAAGAATACGGAAAAAGCAACCTGCGCAAAGTGCTGATACGTGTTCTGCGGGCTTCGGGAGCCGTTCTTCTGGGACTGCTTCTTTCATCGGCAAAGGGCCCTCTCGATACATATCCGTTTGTCATTGCGCTGACGGCTTCCCTTTCATCCGGGACGGGCTTTGCGGCGCTCGGGATAGTTTTGCGGTTTATTTTCGGGGGTGCGGGGATGACCGTTCCCGCGTTTACATATTCCGCGGCGGCTGTGATGATTGCGGCGGCGCGCTGGCTTTTCTGCCTGCTTTTCATCGGTAAAAAAGAGCTTGCAAAAACAGGCAGACTGACCGATGACGTCACAACAAGGGTGCTTTCGGCGTGTATAGCGTCAGTCGGAGGCGCGCTTGTGACGGTGTTTTCCGTCGGCTTTGACACATACAGGCTCATCGGCGGGATTTTTTCCGCGTGTGCCGCAGGCGCAATGACGTTTCTCTTCGTCTCCCTTTTCGACAGGCGATATTTCTTTCCCGCCGCATATGAGGCGGGAGGACTGCTGCTTATGGTCGGAGTGACCGTGGCGCTCTCGGAAACCTCGTTCCACTCGCTTTCGCCGGCACTCATCTTCGCCTTCGGCGTGACGCTGTGGTGCGGATATTGCGGCGGATGGGCAAGAGGCTGTGCCGCGGGACTCATGCTTTCGCTCGCCTGCGGTGGCGGCGGAATTGCGGAGCTTGCCCTTTTCGGACTTTTTGGCGGACTGTTTTTCCCCGTCAATTGCGTCGCCTCCTCTTCCGCCGCGCTTATAGCGCTCGTGGCCTGCGGTGCAATATCCGGCGGGATTGAAAAGGTGCTTTTATTTCTTCCGGAGGCACTGATAGGCACGTCGGTCATAACCGTAATGTCAATACTGAAAATAATGCCGCGATATGTGCCGATTGAGGAAAGCTCTGCCGAAATGCTCTGCCGTGACATCACGGACAAAAAACGCGAGGAGGAAAGAATTATGAAGCTGAAGCTCCTGTCCGGCGCGCTTGCGTCGCTTTCGCAGGTGATAAAAAACATTTCCGACCGTATGCGCAAGCCGGATGAAACGTCCCTTGCGGGAATGTGCAGGCAGGTGTGGGCGGAGAAATGCGTCGGTTGCCCGATGGACTGCCCCTGCAAGAATATGTCCTCCGTCGGCACGGACACACGCCTTGAAAGGTTTGTTTCAAAGCTGATGACGGCGGGAAAGATTCCTCCGTCACGTCTTGCGGAGCTGACAAGGTGCAAATGCCCGAAAAGCGAGGAGATAATCGAGGAGATAAACCATCGCGCGTCAAAAATGATTGAATATGCGATAAAATTCGATAAGACAAGCGTTTTCGCCTTCGATTACGGAACGATGTCCCAGCTTATGTCGGACGCTGTTTCCCAGAGCGGCGCGGGATATCCCGTCGACCGCGTCCTTTCGGACAGGCTCGCAAAGGCGCTCCTCCGCGCGGGAATTTCCGCAGAGAACGTCGTTGTCTGCGGCGACAGAAAAAAATACATAGTGGCGACCGGCACCTCCCTTCTTTCCGGCACGATGGGCGCGGACGAGATATGCAAACTATGCGAGGAAATCTGCAGGGTGCGCCTGCTTCCGCCGGAATATACGGTTCAGGGCGGGTGCGCCGCCATGACGCTTGAAGGCGCAAAGAGTATCGACGTTTCATATGCGGGCAAGCAATCCGAAAAGGACGGCGAACGCGTCTGCGGCGACAGCGTATCGGTGACAGAGTCTGCCGACGGCTGTTTTTACTGTTTCATCTGCGACGGCATGGGCAGCGGTGAGGCCGCCGCGCTTACGTCACGGGTGTGCCGTGTGTTCCTTGAAAAGATGCTCGCCTGCGGCAACGACAAGACAACGACCCTTGAAATGCTGAATATGTTCCTCAAAAACCGCGGCGCGGAATGTTTTGCAACTATAGACCTGCTTGAAATCGATATGCACACGGGAACCGCTTCATTTATAAAGAGCGGGGCGGCGCCTTCGTATATCGTCCGCGGCGGAAACCTTTTCCGCATTGCCTCGGGCACGCTTCCCGTCGGTATTTTATCGGATATTTCCGCAGAGGTGACGGAGTTCGGGCTTGAAAAGGGCGATGTCATTGTTATGGTCAGCGACGGCATCTGCGGAGATCCGGAGCTTGACAGCACATGGCTATGCGATTATCTGACAAAGGAAATGACTGACGACCTGGCTCTGACAGCGGAGAAAATCATGCTTCGGGCAAAGAAGGAAAACAAGCGCTCGGACGACATGACCGTCGAGCTTCTGCGCATTGAAGCTCCCGCGAAAAACGCAATGGACAAAGTCCCTTCCGTGACGGGTGAGTTTTCGCCTTTCGGCGATGATTTTTCCGTCCAAATCGGAGGATAACCGTCCAAAAACGAGCTTTTCGGAGAAAAACAGAGGAAAAATCGGCTTAAATTCCGTTATTTTCGCCTAATTTCGATTTTTTTAAGTTTTTTTCAAAAAAATATTGCATTTTATATATATATCTGCTATAATGCTCTTGTGAATTTCGGATGGGGTTCCCGTCCGGTCGAAAATAAATTTTTTGATATTGTTCACGGCACTTTTTAATGCACGGAAAATCTCGGTTTTTCGTGCATTTTTTAGATTTGCGAAAGCAAAAATTTATAATTAAAAGTGGGAGCAGAAATGGACCATAATACTAAAATCATCGAGCTGAGAAATGTTTCAAAAAGCTTTGACGGCGAAACCGTACTCAAAAATCTTTCCCTTGACATTCACGACAAGGAATTTATCACCCTGCTGGGTCCCTCGGGCTGCGGCAAAACGACTACGCTTCGTATAATCGGCGGCTTTGTTGAACCCGACGAGGGGGACGTATGCTTTATGGGCGCAAGAATAAACGACCTGCCGCCTTATAAACGCAACGTAAACACCGTTTTTCAGAGATACGCTCTGTTTCCTCATCTGAACGTATTTGAAAACATCGCCTTCGGGCTTCGCGTCCATCGCACACCCGAAAGGGAAATCGTTGAGAGAGTTGAAAAAATGATAGCTCTCGTAAACCTCAAGGGCTTTGAAAAAAGAAACGTGACGACTCTCTCCGGCGGTCAGCAGCAGAGAGTTGCAATCGCGCGCGCGCTCGTCAACAATCCGAAGGTTCTCCTTCTGGACGAGCCCCTCGCCGCGCTTGACTTAAAGCTCAGAAAGGATATGCAGAAGGAGCTGAAAAATATCCAGCAGCAGACGGGGATAACGTTTATCTACGTCACGCATGACCAGGAGGAAGCACTCTCCATGTCCGATACAATCGTCGTCATGGCGGACGGAGAAATTCAGCAGATAGGCACCTCCACAGATATATACAACGAGCCGAAAAACGCCTTCGTTGCGGACTTCATCGGCGAGTCGAACATTCTGGACGGCACAATGCTCGATGACCTCAAGGTCAAATTTTCCGGTCACGTTTTTGAATGTGTCGATAAGGGCTTCGGCAAAAACGTCCCCGTCGACGTTGTCGTTCGTCCGGAGGACGTCGATATCGTTCCCATTGAAAAGGGTATGCTCAGAGGAACGGTCACGTCGGTCACCTTCAAGGGCGTACACTGGGAGATAATCGTCGACATCGGCGGCTTCAAATGGATGATACAGACGACGGATTATTGCGCTCCGAACGCTGAAATCGGACTTTTTATAGAGCCCGACGCAATTCATATAATGGAAAAATCCGAATATTCGGATATGTACGGCGACTACTCATCTTACAGCGAGGAATTCGACGAGCTCTCCGACGCAAGCACAGATGAGGAAGATGACGAAACGGAGGCGGAAGAGGAATGAGAAAAACATCGTTTCTTGAAAAATTCGCCGCCGTACCGCACATCGTCTGGATATTGCTCTTCGTCGTCGCTCCGCTGATATTCGTCGCTTACTTTGCGTTCACCGATACTTACGGCAACTTCACCTTTGACAACATCACAATGCTTTCAAGCTATGCGCACATCTTCCTGCTTTCCGTCTGCTTTGCGCTGATAGCGACCGCGATCTGTATCCTCATCGGATACCCGCTCGCATTCTTCATCTCTCAGCTCAACCCGAAAACACAGAAGGTGCTTGTCATATTGCTTATGTTGCCTATGTGGATAAGCCTTCTCATAAGAACGTATTCGCTTATGGCAATTCTCGATAACGGCGGACTTCTCAATTCCCTGCTCGAACAGATAGGGCTTGCGAAGGTGAAGATAGTCGGCACGTCCGGCGCGGTTATCCTCGGCATGGTTTATGACTTTCTTCCTTATATGGTTCTGCCGATATACACAACGCTTTCAAAGCTCGACAAGAGATATTTTGAAGCGGCGGCAGACCTCGGTTGCAGCGGGACGAAAACGCTTTTCAAGGTTGCTTTCCCGCTCTCCCTCCCCGGCGTTATTTCGGGAATAACAATGGTTTTTGTCCCTTCGATAAGCACATTCTATATTTCCCAGAAGCTCGGCGGAGGCAGCTTTGACCTCATCGGCGATACTATCGAACGTCATTTCCAGAACAAGAGCACATATAACATCGGCGCGGCGGTTTCACTCGTAATGATGATACTCATCCTTATCTCCGTTGCGGTTATGAACCGCTTTACGGACGAAAATGAAGGCGAAGGAGGTATTATTGTATGAAAACACTGTCAAGAATATATATACCTCTTATATTTCTCCTGCTCTATGCGCCGATCCTTGTTGTCATAATCTTCTCGTTCAACAGCGCAGGCTCCCTCAACCATTTCGACGCCTTCTCGCTTCATTGGTATAAAGAGCTTTTCAGTGACGCAACCGCACTCACTGCGCTCAAAAACTCGCTTTATCTCGCGGTCGCCTCATCTCTTATCGCAACCGTTATAGGCACATTTGCCGCCTTCGGCATAAGCAGAATGAGAAACCGCCATATAAAAACGGCTGTCATGTCTGTGACGAACGTTCCGATGATGAATCCCGATATAGTTACGGGCGTTTCGATGATGCTGCTCTTCGTTGCGGCAATGTCCGTTCCGTTTATACCGATCAAATTCGGCAGAGCGACGATGCTCATCGCGCACACAACCTTCTCTCTGCCCTATGTCATCCTTTCCGTGCTTCCCCGTTTCAAGCAGATAGACCGCTCGATATGCGACGCGGCGCTCGACCTCGGTTGCACACCCGCACGCACGTTTTTCAGAATAGAGCTTCCGATGGTGCTCCCCGGAATAATTTCGGGACTTATGCTCGGCTTTACGCTCTCGCTTGACGACTTCGTAATCAGCCATTTCGTCTCCTCTCCGGACTTTCAGACTCTCCCGCTCTATATCTATAACCAGACGGCGCACGAGGTCAAATACAGTATGTATGCGCTCTGCTCGCTTATGGTCTTTGCGATACTTATCCTGCTGTTCCTGGTCAACTTTGCAGGCTCTGTCGGAAAGAAGAAGCCGAAAACGGCAGGAGGTGCAAAATGATGAAAAGAATTATTTCCGTTTTATTTACGGTTCTGCTCCTTGCGACGCCCTTTCTTATGACGTCGTGCGAGAAGGCAGATGAAGGAGAAGAAGCAGTCTCAGATGAGACGACAACTCTCTATGTCTATAACTGGGGCGAATACATTTCGGACGGCTCGGACGACTCGCTTGACGTAAACCGCGCGTTCGAGGAATACTGCCGCAAGGTTCTCAAAAAGAACGTAAAGGTCAACTATTCGACGTATTCTTCAAACGAAGACCTCTATGCAAAGCTCTCAAGCGGCGCCGTCAGCTATGACGTCATAATCCCCTCGGACTATATGGCGGCAAGACTTGCGGCAGAAGATCTCATAATGGACTTTGATCCCAAGGAAAGCATAGAAAATTATAAATATATCGACGATCGCTTCAAGGGGCTTTATTATGACCCCGATGAAAAGTTTTCCGTTCCTTACACATTCGGCACCGTCGGCGTGATATATAACACGAAGTACGTCCCCGAAGATGACGAAAATATCGGCAGCTGGGCGCTTATGTGGGACGAGGACTACAAGGGCAACATCCTTCAGTTCAACAACCCCCGCGACGCCTTCGCAACGGCGCAGTTTTATAATAAAACAAGCATAAACTCCGAAAATCCGGACGACTGGCGTGCCGCGCTCGACCTTCTTGTCAAACAGAAGAGTATCGTTCAGGGCTACGTCATGGATGAGGTCTTCAACAAGATGAAGGGCGGAAGTGCTGCGATCGCTCCGTATTACGCCGGCGACTATTTCACAATGTATAGCGACAACGAGGATCTCGCTTTCTATCATCCCGAAGAAGGGACAAACGTATTTGTTGACGTTATGTGTATTCCCTCAAGCACAAAGAATTTTGATCTTGCAAAGGAATATATAAACTTCATGCTGACGGAGGAAATCGCCGTTGCAAATGCGGAATATGTCTGCTATGCCTGGCCCAACACCCTTGTAAAAGACAATGAAGACTATATCGCTTATATGACAGAGGAAGTCCATCCCGATGCGATATCAATCCTTTATGATTTCGATATGTCGAATATGGAGTTCTTCTATGACCTTCCCGATGACACGAGATTGCTTATGAATTCCCTCTGGGAGGATCTCAAAATCGAAAGCAACATAGGAGCGGCGATATATATCATCTGCGCGGTGATAGTCGTCATTCTTGTTGCGATATTCGTCACGCGCTTTGTGATAAAACGCAGAAGAAAATACTATTTCGATAAATATTCAGCAAGCTGAAAGGAGATATTGAAATGAAAAAGGCTTCCCGTATCATATGGGGAATTCTCATTCTTGCGCTTGGCGTCGTGCTCTTCGGCAACGCCGCGAAGCTATGGGACGTGAGTATCTTTTTTGACGGCTGGTGGGCGGTGCTCATCATGGCTTTGGCGCTGTTTTCCGTCTGCACGGACAAGCCGAATATAGTAAACGTTTATTTCCTGATATTCGGCGGAGTTATGCTTCTCAAAGAGCAGGGCGTGCTCATCCCCAAAGAGACAAGCTCATGGCTCATAGCCCTTGCCCTTTTGATTGTAATTGCCGGAATAAGCATTATTGTCCACACAGCGTTCGGCTCTAAAAAAAACTATAAAACCGTAACGCATACCGTCTCCTCCGATGACTGCGTGAACGTTTCCTTCGGCGAGGAGACAATCGGCTGGAACGGCAACGAATTTGAAAAAGGCAACTATTCAGTCGCCTTCGGCTCGCTCACGCTTGACCTGCGCATGGCAGTGATCGCCGAAAATGCACAGCTTTCCGTATCGGCTAAATTCGGCGAGCTGAACGTCCTTCTTCCGGACGATATTGACGCAGAAATTGACGGAAACGTCTTTCTCGGACAGATCGACCCTCCCTCCGGCGGCGGAGAAAAAAAGCTGAAAATAACAGCGTCCGCAACATTCGGTCAGGTCTCGATCAAAAAATAAGCAAAAACCTCACGGCAACCGCCGTGAGGTTTGTTTTTACTTTTTATTTTCTTTCAGCCTTTCAAGCACGAGCGCATATCCGTCACTTCCGTATGAAAGGCACTTGGCAACGCGGCTGATAGTTGCCGTGCTCGCGCCTGTTTCCTTAGATATTTCCTGGTAATTTTTCTTTTCCGAAAGTAGCCTTGCGACCTCATATCGCTGGGAAATATCAAGAATTTCCTTTATCGTGCAGGCGTCCTCGAAAAATTTATAACATTCGTCAACCGTTTCAAGCGAAAGTATCGCTTCAAAGAGGGCGTCCGTTGCGGGAGAGCGCAGCTTATCCATAAAAAATCCTCCGTAGATTTGTTTGCTTTAACAGTATAACACTTTATTTTGTTAAAGTCAAGCAAAAAAATAAAAAGCAACAGCGTGCTTTACAAAATCGAAAAATGTGATATAATAAAGAAAAATATTGTCGGCGGAGGATAGCGGAAATGCAATCCATAAGAGAAATATATAAGATCGGCAGAGGACCGTCAAGCTCGCATACCATGGGTCCCGAAAAGGCGGCAAAAGTCTTTCTTGAAAAATATAAAAATGCCGAAAGCTATAAGGTCATCCTCTACGGTTCCCTTGCGAAAACCGGAAAAGGACATCACACCGATCTTGCAATAAACAGCGTTCTCGGCGCGGAGCGGACGGAAATAGTTTTCAACACGGAAACAGTCGACCTTCCACACGAAAACACAATGGACTTTTTCGCATATTCCGGCGGCGAAGAGATCGGATATATGCGCGCGCTCAGCGTCGGCGGAGGGGACATTTCGGTTGACGGTTTGCCGTCCGTAACGCCCCCCGAGGTCTATCCGGAAAACAGCTTTGAGGAAATTGCCGCGCACTGCAAAAAATATAATCTACGCCTTTCGGACTACGTTTATAAATACGAGGGCGAGAGCATAAAGGATTATCTTGCGACAGTCTGGCAAACTATGAAAAAAGCCATTACCGACGGACTTTCCGAAAGAGGTATCCTCGAAGGCGGACTGAATGTCGAAAGAAAGGCGGCGGTACTTTTCGGTCAGCACCCGAAAAACGAAACCGACGCAAACAGGGAAAACCGCATTGTCTGCGCCTATGCGTTCGCCGTCGGCGAACAAAATGCGGCAGGCGGAACCGTTGTCACGGCGCCGACGTGCGGAGCGTGCAGCGTACTCCCCGCGGCTCTTAAATATATGCAGGAAACACATGACTATTCCGATGACGAAATTATAAATGCGCTCGCCGTCGGCGGGATAGTCGGAAACGTCGTAAAGACAAACGCCTCTATAAGCGGAGCGGAATGCGGTTGTCAGGCGGAAATGGGTACGGCATGCTCAATGACTGCCGCCGCCCTCTGCGAGCTTTCAAAAATGAAACTCAGCCAGATAGAATACGCCGCCGAGGTTGCAATGGAGCATCAGTTGGGGCTGACGTGCGACCCCATTTGCGGACTTGTTCAGATACCCTGCATTGAGCGCGGAGCAGTTTCGTCTATGCGCGCTATAAACGCTCTCAGCCTTGCGACCTTCCTCGCAAGCTCAAGCAAGATCTCTTTTGATAACGTCGTAAAAACTATGTATCGCACAGGCAAGGATATGAATGCCCGCTATCGCGAAACCTCCGAAGGCGGCCTCGCATACACATATAAAAAAGACTGACCTACTTTTCTTTGACCGTACTTTTCTTTGAAAAGAAAAGTAGGCAAAAGAA
>UQUT01000019.1 GCA_900544285.1 uncultured Eubacterium sp.
CTCGCTGCGGCTCGGTCACACTCGGGTTCTGACAGCCGTCCAAGGCTGTCATTCATTGCCTTCGTGCCGCTTCGCTACGCCGCAGGCGCCTCATTCACTACCGAGCCCGTTCGAATCCCCCTTGCCAAAGCAAAAAGGACACCGATGGTGTCCTTTTTGCTTTGGCGCGCCCAGGGGGATTCGAACCCTCGACCTACCGGTTCGTAGCCGGGCACTCTATCCGCTGAGCTATGGGCGCATTTTTTCAAGTGCCCGAATAGTTTATCACAATGTGTTACGTTTGTCAATAGTCAAAACAAAGATTTTGAAAGAAAAAATATTTATTTTTTGTGCGATAGCTATTGTAATATATAATATATTCTGCTATAATACAAGTGTATATCTGAAAAGATGAGAGGATTTCACCCGTGGCAAAGAGAAAAAACGTTAAAAAGAGCGTAAAAACCATAAAATCAATAATATATATCGTTCTTGTGCTCATACTTGCCGCAGGGGCGTATTTCGGTATTTTTGATGACCCGCTCGGCGTTATAAAGCCGGATAAAACGGGTACCGTCACCGAACTTGACGATGGTAAGCTCCAGTTACATATGATAGACGTCGGGCAGGCGGACTCGTTCCTTCTGCGTATACCGGACGGGAAAAACGTAAAGAATATCCTCATAGACGCGGGCGCTCCGAACAAAACAAGACCCGATACGATACCGGAATATCTTTCGTCTCTCGGAATAAAAGAACTCGATATGCTCATTCTGACCCATCCGCACTATGACCACATCGGCGCGGCGAAGAAGGTGCTTGACAGTGTGACTGTCAGAACCGTCATGATACCCGACTGCGATTATTCGGGCAAGACCTGGACGAACATCCTTGAAACAATAGAAAAGAAGAACATCGAAGTGATTTTCTCCGAAGTCGGGCAGACGCTTGACATAGGCGAAGCGAAGATGAAAATCCTCGCCCCCTCGGACAACATGCTTGCCGGCAAGGAAACAAATGATTACAGCATAGTCGCAAAGGTGACATATGGGGAAACATCGTTTATGTTTACGGGCGACGCTGAGAGCGACAGCGAGGCGGAAATAATCAAAGCCTTCTCAAAGTCTGATCTGAAATGCAATGTTCTCAAGGTCGGACATCACGGTTCAAGCACATCGTCGTCGCAGGCGTTTCTGAATGCCGTAAACCCCGAGATCGCGCTCATTTCCTGCGGGAAGGGTAATGATTACGGTCATCCGCACAAGGAAACAATGCAGAAGCTCGGCGATATGGGCATAAACATTTTCCGAACGGACGAAATGGGAACGGTTATAATCGTTTCAGACGGAAAAACGGTCTCGCGTCTCGAAAGCAAATAAATAAGGATGCGATAAATTTGAAAAAACCTTTGCGGTTTGCCATGATTCTTTTGGCAATCATGATTTTTTCAGCCGTTTGCGGTCGTGCCGCATGCGGCGCACAGATAAACGAAAACGACATCGTCTTTTTCGGCGATTCCACAACGGCGCATATGAAGTTGCGCGGCGGAATTCCCGAAGAAAGAGTGTGGACGGGCAAAGCAAACACGGTGCTTTTCAGAACCGTTTGCGAGGGCAAGCCCATATATTTTGAGGACGAAGACAGGGCGGTTTCCTTAGCCGACGCGGCAAAGGAAAGAAAGCCGAAGGTTCTTGTCATCACGCTCGGCGTTTCCGGCGGGGCGGGCTTTATGCCGGAGGAAAAGTTCGTCGCGGTTTATGAAAAAATGATAGATACCGTGACGGAAAACAGCCCAAAAACGAAGATATTCGTTCAGTCTATACTGCCGCTTTCCGATAAGTCGACCGTTCATTACAAAAAGCTCTCAAAGCAAGCCGTCTGTGAGGCGAACGAATGGATAAAAGGTCTTTGCGCGAGAAAGGGAATAACCTATATAGACAGCCACAGTCTGCTCTGTGGCGAGGATGGATACCTTAAAAAAGTATATCAGAATGACGAATATATGCACCTGACAAGCGCGGCTTACAGGGTGATTATCGATAACGTATATAAAACAGTAATAAATTCCGAAACAAACACGAAAACGGAGGGAGAAAAACAGTCATGTCGGAAAATTTGGGTAGAAGGATAAAGACGATAGCCGTTATAATCGGCACGGTGGGAGCTGTCGCCGGCTTTGCCGCCGCTCTTAAATATTTCAGCGAGGGCAATCTTTTCTTTGCCTGTGTATTTCTTATCTATGCCATACTTTCCGTTATGCTTATGATACCGCTTTTTCTTGCGGGGAGCGCGGCGGACTCGCTTGAAGCGGAAAACAAAAAGCTCCGCGCTCTTTCCGAAAGAGTTTCGGCAATCGAAAAAAACAATCGCTACGGCGGGTCGCTCGTTGATAAATACTCTCCCGTCGGCGGAAGACGTCGTGCGCCGGAGACGGAATCTCCGGATGAGCATGTGGAGGCGATGGGGGTTACAACGGCGGAACGCAAGGTAAACCCGCCGCAATATCCTTCGCAGGAGCTTTCTTCATCCAAAGGGGCGATAGAGATTGAAGGCGGCGAAGGCATGAGCAATAATATAAAATCCGTTTTTTCAAACTCTTCGGACAGAATCGATTCGGACACTCTTATAACGGATATCCCGCCAAAGCCCTCCATGAAGAGCGAGGCGGAATCCGCATTTTATACAACGTCAAGCATTGACATGATAAAGGTCGACAGAAGAGAAAACTCGGTGACGCGTTTCCTCGCTCCCTCGTCGTCGACAATCGCCGCAGGCGGTCTTCATACCGTTGCCGTTACGGAAACAGGCAAGGTCCTTGCCGCAGGCTACGGGACGTACGGTCAATGCAATGTTTCCTCATGGACTTCAATCGTTTCTGTTGCCGCCGGCAACCATCACACGGTCGGTCTGCGCTCAAACGGCACGTGCGTAGCCACGGGCTACTCGGGTTACGGTCAGTGCGAGGTCGACGGCTGGCACAACATCTGCGCGGTCTCGGCAGGCGTCGGACACACGGTCGGACTGCTTGAAAACGGCACGTGCATTGCCACGGGCGACAATACATACGGCCAGTGCAACGTTTCGGACTGGGAAGGTATCATTGCAATTTCCGCGGGGTACAACTATACAGTCGGTCTGCGTGCGGACGGAACAATCGTTGCCGTCGGCGCAAATACGGACGGAACATGGGGCGGCATACGCTGGGGAAGCATATGTGCCGTTGCCTCGGGCGGGCTTCACACTCTCGGCCTCAAATCGGACGGAACGTGCGTTGCCGTCGGTAACAATGCAAACGACCAGTGCGAGGTTTCGCGCTGGCAGAACATCCGCGCGGTCGCGGCGGGAAATTATCACAGCGTCGGTCTTCTTGCAAACGGCAAGGTCATTGCCGCGGGATATAACGGTTACGGTCAGTGCAATGTTTCCGAATGGGAGGACGTCGTTGCGATTGCCGCGGGCAGAAACCACACCGTCGCGCTCACAAAATCCGGCAGACTTCTCTCCGCCGGCGACAACACATACGGTCAGTGCAACCTCAGAAACTTTACGGATATAAAGATAAACAAATAAAGCGCAAAAACGAAAAACGGAGCTGCAGGCTCCGTTTTTTGTTTTATAAAGTTGTATAAATCAATAATAGAACGAGTGATTTCCGATGAGAAAAGCAAACTCGCGGTTTCTCGCCGTCCACATATTCGATGCCGCCTTTGCGTCCATGAAATAGAGAATTTTGTCCGAGGTTGTGTAACCTTCAAGGCAGATTTTCGCGGCGATTATGCAGTCCTCGGAGGGGGTATTATAGATATGACCGTTTGCAACGGGGGTGAACTGCGTGCCGTATTTTGTATCGAAGATAACGTCATATATCGTGTTCGGGAACTCCGCAGAGCGGACTCTGTTCAGTACGACGTTGCCGACGGCGATCTTGCCTTCAAAAGGCTCAGCGCCACTCTCCGCATATATAATTCTCGAGAGCCAGAGAAGGTCGCTGTTGTTATAAAAGCTGTCGCCGGAGGCGATTGTTTTTCCGGAATCCTTTACATCGACGGAATAGTCTGCGCTGTTCCATCTGACCTCAGCTTCAAACGCCTTTGCAATTGAGCGGACGGGGACGAGCATTGTGCCGTCGATGATGATGTTTTCAAGTCCCGAATAAATATATCTTCCGTTTGCGACTATGTAGTCCTTTCCGCAGGTGGCGTAAATGTTTATGCCGCGACAGGTAATCGTCGCTGTTTTCGTCGCGCCGTCATAGCTCTTTTTTGCCTGCGATACGGCGGAGCAGAATTTATAAATCGGAACATATGTTGTGTTGCCTATGAGCTGGGTCGGGACATCCGCGGTTACTGTTTTGTCGTTTACACGGACGTCGACGCGTCTGCCTGCGGCACTCGCGAAAATGCCGAATGAGAGCGACAGCAGTATTGTCGCCAGAACGATTGAAATTGTTTTCTTCATTTACATCACATCCTTTCCGACATCATAATATCATATTTTATACAAATGTATCAACACAAAAATAATACCGCCGTTGTCTTTAAAATGCAGCGGCGGCAAGGTTTTTTCGATTTTGCTTCCATGCCGGAGGAAATGAAGGACGTAAGTCCCCGCGATGGACGAAAGTGCTTCTCCGGAAAGATAAAGCTGTCGGACGGCGCAGATGGGATATAACTGAAAAAGCACCCCAAAGGGTGCTTTTGGTGCCGATGGCGGGGGTCGAACCCGCGCAAAACGTAGACCACTGCTGGGTTTTTTGGGTGTCTGACAACAAAAGTGATAAATTTTAAGATGTAAAAAGTGTTTTGTAAACAGGGCGATGAGGCACAAAAAAGTAAAAAAGCCGGGGAAAGGAGAAATAGAAGCCCCGGCTTTTTTGTTTTCCGCAAATTGCGGTTTTCAGATGACTTGGGAAGTCAACTATATGATAGCACTATGTGAGGAGGCAATGCAATAGGGTTTTGAAAATTTAATGTGCGAGTGTGCGCGTGGGAAGAGTGCGTAGTCAGGTTGAGAGCTTTTGGTTGAGGACGGAGGCGGCTGCGTCGACCGATTGCTCGCGGAACTCTGTATAGATATCGAGGGTGGTTGATATCTGGGAGTGACCGAGGAGGTGCTGGGCGGTCTTTGCGTCTATTCCACATTCGTGCAGGATGGTTGCGTATGAGTGGCGGAGTTGGTGCGGGGTACAATGGATCTTGTTTCGGTTCTTGTATGATTTCCAGCGACGTTCAAACTGGGCTTCTTTATAGGGGGTCTTTCCGTCTACGGAAAAAAGAAATGTTTCCGGCGGGAGTTTTTCAAAGTCTTTGAATATATCCCACACAGGGTCGAGGATGGGGATAATGCGTTTGCCTGCCTCGGTCTTTGTTGACTTTATGATGGGCTGACAATGTTCCCAGTAGACGGATTGATCAATTCGAATGGTCTTTCGCTTATAGTCTATGTGTCTGCGCTGAAGGGCGCAGAGCTCGCCGCGGCGCATGCCGGTGTAGAGGAGGACGAGCGGGACGTTCCATTTGTCGTTTGCGTTTTTGATTATTTCTTCGTCTTCGGAGGAAGCGGCGGGGCGGTGGGCTTTGGCTTTGGCTTTGGGAGAGTCTACGCACGAGAGCGGGTTGGAATCCATATCTCCGTTGAAAACTGCGAAACGAAAGACAAGGTTGAGGGTGCTTCGCTGATTTGAGATTGTTTTTGGAGAGAGCCCTTCATCTGCCATCGAGTCAAAGAAGTCGGCTACGGCGCGCGGGGATATTTGCTCCATACGGTATTTGCCGAAATATTCTACCATACGGTTGTATCTGCCGTTTTCCTTGTTTTGAGTGTTGGAGCAGAGATGGCGTTTGAAATAAGTATTTCTCCAATCCTCGGCGACCTCGGCGAAGGTGCGGCCCATTTCGGCGCGGGCGTGTAGCTCGCGGAGCTTCTGGTCTATTTCGCGTGGGGAATTTCCGTATATGAATTTTCGTTTGGCAGTGAGGATATCGGTATAGGTATAGACGTATCTGCCGTCGGCGCGCCTTGTGTATTTAGATTTTGCCATAATGTGATATAATGCCTCCTCATAGTACAAACGCTCCCGGCATGGGAGCGTTTTTATTTTGCGTTTTTCTTTGCGATTTCGCAGAGAGTATGGACCGCGTGCTTTGCGTCGCCGGGGCGCATCGGCACGATAAGATATGGATTAGCGTATCAACATATACAAAAACATTCCGACGAGACACGCCGCGACGATTATGATCGGGAGAAACTGTTTCAGCAGGGAAAGTCCCTTTTTTGTTTCAAAAAATGTTTTTGCTTTATTCCAACTGTTGTTTTGCAAAGCTTTATCGGGTGAGCAATTTTCAAAACCGATTTCTTTATGAAGCAGATAACAGGAAATCTTTCTGTTGCTTGATTTTTCGATCTGATTTTTCAGATATTCCGGTTCAGCGGCTTTGGGAATTTGCGGAGATGCGTAAGACGAAAAATATTTTTTGCATTTTCCCACAGAGCAGACACAGTCGATCCAATTGAGCTGATTTTCGTTTGCTATATTGGCGCACCATTTCGCGCTGAAAAGGTCTTGCTCGCTTGGAAGCAAAGTGTTGTAGAGTGAAGAGTTCGGATTCGGGTGGTTGTGAAAACGTATCAGCGCCCTTCCGCCCTCAGACTTGCATTTTTCGACGAGCTCTTTGAGAGAAGGGAGAAAATAAACCGAACGTGGTTCACCTTTGTTAAGCCACATCCCGAATATTTTCCTGTCCTTTTCAAACGCGACAACAACCCATTCATGCTTTTTGTATTTCAGAAGGGATGATACCCACATTCCGAACACATCGATATCCGTGTCCATCTCATAATATTTGCCCTCGGCTTCCATAAAGGCTTTGCTTTCAGCCGACATTCTCCGGGATGAGATATCAACATCAAACATATAGAGATCGTCAAAGTATTTTTTTGCTTTTACCTTTGAGAGAAGAGAAATTTCTTCATCAGTTGGAAAGTATGAATACCGTTTGAACTTCAACAGCTTTGAAATTATCAGCCACAAGGCGACGGCAATCCAAACAAAGCCTATCGCGCCGAGAGATGTTTTCGGAATATAAAAGATGCAGACCCCGCCGTGGATGATGATGAATAGCATGCCCGTGTAGAACATGATCTGCGAATAGGTGTAATCATCTGTTGCGTCGTTGGAAGAGTTGCCAGCCGAACGAACGATCTGCCCGATAAAAGCGAATATAATTATATAGAGCAGGATAAGTAACGATGCGGAGAGAAGTATATGCAAATTATACATATTTGCTTCTCCGAGCAAACCGATGATAGCCTCAAGAATGATTACCAATATGAGCGCGAAAATAACCATAATATCATTCTCGTATCAAAAGGAGGGTATTGTCGATCTCCTTTATACGCTCGGTGAGCATTTCAACGGCGCGAGTGTCTTGCGGGTTCAGAAGAGGCTCCCACTTCTGTGTGGCTATATTGAAATAGTGGTTTGCTCTCCGACATATGCTTTGAATTTCGGAGTATATGTCTGCTTTGAGAGTTTCGAGCCGCAAAACGGCCGTTTCATTTGCTAAGGATAAGCTTGACATAGTTTCCTCCTGTTTTGTTTATTTGTTTATCTGCGGGTTGTCCGTCCTGCCGAGAAGATAATCGACGGAGCAATCCAGATAGTCTGCAATTTTGATCAGGGATTCGGCACCGGGTTTGCTTTTACCTCTTTTCCAGTCACCGATGTTTCCCAACGAAATGCCGGTTGCTTCCGATAGCTTTTTGGAAGCACCCCTTTTTTCTATCAGGGAAAATAAATTGGTTAAATTCAACATAATAGATATTCCTTTTTTGTGCAAATGCCCGAAACTGCGCAATTGCGTACTTTTTCATTGACAACTGCGCATTTGCGCAGTAAAATATAATCACGAAGTGAGTGGTGCGCGGGCATTACCATTCGATCCCGATGGATTTGTAATAATCGAAAACGCCCTGCATGAAGCGCTCGGTGATATCGAAATGCTCCGCGAACTCATAGAGCATGCGGCAGCCCGCGTTTATGGCGGCGACGATGTCTTCAGGTCGTGCGAAATGACTGTACGCCCAGCGGCTTGCGCGGGCTTCCATCCGGCTGACGGTATTTGCGCCGGTGAGCCTGTCATAAAACGAATCGGTTTCGCAATGGCCGAGCTCGTGCATGAGTGCATCTTTGCGTTGAATATGCGACAGCTGCTTGTCCAGACCGATATAATATCCGTCCCGGATGCAGAGAGAGCAGGCTTTACACTTCGGAAGGTTAAAGTCCGTGATTTCTATATGCCGCTTCTCGGCATAATCAAGCATTTGCCTTTCGTGGGTGAGAATAGGAAATGTGGCGAACAATTTGAATTGTATCCTTTCAATGATTTATTTTTGAATTGATTCTTTGCCGGTTTCCTTATAGCAGCCGTCGCCGCAAATGGCGGTGGGAAAGAATCACTTTTTCCCGGAGTCTCTGCTTTTTATGAACTCCGCAAATTTCTTGACCTCATCCCATTGCTCATCAGTTACGACGGCACCGCTGCCGAAAAGGGCTGCCCTTGCAACTTCCTCTGCCCGCTTTTCATCTTCTTCGTTCTGAAGCAGGTCTGACTGTTTTACATCGAGCGCTTCGGCAATCTTTTCTACTATTTTTAACGTGGGCGTTTTGCCTGCGCGCCAGTAGGCAAGAGTCGATGGCGACTTGCCGAGTCTTTTGACGACTATCGCGTGCGGTGTCGTGCCTTTCTCGCGACACACACGCTCAAGGTTTTCATAAAATGACATTGTTCTTCCCCCAAACAAAGATTTTAACGTTAAAATTGCTAAATTTGATTCAAAATTTTGTACGTGTTGAACAAACTTTCAAAAATCGCATCTTTTAGCTTGACAACTGCGAATTTTAGTAGTAAAATTGAAACAACAAACAAAGCCAACCGCGAATAACGCTTTTGACAAACAAAAAATCGAAGCTAATTTTGCATTACCGATTGTTTGCAGACCCTCGGTATGGACAGAATAGCACAAAAAATTGTAGTTGTCAACGTGTTTTGCGCCAAATGTTGGGTTTTTGTAAAAACTGCACAAGAAAGGAGAGAAAAATTTGTGAGTTTTAGATCCGCAAGAATAAGAAAAGGAATCTCCAGAGCGGAAGCGGCAGCGGAGTTCGGCGTTACGACGGGAACTATCGGCACTTGGGAAAGAGGCATACGGCAACAGGCTTAACACCACATGGACAGGGGCAGGCATGATAACACGCGATGCCGTCGACGCTGTCAAAAAATGCGGCACGTGCGAAAAAAAGCTCATGCCGAAGAACATAGAAATTCCGGAGGCAATCGAGTATTTCAAAAAGAATTACAGCGATTGCAGCGAGGGAGCATACAAGAATCGTTGGACTGCTTATGCGAGGATCGAGGATTTCCCCACGATGAAGGTGGCTCTTATCAAATACGGCCCGATGGCGATAGCAATGGATTGGTATAGCGACATTACGTTTTCGGGCGAAAAGATGATTATGAATACCGAGCAGGACAAAAAGAAGATATCCGGCGGTCATTGCATGATCATATACGGATACAACGATATCGGCTGGCTTGTTCAAAACTCTTGGGGCCCAGATTGGGGAAGCAACGGCGGGCGATGCATAATCCCGTATAATATACATATCCGCGAGGTTTATCAAATCATAGACGACTACTCGGAGGCACAGCAGAAAGCCAAAATAGTCGAGCTCGAAAAATCAAACGCCGAAATGCGTGAGAAAATTATCAAACTCAGTGATGAGATTTTGAAATTGCAGAGCAGCCTTGAAAATCTCGAAAAGTATAAAGAACTTACGGAAGAACAAAAGAAGCAGATGAATGAGCTTACCAAGCTGCTTTCAGATTCCGAAACTCAAATTGCGGCGTTGCTTGCCAAAATGGAGGAGCAGGAAAAGGAGATAACAATCCTGAAACAACAGCTCATAGAAGTTAAAAAGCCTTTCAAGAGCAAGATAGGGCAGCTTATCGCAAAGATAATCAATGCTATAATAAATGCGTTCGGAAGGATATTCAAACGATAAAAGAAAAAAACAGCCGCGGATTTTTCCGCGGCTGTTCTGCTGTTGCTGTTACCCCGCAAGCGATTGAGGGTGGTGCTCTGCGACGCCGTCAAACACGCTGTTAAACAGCCGGCTATAAGTATCGGGAGGCTCCCGGTATGGCGATGATAAGCAATAGGGCTAATGATACTCCTGTTCAGTCACAGTCCGAGCGAGCAGCATTTTTCGTGTGTGAGCCGTCGCAGGCAATGAGAGCAGCCGATAGAGAACCTACCGGGGGTGAGATTCCCGTGGAGCTGGTGAGCCGCCAGCCGTTTGATGACTTCCCATAACGATCCGGGGTGTCGAGGACAAATAGGATCGTTTTTGAAATATGAAATCATACGGCGGGACGGGTCTGCTGAAACGGAGAATGTTTGTATCTTCCTGACCTTAATTCTGTGCCGCTGTTTGATTTCCTACATAGGCGAATATTCGCCTTAAATTCAAAGGAGGTCAAACATTATGAATCAAACATATCTACGAGGTGATATGTATTACGCTGACTTGGGACAAGGGATCGGCTCGGAACAAGAGGGTTATCGTCCCGTTGTCATTATCCAAAACAATGTCGGAAACAAGCACAGTCCCACCGTTATCATTGCTTCTGTCACAAGCAAAACGGACGCAAAGCCGAAGTTGCCTACCCATTACTACATCAACGCAGAGGACGGTTTAGAACTGCCCTCTATTGTTTTGCTTGAACAACTGCGAACCGTTGATAAACGCCGTTTGGGTGACTTTATCGGTCATCTGTCCGATAAGCATATCCGCGGTATCAATCATGCTCTTGCCGTCAGTATCGGTCTGATTGAGAGCATACCGAAAAAGTTAATTCTTTGTCTTTGCAGCGCTTGTGCCGACAATTTCTACGGTTCGGGCGCTTATTCTTTACGCCGGATCGACCCGCAGCAAACCGAAAAAGACACCTGTACCTACTGTAATCAGCGTACAGGGTACGACTACGAGATTATCCCGAAAAACAGATAGGAGGCTGCCTATGGAATCACAAACAGCCTACAAACTGCTATTTGCCGATTATCCCGATGTAGTCAATGTTGAGCAGATGCGTGAAATGCTCGGCGGTATTTGCGACAAAACCGCTTACAGGCTTTTGCGGTCTGGGGAAATTAGAAGTTTCATTGTCGGCCGCCGCTATCGAATCCCGAAGCTCAACATTCTGGAATACTTGGAACTGATAGATAAATCTAATGCGTAAAACCTTGTTTGCACATTTGGCCTGTGGGATTCTTTCTGCTACAATATAAATGTCAATGGCAGATGAATCTACGCTGTACCATTCAAAGGAGGTTTTATTATGGTAGCAGGACATCTGCGAGAGAAAAACGGGTACTATCATATCGTACTCAACTATGTGGATGAATACGGTAAACGGCACACGCCGTCAAAATCCACGGGGCTCCCTGTAAAGGGCAACAAAAAGCGTGCCGAAAAAATGCTCATAGAAGCCCGTTCAGCCAAAGAAGCAGAGTTGGAGGCAAGAGCATTAGAACGCAGTACAGGCAAGGTTTCCACCGATTCCATACTCTTTACAACATTTCTGCTCGACTGGCTGGAAATGATAAAAAAGAATGTGGAGGAAACGACCTACGGGGCGTATTCTATGGGAATTAAGAGCAAAATTATCCCATACTTTGAGGAACACCACCCCGGCCTGCTCTTACGGGAGATAAAGCCAAAGCACATTCAGGACTATTACACCTATGAACTGACGGTGCGGGGCGTTTCCGCAAACACGGTGATACACCGCCACGCAAATATCCGAAAGGCGTTGCAGCACGCTTTCAAACTTGGTTTGATTGACACGAACCCGGCGGATCGCATTGAACGGCCGAAAAAGGAAAAGTTTGTCGGCAGCGCCTATGAGGAAGATGAGCTAAACCGTCTTTTTGAGGTGGTAAAGGGCGACCCCATAGAGCTTGGCGTTATCCTCGGCGCATTTTACGGACTGCGCCGCAGCGAGGCTGTAGGCTTGAAATGGGATGCGATTGATTTCAAGAAGAAAACAATCACCATACGGCACACAGTAACGCAGGCGACCATTGACGGCAAAAGCAAGATTATCCAAAAGGATCGGACAAAGACCAAAGCAAGCTATCGCAGCCTGCCCCTTGTGCCACCGTTTGAGGAAGTACTGTACCGCCTGAAAGCGGAGCAGGAGCTAAACCGAAAGCTGTGCGGCAGGTCGTATTGCCGGCAATACACCGATTATATCTATGTCAACGAGATCGGAGAGCTTGTAAAACCCGGCTATATCACCCAGCATTTCCCGCTGGTGCTTGAAAAGAACGGTATGCGGAAGATTCGTTTCCACGATTTGCGGCATAGCTGCGCAAGCCTTTTGTATGCAAACGGTGTCAGCTTGAAAGAAATTCAGGAGTGGTTAGGACACAGCGACATTTCGACCACTTCAAACATTTATACGCACTTGAATTTCGCCTCAAAGGTTGCGTCTGCCAATGCGATTTTGGGTGTATATCCCTCCAAATAATCGCAATGTCCCTCCAATGTCCCTCCTGAAAATGAGCTGCAAAACGGCGAATTTTCTGTTGTTGGAGGGGCGTTACATAACCGGAGCAGAGCATAAAGAAAAGCCCGCAAACCCCGATAAATCAAGGGTTTACGAGCTGTTAAGGTCTGGTGCCGGTGGTGGGACTCGAACCCACACACCCTTGCGGATAACAGATTTTGAGTCTGTCTCGTCTGCCAATTCCGACACACCGGCATTTATATTTTTAAGTCGTCTCCCGATGTCCTGTCCGAGAAATCGGAGGGACATCGTGGAGGGACATTAAAAGCAAGTTACATATTCAGTTTTCAAAAAGCCTTGTAAAATCAAGGGTTTACGGAACGGTGGTATGAAACGGCGAAGTAGATTTTGAGTCTGTCTCGTCTGCCAATTCCATCACATCGGCACGAGCAAATAATATTATAACATAAAAATCGGAAAAATCAATAGTAAATTTTACTTTGCGGGGAAAAAACATGCCGCCGATATGCAAAAAAACTTGACAAAGACTTTCTTTTTATATATAATCGTATTTGTTGAAAATAAGTGCAATATAATCATTATAAGTACAGTCTCGCTAAAAACAGAAGGGAAGAGGTATATTTAATGAAAAAAACGCAACCGACACATACTGTATACAGCATGGATTCTCTGTACGACGGCGTTGTAAAACAAGCCGAAAGATACGGCGACAAGGAAAGATATATTTATAAGGATAAAGTTACAAAAACAGAGGCTGTCGTGACATATCGCGACATGCTCGATCACGTAAATTACATTTCGTCGGGACTTACCGCTCTCGGTTTTACGGAGCCGACCTGCGTTGTCTCCGGCGAATCCCATCCGGATTATGCCGCGGCATATATCGCAACGGTATCCGCGGGCGGCATAATCGTTCCTCTCGATAAGGATATTTCCGCAGAACAGTTTGCGGGCTTCATCAAGCTCTGCGAAACGAAGGTTGTTTTCTATACTTCGTCGATACATCATAAGGTTGTTGAGGTGAAAGACGAGCTTCCGGATGTTAAATATTTCATCTGCTTTGATTATGCCGGCGACGATTTCCCGCAGGACGAGAAATTCATGCGCTTTGCGGATTTCTTTGAAATCGGTAAGAAGGCATATGAGGGCGGCGACAGAACGGCGGAAAATCATGAGGTTGACCTTGACAAGACCTGCGCGATACTCTTCACATCCGGCACGACCGGAACAAGCAAGGGCGTAATGCTTTCGCAGAGAAACCTTGTGACGGCAACGCTTGACTCATGCGCTATAATGGGCTGCGCAAAGGACGACAGATATGTTTCCGTTCTTCCTTTCCATCATGCATATGAGTTTACGTGCGCTCAGCTCGCACTTCCCAATACGGGCGCAACGACGGTCATAAACGATTCCATTAAAAATACAATGCGCAACTTTGCGAAATATCAGCCGACGGCTCTCGTTCTCGTCCCGCTTTATGTTGAGACGATGTATAAGAGAATATGGGCGGAGATTGCAAAGAAGGGCAAAACAAAGACCGTGAGAACGGCGATAAAGATATCAAATGCGCTTCGCAAAATCGGTATCGACCGCAGAAGAAAGCTCTTCAAGGACATTCTTGATGCTTTCGGCGGCAGACTTCAGTATATCGTTTGCGGCGGCGCACCGCTTCGTTCCGAGCTCATCGACGATTTTGACGCTTTCGGCATAAAAATTTGCGAAGGCTACGGGATTACGGAGTGCTCTCCTCTCGTTGCGGCAAACCCGATGCATTGGCGTAAGCACCATTCCTGTGGAATGAGAGTTCCTCATATGGAGGTGCGTATAGATAAGGCTTCGCCCGAAGACGAAACGGGTGAAATCGTCACGCGCGGCGACGCCGTTATGAAGGGCTACTATAAAAACCCCGAGGCTACTGCAGAGGCGTTTACGGAGGATGGCTGGTTCAAAACCGGCGATATCGGTTATATTGACGACGATGACTTCATATTTATAACAGGAAGAAAGAAAAACGTCATCATCCTTTCAAACGGAAAGAATATCTTCCCCGAAGAGCTTGAAGAATACCTCGGTCAGAGCGAATATATTGCGGAATGTGTTGTCATCGGCAGAAAGAACGACGCCGGCGAAACATCGATCTGGGCGATTTGCTATCCCGATTACGATAAGTTTGGGGGTGCGACAAAGGAAGAAATCGAAGCGAAAATCCGCGAGGAAGTCGATAATGTAAACAAAAAGCTTCCCATATTCAAGCATATCCCGAACGTTGAGATCCGCGAGACGGAGTTTGAAAAAACAACGTCGAGAAAGATAATGCGTTATAAGGTTAAATGATTATTTTTATTCGGCAAGTGCCGGGAAAGAGAGCAATACAATGTTTGACGAAATAAAATCAATTATGATGGAGACCCTTTCGATTCCCGAGAATCAGATTACGCCCGAAGCCAACCTTGAAACGGATCTCGGGATAAGTTCGCTTGAGCTTTATGAGCTGGGCGGCAGACTTATGGAAGAGTATGACATCGACATTGAGGAAGACGAAATTCACACGTTCATTACGGTGAACGATATTGTTGAGTATATTTCGGCTCATACAAAATAAACAAAAAATAAAAATCCTCCGCTTCTGCGGGGGATTTTTTGAGTTAAGGGAGAGGAGAAAAAAGTGAAGAGAAGAGGTGCGCCTGCGGCGCGGAGAACGTATTAGCCTTCCTCTCCGAGGAAGATTTGCAAGCGTGCGAAGCACCCTCGCAGACTTCGCTGAGAAGAAGGGGGATGGCATTTTCGTGAGAAAATGACGGAAGGAGCGTGTTGTGCCGCTCGCAAAACCAGCTTCTTTTTATGAGAATATAAAGCCCGCACAAACCAATAACTAAAGCTCCTTTTGTCTACCTTTCTTCTCAAAGAGAGGTAAGCCTCAAATCAAAAAGGAGCAGAGAACTGCCTCTTTGATAAGAATATAAGATTAGCACAAACCAATAACTAAAGCTTCTTTTGCCTACTTTTCTTCTCGAAGAGAGGTAAGCCTCAAATCAAAAAGGAGCAGAAAACTGCTCCTTTGATGAGAATATAAGATTAGCACAAACAAATAATTAAAGCTTCTTTTGCCTACTTTTCTTCTCGAAGAAAAGTAGGTCAGGTGTTTTTGGATCGGAGCTTTCCGGAAAAGAGGATGACCGCGAGCACCGAGATGACAACCGCATAAGCAATGACCCAGATAAGCTCCGGCATAATGCTTGCGTAGTCGCCTGCGGCGGCGTAACGTGCGGCGTTGACGGCATGAGAGAAGGGCAATGCTTTTGCTATCGTCTCAAACCACTTGCCGACAGCGGCAACGTCGAACCATATACCGCTGAGCCATGCGCAGAGGTTGGTCATGAGGGCACCGCAGATACCGCCGACCTGCTTTTCATTGAGAATTGTTCCGAAAAGAAGTCCGATACCGATGAAAAGTATCGCCGCGGGGATTAGAGTCACAATCGAAAGAAGTATATCTGACGAAAGTCTGAGCCCCATGGGGACTGACACCGCAAAGACGATAAGTATCTGGATTATTGCCAGAGGAATGAGCGGCAGCGTATAACCGAAAACGAAATCGGACGCCGTCATGGGGGAAGTCATGAGGCGGAGCATAAGACTGTCACCACGGTCTTTTGAAACAAGGAGAGCGGAAAACAGCGTGATAAAAGTCAGCCCGAAAAGAGCAATTCCCGGAGCGAGCTTTTCGATTACAAACGTGTCGGGTCCCTGACCCTGCGGAATGTTTCTGCCTATCATCCAGAGGAGAAGGAGAAGAATAACGGGAAACGCCGCGCCGAAAAAGAGTGTCAACGGGTCGCGGAGGATTTCTTTTGTATTGCGCTTTGCAAAAACCATCATTCTCATACGGACGCCTCCTTTACTATGGAAATGAACGCTTCTTCAAAATTCTTTGCACCGCTCTTTGCAATCAGCTCTTCCGCCGTGCCGACGGCGCAAAGATGACCCCCTGCCATAATGCCGATTCTGTCCGAAAGGGCTTCGGCTTCCTCCATGTAATGGGTTGTCAGAATGATGGTTGTCTTGCCTTTGAGCGAGGTTATCACATCCCAGAGGGCGCGACGCGCAATGACGTCAAGCCCAAGGGTCGGCTCGTCGAGGAAGAGTATTTCGGGACTGCTTATCAGCGCCATCGCTATGCTGAGCCTTCTGGCATAACCGCCGGAAAGCGTTTTCGCTTTGGACTTTGCAACGTCCGAAAGAGCAAAATCCTTCATCATTTTGTCCGCCGAGGCGATTGAATTTGCTTTGTCAAAGCCATAGATTCCTGCGGCAAAAATGAGGTTTTCATAAACCGAGAGATTTCGTGCGACGGCTGTTTCCTGTGGGGAGACGTTTGTTTTCGCTTTGACCTTCGCAGGCGACGAAACAATGCTGTCGCCGAGCAGAAAAGCGTCGCCGGAGGTGGGCGCCGTTAGACACGAAAGCATTTTTATAGTTGTTGTTTTGCCTGCGCCGTTCACTCCGAGAAGGGAAAAAAGCTCTCCCTTGTGAACGGTGAGGTCAAGAGAGTTTACGGCTGTTTTCTCGCCGTATTTTTTTGTCAGCGCGACGGTTTTTATCGCTTCTGTCATTTTTCTTCGCCTCCGAGCAGCATTTTGCGGAAGGCCTCGTAATCGCTGACCTTCACAATTCCTATGCCCTGATTTATATCGCCGAGCACGGCGAGCGTATCTCCGGGGGAAATGTTGAAAACTTCACGCGCTTCTTTCGGGATCACTATCTGACCCTTCTGTCCGACCTTTGCAACGCCGAACAGATATTTTCCTTCAGGTGCCATATTTTTTCTCCTTTCAAGTATAACAAGTATAACCGGTATAACTAATCATACTCCGCAAAATCGGAAATGTCAATATCGCTTATGAAATTTTTCACGGTTGCGACGGGGAAAGTATTGAAAGAAACAAAAAGCTATGATAAAATGATTGAAAAACAAAATAATCGGAAAGAATACAAAAGGAAATTGTTTCCATGTGCCGACTGTCAGGAAGGGGGCTTTGCTTTGGCGCGGAGACGATTTTCACAGGGCGCGGATTTTTCGGCGCGGAGAAGAGAGTAGCCCGTAATGACTCTGAAGGGAACTTCTGCTCGCGACTAAAACCGAAAAAGCCTGCCTGCGCAAGACTTTCCGACGAATAATACAAACGTATAAAACAATGGAGAAATACGAAAATGAAATATGAATATGTGCTTTTTGACCTTGACGGAACGCTGACAGACCCCGCCATCGGAATAACGAACAGCGTCATATATGCGCTTGAAAAATCAGGCGCGACGCCCCCTCTGCGGGAAGCGCTTTATAAATTCATAGGTCCGCCGCTTGTGTATTCATTCAAGGAATATTGCGGATTTACGGAGGAAGAGGCGGTGCGCGCCGTCGGATATTATCGGGAGAGATTTTCGGAGACGGGGCTTTTTGAAAACGAAATCTATCCAGGAATAAGGGAGCTTCTGTCACGCCTGAGCGACAGCGGGACGAAAATTGTCCTTGCGACGTCAAAGCCGGACGTCTATTCGGAGAGGATACTTCTGCATTTCGATATAAGAAAATATTTTTTCTTTGTCGCCGGAAACACGCTTTCGGAGAGCCGACCGGAAAAGGAGGACGTCATTTCGTATGCTATCGAAAGTTGCGGGATAGACCCTTCTCATGCGGTTATGGTCGGGGACAGAAAATATGATATCCTCGGCGGGAAGAAATTCGGCATGAGGACGATCGGCGTAACCTATGGATACGGAGGGGAAAAGGAGCTTTCGGAGGCGGGCGCAGACGAGCTCGCAAAAGACGTGGATGAGCTTGAAAATCTCGTTTGCGGGTGAGAAAAAATGTCGCAAAAACGCGTCATAATGCGACAGTTTGTACATTGTGTATATTGACTTTTTGCTCCCGACACGATAAAATAAGAGTATGGAAACAAATGATTGGAGGATAGCTTTGTGAATAAATTAAAAATTACTAAGATATGCGCGATAGTGCTTGCTTCTCTGCTCGCAATCGGCATGCTTGTTCCTGCCGCGGTTTATGTTTTTGCCGCAGACGAAAAAGCTCAGACGGAGCAGGTCCCCCTGCTTGTCATAATAGCCAATTTTGACGCCAACGGAAACGGGCAGAACGATTTCGACGCAGGCAATTCCGGCAAGCTCTTTGCCGATGAGACCTCAAAAAATTACGGAGAACAATGGGCAAAGACCACGGTTTCCGATTGGTATGAGACCTTTTTCGGGAACGGAACAGGCTCGGTTGCCGATTATTTTTCCGAAATATCATGCGGAAAATTCAAATACATCCCCGCAATGATAGACAAAAAAGAGGAAGCGGGCGTCTCGGCTGACGGCATTGTTTCCGTCACGATAAACGGCAAACATCCGAGATCGCGCGGAACGACGGACAGCGCCGTGAACAAAATGTATCGACTCAGAATGATAGACCAGGCGGTTGATCTTGCGAGCGCTTACGTCGACTTTTCAAAGTTTGACAGAAACGGCGACGGCAAGCTCGCTCCTTATGAGCTCCGCATTGTCGTTATAAACCCGGGCTGCGACGAGGCCCTCATCACGGAAGAAACTGAAATTCCGGACGACATTCATTTCCCGTCCGTAAAGGATCTGTGCAAGAGCGACTTTGAATACAGCAACATAAAAATAACGTCGAACGGAAGTCATAACATTGCTTCCACAACGGAATATTCAACGCCCGGTGTGCAGACGAGCGTCGGCGAGATTGTTTATCAGCTTGCGTGCCTTATGGGCGGCGCAAATACCGGTAACAGCGGTATCGACGAGACCGGAAAGAGCACAACGGTTGACGGTTGGCCGCTTGCATATAACCTTTCGCTCCTCTGCGACGGTTATAAGCTCGACGGCGGCAAGACCCCTTCGTATCTCGACCCTTACACAAGAATAAAAACAGGACTTTCCACATACACAACGATAGACAGTGACGGCGAATTCACTCTTTATTCGACAAAGTCCGGTAAATACGATATTATCCGCATATCCACGCCCGACCCCGACGAATATTTCCTTGTTGAGCTTCGCGTCCGCGAAGGCTTTGACAAGTATTCCGCGACGGGCTCAGCCGCAGGCGGAATCATGGTGTGGCATATAGACGAAGGCATAAACTCGACAAAATATAAATCCGGCTATTCGTGCACGTCTGTCGCCGTTGACGGTCCGAGACACGACCCCGGTATCGTTCCGCTTGTCAGAACGGGATGGAATCAGCTCGGAAACAGACTTGACACCGTTTCTGCGGAGAACCCATTCTATTATATTTCAAACGATAAGTCGACCTCCGTTTTTGACTCCTCAAACTTCTGCGGTGCGTCATCGGAGAGCATTTCGCTCAACTCCTATCCAACCGGCTGGGATTCCAGAAAGGGATATAACCTTCATATAGAGGTTGTCAGCGAAAAGAATGATTCCGTCCGGATAAAGATTGAGAGAAGCCAGTATGTTTATCTCCCAAAGCTCACGGGTAAGTGCACGGTTATCGAAGGCAACGCCGCGACTGTAACAGGCAATATTTACAGAGAATTCGGCGAAACGCTCGAAGGCTGCGGAGTTATTCTTTCAAAGGATTCAAACCCCACGGAAAAGAACGGCACCGTTATAAACTCGGTTGCGGACGGCGGAAAGAACTTCTTTGCACGCTTTGAAAATCTTGAAGTCGGCGCGAGATACTATTTCAGAACCTTCGCAAAGACGACGAGCGGCACGGGATATTCGGATGTCGGCACGTTTGTTGTTGGCGCGACACGCGATTATTATCTCTGCAATATGTACAGAAACATAACCGCGGGCGAAGCTCCCATCGTCATAAAGTGTCAGGCGGGCAAGCCCATTTCATATGACTTTGAAATGAAAAAGGAAGGCTATCGCTTTGTCGGCTGGTATACGGACGCAGCGCTCACAAAAGCCTATGACATGAGCACCGTCAGAACGGACACAAGCACAGACATCACTCTCTATGCAAAATGGGAAAAGGAAGAGACGACAACAACTTCGAAGGGCACGGAGACGACCGTCACGACTGTGACCACATCGCCGACCGGCACGACAACGACAACCTCTACCGAGACGACCGTCACAACAACGTCGACCTCCGTAAAGGATACAACCTCGCAGGAGATACCGCAGACGTCAACGACGGGCACCCAAGCCCCTTCGGACGACGACAGCAGCAAAAATACGCTGATAATTGCCCTTTGCATTGTGATAGTTGTCATATGCGCGGCATTTATAACGACGATTGGCTTTATGAGAAAGAAAAACAAGTAAAATAAAACAACAAAAGCCCTGCCGCAAGGCAGGGCTTTGTTTTATGATGTTACCACGGGAGGTCGCTGTACGGCGTATCCTCCACGCCTTCTTCATTGAGATTTCTGACCATTTTGTCGAGCTTTTTCTTCCACATTTTCTAAAGCCGGCTCTTTTTGCCGAACCATTTGACAAGCGTCGGGCTGATGGCAAGTAAATAAAACGGCGTCACCGGAGAGTCCGATTACGGTTCATGTGGTTATTGATTTTCCCAAGACTATTATAAGAAAGACTACTAAGGCAACCCCCAAGAAAAGTATTCCTTTGTACGCAGAATCTTTTATGCATTCTGCTTTTTTCGGTTCTTTGTCTTTGTACAAATGATACAGCATAAACCCAATGGGTGGCATTAAAAACGAGGAAATCGAAAGACCCGAGGTCTGAGCGATATTGTACATACACCCACTTGGCTCCGGCTCATATCGCTGAACTTTTGCACCGTCTATTTTCTCAGTGCTTCCGTCCATATATTCGATTTCGACTTCCGAAAGCGTGCAGGTTGATATGGTGGAGTTATACCACACACAATCCCAAGTGTTGCGAGCGACCTTTTCCGGCTCCAATGGCCCCGTGTACTTGAGACATGCTTTAACTTTCCCTGTTGTTGAGCATTCCTGCACATCGCCGACAGCATTATAAGCAAAAAAATAAAAGTAAATATACTTTATAGTTTTTTCGCTCATGTTTTTGAATGTTAGCTGAAGCCCTATGCCGCCAACTGAATTATGGCCGCTTGTCCATCCGTATTGGAGGTCTTGGTGTCCCATAGTGCAACGAACTTGTATCATAATTATTCTCCTTAAAAAGCCCCGTTTTCTTTTGGATTGCAGGGCTGACAGTTTTTTGTTCTGCCTCAATTATATAGCCGTTTCGCGCCGCCGTCAACTACGCAATTTGGCGAAACGATATATAATTTTGGGGCGGATTAAACTGTTTGGAGAATTTTGACGCAAATTTTCTAAATAAGCGAATTTATGTCGTTTTCCGTATATACCTTTATTCCGTTTTCGGATAGAAGCGCGGCGGTTACCCCGTCTCCGGCGGTTAGCGTGCCGGAAAAGGAGCCGTCGTATATCAGTCCCGCGCCGCAGGAGGGGCTTTTCGCTTTCATAAGGGCGATTGAGATATTATGCTTTCGGCAGAGCGAAAGAGCGGTCTCCGCGCCCCTTGCGTATTCTGCGGTAACGTCGACGCCGTCGCGACGGACGACTTTTTCGCCCTTTCTTTCCGCGGGGATTCTCGGCGTCGGCAATCCGCCCTCCTGTTCGGGGCAGACAGGGACGAGAATATATTTTTCTTTCAGCCTTTCGATGACCTCTCCGCTCATCGGGAGGCTTTTTCCGTCATAGCGGCAGGGCTCGCCGAGAAGGCACATGCTGATGAGAAGATACGGTTTATTCATACTGCGCCTCACTTTTTCTCAACGAGATAGAAGAACGGCGACGAGGGCGAATTGACGATATGAAATTCCGAGCAGCAGATTTTCTTTCTGTCATATGAGGAGAGCAACTCGCGTACGGCGTTGCCCTCGATTGTCCCCTCTGCGTGACCGGGGTAAACAGCGATGAGAAGCGCGCCGTTCGGGGCGAGAAGGTCCGTGCCGGCGATTATCGCGGCGATGGACGATTCGTGCTTTGTCGTTATGCTCTTGTCGCCGCCGGGAAGATAACCGAGGTTGAACATCCCGACGCATATCGGCTCTTTCACATAATTTTTGACATTTGCGTGAGAGTCCAAAATGAGCGTTACGTTTTCCGCGCCGTTTTCCGAAAGAAGGCGGGAGGTACTGTCGAGCGCCTGCTGTTGAATATCAAATGCGTAGACTTTTCCGTCCGCGCCGACATTTTGCGCGAGCCAGAGAGTGTCATGCCCGTTGCCCATGGTAAAGTCGACGGCTGTCCCGCCGGCCACGATATGCGGCAGAACGAGCGATTTCTCGATTTCAAGCAGATCTATCATATAATTTCCTCCTCAAAAAGCCTGATGATTGTTTCTTTATCGGCGGAGAGCCTGCCTGTCAGCATAAGATCGCTGCCGCCGCATTTGCCCTTGCCTTTTTCGCAGATGATTTTTGCATATTGCCGCAACGGCATATTTTTTGAAGCGCAGACAACGGAAAATCCGCCGTTCGTTTCGGAGAGAGCGGTAAACACTCTGCATTTTTCGGCGCAGAGGTTGCAGAGATAGCGCAAATCGTCGGTCGCAAAACCGTCCACGGCGATGCAGACGTTTTTCTCCGGACTTTCAATTCCCGCCGCAATTGCCTCCGCAAGCCGTCTTTTCGCCTCGGAACATTCGCGCTTTGCCTGCGAGAGGGCAGAGGAAAGCGCCGCGACAGCGTCCGCCGACTCCTCCTGGGGGACGCAGAGCAGGCGGGATATCTGCTCCTCTCTTGAAATTCTGTCTCTGAAGTCGTCAAGAGCGTCAAAACCGCATTTCATTCTGATACGGATCCCGCCCTTATAATGAATAAATCCGAGAATTTTTATCATCCCGACCTCGCCCGTTCTTTCAACGTGCGGCGCACAGCAGGCGCAAAGGTCGACTCCCTCTATCTCAACAATTCTCACCCTGCCTTCAAGCTCGCCCTTGCTGCGGTAGTCAAGTGCTTCAAGCTCTTTTTCGGAGGGATAGTACGTCTTTATCGCGACGTTTTCCGCAGAGATTCTGTTTGCCTCGTCCTCAACCTCTTTCATCTGCCCGGGCGTTATAACGCCGTCAAAATCAAAGGTCATTTCCTTTGAGCCGAGATGAAAGCCGACGTTTGAAAAGCCGAAACGCCTGTGCATTATGGAGGAGACGATGTGCTCGCCTGTGTGATTCTGCATTCTGCGATAGCGCGGGGCGAAGTCGAGCGAGGCGCGGTAGCTTTTGCCCGCCTCAAGGGGCGAACGAGAAATATGAACTATCCGCTCTCCGTCACATCTTGTGTCGGTTATGACGGCATCTCCGATTGTGCCCGTATCGCCGCATTGTCCCGCGCTTTCGGGGAAAAATGCTGTTCTGTCCGTCTCGATCAGATATTCTCCGTCCGAAAGCTCGCAGCGGAGGACGGTACATTCGAAATCTTTTATTTTGCTTGATATATCATATAATTTTTCTGTCATAGCAAGTCCTTTTCCGATTTTCAGATGATATTATTGTATCACATAATATAAAATATCGCAAGAGGGAAATGGCGCGGGCGTGTTGACAAAATCCTCTGCCTAATGTAAAATATAAGCATAAAAAATGCAAGAGAGGGCGATGATTATGCCTGCCGAAAACGAAATATCGAAAATTGATAAAAACTTTGCCGAGGTGAAAGCCGAGGGCGGACTTGTGTTCCGTGACGCGCGGAGCGCACCATTCACGGTCTATGGGCTATTATGGGAAGAAGAAAACGGATTTACCCGCGTGCCGTCCGACGTTGCCGGAAAGGTCAGCGATGGTGTCTCAGTTCTTGCGAGAAATTCCGCCGGCGGCAGGGTACGGTTTGTGACGGATTCCGCCGTCATTGCCGTGCGCTGTCATATGCCGCAGAGCTGGCGCATGGCTCATATGACCGACGCGGGCACGGCGGGCTTTGATCTTTACGAATACAGGGGCGGCAGACAATATTTCGTCGGCTCGCTCATCCCGACAAGGGCGAGAGAAGAGGACTTTACCCTGACGATAAACCTTCCGGAAAGCCGCATGCGGGATCTTGTGCTGAATATGCCGCTTTTCTCAACCGTCGCGTCGCTTGAAATCGGCATAAAAGAAGGAAGCGCGCTCTCCGAAGGGAGCGGGTATCGCCGCGGCACGCCCATCGTTTTTTACGGTTCCTCCATAACGCACGGCGCGTGCGCTTCAAGACCCGGGCTTTGCTATGAGGCAATCATCTCCCGCCGCTTTGATGCGGATTTCATAAACCTCGGTTTTTCCGGTGGCGCAAAGGGCGAGGACGAAATAATGAATTATATTGCGGGGCTCCCGATGTCCTTTTTCGTCTATGACTACGATTACAACGCCCCGTCCGTCGCTCATCTTGAGGAAACGCATTTTAAGGGCTACGAGACCGTCCGTCGCTCGCATCCGACCGTGCCGATAATAATGGCGTCCGCGCCGAATTTTTCAAACCCCTCGCGTGACGGAAAAGCCCGCAGGGACGTAATATCCGCAAGCTATGAAAAAGCGCGCGCTCTGGGCGACGAAAACGTATATTTTGTCGACGGAGAAAAGACCTTTGCAACCTTCTTTGACGACGGCAGAACCGTTGACGGAACGCACCCGAATGACGTCGGCTTTGAAATAATGGCGAAAACCTTCGGGGATATAATCGAAAAACTGATTTGACAAAAATCTCTCATGCGGGATGAATAGATCAATTTCATAAAGAGAAAAATAACTGAAAAGGAAAGGTGAAATTTTATGGAAAGTTTCTTTGAAAACATTAAGACGGCTGTTAAAAAAGCGGGCAGAACCGTATCGGACAAGGCCCGCGAAGTGACCCAAAGCGCAAAGCTCTCGGCAGAGATAAACGGCGCAAAGGCGAATATGGAAAATGCGTTCGCCGAGCTCGGCAAAAAGTATTACAGCATAAGCGGCAGCAATCCCGATCCCGAGCTTGCGGAACTTTGCTCGAAAATCGACGGCTTCAAGAAGGTTATTGCGGAAAAAGAGCTCGAACTGAAAAAGGTCAAGGGCGAGAGAATCTGCCATGAATGCGGAAAGACTGTTACGGATAAAACCGCTGCGTTCTGTCCATTCTGCGGAATGAAGATGGAAGAGGGCGCAGGCGAAGGACAGGCAAATGATCAGGCGACGGAAACGGAAGAGACCGTCGTGCAGGACGAAGCCGGCGAATCCGCCAAAGAGGACAGCACATCGAAAGAATAAAAAACAAAGACAGCCGCCCGACGGGCGGCTGTCTTTTTGTCAATACGGACTTATTTCGAGCGACTCGTCATCCGAGCCCTTTTCGATCTTGCGGATCACGGCATAATAACCGTAATCATCGTTTACACGGACGAATATCCTATCGCCGAGCTTCTTTCCGAGAAGCACCTTTCCGATCGGCGATTCCTTGCTGATAAGGCTTTTCAGGGAATTCTGGCGGAGAGTTGTGACAATTGTTATCGTCATTTCTTCGTCGTCATCTTCAAGATAGAGGGTGACCGTGTCGAATAGACTGACGGAATCCTCTTTTGACTCCGGCTCAATGACAACGGCAGTGTCTATCATTCTTTGCAGATAGTTTATTCTGCCCGCATTTTTATTCATTTCGCGCCGCGCGGCGTGATATTCAAAATTTTCGCTCAGGTCTCCGAGCTCGCGCGCCTGACGGACTTCTTCGCGCAGCTTCGGCGCAAGAATGTTACGGCGATACTCAATTTCTTCCTGCATTTTCTTTATATCGACCTTGGTAAGCTCGTCGTGCATAAAAATCACCTTCCTTGCCACCTATTATACGACCTGTTGACCGATTTTGCAATCATACTTTGAAAAATATTTGATTTTTATGCCGACATTTTCCGTCATTTTGCGCTTGTCTGAGTTTCTTCTTTGAAATCCGCGCTTTTTTGTGACTTTTTCTTTCCCGCAGGTGCTGTAATCATGCGCGAAAGCGCAACAAGCGCCATGACGTTCGGAATGACCATAAGCTGATTGAACATATCCGTCAGCTCCCAGACAAGGTCGTTTGAAAGCACACTGCCGATGAAAATGAACGCAACGGCGATTACCGAATAGACCTTCACGGACTTTTTGCCGAAGAGATATATCATATTTATCTTGCCGAAGAAATTCCAGCCGAGAATTGTCGTGAAGGCGAAGAAGAAGAGGCTTATCGCAACGAATATACTGCCCGCTTTCTCGCCGAAAACGGTTCCGAAGGCAAGCTGCGCCATGTTTGTCTTGTCAACGCCCTCCGCTATGCCGGAGGAGAGCGCACCGCCGCCCGCATAAAGCGTCGAAATGACGACGAGCGCTGTCATTGTCAGAACGACGAACGTGTCTATAAACACGCCGACCATTGCAACGACGCCCTGCTCGTGTGGGTCCTTTACGTTTGCCATGGCGTGCGCGTGAGGAGTCGAGCCCATGCCCGCTTCATTTGAGAAAAGTCCGCGTTTTGCGCCCTGACTTATCGCCGTTTTCAGCGCATAACCGACGCTCCCTCCGATTATCGCCTGCGGCATAAATGCGTATTTGAAGATCATTGCGAACGTTTCGGGAATATATTTTATCCTTGCGCAGATTATTACAAGTCCGCCGATGATATAAAGCAGAGCCATTATCGGCACGATTTTCTCCGTCACCGCGGCGATACGGTTGAGCCCGCCGAGGAAAATGAAAGCGGAGATCGCGGCAATCACAAGTCCGACAGCCCATGAGGGAACGCCGAACGCCGTATCAAAGGTTGACCCGATGGAATTTGACTGAACCATGCTGCCCATAAATCCGAGGGCGAGTATCGTTGCGACGGCGAAAAAGCCCGCAAGTATTTTGCCGAACCTGCCGCAGAAGGCTTTCTGAATATAGTAGACGGGGCCTCCGTGGACTGTGCCGTCCGTGTCGACCTTTCTTGTTTTCAGAGCAAGAGTTGCCTCGGCATATATCGTCGCCATGCCGAAAAATGCGATTATCCACATCCAGAATATTGCCCCTGGCCCGCCTATGAGTATTGCGCCGCACGCGCCGACGATGTTTCCCGTGCCGACCTGGGCGGCAATGGCAGTCGCAAGCGCCTGAAATGACGTAAGTCCCCCTTTTTGTTTTCCGCCTTTAAGGCTGATATTGCCGAAAACTTTTTTCATTCCTTCGCCGAAGCACCGCACCTGAACAAACCGCGTTTTGATTGTAAAAAACAGCCCGACGCCGATGAGAAGGACTATGAGAATATAATCCGAAAGGTATGAATTGATTTTTGAAACGACATTCAGTATCGCGTCCATTTTGTTTTCCTCCAAAAATAAAATAAAAAAGCTACCGATAAAATTATATCGGTGGCTCCGAAGAAAAGACATACAGACTATAAAAATATTATTTGATTTGTCTGCTCCGTTCTTTTGCCTGAGAGATTCGGCTTGCGCCTTGCACCTTCGGCACCCGCACTTTCTGCGGGATTCTCCAGAGTAACCTCCGCCATCGGTCTTTTTCAAAATTCCGAGAGCTTCTTCGGTTGGCGACATTATAGCATATATTTTTTCGAATTTCAATAGGAAAAGCAAAAATAATTCGTGGATTTGAAAATAAAAAGAAAAAACGGCGCATTTGCGCCGTTTTCGGGTCTATAATTAAGCCTGTTCCGCCGGTTGTTCTTCCGCCGGAGCTTCGGTCAAAGGGTCGCCCGCTATCGAACGATAGAACTGCGCTCTCGCGGCGAGAACATAAGGATATACGAAAAGCACGCCGATGCCGAAGCACAGACAGCCGACTATAAGCCAGCCGATAAAGCTGAGATCCTGGATGAAGAGGGTCCACTTTTTACCGTCCATCATTTTGCGGCTCTCTTCAAGACATTTCTTCCAGTCATATTCCGGATGATCGATTCTGATATAAATCGCCATGGAATAAGAATAAGCCTTGACGATGCCGGGGATAACGAAAAGGAGCGACCAGAGACCGATGATAAGTCCCGAAACAAATTCAAGCACGAAGAGCTGCTTGAACTGCTCGAAGCTCTTGAAACCGTCGAAAACGGTTGTGAAGTCCATTGTCTTGCCGTCGCGCGACTGTTTTAAGAACATTGTGAAAAGGGCAAGGAGCAGGGGTCCCGAAGTTAAAATCATGATCGGCCCGCCGATTGTCATAAGTGCAACTGTCATAAGTATTGCGACTATCGCATAGAGCCATTGCTCCGCAAAAATATTGCTGCCGAGCTGTTCTCTTGCTTTGCGTTTGATTTCGCCTCTTGACATAAAAATACCTCCGAAAAATTAACGATGATCTTGTTTTCACCATACATATAATATATCACCTCGCCGCGCCGTATGCAAGAAAAATTGCAAAAAAACAGCGGCTTTTTTGAGGAAAAATGCACAATTTAAAGGTAAAAATTTCTTATAAAATGATAATTTTGTTTTTGCTCCAAAGTCTTCAAGCCATCGGACGTGCAAGAAGGGAATCGCTTTGGCACGGGGCGGCGGAAAAACGGCTTATAAAACTGAAAAAAGCACTTCTTGCGAAGTGCTTTTTGGTGGGAGCGGGTGGATTCGGACCACCGAAGTCACTGACAACAGATTTACAGTCTGCCCCCTTTGGCCACTCGGGAATTCCCCCATATTCACTTGTGCGCTGAAGCGGAAGCTTGGAGCTGGTAGACGGACTCGAACCCCCGACCTGCTGATTACAAAGTGTATCCAGACACTCCGTCTGGCGGTTTCGGAGCCTCTTTCGTGCTTTCCGTGGGATTGGTAGGTGGTATTTTGACCTACCCGTTCCACCGCTTCCATCCACTCATTTCCCCGTGTGGGTCTCGGTGTGGGTCAAAGCTTCTTCACCTCATCAAGGAGTGTAGGCAAAACATCAAAAACGCACCGCTGTAAACAAAAAGTACGTTTGTGCATTTACTCGCTAAATATCAAGATAATCGCCCTTGCGTCTGTGTCATTCTTACTCACCCCCGTCAAGCCTATTCTAAACAGGTTTGCTTATGGGATTTAGCACAGATTATTTGTATTGCTTTCATTATTCAGGCAGCATGGGTTATCTGATTTTTTTCTTGCCATTCTATTGCCATGAAAGCACTGGAATCTATTGATTTTTCAGTTGCTTTCTTAATGTTTCGGGGAGCATTTTGTTCAACTCTTGTCTGGAGAAAAACTGTGATTCGTTTTCTTTCAAAGCCTTTTGTGCCAAGGAGTAACTTTTATTGTCAGTTAGCGGTGCAGAAGCATAAACTGCCGCTACACGTTCTTGAAGATCATCTCGCCTGCTTACTACATCTTCTCTTGGTAGCGTAGGAAAATCAGTAAGCAGCGACAAATACTGTTCTCTGAGTAACCACAATTTATTTGAGGTATCTAAGTGGAGTTTGTAAATGGCAGATAAATCTGAATCTTTGAAATAAGCAGTTAATACTAACAGAATGGTTGAACAAATCCCGCCCAACCAAGTGAGCAAAATCTGATTAGAAATCAACACACCTATAAAACCGCCGGTGGACACTGCTGAAAGGATTAATTGTCCCCATTTTAACGCCGTATATTTTGTGTGCAATCTTCCTGCGTGGATTACTTGTGTGGTATAAGTATATACTACTTTCCCGTAAGCTTCCTCGATTTGATTGTAAAGAGTTATATCACAAAGTTGGGAATTTGCTTCCATAAATTTCCCTCCATTCTGCATTGGCACTTGATGGGTACTTGGTCTCATCATTGATAGCTTCTAATGCTTTTTCGTACGATGCTTTCGCCTTGGATTGAAAAGAGCCAAAGCAAGTAATATATCTGCCGCTTCCCATCACTTGCCAACGATACTGTGAGGTTGGTCTCTCTGATACATATTTCAGGAAGTCTCTTGTCATCCAATCATAATATACATACGATTTGTCTCGGTATTCCCAAGTAGAGATAAAATTGTAGCTCAATATGTCCAACAAAATTCCACTGATATCTACGTCGTTTTTATTCCTCCATGCTCGGGACATTTTACACAGCCTTTTCAAGTTTGAATTACATTGGTTGTTCATTGACTGGATCTCAGCAATCTCTGCTCTGGGATTAGTAACCTTCCATGAACCACCATTGTTAGAATTTGCAAATGTGTAACTATTACCATCTTTATTTATAAAAGCGGGCAAAACTTCAAAATTAATACCATCCGAAAAAGGGACACTAATAATTTGTCCATCCGCCTTCAAGTTGGTAACAGAGTATGTTTTCTCTATGACCTTTTTTACTTCTTGAAGTAAGGCGGATTGACCGTTGGACGTATAAGCATTGAACTTCTCATAAGTTGAATATGGAAGTTGTACCAACATATCTATGTCACTGGTGAAAATCTCTGTATCACGCCCATATGAACCAACATACAAACTGTGAGCAGAGTCGGAAGATGTTTCCCAATAATCAGTATTAATTCTTTTGGTAATAGAATGATATCTATTGCTAATTTTACTCAGATTGTCGTCTGAAAATCTGAGATTTTTACAAAGCTGTTCAAATGCGGCAGCTACAGTAAATGCCATGTAGTTAACACCTTCTTTCTATTTTAATTATGCTAATAACTCCGCCAAATGCTGGCACTTAACATGAGATAGTTCTTTGGGCTCGATTTTTTTCATTCCTCCGCCATACACTCGGCCTTCACTTTCAAGATCATTAGCAGCAATATTGCTCAAAGCGGTCCAAACATCATATAGTATGTCGGGTGTCTGGGCAATTGCTTCTTGGAGAATAGTTTTAGGATATAACATCAAATAAGAATTGGTAGCAATTGCGCTTGTATGATTCAAAATAAAACGAAAGGGTGCGGCGTGTTCGTCATTTCCTCTACCCATATAGGAACATAAGAATGGTGTCGCTGATCTATTTTCTTGGTAATACCAAACCTTACGATTTTTACATAGATACTTTTGCGCAGTAGTATCGAGACCACTACTCAAATAATTCCAGATGGATGGATGATTCTTTTTCACTTCCTCTTCTGGGAGCATACAGCTAAGCAAGAAATACTGTGTGTCTAGGCGGGGATTCCCATATTTATCACTAAACACTTCATTGCATTTTAAATAACGAGGGCTTGGCAGAATTGGTGTAAAGAAGTTCATATCGAGATTTAATTCTTCAATTTCTTCTTTAGACAAGATAAAGAAATCGTTGTCTCCAGTTGCCAATCCGCGTTTGATTGTGAAAAAATCGCCTAAAGTTGGAGTATGAGTATTTGGAAGTTGCTCATCATTGGTTGGGAAATGAGTCCATTTTCTACTTTTGCCTAAAGTGTTTCTATCTACGTTTCGGCTAACTTCTGGTCTTTCAAGTGTACCACCATAAGAAAATTCGACATCATAATTATTTTCCATGGTCTCGTTTTTAAACCAAACTACACACGAAGATACCAAAGCATCATCAAATTTACAGTTCTCAGGATTATATCTATGTACTCTAAGTAAATGAACTTTGTTTAGAAAGTACTCTTTCAGTTTTGCGCCGTAATTAACATCCATAAACTCACTTGGGATAAGCCAGCCACATATTGCATCTGGAGCGAGCCATTTGTGTGCAGACAAAATAAAATAACAATATAGTCCTGAAAGACCCGAAAGCGATAAATCCGTTTCTTTTTGTATCATAGCTGAAAGCTTTGATTTCTGCTCTTTGTCAATATAATGATGTCGCACATACGGAGGATTACTAACCAAAAAGTTGATATTTTCAAAGGCTTCAATTTCAGTAAAATCGCCGCTTACTAAATTTACATTTGTGTGTCCCCAAAGTTCATTAGCGGCAACATAGAAATCTTTGTCTACTTCAACTCCAACTGCAGTGTTTATGATTTTAGCGTGTTTGTCACACTCTGATAAAAGAGCTGAATAAAATGCTCCTGTACCAAACGCAGGCTCCAAAAAAGAGATTTCTTTTTTGTCCTGCAATGTTAAACCAAAGGACATTATTTCTTGAGCCAATTCATAAGGTGTTGCAAACTGACCAAACCGTCTACGACTTTCAATGCTTTTACTATTATCAATCGCCGTTTGTAATTGCATCCTTCTGGATTCTATTAAGTTCAAATCCCTAATTGCTCCAAATCGTTTATTCTGTGTTCCCATATCCAATCAATTCCTTCTGCTGCTTCATAGCCTAAATATCCCGAATCAAAGTAACCACATAAAAACAGACTGTACGATACAGCGTCGCCATATGTATGTTTTAATTGTTGCATTTTAGCAGCTTCTTCTTTGCGGCGTTTGTTTACATTGGTAAAATCCCCAGCTGATTTCGCTTCAATAAGGAGAGGAAAGTCTCCCGCTTGTGCCAATTTAGGAAGAATAACCACATCAACAGGAATGTTGATGTAATCTTCTGATCCTTCAGCAACTAATACAGGCACATTAGTATGGAAGGAAAATGTTCCTGGTGCCATTTCGTTATACTTCGTTCCAGCATTGGCTTCCGCATAACCTCTATCTTGCAAGAACTGTGTTATTGCTGCAAGCTGACGTTTCTCTTGAGCATTTCTAATAATCGGATCAGCTACCGCGCCACACAATCTATCTGCAACAACAGTCGCAGCTCTCTGAACCTCCTGTTCATTGGGTTCACGCATTTCTGGTAGCCAAACAAATATATCTAAATCTGCCATTCTATTGATAACTCTGGCTATTTTTGAAAGCTCGTCAGATAATCTATCCGCAGCCATTCGAGGAGAAACACGAGGGTTATCTGTATCTTCCATGTTTTCAACTAAGCTTTTAGTTACCCTCGCTAAGCCAACAAGACGGTCTCTTGCGATAGGCGGGCAAGTAGACATTCTTAATATTGGTAAGACCTCTGGGTGATTTTTTAACAGCTCGACAGATATGTTCCTCAAATAACTCGTATCAACAAGAGCACGTTCTACACTACTTGCCGTTGTTACACGTGTTTCCCTAAATGCTCTGGGAGCAAATTCCATAAACCAACTATTATATAAATCTACAGATTGCAGAATATCATTTTTCCAAAGATTGGGGGTTATCTCTATTGATACCCATATAATCTCTCCTCAAATAATTTCTTTTGTTAATTCCATAATATCACCTATATCGCATTGCAAAGCAGTACAAATCTTCACAAGGACATCGGTTGTGACATTTTCGTTTTTACCGAGCTTTGCCATTGACGCATGGCTGATACCTGCTGCTGTGCAAAGATCTTTTTTCTTCATATCTTTATCAATTAGCAGCTTCCATAATTTCTTGTAACTTACAGCCATATTCCTCACTCCAATAGTAAATTAAATTCATACCTCGATGAGAAAAATCAGCTTTCACTGAACTCGTTATCAGTATATCATACTTCAACGTAGGGAACAAGTACGTGATTACCAATATTTCTAGACTTATACACATTGTCCACAGGAGCATGACTGCTCCTATCTGGCTTTCTATCAGTCATACCCATGATAGCCCCAATAAGAGTCAGAAAGAGAATCGGGACCACAATCTGTCTCGTCGTATTCGTAATAGGAATTAGAAGTCGGCGAAGAGTATACCTTTTTAATCTTTGCTTCATCCTTCTTGTGATCCGAACGTCTCAGTTCCTCGCGCCTCCAATCTCCAGATAACATTTCACACGGGAGTTTCAAAAAGTATTTTTGCCAGAGACCGCCTTTCTGCTTTGGATGTTCCCCAAACCTATAAGCATCATATCGTGGCATGAGGACGCGGGCGCTTTTATGCCTTTACATATTTGGGAGGCTCAGCGCATCCCTCTTTTGTCGTTCTCTAAATTTTTGTATCTTGACACCTCTGCAAGTTCACTTTATACTGATAGTAGGCTAAAGCCTAATCTCGCAGCTTTCCGGTGAGGTCCACACCCCGGTGTGGCCTCAGACATTCATG
>UQUT01000020.1 GCA_900544285.1 uncultured Eubacterium sp.
TGGCGGTTATCCTGTTTGCTCCCAACCAGCTATGGATGTATAATACGGTTTCGCCGACAGCGAATCGGGGTTTCGGTCTGCCGGCATCATAATCGCCGCCACAGCCGCCCGATACATTGTCAAGCTCGCTGTCGGAAAGCTCGCCGGTCTGGGAATGCAGCCGGTCAAAATACGCCCTGGTCTCCTCCTCGGTCAGCCCAATACCGTTTTCCTTTGCGAGAGACAACAGCTCCTCGGGGTTCTTCGCTTCTTTGGCTTTTGCAAGCAATTCTTTGTTTACTTCCATCTTTGAATCTTCTCTGTATAATTTAAAATATTCTTTAGCAGGGTCTCGGATGAACCTTGCATTTTAATACCGAATCGCTCTTATCCCCAATACTGTTCCTACAGTTCCGACAGCGGGGGTCGCTTGCAAAACATCCGGAACAACGCAACACGCCGGTGCTATGGTCAATACCCCTTGCGCCGCAACGGCTGCATACATAGTCGGACAAACAGTAGCCGTCCGCCATACAAGTATCGTAGGGGTCATCACTGAGGCAACCGCCGCCGGATACATTATCAAGCTCACTGTCGGAAAGCTCACCTGTTTTTGGGTTCAGCTGTTCAAAATACGCTGCCGCGCTCTCTTCGGTCAGCTCAACGCCGTTTTCTTTTGCAAGAGCGAACAATTCTTCGGGGGATTTTGCGGATTTTGCCTTTTCAATAAGCTCGGGTGTAAATTTGTTTTCCATAAAAATCTCCTTGTTTCAGTATATTTATTTCATGTTAACGGGGTTATTGCAGAGCCAGAGCCCTTTTTCGTAGGTACAGTACTTGCACGAAAAGCAGTATGCGGCGATCTTGCAGGTGTTGCAGTTTACCAGTACGCCGTCTATATCGCATTGGGAGCCGTCATCCTTGCAACGCCATTCATCGCAGTAATGCATTACGGAAACGACAAGCCTGCCGCCGTTATGGCAACCGCCGCCGGCGACATTGTCAAGCTCGTCATCTGCAAGCTCGCCTGTTTTGGGATGGAGCTGTTCAAAATACGCCTTTGCGCTCTCTTCTGTCATTTCAATGCCGTTTTCCTTTGCAAGAGACATCAATTCTTCGGGGTTTTTTGCTTGTTTTGCTTTCACTAAAAGATCCTTTTCCATAAAAAACTCCTATCATAATAAATTTTTCAGATGTTTGTTGTGCGGGAAAAATCAAATGTTGTTGAAATCCTTGTATTTTTCAAGATGACCGTTGTTCTGCTGGCATCCGCCGCCTGCGACGTTGTCAAGCTCGTCGTCTGCAAGCTCGCCTGTTTTGGGGTTGAGTTGATTGAAATACGCCTTTGCGCTTTCTTCCGTCAGTTCAACGCCGTTTTCCTTTGCAAGAGCCATCAGCTCTTCGGGTGACTTTGCGTGTTTTGCCTTTGCGATAAGTTCAGTGTTCATTTCCATTGCGATGCTCCTTTGATGTTTTTTATTTGTTTAATTAAATGTGCAAATTTTTGTACCGATCAGCCCTTTTTACTGTTGGCGGGATGGTAGCACTCACGAGGTTCAGCCGCCTCAGCAGCTTTTATGATCAGATCTATAATGGTCGTCCAAAGAGAAGCACTTATAGCATTAGGATCGACGCCCCAGTATCTGCATCTGCAGCAGGTGCCTTTTACACCATAGGTTGAAGGCCCGTCTTGATAATGCTTGCATTTATATCCGCAGGTAGTTTTGAGCCGTCCGCCGCTTGAGTAGCAACCGCCGCCGGCAACGTTGTCAAGCTCGTCGTCTGCAAGCTCGCCCATTTTTGGGTTGAGCTGATTGAAATACGCCTGTGCGCTTTCTTCCGTCAGTTCAATGCCGTTTTCCTTTGCAAGAGCCATCAACTCTTCGGGTGACTTTGCCTGTTTTGCCTTTGCGATAAGTTCAGTGTTCATTTTTATATTGTCTCCTTGTTTATAAATTTTTTCTCTCATGGGAAGAGCGCTTTTCAGTTGTTTTTCAGTATTTTTATATCCGAATTGTTGTTTGGCAGGATATTATTAAAATCGTTGCTGTGTTTTATGCTCATGTCAACATTATTGTTGTTTATTTTGATACTCGTGTCAAAATTATTGAAATTTATATTCATATCAAAATTGTTTAACTTTATACTTGTATCAAAATTATTGTTGTTTATCTTAATACTTTCACTGCCCGTGATTTCGGTGCCGCCGGTTACCTTTTCAAGCTCTTTATCAGAGGCTTCGCCCTCTTTTTCAATAAGTTTTTTGTTTTTTTCCATAGCCGTGTGTTTTATTTTTCCCGGTTAATTATTTTTTCTGCATTTTTCGCAAAGTCCGTCAATGATATAGGCATATGTTTTGCATTTTTCACACGTTCCCATCTTTCCGTCGCCGACTACTACTCTTATGCCGCCGTCTACTTTTTCAAGCTCGTTTTCATTCAGCTCCGCTTTATCGATTTTGATTTCTTTCTTCTGCTTGTTCATGTTGTTTGTCCTCCTGTATAATTTGTGCCTGAGCTCAACCGCTCAGATGATTTTTAAGTTTGTTCAGAGCGCTTTTGTGCAGAATTTTCACATATGCATACGATATGCCCATTCTTGACGCTATATCTTTTAATGACATTCTCTTGTAATACTTCAATATCACAAGTGCCCGACAGCGATCGTCAAGCATGCCGAGTGCTTTTCCGAGCGCCGCAAGCGCCTCTTTCCGCAAGACAACGCAATCGGCTCCGCCCCCGTCCGACAGCTCCTCCGGCAATTCCGAACATGTTCGATTTGACCTGAAATAATCCGTTACTGTGTTTCGGGTGATCGTATAAATCCATGTTGAAACGGAAGCCGAGCCTGCGTCAAACGTATCGAGATGTTCATAAACCTTCAGGAAAACTTCGCTGACAAGGTCCTCTGCGTCGCTTTTGTTCCGCAGTCGGCAGAAAACATAACGGCTTACCTTGTCGCGATATTCCGTATACAGCGCTTCCCTCTCCGTCGTCAGGCTCATACCGTACCGTCCTTTTTGTCCCTGTGCTTTTCGGCGGACGTCGTTTCTCCCGCCGCGCTTACAAGCGAGAGGTCGTCATCCGAAATTTCGGTACCGTATTCGTTTTCAACTTCATCAATAAGCTTCCGGAGCGAAGGCTCGTTTTCAAACAACTGATAATCAAAGAGCGCCGAGAGCGTTTTTTCGCTGATTTCGGGCATCATATCCTGCTGCCGTGCTTTTTTGCCTGTCACTTTGCTTACTCCTTCTGTTGGTTTATACGATCAAAAAGAAAAAATGGCTAATAAAAATCTGAAATTTTTCCGGATTTTTTTGTGTTGTGAAGCCGGTTACGGGGTGCTGTCCAGCCTCTGCCGCGCGACAAGCTCCGCAAAGAAGCCGTTCTTTTCGATAAGCTCGTCATATTTGCCGTCCTCTATGATCTTTCCGCGATCAAGAACGATAATCCTGTCGCACTGTTTTATTGTCGAAAGTCGGTGCGCGATGACGATTCTTGTGCATTTTAATGATGCGAGCGCTTCGGAGATTTTCTTCTGCGTGATATTGTCAAGCGCGCTTGTCGCCTCGTCAAACATAAGTATTTTAGGCTTGGGCGCAATGGCGCGGGCAATCATCAGTCTTTGCCGCTGACCGCCGGATATGCCGCCGGAGCCTTCGGAAATTATCGTGTTCATCCCCATGGGCATGGTTCTTATATCATCGGCGATACCCGCAAGCTCCGCCGCCTCCCATGCTTCTTCTTGCGAAAGCCACGGCGCGGAAATGACGATGTTTGAATAAATATCTCCCTGAAACAGTTTTCCGTTCTGCATAACGGCGCCGATGCGGCGTCTCAGAGAGCGGAGGTCAATCCGTTCAAGGTCTCTTCCGTCATAATATATCGCGCCCTTTTGCGGATGCTCGAAGCCGAGCAGCAAACGCATAAGAGTCGACTTTCCGCAGCCCGTTTTTCCGACGATGGCAACGTATTGCCCGGGACGTATTTTGAGCGACATATCGTCCACAACAAGGGGCATGTTTTCGCTGTATCTGAAAGAAACGTTGCTCAGTTCAATTCCGCCGGAGAGTCTTGTGATAACCTGTTTTCCGTCCGAAACCTCGGGAACGGCGTCAAAAAAGGGCTTGACCATATTGAGTATGGGTTTTATCTGCGCAACGGTGAGCGCGATTCCGGCAAGCGACGCAAATGCGCCGGACACCATGCCGTATGCCGTATCGAAGGCATAATAATCCGCGACGGAAATGCCCGATTTTACCGCCATCACATACATAATTATCGTTCCCGCAAGGCTTATGGCAAGGCTTATTACGGAATTGAGCCTGATAAACATCGGCGGACTGTATGCCAGCCTTGCGTTTTCGGCATAAAGATTGCCCCATCTCGCAAAGGCGCGCTTTTCCGCGCCGGCGAGCTTTATTTTCTGTATTCCCGTGATGAGAGCATATGTCATACCGTCTTCCTTGCCGGAAAGCTCCATCCGGCGTATGCTCAGTTTCATCTGAACAAGAGACGAGACAACCGAGAACACGACGGTTACAAGAATGATTATCAGCGCGGGAACGACAAGCGCCGGCGCATAAACAAATATCTGCGATATGTATATGAGCGAGAAAACGGAGGTCAGTCCCGCGGAAAGAACGGTTGACGCAAGCATTTTGCAAAGCACACCGACCTGAGACGCACGGTTTGAAAGCTCGCCCGCGCTGTACTGCTTGAAGAAATCGGCAGGGAGCGACATTATACGCATCATTGTTGCCGCGTCGACCGATATGTTCAGCTTTGTTTCAATCCGCGCCGTGATCATGTTTTTCACGGCTGAAATGAGGAGAGTGCTTATCGAAACGCATACGGAAAAGACCGTAATTGCGATGAGCAGTCGCACGCTTCCCGACATAAGCACCCTATCAAACAGGAGTTTGCTTATCATCGGAGAAAACATGCCGATGAGCGACAGAGCAAGCGTTGCCAGAGCAATCATCACAAAATCGGAGGCGGAAAGCGTCCGCACGATATATGAGGCAAGCGAAGGCAGGCTGATTTTTTTCAGCGGAAAGGGCTTGTAAAACGCAATCGCTTCCGCTTCAAACAGCTGCTGATTTTTATGATTTATTTTTTTCCGTTTGCCCGTATCATAATCAAAATAACTGTATCCGGAAATGCCTGTGGGAATCAGCGCGACAACTCTTCCGCTTTCGCGCAGGACGCCGAGCATTGCGCCGACGGCGTCGCGATACCAGCCGTCCTCAAGCGTTACCGTGCGGCGCATAATACCGAAAGGGCGCATGAGATATTCAAGCTGTTCGTTTACGTCGCCGATTTCGTCCGGCACCTCGCGGCTTTTCACATGATAATACCGCAGAATTTCGTCAATGGCGTCCTTTGTGACGGCGCGGTCATTGTTCAAGGAGGCTTCGATTTTTCTGCCCGTGACGGCGGATGCCATATTCGCAAACGCTTCGGCAAATGCCTCGTCGTCGTTATGCTTGCGATCTCTTATCTGTTCGTCAAACCAACCCATATTGCTCCGCCCCCCTTACTCGTTTGATACGAGCTGCGTGTATGCTCCGCCGTTTTTCATCAGCTCGTCGTGCGTGCCGCGCTCGATAACTTTTCCCTGATCCATTACGATGATTTCATCGCAGTCGCGTATTGTCGAAAGTCTGTGCGCCACAACGATGCAGGTTATGCCCCTGTCTTTTATGGACTTCACCACATCGTATTCGGTTTTGGCGTCAAGCGCGCTTGTCGCCTCGTCAAGAATGATGATCGTCGGATCCTGCGCAAGCACGCGCGCGATCTCCATTCGCTGTCTCTGTCCGCCGGAAAAATCCTTTCCGCCCTCGGTCAGCCTGTATTGATAGCCGCCTTCGCGCTGCATAATGTCCTCGTGGAGCTGTGCGTCGCGCGCAGCCATGATCATTTCAAAATCCTCAATGGAGTTATCCCACATTTTTATATTGTTTGCGATAGTATCTTCAAACAGAATAATATCCTGATCCACTACGGCAAGAGAGCCCGTGAACACGCTGCGGTCTATCTTCGACGCCGGCTTGCCGTCAAAAAGTATTTCGCCGCTCCACGGCTTATAAAGTCCGGATATGAGCTTTGATATTGTGGACTTTCCGCAGCCGGACGGTCCGACAAAAGCTACGCGGCTTCCCGGTGCCAGCGTCATGCTGAAATCCTTTATCAGCGGCTCTGCAAGGCGGGAATATCCGAAAGTTATATTTTTAATTTCAATTTTTCCGGAAAGCTTGTCGTATTCGACGTTTTCGTCATCGCTTTCCTCAAAGGTCACATCGGAGGGATATTTCATAACATCCTCAATCCGTTCCATATCGGTGCGCATTTCCTGAAGCGACTGTCCTGCGGAAATCAGCGACATCGCGGGAGAAATGAACGACGAAAGAAAGCCCTGAAACGCCATAATCATACCGACGGTAAACTCGCCTTTCATCGCAAGAAAAACGCCCGTCATAAGCACTGCCGTTCCGCAAAGCGAGCTTATAAGCGCCGGCAAAAGTCCGAGAAGCTGATTTGTGCGCTGAAAACGCACCTGATTTGTATTCACGCTTGCCTGATAACCCGACCATTTTTCAAAAAAGCCGTTTTCGGCGCCGCTTGCCTTTATTGTTTCAATCATTTCTATGCCGGCGACCGTGGTTCCCGCCAGCTTGCCGGCGTCACGCATCTGCACGCGGGTGATATTTATGCGCTTTCTTGAAATAATGCCCGAAAGAGCAAGATTTGCAATCACCGAAAAAATCCCTATCAGCGTAAGAATGACGCTGTATCTCAGCATTACCGCAAGGTAAAACACCATCATAACGGCGTTCAGCGCGAGCGGCGCAAAAGTGTCGACAAGCTGATTCGCTATCATTGCGTTTGACGCCTGTCTGCCCTGAATATCGCCTGCCATGCGCTGAGAGAAAAAGTCCATGGGCATGCGCAGAATTTTCCACATAAAAGTTGTGTTTCCCACCATGGCAAGTTTTCCGTTTATACGGAGGGAATAGACCGCCTGTATCCACGCGACGACAAGCTGTATTATGCTTATCCCCGCAAGCGCTATCGTAAACGGCGTGAGCCATTCCGGATTTTCTTTCGTCAGCAGTCTGTCAAGGAAAATCCGGGAAAATGCCGGAGTTATTATGCCGAGAAGAGAAGTGATGACAGAGGTTAAAATGACGAATACGATTGCTGTGCTTGCTCCGACAAGCCGTTTTTGCGCATATTTCAGCATTGACTGCGGCTTGCCCTCCGGCACAAAGCCTTCGTCCGGCTCAAAAAACAGGCAGACGCCCGTAAACGAATCGTCAAAAACGCTCATCGGAACGGTATATGTGCCCTTTGCGGGGTCGTTCAGCACCGCCTTGTTGCCCTTAAAGCCGTCAAGAACGACAAAGTGATTGAAGTTCCAATGGATAATGCACGGGAATTTGCCATCTTTTTTCAGGGTTTCCGGCTCATAGCGATAGCCCTTTGCCGAAAGGCCGTAGCTTCTTGCGGCACGAAGAATGTTTCTTGCGTTCGAGCCGTCGCGCGAAACGCCGCAGTCAAGACGCACCTGTTCGAGCGGGATCCATTTTTCATAATAGGCAAGGATCATTGCAAGGCTTGCGGCGCCGCATTCGAGCGCCTCCATCTGCATTACAACCGGTACCTTTGCCGCGCCCTTTGTTACGGGCGCTTTGATTTTTTTGGTTGACTTCATTTCATCACCTCAGTTAAGCACAAAGTCCAGAGGTCTGACGCGTTCGGTAATGACCGAAACGGAGATAATTCCGTCCTTCATGCCGGCAGCGTCGACTTTGAGAACATATACCCAATCGCCTGCCGAAGCGCCTGTGAGATGAAGCAGATACGGGTCGGCATTGTCGTCGAGGCGGACGGGGGAGGACGGTATGTCCGAAAGCGCAAGCTCCGCTCCGTCGACCGAAATTACAGCCTTTTCGCTTATTTTTGCAAAGTTTTCTTCGCTTATATAAACGGTCAGAGAGCCGTCCTTGCAGACGCCGCCCGTCTGAAAGGCGCTGTCCAGACGACCGAACAAGCCCCATACGAATACTCCCGCAAGCAGCACGATAACGGCTGCAAGAATTATCCATACGCTTGGATTTGACACCCGTATGTAATCGTTCATCTGCTCCGGAGAGGAGATTTTTTCAATGCTTTTCTGGCGGAATACCGGATTGCCCATAGCTTCACCTCGTTAATAAAATTTCAATTGAATCTAAACGGTTTCAAAGATCCTTGCGGATGCTAAGAATATTCTGACCGTCCTTATACTCGTATGTTATTTCGTCCATCGTTTTCTTGACCATGAAAATTCCGAGCCCGCCGATCGCGCGCTCCTCTGCGGACAGGGTGACGTCGGGGTCGTCCTTTTTCAGAGGGTCGTAGGGAATGCCGTGATCAATAAACGTCACAATGACGGATATCGGCGCCTCGGTCACCTCAACGCGCACCGTGGCGGGACCCGTTTCGGGATTGTACGCATAATGCGCGATATTGCCGAAAAGCTCGTCAATTGCTATATCAATCTGCATCTTCGCCTTTATCGGGCAGTTGATTTCTTCAAGCTGACTGTTTACGAATTCGGTCACCTTTTCTATGTTTTCAACTGTTGCGGGGATTGTCAACTCCTTCATTTTCCGGAACCTCCGTTATATTTCAGATACAGCATTGTGATATCGTCGGACTGCGGGGCGTCGCCCGCAAAAGCGTCTATATCCGCCTTGACCGCGCGACAGAGCGCTTCTCCGGAGAGGCTGTGCATGGTATTGAGCAGATTTGCAAGTCTTTCTTCGCCGTAAAGCGCGTTTTCCGCGTTTGTCGCCTCGGTGACTCCGTCGGTATAGAGATATATCTCGTCGCCTGGAGAAAGGACAAGCTCGTTTCTGCGATATTTCATTCCCTCCATTCCGGCAAGAATGAAGCCCGACTTTGATTTCAGAAATTCAAAGCGTCCGTCCGCATGTCTTACAAGGGGAGGGTTGTGTCCCGCGTTTGCAAATTCAAGCAGACCGGTTGTTATATCGAGTATGCCCATCCAGGCGGTGACAAACATTCCGGCTTCGTTGGATTCGCACAGCTTCGCATTTGCGATTGTAAATACTTCGTCAACGGACTTGCCGGATTCGGCATAGCCTTTTATCAGGGTTTTTGCCGTCATCATAAACATTGCGGCGGGAATTCCTTTGCCGGAGACGTCGGCTATGAGAAATCCGAGCTTGTTTTCGCCGACAAAATAGAAATCGTAAAAGTCGCCGCCCACCTCCTTGGCGGTGTCCATTGTTGCGTATATATCAAATTCTCTGTGGCCGGGATACGGCGGGAAGACCATAGGTATTGCGGAATGCTGAATGGCTTTGGCAAATTCCAGTTCTTTATCAATCCGCGCAGCCGCCTCCGCAATATAGCGCTTGAGCGTCAGTACGGTTGAGTTTATATCGTCTGAAAGAGAAGCGAATTCTTCATTCGTTCTCACGTCAACGACGGTGTCCAGATTGCCGCTTGTTATCTTTGCAAGAGACCTGTTTATCTTTACCATATTGTCGACAATGAGTTTCTTTATGAGGAAATAAACGACAATGAACAGCATTCCGAAAACAACGAACTCCATAAACACCGTGACATAAACCGATACGTCGCGGGAGAAAAACGCCTCCGTATAAGGCATTGCGGCAACTATATAGTAGCCTTCGGAAACGATATAACGGCAGAGCGATTTTTCGCCGTAGACAACGGCGTCAAAATATTCGTCCTCGGACATGGTGGCGCGGTCGATATAAATTCCGGAAACATCAAGGTTTTTCCCTTCGTTTCCGTGCCTGTCGCTGACGATGTTCCAATCCTCGCCGGCGATGATTATGCTGCCGTTTTCTCCTATGTGGCGGTTGCGCGTGGCGCCGATGACAACGTCGTCAATATCCTTCTGAAAGCGCTCCGCGTCGTAAGCCACCTGAACAAATCCTCCGCCGTCGAGCACGACGCCCGCGTATTTGCAGGAAATTGACGGATTTGATGATGTCGGCTGATAGTTCTGAACGTATTCCTTTGTGCTTCCGTCAAGCAGGACGAGAAACTCCGCCGACTGACGTCCGCCGCGCATATCGTAATAGAGAAACCTGTCATACGTGGTTTCAACTATGATTCCGCTCGGATTGATAATATTTATTTCGGCTACGTCGAATTCTTTTCCGAGCGTGCAAAGCAGCTCGTAATCAACCTTGTCCGCCGCATTTATCCGCGCGGCGATTTTCAAGGTCAGTTCAAGAAGATTATGGTTTGAAGCCTCCAGAATGTCCTCTTTTACGTCCTCAATATTCAGCTTCACAAGGTCGTTTGCCTCGTTTTTCGCAAGCTCCGTCTGCAAAGCCCATGTGAAAATCGTCGTCATTAAAAAGCCCGCCGTAACGCATATCAGAAGAAAACGCTGAAACGATTGCGAAATGTTTTTCAGGTCGTGTCTTGCGCTCTTGCGGTCTGCTCCGGAAAGCACCGAAAGCAGAATTCCGGCAAGCATCACGGCAAGACTGTTGACCGCTATCATGGGGAGCGAGCATGCCCGCACGAATGAAAAAGCGGTTCTTGCGTCGGTCATGTTCGTAAGGAATATCATCAGCATATGGATGACCTCCGTAATGGTTGCCGTCGCAAGACAGTAATACCATTTCGGCTTTTTGTTATCAAACATGAATTTCCGCAGGACAGCCGCGAAAACGCCCGCAAGCACCGTTGAAATGCTGCATGCGAGACGTGTATATCCGCCTGCCCCCCAAAGAACCGCGAACCACCGTTCAACGCCGCCTATAACGCCGGCGATTATTCCTGCCGGCGCGCCGAAAAGAAGTCCCGCACAGATGGGCGAGGCGTCCCTTGCGTTTATTATTGCGCCGTCGGTTTTGATGCCGAATTCCGTTCCGAGAATCGCAAGTCCTCCGAAAAGAATGCCTATAATTATCTGTCTGACGGCGTATGGAATTTTGCTGATTGCTTTTGTCCGCTCCGCAAGATATATAAGAGCGGATAAAATCACGGGCAAAAGCGCCACGACGGAGAGCAAAAAGAAGGTTTTCATATTTCCTCGCTTATTCGATGGTCAGAATGTCGGAAAAGCCCGTTATTTCAAACACTTCCATAACGTCCTCATTTACGCCGATGAGCTTCATTCCGCCCTGACGGTTCATCACCTTCTGCGCCGCAAGCAGGATGCGAAGTCCCGCAGAGGAGATGTATTCCACGCCGGAAAAATCAAAAATCAGTTCTTTCACACCGCCGACGGACTGTTTAAGCTCCGCTTCAAGCGCGGGTGACGAATTTGTGTCGAGCCTGCCGGTCAATGCGAGCGTGAGCTTTTCGCCCTCGGAAATTTTGTTTATTGTCATAATTTTATATCCTTTCATTGAATAAGTTTATTCTGTTTAATACGCCACCGCGAGAGAAATTTATGAATCGGTGCTTTCGGGAGTCGTTCCGTATTTCCGCATGAACATTTCCGCGCTTTGCTTTAAGACTCCGAGCTGACTTTTCAGATAATATTCATCCTCAAACATTGCGTAATGCACGCTGGCGCGGATGAGAATGAAGATGAGAGGCGTCAGCACCTCGCACGGGATGCCGAGCTTTGCTTCAAGGCTCTTTGCATATTCGGTGTAACGCTTGTTTACGCCGTCAAAGAATTTTTTGCCGTGTTCTATGTATTTCGGATGCGTATAAACCTGATACATCAGGCGGTACTTTTTGCCGTGCTTTTTTGCCGTCCAGTACGGAATTTCGTCTATAAAGCGCATAAGCTCCGTCGGATTGTTCGGCGACCTTGCCATGAAATCGTCCTCCACCTTTGCCATGCAGTAGGCGGTGGATTCGACAATCAGCTCGTCGAGATTTTTGAAATATACGTATAGCGTGCCGGATGTACAGCCGCACTCGCGGGCAAGCGTTTTGATTCCCGTGCCGGTCAGGCCGTTTTCGGCATAGCAATCAAAGCATTTTTCCATGATTTCTTTTTTTCTGTCATTATGTTGACGTTCCGTCCTCATAGATATGTGTAAACTCCTCGCTTATAATTGACTGATTGATTGTTCAGATATAGTATAACATATAACCGTAAAAAAGCAAGAGTCTTATATGAAAATAAAGTTATAATTAGTATATAAACGAAAGAATTCTCGTTGTGAAACGAAGATGCTGCTCTGACTCTTTTCATTTTGACATCGTGCCCGTCAGTATAATTCGTCGCCCGGTATAAACCGTTTGTTTGTGCTAAGCTGTATGGCTATTAAAAATGCCTCTTGTGCTCGACTTTATTTGAAAATCTGTGTGCTTGTCGGTACGTATACATACCGTTGATTTTCAACCGAAAGTATGATACTATATAAACATTGAAGACCGGTGATGCCGTGAGAGAGGACAGGCTGGGCGATCTTTCACGAGAGCGAAGAACAATCCTGCCAGAATATCGTGGAGAGTGCAATATGAAAATCACATTTTTCAAAAACGAATCACAGTTTTACCCCCGCAGATCGTATCTATGGACAAACGCAGAAAAGGTCGATGTTGATTTTAAATTTAAAAGATTAAGGAAGCATTCGCAGCTCTTGTTTGTAATTCCTTTGGTGATTTTATTTTGACTGCGGTAGAAGCTGATCACCCTGTTATAATACATCAGCTGTTTGTGACATCCAAACTTGATAAAATAGACCACAAATGCTTTCAATTTTATGATAACAAATTAACCGGAATTGACTCGCCACCCGAATCGTGCGCAGTAAACAGATTAAGGGAAGAAGTTGTCAAACAGTTTAATTTCAAACAAACGTAAATATGCCGCTGATATTGAAATGGGGAAAATAAGAACCGGATTTTCAATCCTTGTAAAAATACGGTTCGGAACAGAAGCCGAAAAGCAAACGTTATTAAACGAATATCCGGAAATCAAAAATGTCGTTCGAGACGGCGGATATTTTATTGCTGCCGTAATTGAAGATACGGTTATCGGTTTTTTCAGGGCTTTAAAGTGTGAAATGCCTGCGTCGGCTTTACCAAAGCAAAGGCGTAAGTGCAGTTCGAATCTTAAAGTGTTTTTAATTGTGCGGGGCTTTTATATCTGTGTGGACGGGAGAAAGTGAGGGGCTTTTTTCTTGCATAGCATTTCTCGGGAGGAGATTAAGGCTCTCCCGTTGGGAGAGTTCCCGACGGAGTCGGGTGAGAGGGGGTTACGCCCATTTTTTGTATTGCCACCTCTCCGACGCACTTCGCGCGCCACCGCCCTCTTCTCGGCGAAGCCTGCAAGATCCCTTCGCACGATTGCAAATCTCCCCCCCTTCTCGGCGAAGCCTGCAAGGGTGCTTCGCACCGCTTGCATATCCCCCCGAAAGGCGAGACTGAAAAGGAACTAGCAAAACCAATAACCAAGTTTTCTGCCTGCATTTCTTTTCAGGAGGGGAAAATCAAAAAGGGCGGAAAACCGCCCTTTTTATGAGAATATAAAGTCTTATCAAACCAATAACCGAAGCTTCTTTTGTCTTTTTGGCAAACTACGTCCTCGCAGTTGTCAAAAACTCCGTATATCATCACCGATTATTAAAGTTTCTTTTGTCTTTTTGGCAAACTATGTCCGCGCAGTTGTCAAAAACTCCGTATATCATCACCGATTATTAAAGTTTCTTTTGCCTTTTTGGCGAGTTACGTTCGCACAGTTGTCAAAAACTCTGCATATCGTCCCCGATTATTAAAGTTTCTTTTGCCTACTTTTCTTTGAAAAGAAAAGTAGGTTATTTTTCTTTGTAATAGAGCATGCAATGGCAATAGCCTTCAAAATTCTCGTCCTTTATCTGGTCGCGGAATTCCTTGCAGATGCATTTGTAATCTTCCGTGCGCTGACGACGACAGGGGCAGTAACCTCCTGTGCGCTTAAGTCCTTCTTTTACGGCGCGGACGATCTCCTCGTCCTCGTTTAAGCGGACCTTCATCAGAGGAGCTCCTTTGCCTTTGAGATGAGCGCGTCCTCACTTTTGACGCCGATCATCCTGTCTGCTTCCCTGCCGTCCTTTATGAAGATGAGCGCGGGAATCATGTCTATGCCGAATCTGTCGGCAAGGTCTGGCTCATCGTCAACATTTACCTTGCAGACCTTCAGTCCTTCGACCTTTTCCGGAAGAGCGTCAACTACGGGAGACATCATTCTGCACGGGCCGCACCAGCTTGCCCAGAAATCAACAAGGGAAAGTCCGGAGGCGGTTTCGGTATCAAAATTATCCTTTGTGAGAACAGTAACTGACATATAAAACACATCCTTTCATGTTGTTCTTTTACGGTAATATTTTATCACAAAAAGCCGTAACTTCAAGCGGGGATGGGAAAATAAATTGTAAAATTTTTCGTCATCACGCGCCGCACATTGACAACGCCGCGTTTCGAAGCTATAATATAAAGGTAATAAAATGCGAAAAAAGTCGACCGCGCAGCGGCAGGACGAAAGGAAAAAGAAATGGAAAGAACGAGCAAGGAAAATTATTATCTCGACATAGCGCAGACGGTCTCCGAGAGGAGCACGTGCCTGCGCAAGCATTTCGGCGCAATTATCGTCAAAAACGATATAATAATATCAACGGGCTATAACGGTACACCGAGAGGCAGAAAAAACTGCTCGGACATAAATTACTGTATGCGCGACGAGCTGAAAATTCCGCGTGGCGAAAGATATGAGCTTTGCCGTTCCGTTCATGCGGAGGCAAACGCAATAATTGCCGCTTCAAGGGAGCAAATGCTTGGCGCGACGCTTTATATGAGCTGTATCGACGCAAAAACCGGCGCGCTCGTTCCGAATACATGCTCCTGCATGATGTGCAAGAGACAGGTTATAAACGCGGGGATAGAAAAGGTCGTCGTCCGCGAAACGGCGGATACATATACCGTTTATAACGTCACGGACTGGATTGAAAACGACGACAGTCTTTCCGGAAAATTCGGTTATTGAACAAAAAATCCCGCCCATGCGGGCGGGATCTCTGATTATTCCGACATGGAAGCTTCTTCGCTTCCTGCATTTTCAAGCTCTTTGAGGTGATTGAAGTAAGCGTCGATAACGGCTTTTTCAAGTCTCTCACGGGCCTCGGAATTGATGGGATGTACAATATCTCTGAATGTTCCGTCCGGATTCTTTCTGGAGGGCATAACAACGAAATATTTTTCCCTTGCATAGATGACTTTTACGTCATGGAGAGCGAGTTCGTTATCAAAGGTGAGGGAGGCAACTGCTCTCATCGGCCCTTCGTCAAACGTTTTTCTGATTTTTACATCTGTGATGATCATATATAACACCCCGTTTATTATTAAGATTTTCATCTTGTGGTTTTATTATAAAACTCAATTATGAATATTATTCAAATAAATAGTAATAAAATTTTTAATATTGCGAAATGAAAGGCGAGATATGTCAAGCGAAATTTCCAAAACAATGCAAAGCATAAAAAGGCTGTTTTTTATAGGCATAGGCGGGATAAATATGTCCTCGCTTGCTCTGGCGTGTAAAAGAAAAGGTTATACGGTTTCCGGCTCCGACCGTGCGCCCTCCGATATAACGGAAAAACTGAAAGCGGAGGGAATTCCCGTCTTTTCGGAGCACAAGGCCGAAAATATTTCGGGCTGTGACGCCGTCATATATAACGGCGCCATAGGCGATGATAATCCCGAGCTCGCCGCAGCAAAGGCGAAGGGTCTTCCTCTTATATATCGCGCCGACCTTCTCGGCTGGATAATGCGTGGCTATGAAAGGCGCATAGGCATTTCGGGCATGCACGGCAAATCGACCGTTACGTCCATGGTATCGCACGTGTTTATCTCGCAGGGGCTTGACCCGACGGTTATGAGCGGGGCGGAAACGAAGGAAATGGGCGGCGCGTACCGCTTCGGCGGCGGTCGCGACTTCATTTTCGAGGCGTGCGAATATAAGGATTCGTTCCTTGATATGTTCCCGACGATCTCCGTCATACTGAATATTGATATCGACCATACGGACTATTTTTCCGGTATAGATCAGATAAAGGCGTCGTTTGACAAATTCGCGCACCTGCCGTTTTCCTCGGACGCGAAAATGCCTGCGGCGGTTGTCTGCGGGGACGACCCGATTGCGGAAAAAATCGCGGCGGATCTTCCGTTTGCGGTCACATTCGGCATTGCCAACACGAAATGCGATTATACGGCGAAGAAAATCACGGACGAAAAAGGATTTTATTCCTTTGATATATACACAAGCTCCGGTTCGTGCGGAAGAGTGAAGCTCCGCATCCCCGGTTACCATAATATATATAATGCGCTTGCGACGTTTGCCGTGTGTGACCTTTGCGATATTCCTCATGAAAAAATCTGCGCTTATATATCGGACTTTGCGGGAACGCTCCGTCGGTTTGAATATAAGGGCACTGCGGGCGGCGCTTCCGTTTATATAGACTATGCTCATCATCCGAGAGAGCTTGACGCGTCGATATCGACGGCAAAGGACATGGCAAAGGGGAAGAAGGTCGTCGTTATATTCGAACCGCACACCTATTCCCGCACAAAGGATCATTTTGACGAGTTTGTCGACATGCTTTCAAAAGCCGATACGGCGATCCTTGTGGATATTTATGCAGCGAGAGAAAAAAATGACGGCACAGTGTCCTCCGAAATGCTTGCGGACAGAATTCCCGGCGCGTGGTACGCCCCCTCATATGACAGCGCGGCGGCTATGGCACGCGGAATGGCGGAGGACGGAGGGATAATTCTCGTTCTCGGCGCGGGGACAGTGTATAAAATAGGCGATATTCTTGCATAAAACAGCCGAAAATGAATATTCGGGCTTAAAAATCAAAAAATATTCAAAAAATACGAATATTTTTTCAAAAACCCCTTGACAAATGAATAAAAACGGTATATTATGTGTTCATACAAAAAAACACATGGCGCAAGCCGAATCAAAAACATTTATCAAGGAGAAAACAAATATGAAAAAAGTTCTTTCAGTTATTCTTTCCGCCATCATGGTGCTCGGTGTATTTGCCCTTGCATCCTGCGGAAAAACAGGCAGCACGGAAAAGGTCAAGGTAATTGACATAGCTCTTTCCGAAGAAGAATACGCTTTCGGCGTAAACTCAAGCGACAGCGAGCTTCTCGCAAAAACAAACGAATACCTCGCAAAGATCAAGGCGGACGGCACATTCGACGCTATCTGCGATAAGTACTTCTCGGACGGCACACCCACAAAGGTCAAGAGTGCGGCTGAGGATTCCTCAAAGGATCAGCTCGTTGTTGCAACAAGCACAGGCTTCGAGCCCTTTGAAATGGTTGACGGCAACGGCGAATATTACGGTATCGACCTTGAAATCGCAGCAGGACTTGCAAAGTACCTCGGCAAAGAGCTTGTTATAAAGGATATGAAGTTCGAGGCTGTTGTAACTTCCGTTCAGCAGGGTATATGCGATATCGCAATGGCAGGACTCACAATCACCCCCTCCCGCAAAGAACTGGTAACCTTCTCCGATACATATTACAACGCAAGCCAGGTTCTCATGGTTCCCGCAGACAATACGGAATTTGACAACTGCAAAACGGCAGAAGAGATTGTTGAAATCCTCAACAAAAAGACAACGTCCACAAAGATCGGTTGCCAGGAAGGCACGACAGGCGGTATATATATAACAGGTGACGCGGATGACCCGGACGGCTACGGTTTCCCCGGTCTGCCCGTCACAAAGATGGCTTATGACTATGCAGGCCTCGCTGTTACGGCAATGGTAAACGGTCAGATCAACTATGTCATTGTTGATAATGCTCCCGCAAAGGCAATTGCAAAGGCTGTCAACGGTTAATTAAAATAAACGGTTAAACAGAGACCTCGCCGTAATTATTATTGCGACGGGGTCGTCGCTGTGAAAGGACAAAGATGGATTTCGCGAGTAAATGGTTAAAATTCTGGAACAAGTTCGGAACGGGCGGTGCATGGAAGCGCGTTCTCGACGTCGGACTTAAAAATACTCTTATAATAGCGCTGTTGGGTCTTGTGATCGGTATTGTGATAGGCACGCTCATTGCGGCTGTCAGGGTCATGCCGAAATACAAGAGGCTTCCGCGCGTGCTTGATAAAATATGCACTGTCTATGTCGGATTTTTCCGCGGAACGCCGATAGTTGCTCAGCTTCTTATCGCGTATTATATTCTTTGCCCGCTTATGGGTATAGACATCGGCTCTCTCAACACATGTATCCTCGTTTTCGGACTGAATTCCGGCGCATATGTTTCCGAAATAATGAGAGGCGGAATTCTTTCGGTCGACGCGGGACAGATGGAAGCGGGACGGGCTCTCGGGCTGAGCTATTGGGTGACTATGCTGAAAATAGTCATTCCGCAGGCGACAAAAAATATATTGCCGACGCTCGGCAATGAACTTATTGCCCTTGTAAAGGATACGTCGGTTGTCAGCTTTGTTGCCGCTGTCGACCTTTACAAAACGTTCAACGAGATCGGTACAGGCTCGTATGAATACATGGTGCCGTATCTTGTAATGGCGCTGATGTATATCGTGATTGTTGCGATAATTTCTCTCGGAATAAAGGCTATGGAAAGGAGGCTGCGCAGAAGTGATAAACGTAATTGACCTGAAAAAGAGCTTTGGCGACCTTGATGTTCTGACAGGGATAACGACAAATATCGAAGACGGCGAAAAGGTTGTCGTCATCGGCCCTTCCGGAAGCGGAAAGAGCACGTTTCTGCGCTGTCTCAACTGTATGGAGGACGCGACCTCTGGCTCCATTATTTTTGACGGCGTCGACATTGCCGATATGAGCGTCGATATAAACGTTCATCGCCGCCATATGGGAATGGTTTTCCAGCAGTTCAACCTTTTCGCAAACAAAACCGTGCTCCAGAACATAACTCTCGCGCCCGTGACGATCGGTCTTGCCGACCTCAAAAAAACAAAACGCAAGGCGTTTTTCACAAAGCTCGGGAATATTTTCAGAAAAAATAAAAAGCCCGTGCCGACAGTCGAAAAGACGGCGGCGCAAATAAAGGCCGAAGCAAACGAAAAGGCAATGACTCTTCTCGCCAGAATCGGTCTGACAGACAAGGCAAATGTCTATCCGTCGACTCTCTCCGGCGGTCAGAAACAGAGAATTGCCATAATCCGCGCGCTTGCCATGAATCCGAAGGTCATGCTTTTTGACGAGCCGACCTCTGCCCTCGACCCCGAAATGGTCGGCGAGGTTCTGGATCTTATAAAGCAGGTTGCCGATACCGGAATGACGATGGTTATCGTCACGCATGAGATGGGCTTTGCCCGCGAGGTTGCAACGAGAGTCCTCTTTATGGACAAGGGTAACATCCTTGAAGAGGGCACGCCGGAGCAGATTTTCACCGCGCCAAAACAGGAAAGAACAAAGGAATTCCTCTCCAAAGTGTTATAAGAAAAAAGCGACTCCGTCCGGAGCCGCTTTTTCGGCATTTTATAAAATTTTTTTCGTTTTGTTGAAATATTCCGCGGGCAAACGTCGTTATTATATACGAGTGCCACGGAAAGAAAGGCGAAGGGAAAGCATAACAATGGAAGATACGCAAATAATCGACCTTATATATGATCGCAATCAGCAAGGGCTCGCCGAGCTTGACGGCAAATACCGCCGGCTTCTTCTCTCTGTTGCGGACGGAATTCTCCATAGCGGAGAGGACTCCGAGGAGTGCGTCAGTGACGCTTATCTCAAGGTGTGGAACGTGATTCCTCCGTACAGACCGAAAAAACTGGGCGCATTCGTCTGCAAGATACTCCGCAATGCCGCGATAGACAGATACCGTCATAACAGCCGCGAAAAGCGCGGCTCGGGCGAGGTTCTTTTCTCGGAAATTAAGGATGACAACTTCTGCGGCGTCTGCGACGAGGAAATATCAACCCTCTCCGAGGAAATAAATCTCTTCCTGGAAGGCGAAAACGCCGAGGCGAGGGTATTCTTCACGAGAAGATATTTCCTGTGCGAAGACATCGCGTCGATTGCAAAAAGGTTTGAAAAAAGCGAAAATTATGTTTCCCTGAAACTCTTCCGCACGCGGGAAAAGCTCAGAAAATTTCTTTTGAAAAGGGGGTATAACGTTGAAAGCCGATAAATTTACAGAAGCCGTCGGCGGTATTGATGAAACCGTCGTCGCCGAGGCGATAGAAACGGACTCCGCCAAAAAGCTGGACGCGCTTATAAGAAAAGAAAAAATGCGCAAGGCAAGAGCCATCATAAGGTCTGTTGCGGCTGTCGCGGCGTGTATATGCATTGCATTTACAACCGCATTTGTGCTGCGTAATCCCGGAGGCGACCCGGATAATCCGGGAAACGTGATGGTATCGAATCCGATGACCTACGTCGACTCTTATGACGAAATGGAAAAATATCTTGGCTATTCCGTTCCGGAGCTGAAAGAAAAAACGCCGGAAAGCTATGTTATCTTTGCAAGCGACGGGAAAGTCGAGAGCGGCAAAGTTGAATATACCGACGGAAGCTCGCTCAAAGTTATGCGCGGAAGCGGCGATATAAGCGGCATTTTCGGCGGCAAGCTGACGGGCGACAGAGAAATCCTCGGCGTGACGGTGCATTATTACACCTTTGAAGGTTACGCATATTCCGTCTGGACGGACAACGGATATTCTTATTGCTATACAACGTCGTCCGGCGAAGGTAATGACGTATATTCCGTAACGGAGAAAATTATTTATCTGAAAGGTGAAACAAAATGAAAAGAATTATCGCGTTTGTGCTTGCCGTGCTGACAGTTGCGGTTGTCATTGCGGGTTGCACAACAAACAAAAACAAAAACACAACAAATAATACAACGACAGAAGCAAAGTCAACCACGACAGGTAAACAGACAACAACTCAAACAACAACAACAACCGAAAAGAAAGATCCCGTCACGCCCACGGTCAAAAAGGCGTTTGAGGGCGAAATCGGCGATGTGCTTGACAAGATTGTCGAAAAGGCAAAGGAAATCGACACAAGCGAATACGGCATTGGGTCGATAGCGTGCCACCACAGAGAGATTACGGCGGATATCGCAATCGATATTCTGGGAATTGACGATAAGGAATTTGCAAAGCTGATCGATTCGGCAATCGAATCCCAGCCCGACGGCTCATGGCACACACATTCCGTCATAGTTATTAAATTCAAGGACGGCGTTGATGTAAAAGCCGCTGCCGAAACGATAAGAACAAAGAGCAAAGCCGATCGTTGCGGCTGTCTCACTCCCGACGCATGGGTCGGCGCACTTACAGGCGATTACATGGTTTTCACAATTTCCAATTCGTCCATATGCGAAGCTGTTTATAAAGCCGTTTCCGAGCTTTCTGCCGGCGAGGTTACCCGCCTTGACAGAGAGAATGACTGGAAGCGCGGCGGTATGTTTGATTGATCCCATTCCCCTCCCCATTCATAGATCCCCAAACCCCAAAGCGCACCGCGGAATTTCCCGCGGTGCGCTTTGGGGTTTATGCAGTTGGTTATTTGAATTGATGATGATTTATGTACTTTTTTTGAAAAGAAAGTACGAAAGAAAGCAATTTGGGATATGCCGGCTTGCTTATGCAAGCCAAGCAGTCCTCGCCGAGAGAGGCAAAGGAATCCCGAAACCATCTTGAAAAGTTCAAGGCAGAGATTATCTGACCCGTCAGCGTCATCGCTATGAAAGGCGGAGCTTTTTGTGCCTGCGGGAATGTAAAAAAGCGCGAGATTTTTCTCTTGCAGCGCCTCTCCCCCATTTGGCGAGACTAAAAAGAGCGCAAAACCAGATAACCAAAGATCCTTTGCCCGCTTTTCTTTTCAACTTAAAAATCAAAAAAGAGCGGATAGCCTCCACTTTTTATGAGAATATAATATTTGCACAAAACAATTTATTAAAGTTTCTTTTGCGCCCTCTTTTTTCAAAGAAAAGGGCGGTGCAAAGCAAAAAGGGGCGGAAAACCGCCCCTTTTTATGACACTATAAAGTTTTATCAAACCAATAACCGGAGCTTTTTGCCTTTTTGGTAAGTCATGTCCGTGCAGATGATTAAAAATCTGTACAAACTTCCCGATAACCAAAGTTTCTTTTGTCTTTTTGGCAAGCTACGTCTGCGCAGTTGTCAAAAACTCTGCATATCGTCCCCGATTATTAGAGTTTCTTTTGCCTTTTTTGTAAGCCCTGTCCGTGCAGATAATTAAAACTCTGCACGCACTCCCCAATTATTAAAGTTTCTTTTGCCTACTTTTCTTTTCAAAGAAAAGTACGGTCAAAGAAAAGTAGGTCAATAAACGCTGAGGGTTACGAGCTGTGCGGGGAACTGGGAAACGCCGATCTTCGCTGCGTTGTCGCCCGTGATATAGGACGTTGCGCTTGCGCTGATTGTGTTGAACGTGTTGTATGTGCCGAGGTATCTGTCGGCGCCGGCTACGTTTGTCGTGAAGATGTGAAGCTCTTCGTTCCATACAAATGTTGCCGTCGGCTCTGTCGTGAGACGGATGCCCGCCTTGCCTTCCTGATATTCGTGAATGTCAATGTATGTCTTGGTTTCGCCTGCCATAAAGTAGAGACGATAGCCGCCTTCAACAGCCTCGACAAATACGTCAACAGCTGCTGCCGCATTGGTTGTCGTTGCGAGATAATTTCCGCTCATTGCTCCTGTGAAGTAAAGTGTCTTTTCAAGGTTGCCCTGAACGAGAGAGAATTTGTATGCCTTGCCTGCGACAACTTCCGTTGCAACATTTCTTGTGTACTCAATCATATAGAGCTGTGCGGGGAACTGGGAAACGCCGATCTTAGACGCGTTGTCGCCCGTGATGTACGACGTTGCGCTTGCGCTGATTGTGTTGAACGTGTTGTATGTACCGAGGTATCTGTCCTCGCCCGCTACGTTTGTTGTGAAGAGGTGAAGCTCTTCGTTCCATACGAACGTTGCCGTCGGCTCTGTCGTGAGACGGATGCCTGCTTTGCCTTCCTTGTATTCGTGAAGGTCAATGTATGTCTTGGTTTCGCCTTCGAAGAAGTAGAGACGATAGCCGCCTTCAACAGCCTCAACATATACGTCTTCAGCCGCCATAGCGTCTTCTGTTGTTGCGAGATAGTTGCCGCTCATAGCGCCTGCAAAGAAGAGTGTCTTTTCAAGATTGCCCTGAACGAGACCGAACTTGAAGGGGGTGTCTGTCTTGACTTCCTTGACAACCTCTATGCCGCCTGCCTTCGGAACTGCGGGAACGTAGTGTGTAAATGTTACGGATTTCGACTCTTCGCCTTTTCTGACCGTCGCCGTAAGCTCATAGCGAAGCTCTTCTTCGGGAGTTTCGTTCATTTCGATTGTAACCGTCTTGTCTCCGGCAACGATTTTGATGCCGTCTTCGGGACCTGTGAGCACTTTTGCTGTCCATTCAACATCAAAAACTTCACCGCTGATAGTTACGATACCCACGCGTTTGAAGGGCTTGAGAGTTTTTTCAGCGGCGTCTTTATACATTGCATAAAGATACTGCTTTGCATTTTCAAGCGTGTCAACTTTTTCTGTGCCGGGGGCTGCCGTTGTTGTCTGCGCCGGATCGGGATTGGTTTTGCATCCCGCAAAAATCACCGCACAAAAAGTGAGTGCCAAAAGGAAAGCTATGATTCTTTTCATTTTTATCTCCTCATATTATTTAATTGTTGATAGTTATATCGTCTGTCGATAAAACCTTTATCTGATATTCGCCGTCGTAATGATCTACTATGCCTCTTACACTTATGTTTTTGCCTTCGTATCTGTCCGCCGTGACGAGCTTGCCGTCCTTGTCCATAAGAACCGTGGTGCGGACGGTGACCGTCACTCCGTCTTTTTCGCAGGTGATCGTCATTGCGCCCTTTGAGGAGCTGTCATCGGAGGAAGTTGTATATATGCTTTTGACGGTGAGGTCTTCCATCGAAACGCTTGTATAAAGCGCAAGCTCTGCAAAGCGGTATTCCTTGCCGTCATCCTCAAGGGTGACGGTGCCGCTTGCAAATTTTTCAGCCGACACCGGGGTAAACGCGGGCTTATGTCCATCGCTTATCTTTTTGATATTGCCCGGGTCGTCCGGCTTCATCTGACGGTACGTAAGTCCTGAGACCTGATAGCTGTCGCCTGCCTCATAATACTGCACCGTGCCGACAATTCTCGCCCTGTTGCCGACGGAGATTATCGAAAGTCCCGCTCCGGAGAGACCGAAACCGTAATAAACGGTCATGCCGAAATACAAGCCGGAATCGGAATCGTAATCTTCAATATAAATGCTTCTTCCGTCGTTACGGGTGATGACGCCTTCAAAAGCAACCTTTGTGTTTGTGTAATCGGATACGTTGAGCCTCAGCTCTCTTAGCGTCAGCTCGACAGCGTCGCCATAGTAGAAATCGGGATCCTTTTCGCCCGAATAAACATTGAGTTTTTCCGCTCTTGCCTGCGCCAGAGCCGAAAGGCAGATGCTTCCGTAACGGTTGTTTCCCGTGGACGAAGCCGCGGCAAGACCATTCTGAAGAATTTCAAGGTTAAGATTTCTGTATGCGCCGTCCTCGCTGTCCTTATACCAGACCCAGACAAGATATCTTGATCCTGTTGAGTCAAGGTTCCATTTTTCACTGTCCGACTCGACAATGATGCTGACGGCGGATGACAGCCTCGCCCTTGTGAATTCGGAAGCCTTCTTGCCGTATTCTTCGATTTTTCCCGTCGATTCCGGAGTGTCTATCGCAAGATATCTTGCTTTCAGCACACCGCCGGGAACAACGTCCTCCGGAACATGAAAATGCGTTGTATCACCGTCGACATAGGTCTTTACGGTGACGACCTGCTTTTTTGTTTCGGAATTCATATTGAACTTCAGCTCGGATACATAGTCCTTCTTTTCGATCTGCTCCGTTCCTCCGGCGGAGGAGGTGGTTGTTGTGCCACCTTCCGCGGGAGTACATGAAGAAAGACAAAGAACGACAATTATCAGAGCCAGCAAAAGCGAAAGTACTCTTTTTGTTTTCATTTGTTTATTTGCTTTCGGAAATTATCAATATTCGCATTCTTCAATGGCATCTTCGAACGCTTTCTTTATCATAGCGTCGACGTTGCCGCCGTCATCTGCAGAGAGGCACTTTGCGAGAAGTGCGCCAACCTGGTCACGGGCTGTGGACGAGCCGTTGAATGCGGGAGATGTGTAATATGCTTCTTCCTGTTCAAGACATACCTTTGCGGAGAGAGCGGCGATATTTGTTCCGCCGTTTGCGCCGTCGATGAATTCCTTGTATGTTTCGTTTTCGGAAACGGACTTGATTACGGGAACGTAACCGGAAGCCATTGAGAATTCAGCCTGGAATTCAACGGTTGTTGTAAGATACTTGACAAAGAGCCATGACGCAACAACTTCCTGAGGATTCTGGTTTGCCTTCTTGAAGATGCAAAGGCTGGGGCCCTGGGAAATAACCTTCTTGTTTGTTTCGCTTACCTGGGGAATTGTTGCTATGCCTACGTCAAACGGATATGAGCCGTCTGCGTTTGCCGTCGGACGCTGGTGTGTTGCACCTGCGGAAGAACCGATGGACATATAGCTCTTTACTTCGTTTGTGGAAGTGAAGAGGCCGGATGTGTATGCGCCGTAGATCTTCTGAGTTGTGAGGTAACCCTTCTGGTACCACTCTCTGAACTTCTTGACGAACTCTCTGTTTGTTTCGTTGTCAAAGAGGAAGTGATCGCCTGTTGCGCTTGTGTAAGGAGAGCCATACTGCTCGCACATTGTGATGAACCAGTTTGCTTCGCTGTCATAGCCGAGCGGAATGCTCTTGGGGTCGATCTCTTTGATCTTCTTGCAGAGCTCTTCCATCTCTTCCCATGTTGTGGGCGGAGTGAGGTTGTGTTCTGCGAAGAAGGTTGCGTTGTAATAAAGAACTTCTGTTGATTTGGAGAGAGGCATTGTGTACATAAGTCCGTCGCCGAACTGCTTACCTTCGTTGTAATAGCCTTCTATGAAGTCTGCTATCTGGTCTTTTGTGAGTCCGAGAGTTTCCTTTGTGCCGTCCGCTCTTGTGACCTCGACTGTGCTGTTTATAAGGCTGTCGAGAGTGATAACGGAGCCTGCAAGGTTATAAAGAGCAACGTGATCCGGATAGCAATATGCGATGTTGGGCTGAGCGCCTGTTGTGATCTCGGTGCTTATCTGGTCTCTTACGTCGTCATAACCGCCGATCTTTGTGTGTACGATATGAATGTTGGGATAGAGCTTGTTGAACTCAGCGATGTAATTTTCAAGAACATCGGTGAGGTTCGAGCCCATTGTGTGATAGAAGGTGATTGTGACTTCGCTGCCGTCGTAACCGCCTTCGGGGACTTCAAAGTTGCCGACTTTTTTGTCTGTGTCCGGATCCGGGGTCGGCTTCGGTCCGCACGAGAACAGCATTGTCATCGTGAGGGCAAGGAGCATGATAATTGCCAAAAACTTCTTCATGACTGGTTTTTCCTCCAAAAATTTTTGTTTTTTTATGTTAAAAAGTCTGTCGACTTGTTTAACCTTTGATACCGCTTCTGCTGACGCCCTTCATGATGTATTTCCTGAGGAATACAAACACAAGGAAGAGCGGGAGCGAAACGATTGCAACAGCCGCCATCTGAACGGGATAGTTAACGTCGCCCGTCGTTTCCGTGAACGCGTTGCGCAAGCCGTTTGTTATCATCTGGTGGGCTTCGTCGTTTGCGACGAGTCGCGGCCAGATATATGAGTTCCATGCGCCCATCATTTTGAGAATCGTAATTGAGATAAGCGTCGGGAGGGAGAGCGGTATCATAACCTTCCAGAGATATTTGATATCGCTCGTGCCGTCAACCTTGGCGGCAAGATAAAGCTCGTTCGGTATCTGCATAAAGTTCTGACGGAGAAGATATATATAGAAAACGCTGACAAGGAACGGCACTATGAGAACGGTATATGTATTTTTCCAACCGAGGTTTGAAACAGTTATGTAGTTTGTGATTGTGAAAAGCTCGCCGGGAATCATCATTGTTGCGAGAAGCGCGGCGAAAAGTACGTTCTTGCCCTTGAATTCAAGTCTTGCGAAAGCAAATGCGGAAAGCACCGTTATCACAAGGGAGAGAATTGTCGATACAAGACCGACATAAAGGGTGTTGAGAAACAGTCTTCCGAGATTTGCCGTTGTGAAGGCTGTCGCATAGTTTGAAAAGAGCACCTGCTTTGGCCAGAACGTCGGCACGCTCATTCTGTATTCATCAAGGCTTTTAAGGGATGAGTTGAGCATCCAATAGAAGGGGAACAGAACGGCGATTGCCATGAATATCAGAAAGGCATAAATGAGGATGAGAACGAGTATCTTGCCGATTCTCTGCTCGACGGATACTTTCTGCATATCCTTTTCGTGCATTGTAACTGCGGTATTTTTCATGTTCGCCCTCCTCTCAGTAATGAACTTTCTTCTTGCTTACCTGCAGGTTGATAAGGGTGACTATAAGGATTATAACGAACAGAATAAGCGCGGCGGCGCTCGCTCTTCCCTGCTTGTTTGTGCTGAGCGAGTCATATATAAAGCCGACCATCGTGTTCAGACGTTTTGAATCGTGAACCGGACCCATCGTGTCTCCGAAAATACCGACGATGCTCGTATATTCCTTGAAGCCGCCGATAAAGCCCGTTATGACAACGTATGCAATCATCGGAGAGAGGAGCGGCACGGTGATTCTTGTGAAAATTCTTGTTCTCGGCGTTCCGTCGACTCTTGCCGCGTCATAATACTGCTTGTTTATGCTCTGAAGTCCGCCGAGGAGAATCAGTATCTTGAACGGGAGCGCATTCCATACTATATAGATAATCATGACTGTCATGTTCGCGGCGTATGTCGAACCCGCGTTTATCCAGTTGACTGCGTTCCCGCCGAAAAATTCGATGATATTGTTTATGATACCCGCCGTAACGATGATATCGTTTCCTTTTGTGCCGAGGTTGCCGACGATGTTGAACATTGCGGCGAACACCATGCCGATAGCGATGGAGTTTGTGACGTAAGGGAGGAAGAATATCGTCTGTAAAACCCTCTGAAGGGGCTTTATTGAGTTGAGGCATACGGCGATGAGAAGCGCGAGGAACGACGATATAAGTACCGTCGGCACGCAGATGAGCACCGTGTTTTTAAGACACATCAGAAAGCGCTTGTATTTGATAACCTTTGTAAAATTTCCGATGCCGAACTGAAAAACCTTTCCGCCGATGGCTTCAAGACCGCTGTAATCTTCAAGAAACGCCATGCGGACAGTGTTTATTATCGGCCACACCGTAAACACAAGAAGCAGGACTATCGCCGGAGAGAGATAAAGCCATGCTTTCCACTGTTGCTTGCTTTCAACCATTTTTCACACCTCGAAATAAATTCTTTCTTCGGTTTCCTTATCAAAGATGAACACCTTATGACGTTTGAGCGAATAGCTTACAGTCGACAATTCGGTGTTTACCTTGTTGTCCGCATTGATTATCGAGCGGATAACGGGCGAAAGTGACGCTTCGCTCGTCGATACGACGCTTACGTCCCTGCCCATGACCTCAACGCTCGAAAGATTGCAGTGCATGGGGCCGTAATCATCAAGAATGAAGCCCTCGGGACGGATACCGACGAAAACGTCGCCGTCCTTTGCGCCGGGAACGGAGAGGACGCCGTCACCGCCTATATAAAGCATTCCGCCTTCGACTCTGCCATCGAAAACGTTTATCGGGGGAGTGCCGAGGAATTTCGCAACGAAGAGGTTTTTCGGATCGTCATAAACCTCCTGCGGAGCGCCTATCTGCTGAACGACACCGCTCTTCATAACGACTATCATATCGGAAATGCTCATCGCCTCTTCCTGGTCGTGCGTGACGAACACCGTCGTTATCTTTGTTTCTCTCTGAATTCTTCTTATTTCTTCTCTCGTCTGGAGACGGAGACGTGCGTCAAGGTTGGAAAGGGGCTCGTCAAGAAGGAGCACTCTCGGCATTTTGACGAGAGCACGCGCAATTGCAACTCTCTGCTGCTGACCTCCGGAAAGCTCGCTGGGTTTACGATCCATGAGGTCGTCTATCTGGACGAGTCTCGCCGCCTCATAAGCTCTTTCAAGCATTTCCTCTTTCGACAGCTTATCCGCGCCGCGGAGGTTCTGAAGCGGGAAAAGGATATTCTGCTTGACGGTCATGTGAGGATAGAGGGCGTAATTCTGGAAAACAAGTCCGACGCCTCTGTTTTCGGGGGAGAGGTCGGTAACGTCATCCTCGCCGAAGAAGATCCTGCCGGACGTGGGCTTTTGCAGTCCGCAGATCATATAAAGAGTTGTGCTTTTTCCGCAGCCCGAGGGACCGAGAAGACCGATGAGCTTGCCATCGGGTATCTCAAAAGTAAAGTCGTTTACGGCAACGACCTCCTCATTTGATTTTTTATTCCGGCTGGGGAATATCTTTGTCAGGTTCTGTAATACGACTTTCATTTTGTATCCTTTCTCAAATTATTTATATTCTTAAGAAAAAACGCCGCCGTAGCTTTTAATATTGGCTGCGGGCGGCTTTCTCCGCAGATACCCTTTTCTTGTATTCTATCATTTCGCTTTCGCTTGCGAAAATCATCTGGCTCGCCATGTCGACGCAGACAGTGCCCGCAAGAAGGTCATGAATGAGAGAATTCGTTTTTGTTGCGAAGAAAAGAATTATCTGCAACAGCAACTCGGCGCAGAGGACAATAAGCCCCATGAGACCGATGCTGTTAAAATATATCATTACTATAATAAGGACGGGTATCATTGTTTCAAGGGTAAACTTACCGAGGAACGTGCGGACGAAAAGCATAAGAGGATTAATCCTCACGCCGTCCGTTCTGATGACGCCGATACCGAACACTTTTTTGCCGACGGTCTGCCCGTTTTTCAGACAAAGCGGAACGACGAATTCCGTCGCTGCAAAAGAAAGAAGGATGGAAAGGGAGATAATCGTCAGAGTCAGGTTGAAAACCTTAGCATATTCCTTCATCGCCGTTTCATCAGCGATAAGCGCGTCATAAGCCTTTTTATACTGCTCCTGCTCTTCTTTCGTCATAGCGGCTCTTTCTTCTTCCGTCATGCGGAAGGTGACGCCGTATTCGGCTTCATAGGAGGCATAATACTCCTCAAGGCGGTCGCTGTGTCCGTCATAATCCGTAATCTGCGACATAAGAACGGCAAAACCCGTGGCAACGATACAGATAAGTATCGCGTCAAGAATGAAAGCCGATATTCTTTTCAGCACGCTTGCCTTCTGGATATCAAAAATCATACAGGTCTTCCCTTTCCCGAAAACATTTCTTTCAAAAATCACGAGATTGAAAATGAACAACACAGATGTATAAATTTACACATTATTTTGAAACTTTTTACATTATTCAGCATATCACAATTTCAGTCTTTCGTCAACCGATTTGTTAAATATAAAAAATATTTTTCATGAAGGAGCGTCCGCGCATGCCTTTTTATGCTGCTTTCCTGTCGACGGAAAAATTTTTCTTCCGACGTTTTTCTCCTTTGAAAAACCCGTTGACATTCTCCGCAGGGGTGGTATAATTGCCTTGAAAACGAACCCTCTGAGGAGTAAAAACAATGAGAAAAAGCAATATTTCACGCGACGAGGCACTTGCGCTTCTCGAAAAATACAATAAGGAGCCGTTTCATATTCAGCACGCGCTGACTGTCGAAGGGGTCATGCGTTATTTTGCAAAATCCCTCGGCTATGGCGACGAGGAGGATTACTGGGGCATTACCGGTCTGCTTCACGACATAGATTTTGAGCTTTATCCGCAGCAACACTGCAAAAAAGCTCCCGAGTTGCTCAGAGAGGGCGGCGTCGGGGACGACATGATATATTCCGTTTGCTCGCACGGCTACGGCATCTGTTGCGACGTTGAGCCTAAGCACGAGATGGAAAAGGTGCTCTTTGCCGCAGACGAGCTGACGGGTCTGATATGGTCGACGGCGCTCATGCGTCCGTCAAAGAGCGTTTCGGACATGGAGGTTTCAAGTCTGAAAAAGAAATTCAAAGATAAGAAATTCGCCGCAGGCTGCTCGCGTGACGTCATCCGCACAGGCGCGGAGCGTCTCGGCTGGGAGCTCGACAAGCTCTTTGAGGAGACAATTGCCGCGATGAGAACGTGCGAGACGTCCGTTGCCGACTTCATGCGTGATTACAAGCCGCAATAAGCGCAATTTTCAGAAAAACAACAGCGACAGACATTCCCGCCGTGCTTGCGCTTTACCGTTCCGTTCTCGTCACGGAGGGCTGCACATGGGATGAGGATTACCCCTCGGAAAGAGAAGCAAAAGGCGACCTTTCCTCCGGCGGGCTCTACGTTTTTGAGTCCGACGGACGGCTACTTGTTTCAAGGGTGAACCTCGCGGCTGTCGGGCTTTATCGCTCCCTCGGCTTCGATTTTGTCGGCAACTGTCACGAATACGGCATTGACTTCTTCGCCTGCGAAAAAGCTTTATAAAAAGAACCGCCCTCCCGAAATGATCAAAACGGGAGGGCGGTCTTTATATTAAGCGCGGAAGGGGATACCGCGGAGGATGATGGCGGTTTATCTGAAAAGGCTTTCGAATATCGACGTTATGTTTTCGCATTTCTCCTGCGACGACATAACTCCGAGAACGTATTTCCCGCAAGTCTTGACGGAAACATATCCCGCGCTAACGCAAATCCATTTGGCGGGGTTGAGTCCGGATTCCATTTCCTTTGCAACCTTTTGCGCGTCCTTCTCGTCCTTGACTTCAACCATTACAAGAGAGAAGCCCCAGCCGATCATCGGCTCGCAGATCACTCCTTCCTTTTCAAGCAGGTCGACGTTCTCTTCTATTCCGAAATAGTAAGGCGCGCGCTCGGAGGTGACGTCCATTCTTGTCACGCCCATTGAAAGTTCTGCGCCCGTGCGGACTTTTTTCATAATGCCGACAAGCGTCTGCTCTGTGTCGGGACTGATATCTGTTTTCAGATCCTCCGTGCAGAGGATTATGAATGCATAATTACCTTCCGAGCCGATGGCTTTCATCGTCGCGGGCTTTTCTCCGCCGAAGTCAAGCGCCGATTTTTCTTCAAGGAAAGCGAGGAAGGCTTCCCTGTCGGCGCCCTCTTTGAGTTCAAAAACGGTCGCGGCGAAAGGGACGTCGCCGGAAAGGCAGAAAAGTGAACCCGACTTTACATATTCGGGAAACTCGGTTCCGTATTCAAAGCCGTATATATAGGGCGAACGATCTTCCGGATATGGCTGAACGCTTATATCCGTTTCAAGGCTGTCAAAGCAGGGATGCTCGTCCAGTCTGCCCATTATTTCCGTCAGATTTTTGCCGGAATTTTTGCGGAGCAGATTTTTGAGATATGCCGCCATAGCCTCGGACGCCGTCGGCTTTTCGATGGGCTCATCGGTTTTTTCGGTTGTTACGGGAGCTTGGGTCGTTGTCGTGCCGTCCGGCTTTGCCGTCGTGGTGATTCCGGTCGTTGTAGTGCTTCCGGCCTGATTATTGTTATTTGTAATGCAACCTGCAATGACAACTGCAATTGTCAGTGCGACAAGAATGACAGATATAATTTTTTTCATCATTTTTCCTCTTTTCCTTTGGGTCATCTGTAAATAAGTTCTTTTCCCTCGCAATTTTCCGCAAAGTATTCTATGAGATTACGGACAGCGTTTTTACTTATCCGATATGTGCCGACGCGCTCCGGCATTTTTGCATATACATAGCCGGAAGTTGAGATGTGAACTGCATAATTCTCTGTTGCAAGGGACGGAATGTCCATTATGATCGTTATGCAAATGTCGCTCGGCTTTCCCGAAAAATGACTGATTTTCGCCTTGCCGCCGCCGAAAATTGCGGAATATATCAGACTATCATCCGCATTTTCAAACTCGACGGTTCTGCTCTCTCCGTCATCTCCGATGAATGAATACCGCACGGATTTTATTTTTGCCGTCTTTTCAAATGCAATGTTTTCTTTCCATTCACCGACAGTCTCCGGCAGGTACACGGCATTTGTCAGAACGCTGAAGCTTTTGCCTTCGGCGGTTCTGGCTGCAATAGCATATTCTTTTGAAATATTCTTTATCTTATAGAATTCAAATTCCGATGTCGTCTCGTCCGTTTGTCCCGGAAGCTTGCCGGAGGCGATAAGCTCGGAAGCATAATCATCCGGAATATCGCCGACTCTGTTATAAAATTCGGAGCTGTATGTGTAGCCGCTGAAAGAGCTGATTGTAGTTGCAGACCGGATGACATCTTCCGTTTTTGCGACATATTTTGCTTCGTATTTTCCCGAAAGGTCGGGCAGGGGGCGATTTTGCCATGCGACCGACCCTGCGCCTATGCCGATTGCAATCAGAAAGCCCGCCGCGAACGCAAGAATGTGCCTGAAATTCGGCTTTTTCTTTTTGACATTTTCGGTTGGCATTGCTTCGTCTATAAAGCTGTCGTCTATCCAACCTATCACTTCGTCGATTTTCTCTTTTTTCATACTTCAAAGCCCTCCTTCTCCAAAAAATTTTTAAGCTCTGTCCGCAGTCTGGAAAGCGTCATTTTGACCTTTCCCTCACTTATTCCGAGCGACGCGGAAATGCCGCGCACCTCGCTCATATACCAATATCTGCGAACGAAAATTATTCTTTTTTCTTTTTCAATCGAGCCGAGGAAACGGTTTATCGCGTCGCGCAGGAGCGACGATTCGAGTCCGTCGTCGCATGCGCCGAGAACCTCCGAAAGCTCATCGTCAATCAAATCCGTTTCCGCAAAGCCGCGTTTATCTGCGGATTTTTTTCTCATCCTGTCGATTGATATTCCGCGGACGAGCTTTCCGAGAAAGGCGGAAAGCTTTTCCGGTCTTGCCGGCGGGATGAGATTCCAGAGACGGAGATATGCGTCATTTACACATTCCTCCGCGTCAAGCTCGTCTCCGAGAATGTTTTTTGCTATGTATCCGCAGAGTTTTCCGTATTTTTCTCTCGTGCGGGCAATTCCCTCTTCCGAACGGGCGAAAAACAAGTCGACTATTTTTTCGTCCTCCAAAGCGTTTCCTCCTTTCCGCTCCGTAAAAGCGCCTTACACCTATAATAACCGCAAAAAGGGTGCGAAAGGCAACAAATTTTCAAAAAATTTTTTCGGAAATTAAAAAATCCTCCGGGCGGAGGACGTTTCGGAAGAAAAAAGGTGCGCTCCGCGCGGGGTTATTACGGTTTGTGCGGGACTTTTGTGCCTGCGGGAACGGGGGCGCACAAGAATTTTTTGCCTCCCACTTTGGGGGATATGCAAGCGGTGCGGAGCACCCTTGCAGGCTTCGCCGAGAAGAGGG
>UQUT01000021.1 GCA_900544285.1 uncultured Eubacterium sp.
TTTCTTTGAAAAGAAAAGTAGGCAAAAGAAACTTCAGTTATCGGGGAGTTTGTGCAGAGTTTTATGCCTCCCCTGTGTAAGGGGAGGGGGACCACGAAGTGGTGGAAGGGATTTGCAAGTATGAGGAGCATGCTTGCAGGCCTCGCCGAGAGGGGTTCGGAAACCGCGTAGCGGTTGGAGGATTTGCGAGTGTGCGAAGCATGCTTGCAGGCGTCGCCGAGACGGGTTGTAAAAAACAATCCCTCACCGCCTTCGGCGGAGCTCCCTTTACACAAAGGAGCCGAAAACGCGCCTTTTTAATCAATCCGCGCCGCAGGCGCACCTTTTCTCTTCGATTTTCTCTCTTATCTTTTCTCTCCGCGGAGCGGTCTGCTTTGCGGCTTCACTAATTCCAGCGAGGTAAAAATATGATAAACTGCTACTCCTCCGCCGACAAGAAAATCATGGCGGAGGCAATTTCCGACAGTTGTATCCGTCTCTGCGTTGCCGATACGGACGACAAAGAATGCGGGCTGAACCGTTACAGCATTTACGAAACGCTTCCCTCTCCCGATTTTTCATCGCAAAAAAACGGAGAAAACACGGTTATATCCGTCAAAAATGCACGACTTGAAGTCTCACCGGACGGCAATTTTGTCTTTTCGGACGGCGACGGCAGGGTGCTTCTCTCGTCGAAAAGCATTGAAAAACATCGCGCAGGATTTGACGCAAGCCTTGCGTACAATGAAGGCGCAAGGATTTACGGTCTCGGCGACGCAACGCGTCGTCAGATAGAAAAAACCGGCTTTGCGACGGAAATGTGGGTTCGCAACGTCAAGTGCTATATCCCGATTTCCTTCATTCACAGTCACGACGGCTGGGGACTGCTCCTCAACTCGACGTGGCGTCACGCCGTTGACGTCGGTCACAAGGAAAAAAACACTCTGCGCATAACCGCAAAGGGCGGTGCGTTTGACGTTTACCTTTTTGCCGCTCCGTCGACGGGAAAAATGCTTTATGAATATACGCGCGTCGTCGGCAGACCGATAATGCTCCCGAAATGGGCATACGGACTTTCGTTCGTGGCAAATCAGAATAACGACATAAACGACACGATGAACGACTGCAAAAACTTCCGCAGAGAGGACATCCCCTGCGATATAATCGGGCTTGAACCCGGCTGGACAGCCGATCACCGTTATCATTTCGGAACAGACAAGCAATGGAACGGCAGAACATACCCCGTTCCCGCCTGGCAGAAGGGCGACAAAGCGTCAACCTTTCTCGGCGCGATGGAAAGGATAAACTTTCATCTGAGCCTTTGGCTCTGTATCGAATACGACCTTTCCTATGAAGAAGAGCGCAGAGCGGGTTATGAGGTCAAGCCGGACGAGATAATCTGGGACGATGACGACTATGTTCACGATTCCCATTTTGCAACGAAGGCACGCCTTGACGAAAACACAAAGCTGGAGGAGCCGTTCTTCGAGCACCTGAAAAAGTTCGTGGACGACGGCGCGGAATGCTTCAAGCTGGACGGCTGTCATCAGATAGACGACCACCCCGACCGTCAATGGGGCAACGGAATGAGCGATGAAGAAATGCACAATCTTTTCCCGCTCATTTACGCAAAACAGATGAGTCTCGGCTTCCGCGAGCATACCGGCAGACGCGCGATGATTTATACGTCCGGCGGATATACCTGTATTCAGAAATATGCGGCGACCTGGGCAGGCGACACAGGCGGCGGCGCAAAGCCTCTCGCTTCAATGCTCAACCTCGGTTACAGCGGCCATTCAAATGTCAGCTGCGATATGGAAACAAACTCGGCAGAGGGTATTCATTTCGGATTTATGCAGACATGGTCTCAGCTTTCAAACTGGGCATACTGGAATCAGCCGTGGTACCTCGGCGACGACCTTTGCGACTGCTTCCGCTTCTATGCAAAACTGCGTTACCGTCTTGCGCCGTATATTTACACAATGGCACACAAGGCGGCGGAAACGGGATATCCCGTTATGCGCGCAATGTCGATGGAGTACCCCGAAATGAAAAACGCAGACGCGCTCTGCTGTCAGTATATGTTCGGAGACAGCATTTTAACCTCGGCGTTTGTTGACGAAGTCTCCCTTCCGGAGGGCGGATGGATAAACGGCTGGACGGGCGAAAATGCCGACGGCGGCAAGACTTATCCCGTCATAAAAGAAGGGCTTATCGGCGGACCGCTTTATATAAAGTCGGGCGCGATTATCCCCGCCATACCGGACAAAAATCATCTCGGCACGGACGCTTTTGAAAACGTAATCTTCAATGTTTATCCGTCGCCTGTCGAAACCTCGTTTACTCTTTATGATGACGACGGCATTACTTACGGCTACGAGACCGGCAGTTTTGCGGAGGTGACCGTCACGGCAAAGAGCGACGGCGGAAAAACAATCGTAACCGTTATGCCGCGCAAAGGCAACTTCGACGGTATGCCCGAAAAATGCGTTTATACCGTTGCGCTCTGCTGCGGCAAGACTTCCTCCGCAACGGTCGACGGAACGCCTGCTGAGCTTGCGGAAAGCAAGAGCTTCTGCGGCGCGGATGCAGTTTCTGTCAGAATAGAAGTCGGCGAAAAGCCCGTAACAATCGAATTCAGGTCATAACATTTAAGGTTGGCAGGAAACTGCCGACCTTTGTTTTTTCGGAAAATCGTGCGTCCGAAGGTTGACATCACCGTATAAATATTATATAATTATATTATTATATTATGGACATTTGCGCAAAGTCGCAGGAAAGGCATAATAATGATAAGAAGTATGACAGCTTACGGGCGCTCAAAGAAGGAAACCTCCGAGCGCAGCGTCCTTGTTGAGATAAAGTCGGTCAACAACCGCTATCTCGACTGCACAATCAAGATTCCCCGTCTTTTCGGGTTTCTTGAAGAAAAAATCAAATCACGTCTCACGGAAAGAGGCATTTCAAGAGGCAAGGTCGACGTTTTCGTCACAATCGACATTCTCGAAAACCCGGGAATCGAGGTCGAGCTTGACCGCGCGTATGTAAAGAGCTATATCGACGCACTCCGCCGCCTTTCCGAGGAATTCGGGCTTACGGACGACCTCTCAACGATGAGAATTGCCCAGAACAGAGACATTTTCACCGTCAAAAAAGCGGATGAGGACGTCGACGCGGAATGGCAGAAGCTCCTTCCCGTGCTTGACGAGGCAATCGACGCGTTTCTTTCCGCAAGAGAGACGGAAGGCGCGAACATGAAAGCGGATATCGTCGAAAAGAGAAAGAAGGTCGAAGCGCTGGCAAAGAAGATTGCGCCGCTTTCGGAGGCGGATGTCAAGGGTCAGTATGACAAAACCCGCACGCGCATAGCGCAGATAGCGGGCGACGGCGTCACCTTTGACGAGGGCAGACTGCTGACGGAATGTGCCCTTGCCGCCGACAAGCTGGCAATCGACGAGGAGCTTGTCCGTCTTGATTCGCATTTTGCCGCTTTTGACGAAATCATCGAATCGGATGAGCCTGTCGGCAGAAAGCTGGATTTCCTCCTTCAGGAGATAAACAGAGAGACAAACACAATCGGTTCAAAGGCAAACAACGCGGAAATTGCGAAGCTCGTTGTCGAAATCAAGGCAGAGCTTGAAAAAATCCGCGAGCAGATACAGAATATTGAATGATTCCGAAAGGACGGCACAAATAATTTTATGATGAAATTTATAAACATCGGTTTCGGTAATATGGTTGCGGCGCACAGAGTTGTCGCTGTTGTCAGTCCCGAATCCGCACCGATAAAGCGACTTGTTGCAGAGCAGAAGGAAGCCGGCGGGCTTATCGACGTTTCCTGCGGCAGACGCACCCGCTCCGTTATAATAACGGACAGCGACCATGTCATTCTGTCCGCCCTTGCGGCGGAAACGATATCGGGCAGACTTGAAGGACTGTTCGAGCCGGACGATGAAGACGAGGATGATGACGAATGAATGATGGCAAAAAAGGATTGCTCTTTGTTATATCCGGCCCCGCCGGAAGCGGAAAGAGCACGATAAACAAGAAGCTCGTCGATTCGGGCAATTTTGAATTCTCCGTCTCCGCAACGACAAGAAAACCGAGAGCGGGCGAGATTGACGGAGTCCATTATCATTTCATTTCCCTTGAGGAATTTGAAAAGAAGATTACCGCGGGCGAAATGCTCGAACACGCGGAATATGTCGGCAATCTTTACGGAACGCCGAGAGCGGCTGTTGAAAAGTGCCTTGAAGAAGGAAAAAACATCATCCTTGAAATTGAGGTTCAGGGCGCAACGCAGGTGAAGGAAAAAATGCCGGAGGCGGTCATGATTCTGATTCTCCCGCCGGACGCCAAAACCCTTGAGGAGCGCCTGCGCGGCAGGGGCACGGAAACGGACGAAATAATCCGCAGGAGAATGGAAGCATCGCGCTATGAGCTCGAATATTTTTCCAAATACGATTACATCGTCATAAACGGTCACGGTGAATCGGACAAGGCGGCAGAGCTTATAATGTCAATCGAAAAGGCGGAAAAGGCACGCACCTTCCGCAACAGAGAAGTAAAAGAAAAATTTTTTAATTGATTAGGAGATAAACGTTATGATGATTAAGCCTTCAATCGACCAGCTTACAAAAGGCAAAATGAATCGCTATATGCTCGTTATGGCAACGGCAAAATGCGCAAGAATGGTAACCGATGAATACGTTGCGCAGAGGGAAAAAGCGGAAAAAATGATTGAAAGAAAAGAAACGGACAAGACTATCGCCGCGCTCATCAAGGGCGATGTCCGCGATAAGAAAGCCGTTGAAAACGCTGTTCAGCGTCTTTACAGAGGCGATTTTGAGGTTGTTGACCCCGAAGCAGACAAAGAAATTCACGACGATCTTTAATCAAAAATGGAGAAATATGACCGCGCCGTCGAAGTCAGGCTTTTAGACCTTCCTCACCACCTCGACTCGGTTTATACCTATTACGTCCCCGATTCGGAGGGAAGAAGGGTCATGCGCGGGGATTTTGTGCTTGTGCCGTTCGGCGCGGGCAACAGAAAGCAGAGCGCGATAGTCACATCCTCAGAGCACAGGGAGGAAACAGAGGACGGACTTTCCTTAAAGCCCATAATATCCGTTATCAATCCAGACCTTTCGCTCACGGAAGAGATGATGGGCACAGTCGATTTTCTCTGCGAGCGCACATTTTGTTCGATCGGAGACGCTGTCCGCAGGCTTATTCCGGCGGACGCATTTGAAAAAGCGGAGGACTGGTTTTCCGCGGCAGACGGAGTGGACGTTTCGTCTCTCAATCAGAAGAGCCGCGTCCTTTTCGATTATCTGCTGGAAAACGGCAAAACTCCTCTTTCCGAGCTGAAAAAGGCTTTTTCGGACGATGTCTCTTCCCTTGCCCGCAAAATGGCAAGGAGCGGGGAGCTTGTCTCCGAGCTGAAAATAAAAGGCGCGACAAAAGCGGAGGAGAAAATTGCCGTTCTGCGCGAAGACGCTGACGAAAGCACGCTTTCCATGCCGAGAACGACGGAAAACCACCGTCGTCTTTACGAAAGAATCCGCGAGGCGGGCAGAATTCCGCTTTCGGAGCTGACGGAAGAAGGCTTTTCGCCGTCGACTGTAAGCGGGCTCGAAAAGCGCGGACTTATAAACGTTATAAAACAGGAAAAGTTGCGCCTTCCTTATATGAATTTCCCCGTCAGAGCCGGCAAGACCGAGCTTTCCGAGGGGCAGGCGCGGGCGAAAAAGGAGCTTTTGTCGCTTATCGACGGAAAGCCGCACGGTGCGCTTTTATACGGGGTGACAGGCTCCGGCAAGACAAGCGTCATCCTTTCGCTCTGCGAGGACGTTATAAAATCGGGCAAAACGGCGATTGTTCTGGTGCCGGAGATTGCGCTGACGTGGCAATCGGTTGCGATGTTCTCCGCGCTCTTCGGGGACAGGCTCGCCGTTATACATTCCGCGCTTTCCGCGGGCGAGCGGTTTGACACTTACAGAAAAATCCGCCGCGGCGACTGCGATGTTGTCCTCGGCACACGCTCCGCAATTTTTGCTCCGCTTGAGAATCTCGGGCTGATCGTCATAGACGAGGAGCAGGAGCACACATACAAATCCGATCAGTCGCCGAAATATTCCGCAAAGGACGTCGCGCGCTACCGTTGCGAAAAAAACGGAGCGCTTATGCTCTTATGCTCGGCAACGCCGTCCGTCGAAACTTATTACAGGGCGGTGACCGGAGTATATTCGCTTATAAAACTCGAAGGCAGATACGGAAAGGCGACCCTGCCGACAGTCACTCTCGCCGATATGCGCGAGGATTCATCGGAATTCAGAATAATCGGCAAGGTGCTTGCGGAAAAGCTGATAAAAAACTACGAGGAGGGGCATCAGTCGCTTCTCTTTCTGAACAGAAGGGGTTACAGCAGCTTCCTCATCTGCCGCAAATGCGGGGGCGTTATGCTCTGCCCGCATTGCTCCGTCGCCCTGACGTATCACGTAAGCGGCGGCAGAGGCTCGATGGTATGTCATTACTGCGGCTACAAAACAAATCCGCCGAAGATCTGTCCCGCCTGCGGGAGCGAGCACATCGGCTATATGGGCTATGGCACCCAGGCGCTTGAAGAAGCTGTAAAATCGCTTATACCGTCCGCAAGGGTGCTTCGTATGGACGCGGACACAACGACCGGCAAATATTCAAGGGACGAGATAATCGGCAAGTTTTCAAGAGGCGAAGCCGATATACTTCTCGGCACACAGATGATTGCAAAGGGGCATAATTTCCCCCGTGTGACGCTTGCGGCGGCTGTCTCTGCGGACAGCTCCCTCTATTCCGACGATTTCCGCGCGGCGGAGAGGACGTTCTCCGTCATAACGCAGCTCGTCGGCAGGTCGGGCAGGAGCGACGATCCGGGAGAGGCTGTCGTTCAGACATACTGTCCGGACAGCGAAACGATACGTCTCGGCGCCGAGCAGGACTATGAAAAGTTTTTTGAAAATGAAATTGCCCTGCGCCGCGCTCTGCTCTTTCCGCCCTTCTGCGACATTGCGCTGTTTTCGGTGTCGTCGCCGGAGGAGGCTGTATCAAAAGAGTTTTCCGCAAAGCTGGCAGAGGAGCTTTCCCGCCTTTCTGCGGAAAAATATGCGGACGTACCGCTGACGGTTTTCGGCCCGTTTGAAGCGCCGCTATACAAACTGAAAAACAAATACAGAATGAGAATTCTGATAAAACATAAAAACAATATCCGCTCACGCGCGTTGTTTTCCGAATTGCTTTTGGGCGCGGAAAAAGCGGCGGGAGGGAAAATATCCGTCTCCGTTGACATAAACCCGTCAACGGTATAAAAGGAGGAACTATGGCAAAGCTGAAAATAATAACGGAAGAGGAGCCGCTCCGCAAAAAGAGCCGCCCGATTACGGAAATAACGGACAGAATCAGAACTCTTCTCTCCGATATGCTCGAAACTATGCGTGCGGCGGACGGCGTCGGGCTTGCGGCTCCGCAGGTCGGCGTTCTGCGTCGTGCGGTTGTAATTGAAGTGACGGAGGGGGAGGTGCTTTATCTCATCAACCCCGAAATAATCGAAACGGCGGGAGAGCAGGTCGGCCCTGAGGGCTGCCTTTCGCTCCCCGGCGAGCAGGGCATCGTCCGCAGACCGAATTATGTCAAAGTCCGCGCGACGGATATTGAAGGAAGCGAAAAGACATATGAGGGTATGGGACTTCTGGCGCGCGCTATGTGTCACGAAATCGACCATCTCGACGGTATCCTTTATCCGGACAAAGCGGAAAGAATGATGACAAGAGAAGAGCTTGAAGAAGGAGACGAAAATTGAGAATACTTTTCTTCGGCACACCCGAATTTGCAAAAAACGTGCTTTCGGCGATTGCGGAATCGGAATATAAAAACGATATAATCGGCGTTGTCACAAGAGAGGACAAGCCAAAAGACCGCGGCCACAAGCTGATGCCGACGCCTGTGAAGGTGCTGGCGCAGGAGCTGGGCTATCCGGTCTTTCAGCCGTCGACGCTCAAAGAAGAAGCCTTCGGCGAGACATTCCGCTCGCTTGCGCCCGATCTTTGCATCGTCGTTGCATACGGCAAAATCCTGCCGCATTACGTGCTTTTTGAGCCAAAATACGAGTCGATAAACGTTCACGGCTCGATTCTGCCGAAATACAGAGGCGCCGCTCCTTTTCAGAGAGCCATTATGGCGGGAGAAAAGGAGATCGGCGTAACGATAATGAAAATGGACGACGGACTGGACACGGGCGATATGCTTGCAAAGGTTTCCGTGCCGCTTTTGCCGTCGTCGACGTGCGGCGATATTGAAAACGAGCTTGCCGCAAAGGGCGCGGCTCTTCTGCTTGACGTCATCCGCGCGATCGGAACGGACAAATACCCGCCCGAAAAACAGGACGACAGTCTTTCAACCTATGCAAAGAAGATTGAAGCGGAGGACAGAATAATTGACTTTTCGGAAAGTGCGGACGTATGCTCACGGAGAATCCGCGCGCTTTCCCCCGCTCCGCTCGCACATACGGACATCGACGGTCTCCCCGTGAAGATAACACGCGCCGTCACCGCCGAAGGCGAAAGCAAAGGCGAGCCCGGAACGGTTGCCCTTCTCATCGGCAAGGGCGACGGCAGAATAGAAATAAACTGCGGCGAAGGCAGACTTGCAATCCTGCGGCTTATTCCGCAGGGCAAAAATGAAATGAGCGCGGGAGATTTTATCCGCGGAAGAAAGATAACAGAGAGCTCGGTTCTCGGAAAAGGAGAAAACAAATGACGATATTCGGCTATTATTTTGAAAGCTACTATCTTTATATAGTCCTTGTGCTTCCGTGCGTCATCTGGGCAATGATTGCGCAGATAAGGGTTCAGTCCGCATACGGAAAATTTTCCCGCGTGCGTACCGCCCGCGGTCTGACGGGAGCGGAAACAGCGGAAAAAATTCTCCGCTCGCAGGGGATAACAAACGTCGCGATTGCTCCCTGCAAGGGTCAGCTCTCCGACCATTACGACCCCCGCTCAAACACGGTTTTTCTTTCGGAGGGCGTTTATAATTCAAACTCCGTTGCCGCCTGCGGTATCGCGGCGCACGAATGCGGTCACGCAATTCAGCACGCGCAGGGCTATGCTCCGCTGAAACTCCGCGCGGCTCTCGTACCGATAACAAATCTCGGCTCAAATCTTGCAATGCCGCTGGTTCTCATCGGGCTTTTGCTTTCGTCGTTTTCTTATGACTCGGACGTCGGCTTTTATATTGCTTTCGCCGGCGTTATATGCTTTGCGACGGCAACCGTTTTCCAGCTTGTGACGCTTCCCGTTGAGTTCAACGCAAGCCGCCGCGCGCTTTCCGTGCTTGAAAGCGAGGGCATTGTCTCCTCGGAGGAAAAAAGCGGCGTGCGCAAGGTGCTTTGGGCAGCAGCAATGACGTATGTTGCGGCGCTGTTTGTATCGCTTGCGAACCTCCTCAGAATTCTTATAATCGTTATGGGCGGAAGGAACAGAAGAAGATGACAGCACGTCAGGCGGCATTTCTGTCGCTTCAGAAATTTGAAAAGGACGGAAAGTATTCAAACATTGAGCTTTCCGCGTCGATAGAAAAATACGGGCTGACAGGCGTTGAAAAAGCGTTTTATACCGCCCTTTTATACGGTGTCATCGAGCGCAGGCTGACCCTCGACCGACTCATTTCCCTCTTTTCGGATCGCGACCCCGAAAATATAGACAGGGACGTAAGAACCGCGCTTTATATCGGGCTTTATCAGCTTTATTTTATGGATAAAATTCCGGACTCGGCGGCTGTGAACGAGTCTGTCTCGCTGCTGACCCGATTCACCGCAAAAAAGAACAGCGAAGCCTTTGCAAACGCCGTTCTCCGTCGCGCGGCAAGAGAAAAGGGCAGAAATTACCTGCCCGACCGCTCGTCGGATGAGATAAAATATCTTTCGATAAAATATTCCGTTCCCGAATGGATATGCGGAAAATGGACAGAGGAGCTGGGCGCGGAAAAGGCAGAAAAATGCCTTGCCGCCACGCTTTCTCATCCGTTTATGACGGTTACCGTCAACACCCTCCGCGTTTCAAGGGAAGAATTTATAAAAATGCTTGAGGATGAAGGAATTCATTCCGAGCCGACAAAGTTTTCGCCGCGCGGCGTCCGCATGACGGAAAACGTCCCCTATGAAAAGCTCCTGCGCTTTGAGGACTTCTTTTTCGTGCAGGACGAGGCTTCGCAGATATGCTGCGAGGCTCTCGGCATGGAAAATGGGGAAAGCCTGCTCGACGCATGCGCGTGTCCCGGCGGAAAGAGCTTTTATTCCGCCATCCGCGCCGGAAACGAAGGAAAAATAGTATCGCGCGACCTGCACAAAAACAAACTGTCGCTTATAAAAAAAGGCGCCGAAAGACTCGGCATTGATATAATCGAAACCGCGGTACATAATGCGTCCGTTCCGTGCGCAGACGAAAAATTCGATCGCGTCCTCTGTGACGTCCCCTGCTCCGGTCTCGGCGTCATGGCAAAGAAGCCGGAAATACGCTATAAATCCGAGGAGGAGACGCTCCGCCTGCCGGAGCTCGGATATTCGATTCTCTCCGCATGCTCGGAGAGCGTAAAGGACGGCGGCACACTCGTTTATTCGACGTGTACCGTCTCAAAGGACGAAAACGAAAAGGTTATAGAGAGATTTCTCTCTGAGCATACGGATTTTGCCCCAGAGGGATTCTCCGTCGGCGGTATAACTTCGGACGGGGTGTGCGTTCTGCTCCCGTGCGACTACGGCACAGACGGCTTCTTTATCGCAAAAATGAGGAAAATAAAATGACGGATCTTTTAGGTCTCGGTCTGCCCGAGCTTGAAAATTACATAACCGGGCTCGGCGAGCCGAAATTCCGCGCAAAACAGATTTTCGGCTGGCTTATGCGCGGAAAAAATATCGACGAGATGAACAACGTCCCGAAGAGTCTGCGCGAAAAACTGAAGGCTGACGCCTTCGTATCGACTGTCACCCTTCGGGAGAAAAAGGTCTCCTCGGACGGAACTCAGAAATTCCTTTTCTCCCTCTATGACGGCGAATGTATCGAGTCCGTGCTGATGAAATACGAGCGCGGATATACCGTCTGCATTTCGACGGAAGCAGGCTGCGCCATGGGCTGTAAATTCTGCGCGTCGACCCTCGGCGGACTTTCAAGAAGGCTCCTGCCGGGAGAAATGCTTTCGCAGGTCATTTATGCGCAGAACGAGGCAGGAGAAAAGCTCTCCGGTATCGTTCTGATGGGTATCGGCGAGCCGCTTGACAACTATGATAACGTTCTGAAGTTTCTCCGCCTTGTCGGCTCGGAGGACGGGCTGAACATCGGCTATCGGCATATTTCCCTTTCCACATGCGGCCTTGTCGACAAGATATACCGCCTTGCAGAAGAGGAATTGCCAATTACGCTTTCCATTTCGCTTCACGCGTCCGATAACGAAACCCGCTCCTCTCTCATGCCGATAAACCGGAAATGGTGCATTGAGGAGCTTCTGACGGCGTGTCACGATTATTTTGCGAAAACAGGACGGAGAATATCCTTTGAATACACGCTTGCGGCAGGCAAAAACGATACGGAAAAGGACGCGCGCGCCCTTTCGGCAATCCTGAAAAAGTATTGCCCGGATATGCCGCTGCACGTAAATCTTATCCCCGTCAACGCAACGGGCAGGGGATTTTCCCCTTCGGACAGAGAAAATGTCCGTCGCTTTGCCGAAACTCTGACAAAAAATCATATCGTTGCGACTGTGCGCCGTCATCTCGGCGGCGATATCGACGCCTCCTGTGGTCAGCTCCGCGCAAAAACAAAAAACGAAAACGCATAATTTATTCTTCATACAAAAAGGAAGGGCTTGATACTAATGAAATTCTGCGGTAAATCCGATATAGGCATGCAAAGAAAAATCAATCAGGACAGCTTCAAATGCCTGTCGCTCTGGGGCGGAGAGGCAACGCTTCTCATCGTCTGCGACGGGATGGGCGGTCACAAGGCGGGCGAAATTGCCAGCAGCAGAGCGGTTTCCGCCTTCTGTGACAAAATAGTCGCCTCTCCGTGCATATCGGAAACGCCCTCGGAACAGCTCGGGGAAATACGTCACACGATGATTTCCGCGGCGAAGGCTGCAAACAGCCTTATTTACCGCATGTCGAACGATTTTGACGAGCTCTCCGGCATGGGGACGACCCTTGTTGCCGGACTTATATATCAGAATCAGCTGTTTTGCGTCAACATCGGCGACAGCCGCCTTTATATCATGACCGAAGCCGAAACCCGACAGATCACTCATGATCATTCCTTTGTTCAATATCTTCTCGATTACGGCAAAATAACGCCCGAAGAGGCAAAAACATATCCGAGGAAAAACGTCATAACTCAGGCGGTCGGTATCAACCCCCGCACCGAGGCTGACTTTTTCTGCGTCCGACTCAACGATTGGGGCAACGGATATCTTCTTCTTTGCACGGACGGGCTTTCAAACTATGTAACTCCCGAGCAAATGTCAAAAGCGCTTTACAGTGCGCCGAAATGCGAGGACGGGACAACCAATCTCGACCTTGCCGCAGACAAGCTCATATCCCTTGCAAACGCCGCAGGCGGTGCCGATAATATCACCGCCGTTATTGCCCAGTTTTAACGCGGGCAAAAAACTAAAGCTCTGAAAGGTTAAAATATCATGGATGTTTTCAATAAATACGTAGGGCAGGTTTTTGACGGCAGATATAAAATCGAAGGGTCCGTCGGTCAAGGCGGAATGGCTGTCGTTTTTGAAGCGACCGACCTGCTCACAAACCGCAAGGTTGCCGTCAAAATGCTGAAAGACTCCGTCGCGGGCAACACTCAGGCAATAAAACGGTTTATTATTGAGTCAAAAGCCGTTGCAATGCTCAACCATGAACATATAGTCAAGGTTTACGATATCTCCGTGCGCGGCGAACATAAATATATCGTCATGGAGTTTTTGGGCGGAATAACTCTCCGCGAATACATGAAAATCAAAGGCGTGCTCTCCTGGAGAGAAACCGTTGAATTTGCGGAGCAGATTCTCTCCGCCCTGAACCACGCACATTCAAAAGGCGTTATCCACAGGGACATAAAACCGCAAAACATCATGCTGCTTGAGGGCGGATTTGTCAAGGTGACAGACTTCGGCATTGCTAAAATACCGAAAGCCGAAACGCTCACCATGGCGGACAAAGCAATCGGGACAGTGTTCTATCTCAGTCCCGAGCAGGCGCAGAGCAGAAAGATTGACCTGCGTAGCGACCTTTATTCGCTCGGCGTTATGATGTATGAAATGGTGACGGGCAAAATGCCGTTTACGGCGGAAACGCCTGTTGCGGTCATATATCAGCATATCAGCACGCCGCCCGTGCCGCCGTCACAGATCAATCCCAAAATTCCGATCGGACTTGAACAGATAATTCTCTGCGCGATGGAGAAAAATCCCGAAAACCGTTATCAGAGCGCAGTTCAGATGTATCGCCATCTGCAAAGACTGAAACAGGACCCTTCCGTTGTTTTTGTTCAGAGACGTCCTCATCAGAAGACAATAACATCGGAGACACCCGTTCCGCCCGTAAAGCGCGGTCCGGCGGAAAATCATCAGAGCAAAAAGCCGGGCTCATCTCAACCGGCTAAAAAGCCCCGAACCTCCGGTGGCAGAGCGTCCGTTTCAACCCATTCCGATGACAGCACAGGCGTCCCGCTCTGGCTTGCCGCGTGCATTTTCATAGCATTTCTTGTTCTTGCCGTTGTCGGAATAATTGTCATTTACAATTTGCTTTTCAGTGGCAAGCGGCTTGAATTTGAAGCCGAAAGGGCAATTTCGGATGTCGCGACCACAGCAAAAAATATTGTTTTCGGCGGTAATCATTTATGACGGAATCCATCTCCGGCAGAATAATCTGCGGCGTCGGCGGGCTTTATACAATCCTTTGTGACAACGGAAAGACTATAAAATGCAAGGCACGCGGAATTCTGCGCATGAAAAAAGTCACCCCGCTTGCGGGCGACATTGTGACTGTCCGCAGAGGCGACGGCGACGAAACCGGGCTTTTTATCGATAAAATTATTCCCCGAAAAACAGAGCTTTCCCGTCCGCCCGTGGCGAATATTGACACTGTCTTTGCGGTGATCTGTCCTTCCGACCCGGAGCCGAATCTTCTCGCGACGGACAAGCTCCTTGCATCAATCTATGACGCCAAAATTACTCCCGCAGTCATAATTTCAAAGGCGGACACAACCGCAGACGGCACCCGCAGGCTTTACGATATTTATTCAAAAGGCTATGATGTTTTCGTCACGTCATCGGAAAAAGACGAAGGAATTTCGGATTTGCGCCGATATATTTCGGAAAAAACGACGGTTTGTGCGTTCGCGGGAGCATCGGGCGTCGGAAAATCCACTCTTTTAAGCGCACTCTTCCCCGATTTGTCACTGAAAACAGGCAGTATTTCGGAAAAGACGCGCCGCGGCAGGCACACAACACGCGAAGTCACGCTTTTCCCTTTCGACGAAGAGCATTTCATAGCTGACACGCCCGGATTTTCCCGTCTTGACTTTGACGGCGAAAAATATCTCCCACCCGAGGATTTATTCTTCTGTTTTCCGGAGTTTGAAAAGTACTTCGGCAAGTGCCGTTACAGCGGCTGCACCCACTTGCGCGAGGAGGGCTGCGCTGTGATTGACGCGGTGAACAGCGGCGAAATCCCGTCTTCCCGCCACGACAATTACGTCGCAATCTATGAAGAGCTGAAAAACAATCGCAAATTCTGACCTTCTTTTCTTCGAGAAGAAAAGAAGGCAAAAGAAGCTTTAATAATTGGTTTGAGCAAATATTATAGTAAGCAAACAAAGATAATTTTTCATCTCTGTTTTGACTATACTTCTTTGAAAAGAAAAGCTGGCGCCGTTCTTTTCTTCGAGAAGAAAAGAACGCGAAAGAAGCTTTAATAATTGGTTTGAGCAAATATTATATTCTCATAAAAAGGGGCAGTTCTCTGCTCTTTTTTGCTTTGCGTCTCTCGTCTTGCAAATCGCAAAAGACGATGGGGCGGGATTGGGCACGTCCCTTCACGCACCACCTCTTCAAACTCAAAAAGTCGTCCGCTTTCACGGACGACTTTTTTATAAACTTATTTAGCCAGTTTTTTCTCCGAATAAAATGCGCCGAGAATCGCGACAAAATACCCGCCGATGCAGACGGAGCTCTCATAAATGATCGTACCGAGGGGATTTTCCGTCACGGACGAGAAAATAACACCGAAAACGGTCATCAAAAGCCATGCGGAAAGCGAAATTATAAGCGGCAAACCAATCACTCCTCTTGGGACAACATACGGCTTTTCAAAGCCGGACGCCGTTTCACGCTTACCGTAAACCGCTTTCACAATCCACGCCACAACAACGCATATCACGTATCTTGCGACGTTTTCAAGAGCGCAAAGCGCGTCTGTATAAAGATACGTCTCCATAAGGGCGGCGTCGGTGCTGCGCAAAAGCAAAAACGTCATCAGAAACGAAACCGCGGGAAGAACCGCCGTAAAAACAACGCCCATGATTGATATCATCACCGCGTCACGCGCTGTTGCAAAGGCAATCATCCATGTCGTCATCCCCGCAAAAAAGAACAGCGCTATATAAAGGAAGATATATTTCGCGTCATAGAAAAATCTGATTAAAAAATCCAGCCCGCGCGGGAGATAATAATAATTTTTCTGAAAAAGACAAAATGCAAGCGAAAGTATGGCTTCGCCGGCAAGCGGAAAAATCAAACCAAACAGGATTATGCGCGATAATTTCAGCTTCTTGTTCAAAACGGGTTCCTCCGGACTTTTGTTACATATTAAATATATCACATTTTCGCGCCTGTGAAAACTTTATTTTGTAAATTTTTTAATGAAAAAACAGCTCCCCGAAGGGAGCTGTTTTTTTATCTTTAGTAGGAATACTATTGATTATTCGCCTTTGATCGTATTAACGAGTACGCAATATACGCCGTCAATTACGATGTACTGGAATTCAACCGGTGCGGGGTTCTTCTGGTATGTGTATCTGTAGTTTGTGAAGTATGTGTAAACTGCAGAGTTTGCAACGCCCCAGAACTGACCGTCACGGTTAGCCTTGATTACAGATGCCTTGTAATCTTCAAGAGCCTTTTCAGCCTTAACAACTGCTTCCTTGGCTGCTGCCTTAGCTGCAACATACTTAGAGTCGATTGCATCATAAGCATTCTGAGCCTTTACGATAGCGTCTTTCTTGGCCTGGAGGTTAGCGTCGATAGTAGCCTGGCTTACGATTGCTACGGATGTAGATTCGCCGGCCTTTACGAAGTTACCTTCAAAGTCTGTGTAGAAGAACTGCCAGTTGTAGCCTGCGCCGCTTGTTTCAGCTGCGTCAGCTGTGAGCTTAACCTTAACGTTGCCCTTGATATCAGAGTCTGTGATGTAACCCTTCTTTGTTGTAGCGCCGACAGAGAGAATCTTACCGGACTCGTCAACTGTGTAGAAGCCTGTGGGCATTGCCGTCTCGATGTCGTTGAAGATCGCCTCAGCATATGTCTTGTATGTGCGGTAGATCTGACCGAATGCTTCGCCCGAAGGAACAGTTACTGCAGAGTATGTAGACTTAACTACAACTTCTGTGCCGTGTTCTGTTGTCTCAACTGTAGCACCATTCTTGCCGAGGTATACAGTTACAGTCTTCGTTGTGGGTTCTGTAACGCCGTCGTCCTTCTTGATACCGTCTGTGTACTCACCGATTACTGTGAGAGCCTTGAGTATCTTAGCGTTGCCGTCCATCGTGTAGTAAACCTGTTCGCTTGTAACGAAGAGATCCTTCTTAGCTGCGATGAACTGACCGAGTGTTGTAACCTGGCCGTCGATGTTGCCTGTTACGGGGTTAGGAGTCATAACGATAACTGTTGCATCGCTGAATGCATAGTATGTCTGACCATCAAACTTAACTTCGTATTCACCGTACTGATAGATATCAGCGTCTGCCTTGATGTCAAGGAGTCTGTTGCTTACTGTGTGAACCTTTGCGAGGTCTGTATCAGCAACCTTTGCGAGAACGAAGTCTACGCCGGCTGTATCAGCAACATAAGTTACTTCAACAACGGGCTTGCCGTTTGTATCGTACTTAGGAGCACTTACAACGGTATTTACTCTGTAAAGGAGCTTGTCGATTACAACATACTTAGCGTCCATGCCGGCAGCGTCCTTTGTCTGAGTTTCCCACCAAAGCTTTTCAGCGTCTGTGAGAACCTTGATCTGAGCGCCTGTGTCGTCTGTTACGGGGATGTATGTTGTGATTTCGCCGGAGTAAACGTGAGTAGCTGTGAAGTTAACAGTTACTGTGCCGATTTCCCACCATCTCTCATACTTGTTGGCACCGTTGGGTGTCTTCAGGTAGTGGGGGTTAACAGCAATTCTTGTATCTGTTGTTGTGTATTTGAATACCTTCGTGCCGTCGTCGAGCTCTGTGAGGCCATTGCCTGTTGCGAATGCTTCTTTTGCGAGCTTTTCAACTGCTGCAACGTTTACGTCGTCGAGGAAGATGTAGGACTTGTATGCATCCCAGCTGTCCTTAACGGAAGTTGTGGATGTTCTGTATACATATGTACCCTTATCTGCCCAGTTGTAGTTTGTGAAACCAAAGTTGTTGCTGTTCTTGGGGTTCTGAACGTTCTGAATAGCAACGTATGCTGTGTTTCCGTCTTCGTATGCAGCTGCGTCATACTTGAGAACGTGCTGAGCGGAAGCGTCATCAACGATTGTAACGTAGATGAGGTCTTCGCCTGTAACCTTCTCGCCTTCAACGCCCGGACGAACCGTGTTCGTTGTTGTTGCGAAGATTCTGTTGTAGATAGCAGCGTTTTCAACGTCCCAAAGAACGGATGCGCTTGCTCTTACTTCGAATGTCTTAACGCCTGTTGCACCTGTTGTAGATGTGATAGCGTCAAGATACTTAGCAACGGGTGTGTGCTCTGCGTTCCATCCGAATGTCTTGCCACTTGCATTGACATCGAAGAGAGCGCCTTCTGCGAGACCGCTACCGAAGATACGGTCGATGAAGCAGAGGTAATAGCCGTAGCCAAGGTTTGTTGCAACGTTCTGATAGTTTGTTACAACGTTTGTTGTGAATGTTGTTACGTTGAGACCATAAACTTCGAACTCAGCGAGGAGTGCGCCGAATGTGGAGCCTTCATAAAGAGCCTTAGCTGTTGCATAGTCGTTGTCATACTTGCGAGCACCGTTAGCATCCTTTTCGATGTCAAGGAGGCGTGTGGACTTGCAGAGATTAACGAGGAAGTTCCAAGCTGCGGTCTTCTTTGTTTCTGCTATTTCGATGGCGGGAGTTGTTGTTGTAACTGCCGTCTCGCCTTCACCTGTTGTAACGTCTGTGTCAATAACAGTTGCATCCATCATAGCGTCGAGCTCTTTAAGCGTCTTGCCGAGGATATCAGTAAGGTTTGCTTCTGTAGCGCCAACCTTTTCGTTTGCGAGGATGTTTCTTGCATATGCAATAGCGTTGCCGTTTGCCCAGTCAACCCAAATCTTCGTGCCTGGATGATTTGCAAGTTCGGGGTTGAGGTTACGCGTCTTGCCTACTTCGAGATACTTGTCAGCATCAAAGCCGAGGTATGTAAGAGCGAGTCTGGGAGTAACGTTCTTAGCAGTCCAGTTGGAGTTAGCATTTGTAAGACCTGTGTCGGTCGCATAGTTAGTCCAGTTGCCGGAGATGCTTCTGATGTAAGAGAATCTTGCATCGAGAACGTTGTCAAAGTAAACGTTTGTTGTACCCTTAGCGGAGTATGCGCCTGTTGTAGCAACTGTTACGTTGAACGTGTTGTTGCCTGTTTCAGACTTCTCAACCTTAACGATGAAGCCCTTTGCTGCTGCGGAAGCAGAAGCTGTGTCAACAACGTAAACAACTACGTTTGCAGCGTCACCTGTGAGAGTGCTGTCGATGTCGCCTGCGAGGACGTACTTAACAGCCTTGTTGTAAACGAGACCTCTGAATGCTACTGCATCGAGTTTGTCGTTTGCTGTGCCTGCTGTGCTCTGTGTAAGGAACGGAGTCCATGCAGAGGAGTCAACAGTAGCGGTTACTGTGTAACCTTCGATTGCGTACTTAACAGTTCTTGTAGCAACTGTTCTTTCAACGGGAACATAAACAGTCTTGATTTCTGTTTCTGCGCCGATGTTAGCCATTGTAACTACATAGTACTCTTTGCCGCCGATTGTCTTGTAGCCCGATGTATCAACAGCAGCCATAACGCCTGCGGAGATTGTGCCGAGCTGGATTGTCTTATAAGCCTTGGAATCGTTTACACGAGCTGTTACTGTAGCTGTTACAGTGTTCTTGCTTGTGTCGAACGTAACGCCTGTCTTATTTACGAACTCAGCAGAAGAATAGAAAACTGCTGCGTCGTAGTAACCGTCTGCGTCGATATCGTAGAATGTTACTTTGTATTCACCTTTTGCAAGGTTCGGGATGGCAGCCTTGAACTGAGCAGCTGTCATTGTTGTGAAGCCGTCAACATTGTAAACAACGAGTTCTGTCTCGCCGAGTGTGTTGAGGGAGTCAACAACTGTGTACTCAACTGCGCTTTCGGAAGCACCCTTGAATACTACCTTGTTTCCGGAGAATGTGATTTCGTTAGCATACTTCTTAACGCCGTCAACTTCGTATGTAGCGCTTGTGAAGTCCTTGCGGAGCTGAGGAGTTGCATCATTACCTGCTGCGTTTGCGAACTTCGGAACATCACCTACAGTTTTGATGGAACCATCTGTGTTGTAAGTGTGAGCCGAGCCCTTAGCTGCAACGAGGTATGTGTTAGCCTCTACCTTTGTGCTTGCGTTGAAGAGAGAAACGGAAACGAGAGCGCCGTTCTTTCTTTCAGCATAAAGGAGAGTGTTCTTCTGAACGTAGTCACCGAGGTTGAAACGGTCAGTTGTTGTAAGGTCACGGTTCTCTGTGAGACCGAGAGACTTACGAACGAGCTTCTCAAACTGAGTAGCGGAAACTGTGTAAGCTTCGCCTGTGCTGAGGATTGTGAGCTCGATTGTCTTTGTCGTATCAACGAGGACTTCTTTGGAGTCCATTGTGATGTCAGTAACTCTTACGAGGTCGGAAGAAGTTGTTGTCGGCTTGAAGTTCTTGCCGAGGTCTTCGCCCTTCTTTGTGAGTCTGTCAGCTTCGCCGTCAACCTTAAGGAAGTTAAGGATTGTAGCGAGGAGGTACGCAGCTTCACCGTTGGAGAGTTCGTAGTCAGGGTTAACGCTATCAACGTTAGCCATGAATGTAGCGTCGAACGCTCTGCAGTATTTGTTTGCTGCGTACATCCAGTTGTACTGCCACTGGTCGCCGTTCTGAGGAACGTCGTTTTCGTAGCCCATGAGTCTTGTGATAACAACGCTTGCTTCAGCAAGTGTGATTACCGAGTTGGGTCTGTAGTTTCCATCACCGTCACCGGCAACGAGAGAACGCTGGTAGCAGTAGCAGATAGCAGCTCTGTGAGCTTTATCTGTGTCAGCCTGGTCCTTGAAAACAACAGTGTTAGCGAGGACGCTTTCGTCCCACCACTGTGTGTTAACCCAACCACTGTCGATCTTCGCAACCATAAGTGCGAATTCGGCTCTTGTGATCTTTTCTTCTGCCGTAAGAGCTACGTCAGCGATGCCAACGCTCTTCAGTTTAGCAACGGCCTTGTCGTACCACTTGCTACCTGCGGCAGAAACGCTTGCAAATGCACCGATTACCATTGTAAGAGCGAGCACAAGTGCAAGGATTCTTGAGATGTTTTTCATAGTATTCCTCCTATATTTTTTAGGTGCTTTAGGGACAGCTGTCCCTACGGAGCTATCCTAGCATTGTTATGATACATAATCGCAGCGATTATTTCAAGTGTTTTTCACGTTTTGTAACACAACTGTAACATTGCCCGGAGCAAGAAAAAGATAACGGCGGACAGGCAAAACAAACTGTGCCCGCGGTACATTTCCGCAATCCCGTCTCTCCGTCGCACTTCTTGTCCCGCCGCACTTATATAATATAAGGAAGAAAAATCCCGCTCCACGTTGTCCGTGGGGCGGGATATGCGGTCTATATATTCGGTTTTGCCGATAATTTTCATCACTGCTCTATATGAAAATATATATTATCCGCGATTGCGGTGATTATTTTGCGTAGTCGATTGCGCGACTTTCGCGTATGACGTTGATCTTTATCTGACCCGGATATTCGAGTTCTTCTTCGATCTTCTTCACAATGTCCCTTGCGACAACGATCATCTGATCATCGTTCACCTGCTCGGGCTTGACCATTATGCGGACTTCTCTGCCCGCCTGAACGGCATATGACTTTTCAACGCCGGGGAAGCTGTTTGCGATTTCTTCAAGCTTTTCAAGGCGCTTGATATAGCTGTCGAGGTCTTCTCTTCTTGCGCCGGGTCTTGCCGCGGAAACGGCATCCGCCGCGGAAACAAGCACCGCGATGACCGTTTTCGGCTCAACGTCGCCGTGATGGGCTTCGATTGCGTGGATAACGTCCTTGTTTTCCTTGAATTTACGTGCAATTTCAACGCCGAGCTGAACGTGTGAGCCTTCAACCTCCTGCGTCAGCGCCTTGCCGATGTCGTGAAGAAGTCCGGCACGTCTTGCAAGAACGGGGTCTGCGCCGATTTCGCTTGCCATAATTCCTGCGATATAAGCAACTTCCATTGAATGATTGAGCACGTTCTGACCGTAACTCGTGCGGTATTTCAGTCTGCCGAGGAGCTTTATAATCTCCGGCGAGAGACCGTTTACTCTTGTTTCGAGCGCAGCGTTTTCGCCCGCCGCCTTGATGGACGCTTCAACCTCTTTGCGCGCCTTTTCGACTGTTTCTTCAATGCGTGCAGGATGGATACGTCCGTCGGAAATGAGTCTTTCAAGGGTGAGCCTTGCGATTTCTCTTCTTATCGGGTCAAAGCAGGAAAGCGTTATCGCCTCCGGTGTATCGTCGATTATGAGGTCGCACCCCGTGAGGGTTTCGATCTTGTGAATGTTTCTTCCCTCTCTTCCGATGATTCGTCCCTTCATTTCGTCGCTGGGAAGCGGCACAACGGATACCGTCGTTTCCGATACCTGATCGGAGGAAAGTCTCTGGATGGCAAGAGAAATAATGTTCTTCGCCTTTGCGTCTGCCTCCTCGCGCAGATCGCTTTCGATCTGGTTCAGTCTGACGGCGGCATCTCTCTTTGCCTCAGCCTCTATGCTTGCAACAAGCTCCGCTTTTGCGGTCTCGGCGGTGTAACCGGAGATTTCCTCCAGTTTTGCCGTCTGCGCGGCAATGGTTTCTTCGATTTTTTCCTTTAATTTTTCAACTTCTTTTGTCTTTTTGTTCAGAGCTTCGTCCTTGCGCTCGTAATTTTCGATTTTCTTTTCAAGCGCTTCTTCTTTCGCAAGAGCTCTGTTTTCAAGCCTGATTATTTCCTGGCGACGCTCTTTGTTTTCGCGTTCAGCCTCGGTCTTGGCGCGGAGAATATCTTCCTTCGCTTCGACAATCATCTCTTTTTTCTTTGCTTCCGCCTCTTTTACGGCTTCTTCGGTGATACGCTTTGCTTCGTCCTTTGCCGAATTTATCATTGCAACGGCATTTTTCCTCTTAGTGTTTGTCACAAGGGCGACAACAAGACAAATTATCACCGCAACGGCAACGCCTATACCGGCGGATATGATATATTCCAAAATATTTACACCTCCTTCAAGTGTTATTTTATTTATGTAAGCAATATAAATGAACCGGATCGGCTGTCCGGCAGAAAACCGCATTTTTATCACTATACAGATACTATTATACATTATCACAGGGCACCGTGTCAAGCGATTTGTATATAATAAATGTGTATAATTACTTGTTTTTGTTACACAATGCGACAAAAAACGCAAAAACGAGAAGATGCCGGTATCTGCGCCGCCATTTTACCGGTCAAATCGCGCCGCAGGCGCACCTTTTCTCTTCTCTTTTCACTCAAAAAAGCCGCCATCAGGCGGCTTTTTGCGTTTGTTTTACAGCTTTTCGTCTCCAGGGTCGACCGGCGAAACGCGGTTTTTCACGCTGGACATTACAATCGACGTTCTTGTCGACGTAACGCCCTTAACCCTTTTCAGGTCGTCGAGGAGTTTTTCAAGGGATTTTGTCGTGTCCGTGCAGACCTTCAGGAGAAAGTCGCTGTTGCCTGTCACAACGTGGCACTCCATAACCTCCGGATGAGTTGCGGCGAATTCGTCCATTGCGCCCGTTGCGCTGACGCCGGGGAGATAATCCGTGCTGACATCGATAAACGCAAGCAGATCTCTGCCGATCTTGAAGGGGTCGATTATAACCGTATAGCTCTTTATGATTCCCGTCGATTCAAGACGTTTTATTCTCTCTATAACCGCCGACACCGACATATTCACCTTTGTTCCTATGGCGGAAGCGTTCATTCTGGAATTTTCGCTCAGGCAAGCAAGTATTTTCTTGTCCACACTGTCAAGCATTTGAGTTCCTCCTTGACTTTTGTCGCATATTTTTGCGTTATAATTGATTTTAACATTATTTTTGACGGAAGTAAAGAGGTTTTTGCGAAAAATAATTGAAAGTTATTGTCCGCAGTGATATAATATCAGCATAAACACGAGAAAAGCACGGAGATTTCCATATGTTTGACAAAAATAAATTCACAGAAAAACTGCTCACCGCCATTTCGGGAATGTATTCCGATACGGAGGCGGCTGTCGAAAGATACACAAATGCCGTTGAAAGTTTCTTCTCCGTTTACGGCGAGACGGACGATTTTTCCGTCTTTTCCGTCGCGGGAAGAAGCGAAATATGCGGCAACCATACCGACCATAATCACGGGCAGGTCGTTGCGGCTTCAATAGATCTTGACATCATTGCCGTTGCGAAAAAGACAAGCGGCACCCTTATAAGAGTAAAAAGCGAGGGCTTTGACGAGGATAAGGTCGATATTTCCTCCCTTGAACCCGTTGAAAGCGAGAAATTCCGCTCGTCCGCGCTCATCCGCGGCGTTTGTGACGGTATTGTTAAAGACGGCGGCACGGCGGGCGGCTTCTGCGCATATACAACATCGAAAATCCTCAAGGGCAGCGGACTTTCTTCATCGGCTGCGTTTGAGGATATGATAGGAACGATTGAAAATCATCTTTACAACGGCGGAAAATACAATTTTACGAAAATTTCGATGATTTCTCAGTACGCCGAAAACAGATTTTTCGGCAAGCCCTGCGGACTCATGGATCAGATCGCCTGCGCCGCGGGAGGCTTTGTCCATATAGACTTTGCCGACCCGAAAAATCCCGTGACAGAAAGAATTGAGTTTTCTCCGGAAAAATTCGGATATTCGCTATGTATCGTCAATACCGGCGGAAGCCATGCGGATCTTAACAACGATTACGCCTCCGTTCCCGCTGAAATGAAGGCGGTTGCTCAATTTTTCGGAAAAGACGTCCTCTGCGGACTGACAAAAGCCGACATCGTTTCAAACGCAAAAGCGCTCAGGGAGACCGTCGGCGACAGGGCAATCCTCCGCGCGCTGCACTTCATCTCCGAAAACGAGAGAGTCTGCCGCATATCGGAATATATTGCAAAAGGCGATATAAAGGGCTTCCTCTCCGTAATAAACGAATCGGGGCGTTCGTCCGCAACACTTCTCCAGAACTATTATTCGACAAAAGCCCCCTCCGAGCAGGGTATCGGGCTTGCGTGCGCCATAGCGGAGAGCGTTATGGGAGGAGGCGGCGCCTGCCGTGTTCACGGCGGCGGCTTTGCCGGAACGGCACAGGTTTTTGTACCGAAGGATAAGGAAAACGAATTTATCCGCGCAATGGAATGTGCCTTCGGTGAAGGCTCCGTAACAAAGCTGATGGTTCGCCCGATGGGCGCCGTGAAGGTGATATAATGGCAAAGAAAAAGAAGAAAATCGAGGCAGTGACTGATAAATCGCCGAAAAAGCCGCTGAATGTGAAATTGCTCGTTGCGGTTATTCTGTCGTCCGTTCTGTCGACAATTATATATTTCGGACTTGCGGAGCTTTCCGTCGCGCTTTCCGAAAAAGCGGGAGAGCAGATATATATTCCCGTCATGGAGATTTATACAATCCTCGCGGCAATTCTCATCGGGGTGACGGTTGTTGTAAACGCGGGCATGCGCCGCGGCGAAATGCCGACGGAACTTGACCTTCCGGACGAATGGTCATCCGAAAGAAAGGCGAATTTCCTTGCAAGCGTACCGAAGCGCAAAAAAGCCGTCAAAATTCTTTCGCTGATAATAATCGCGCTCATCGTTCCCATCTTCTGCGAGCTCGCCACCTGGTGGTTTGAGGTTATAAAGAAAGGATTTTCGTCTTGAAAGCGTACACTCTCTTCTCCTCGTCGACAGGAAACTGCTTTTTTGCCGAAACCGAAAACACAAAAATTCTCATCGACTGCGGCGTCAGCGCGCGATGTGCCGAAAAAGCCTTGCAGGAGCTGGGCTTTTCCCTTTCGGACATAAATGCGATATTCGTCACGCACGAGCACAGCGACCATGTCAAAGGGCTTGAAACAATCTCAAAATATCATCATATCCCCATCCACATGCAGGAAAAATCCGCAAGGGCGCTGATACATGACCCGTCCTCCGCCATTCTGCCGAGCCTTTATCTTTATAACGGAGAGTTTTCCGTCCGCGTCGGCGATTTTTCCGTTTCGGCATTCCGCACCCCGCACGACAGCGCCGCTTCCGTCGGCTACATAATAGAGGCGGACGAAAGAAAAATCGGCTATGTGACGGATATGGGCTGTATTCTGCCGTCCGTCCGTGACGCGCTTTCGGGCTGTGACGCCTCCGTAATCGAGGCAAATCACGACCTCGGCATGCTGATGATGGGACCTTACCCTTTTTACCTCAAAGAACGTATCCGCTCGGACGAAGGTCACCTTTCAAACGTCACGGCGGGCGAGCTTATACATAGCCTTGCGGAAAGCGGAACAAAGAGCTTTCTGCTCGGTCACCTTTCAAAAGAAAACAATACTCCCGCTCTGGCGCTGGACACCGTCCGCTCTGCGGTATCGGACATTCCCGATCTTTCGATTGCTGTCGCCTCGCCGGACAAAAGAACGGAGCTTATTATAAAATGACAACCGTAAATCTGATTTATGTCGGCAATATAAGAGAAAATTATCTTCTTGCGGCGGCGGCGGAGTATGAAAAGCGGCTCTCCGCGTATTGTCGTCTCGTCTGCACGGAGCTTAAAGAAGAAAAACTGCCGGACGAGCCTTCGCAGGCGCAGATAGACGCGGCGATAAAAAAAGAGGGTGAGAGGATACTCGCCGTTCTGCCGCAGAAAAGCAAAAAGATTGCGCTGTGCGTGGAGGGAAAGCAAATTTCCTCCGAGGAGTTTTCGTCGCTTATCAAAACCGCCGAAAACAGCGGCTTTTCGCAGATTTCGTTTATAATCGGCGGGGCTTTCGGACTTTCGGAGGAGGTCAAAAAGGTTTGCGACTTCCGTCTCTCGCTTTCAAAAATGACATTTACCCATCGCATGGCGAGAATTCTGCTCCTTGAGCAGATATATCGCGCGGAAAACATTGCGGCGGGCGGAAAATACCATAAATAAAGGACTTTTTATATGGAATATCTTGCAGGTACAGCGGACGTCGCCGTCATCGGCGCAGGTCACGCGGGTGTTGAAGCCGCTCTTGCGTGCGCAAGAATGGGGATTGACACCGTACTTTTCACAATATCAAACGACGCCGTTGCCAATATGCCGTGCAACCCGTCCATAGGCGGTACGGGAAAGGGTCAGCTTGTGTTTGAAATCGACGCGCTCGGCGGCGAAATGGGCAGAGCGGCTGACAAAGTCATGCTTCAGGACAGAATTCTCAATTCAAGCAAGGGACCCGCTGTGCAGTCGAAGAGAATTCAGGCAGACAGGCGACTTTATCAGAGCGTCATGAAGAAAACCATCGAGCATACGGATAACCTCCGTCTTGTTCAGGCGGAAATTCGCGAGATCAGGACTGAAAATATCGACGGCAAGCCGAGGGTTTGCTCCGTTGTTACAAGGCTTTCCGGCGTATGGAACGTCAAAGCCGCCGTTATATGCTCGGGAACTTACCTCGATTCAAGGGTAATCATCGGCGAGGTTATGTATTCCTCCGGTCCCGACGGTATGCACGCCGCAATCGGGCTTACCGACTCTCTGAAAAAGCTCGGATTGCGCTTTCTGCGCTTCAAAACGGGCACACCGCCGCGCCTTGACGAGCGCAGCATTGATTTTTCCGTCCTCGAAAGGCAGGACGGCGAAAGCCCTATGAAGCCTTACAGCGCGGACACGGACCCGACCTCGCTTTTAAGTCGCCCCAATCTTCCCTGCTACATTGCCTATACAAACGAGGAAACGCACAGGATAATCAGAGAAAATATACATCGTTCGCCCCTGTACAGCGGCGAAATCAAGGGTATCGGGCCCAGATATTGCCCGAGCATTGAAGATAAAGTTGTCCGTTTCCCCGAAAAAACCCGCCATCAGCTCTTTGTCGAGCCGACGGGTGACGGCACGGGCGAAATGTATCTGCAAGGCTTTTCTTCATCTATGCCCGCAGACGTTCAGCTGAAAATGCTGCGGTCTATGAAAGGCTTTGAGCATGCAGAAACCATGCGCAGCGCATATGCGATAGAATATGACTGTATCGACCCGACCCAGCTCCTTCACACGCTGGAATTCAAAGCTGTCGACGGACTTTTCGGCGCGGGACAGTTCAACGGAACGTCCGGCTATGAGGAGGCGGCGGCGCAGGGACTTATCGCAGGTATCAACGCCGCGCGCTATATAAAGGGCGAGGAGGGCATTTCCCTCTCCCGCCACAGCTCGTATATCGGGACCTTGATAGACGATCTCGTCGTAAAAGGCACAAACGAGCCGTACAGAATGATGACGTCGCGCTCCGAATTCCGGCTTTTGCTCAGACAGGACAACGCAGACAGGCGACTGACAGAGTTGGGGCACGAAATCGGGCTGATAAGCGAGGAAAGATACGCAAAATTCAAAGAAAAACAGTCGCTTATAGAAAAAGAAGAGGAAAGACTTATGTCAACCGTGCTTTCGCCGACGGCGGAGCTGAACGAGATCCTTGAAAAAGCGGGGGAAACGCCCGTCAGAACGGGGCTGCGCCTTGCAGAAGCGATAAGACGACCGACGGTAACATACGAAATGCTTGCCCCCGTCGATAAAAATCGCCCTTCCCTGCCAGATGACGTCATTTTTACGGCTGTCACGGACATAAAATACGACGGCTACATCAAAAAACAGCTCGCCGAAGCGGAAAAATTTGAAAAACTCGAAAAGCGGTTGCTTCCGGAAGGCACAGACTTTCTGAAAATCAGGGGACTCAGCACGGAGGCGGCGCAGAAGCTCGATATTCACAAGCCGAAAAACATCGGCGAAGCCTCAAGAATTTCCGGAGTAAGTCCGGCGGACATCGCCGTTCTGCTGATCTATCTCGATTCGGTATTCGGTCATAACAGGGACGGCGAGGAGGAGAAAAAATGAATTTTCAGGAATTTGACGCCGCTCTCGAACAAATGTTCGTGTTGAATGAATCGCCCTTGCGGTTGCAGGAAAATCAGCGCAAACAATTGTTCGAAGCGATGAATATCATCCTTGAAAAAAACAAGGTTATGAACCTGACCGCCATATGCTCGGAAAATGAGTTTATCGCACGGCACTGGGTGGACGCGCTGACGGCTGTCGACCTCATTCCGCAGGGCGCTTCCCTGCTCGACGTCGGCACGGGCGGCGGAATTCTTGCGATTGCATACGCCGTCGCAAGACCGGATATAAAAGTTCTCGCAATGGATTCAACGGCGAAAAAGACAGATTTCGTCGCCGAGTGTGCGGCAAAGCTCGGGCTGAAGAACCTGCGGGTCATCTCCGGACGTGCAGAAGAACTTTCAAAGGACAAAAAATTCAGAGAGAGCTTTGATGTTGTGACGGCGCGCGCCGTCGCGGCAATGCCCGTGCTTTCGGAGCTTTGTCTTCCCTTTGCAAAGGTCGGAGGGATTTTCTGCGCTCTCAAAGGAAAAAACGGCGCGGAGGAGCTGGCGCAGGCGGCGGAAGCTATCAAAAAGCTCGGCGGCAGGCTTAAAGAGGATAAATTCATTTCTCTGCGGGAAATTTCAGGCGGAGACGTCATTTCTTCGGACAGACATCTGCTTATAATCGAAAAAAATTCAAAAACCCCGGAGATTTATCCCCGAAGATATGCGCAAATAACAAAAAGTCCGCTCTGATACGGTCATAAACGAAAAACATCGGCACGAAGTTCCGCTTTTCGACGGCGGGATTTTCGTGCTTTTCGTTTTCGGATGTGATATTATTTTCGCATGGAGGTGATATGAATGGACAAGCCTTCGCGCGAAAGTCAGCCGTCGTCACTCGCCTTTCTCCCTTCCGAGGCAAGCGACGTCCGCCTTGTCAAGCTCTGCGACATTTTTCCCGACCCCCTCCGAAAGCCGGGAAAATATGACGACAGAGAGCTTTGCATAATTGCGCGCGGATTTTTGCGGCACGGAATCGGTTTTCCCGTGACAGTTGCTGCCATTCCCGAAAGCGAACACAAATTCATGCTCATTTCGGGAGAAAAAATCTTTCGCGCCGCACTGATAGCAAAGCTTGAACGGCTTCCTTGCATAATTTCTCTCGGTCAACCCCCAAAGCCGGAGGAACCCATGCGGGAAACGCGAAAAACCGTCCCGAGCGCCGAAGCCACGATTCCAATGCAAGCCCCTAAGCCCGATACCTCTTCGTCGGCAAAGGTCAAGATTGCCATAAAGGACCCGCGATTTTTCTTCAATTCGGTCTATCACGCGGTAGACCTGATGAATCAGGGCGGAATTCCGGTATCGTGCGGAACGAGGGACGAAGGCGAAAACACCGTTCTTATCATCACCGTACCCAAATCTCCTCCTATATAAGCGAGACATGGCGAAAATGTTCCACGTAGAACCCGAAGCGGGAGCCAAAACCGCGACGTTCCACGTGGAACATTTTTATTTTGACCCGTGCAAACGCATAGCGAGGCTGAAAAGCGCCGCGCTCCGCGCGTGTTTACTGTTTCTGCGCGAAACCCTCGCTTTTTCATCTTTTCTGTGTACAAGGCTATGTTTTTGCCCGATTGCGCTTGACTTTACGCCCGCAAAGTGATATAATTTTGTCATTACCCGAAAATGCAAAGGAGACGCGCCCATGGCGAAGATTATATCGTTTGCAAACCAGAAAGGCGGCGTCGGCAAGACGACGTCTGCCATAAATATAGCCGCGGCAATCGGTCTCAAGGGCAAAAAAACGTTGCTTCTGGACTGCGACCCGCAGGGAAACGCTTCAAGCGGCGTCGGAATTCGCCGTAACCGCATAGGCGCAACCACTTATGACATTTTAATCGGCAGGGTGAGAGCCGAGGACGCGATAATAAAGACGGAATATAAAAACCTCTCGGTTTTGCCGTCCAGTATGCCTCTGGCGGCGGCGGAGCTTGAGCTCGCCGACCTTGAAGACAGAGCTTTTCGCCTGAAAAACGCGCTGGAAAGCGTCAAAAATGATTATGATTACATTTTTATCGACTGTCCGCCGTCTCTCGGAATGTTGACAATCAACGCGCTGACGGCGAGCGACGGAGTAATTGTGCCGATGCAATGCGAATATTTTTCGCTCGAAGGGCTGACGCAGATACTTTCGACCGTAAAACAGGTCAAAAGGCTTTATAATCCCGACCTTTCGCTTACCGGAATTCTCATAACAATGCACAACGGCAGGCTGAACCTCTCCGTGCAGGTGCTGGACGAGCTCAAAAAGCATTATGCGGACAAGCTCTTTTCAACGCCCATTTCGCGCAACGTTCGACTGAGCGAGGCGCCGAGCTTCGGAATGCCGATTCAGTATTACGATAAATATTCAAAAGGCAGCTCCGCATACGACGATATTGCGGCAGAGTTGCTTGAAAGAACATAGAAAGGGGACGAAAATGGCAAAACCAAAACTCACGGGGCTGGGCAGAGGGCTTGACGCTATCCTTGTTGACAGCGATTATACCTCCGGCGACAGCATAACATCCGTGCGTATAAACGACGTCGAGCCGAACAGGGAACAGCCGAGAAAGCAATTTTCCCAGGAGGAGCTCGAAGCTCTTTCGGATTCGATCGTCAAATACGGCGTAATTTCCCCGATAACCGTCCGCAGAGTGGGGGAAAGATACGTTATAATCGCCGGTGAACGACGCTGGCGCGCGGCAAGAATGGCAGGGCTTTCTGAAATACCTGTCATAATTATAAGTGCGGATGACAAAAAAGCGGCGGAAATCGCGCTGGTTGAGAACATTCAGCGTTCCGACCTCAATCCCGTTGAAGAAGCGCAGGCATATGCCGCCCTGATCGACCAGTACGGGCTGACGCAGGAGGAGGTCGCGGAGCAGATAGGGAAGAGTCGCAGTTCCGTTACAAACTCTCTCCGCCTGCTCGACCTTCCGGACGCAGTGCTTTCAATGCTTGCGGCAGGGAAGCTCTCCTCCGGGCATGCAAAGGTTCTCCTCGGAATAAAGGACGGGGAAAAGCTGAAAACAGCGGCAGAAAAGGTTGCAGAACTTGAGCTTTCCGTCCGTGAGACGGAAAAGCTCGTCAAAAGCCTTTTGGCAGAACCGAAGCCGGAAAAAGAGCTGCCCGCAATCGACTATACAAAGGCACTCGAAACATCTGTTCAGCAAAAATTAGGAAGAACAGTAAAAATAAAGCAAAACGGCGCAAAAAGCAGTATAACTATCGGCTTTTTGGACAACAATGACCTTGAAACCGTTCTGCGGCTGCTTTGCGGCGATGAATTTGTAAATTCTCTTTAACAAAAGAAAGGATATGAAAAAATGCTTGACATCAAACTTATAAAGGAAAACCCGCAAAACGTTATCGACCGTCTCCGCGCAAAGGGCAAGGAAGCGGAAGCCGATATTTACAGAGTAATCGAGCTCGACGCAAAACGTCGCGAGCTTATCGCATCCAGCGAAAGCCTCAAAGCCGAGCAGAACAAGACGACAAAACTCGTTCCCATATATAAAAAAGAAGGGAAGGACTGCGCCCCGATTTTCGCTCAGATGAAAGAGCTCGGAGCAAAGGTCAAGGAGCAGGAGGAGGAGCTCAAGCAGGTTGAGACGGAATACACCTCCATTATGCTTTCTTTCCCGAACCTTCCGGATCCGGACGTTGTTCCCGGCGGAAAAGAGAACAATCAGCCGCTTTATTACTTCGGCGAGCCGAGAAAATTTGATTTTGAGCCCAAAAACCACGTTGACCTCTGCACCTCTCTCGGTCTTATCGACTATCCGCGCGGCGTAAAACTCTCCGGCAACGGCTTCTGGATATACAGAGGTATGGGCGCAAGACTTGAATGGGCGCTCCTCAACTACTTTATCGATACGCACCTGAGCAACGGCTTTGAGCTTGTTCTCGTTCCGCATATGCTGGGTTACGAATGCGGACTTACGGCAGGTCAGTTCCCGAAATTCGAAGACGAGGTTTACTGGCTCGACGTTGCAGAGGACGAACGCCGTCGTTTTATGTTGCCGACAGCGGAAACCGCTCTCGTTTCGCTCCATCGCGACGAAATTCTCAAAGAGTCCGAGCTTCCGAAGAAGTACATCAGTTACACGCCTTGCTTCCGCAGAGAAGCGGGAAGTTACCGTGCCGACGAGCGCGGAATGGTTCGCGGACACCAGTTCAATAAGGTTGAAATGGTTCAGTACACTCTCCCAGAGGACAGCGACAGAGCCTTTGAAGAGCTTGTTTCCTGCGCAGAGGGACTTGTAAAGGGTCTCGGCTTCCATTTCCGTACCGTCAAGCTCGCGGCAGGCGACTGCTCTGCGTCCATGGCGCGCACATATGACATCGAAATTCAGATTCCGTCCATGAACGGCTACAAAGAAGTCAGTTCCGTTTCAAACGCGCGTGACTATCAGGCACGCCGCGGAGCGATACGCTTCAAGCGTGATGACAGCGGCAGAATCGAATATTGTCACACTCTCAACGGCTCCGGCCTTGCAACAAGCCGTATTCTCCCCGCCCTCGTTGAACAGAATCAGAACGCGGACGGCAGCGTAACCGTTCCCGAAGTGCTCCGCAAGTACGTCGGAACGGACAGAATCGGCTGATATGTCGGTACTTCTTGCCGTCGGAGCGGAAAAAACAGCGCTTTCGCTCCCGCTCATTACGTGGATGCTTATCGCAGGCGTCATCATCGCGTGGATAATAATCTTCTGCAACAAAAAGATTGTCGGGGCGCTTGTCCGCGCCATTATTGACGCAAATGCAACCTCCGAAGAAGCCGCAAAGACCCTCGCGGAGCTCGGTCAGGATGACAATGTCAGCGCGATTTCGCGTTACAAAAGCTCCGAAGCTCTCCGCAGAATCATCCGCACGGTCGGACAGCCGGAAGAGCAGGGCGACTCCAAAAAGAAAAAGTCGGCAGTGACCGTCGACGAAAACACCCGCTTTTACATTCCGGAGGAATCCTTTCTCCGCGCCAAAAAGCAGTATGGCTCCGACGACAGCGCACTGACTGTCATTCTCGGAACGATCGCCATGATTGCCGTCGGCATAATCGTCACGGTGTTCATCGCAAAATAATCTTCTTTTCTTCGACCGTACTTTTCTTTGAAAAGAAAAGTAGGCAAAAGAAACTT
>UQUT01000022.1 GCA_900544285.1 uncultured Eubacterium sp.
GCAAAGGCTTAACGGATGCGATTACGATTCCGACTCCATGCTCGTCACGGATGACAAGTTGATTATCGCAGGCGTGACCGGTTGCTATGATATCCTAAAAGTCCCCGTCTGCAAGGCAGAGCCTGTCGGCAAGACCGACTACGAGAACACACCGAAAATCCTTGCGGCGCTTGATCAGACCATCGCGAAAAATAAGATCGGGGAGATCGTCAATCTCTCGCAGTTTCTCAACTGCCTGCTGTGGGACGGGCTCTTTAGCGAGGAGCAGGGCGAGCATCATCCGATGGATATTTATCACGACATCTGCATTCTCGCGGTACTGTCGGGAATGGAGATCGACAAGGCAAAGCGCTTGTACTCCGTCGATTCCGGCAAGGTGCTCTCCCGTCTGCGCCATTACCGCAAGGATTACAAGAAAAATCACGGCGGCAATCTGCCTGCCTTTTACAAATATATCGTGGGCGATGAAAGCCCCGATGTGGGCGAGAACAACGCTCACCTTGAAGCGCCTATGGCTTTCGTTCACGATGCGGCGGATGCCTTTGTCGGCAGAGCAGCCTACACAAGGACGCTTCCCGTGTCCGAGCTGTTCGATCTTGATCCCACGGACGCAGGTCAGAACGATACGCACAAAAAGCAGAATATCATAAAAGCGGTCAAGGACGCGCACACAAAGATCACGGCGATGCAGACTGCTATGAAAAATGCCTCGGATGACGAGAAGATGATCCTCTGCGAGGAGGCAAACGAGGTCTACCAAGCCTGCCTCAAAACGGTCTCGCGGAATGTTGCAAACGACCATATTCTCTGCATGCTCATTGACGAGATCGACCATCCCGACAAATCGAAATACGATATCAAGTCGGCGCGGCATCTGCTTTTCGCAAGTCTGCTCTACGAGGACAGCCGAAGGCTCCTGTCAAAGCTCAAAACGGTTGAGGACTTCGTTCCTTATGACTTGATACGAGTCGAACCCGAACTCGTTCCCGAAGGTTACCGCACGGAATGGATTTACGGTTTCCCGCATGCGCACCTGCTGATCAAATAACGAAACAGTACATAAGAGTGTCGAGCAATCGGCACTCTTATTTTTTCGGGGCTTGCCTCGAACCCCACTTGAAACTTTCTTGAAAGAAAGTTTCAAGACTTCAAAGAACTTTACTGAAAAGGAGGAAACAATGATTGAGCAAACAGTATAAAACTTTTTATTACCACAACGCCCGCGACATTCCCGGCGAATATTTTCCGATGCCGAAAAGCATTTTTCGTTTGGGGCTGACTGCGGGTGAAATTCTCGTGTACACCTATCTGATGTACTGCGAGGACAGAAAAACCTTTCAGTGTCATCCGAGCTACGCCACCATCGGCGAGGCGGTGAACATGAGCAACAATACGGTGGCAAAGCATGTTGAGGGGCTTGTGCGCAAGGGGTTGATTACCACCGAGCGCACGACCGTGAAAACGCGTGACGGGCGCACGCACAACGGGAGCCTGCTCTATACGCTCTGCCCGCTCGCGCCGGTGGAGCAGGCATATTTTGAAAAGCAGATACGGGAGGCGTCGGCTCGGCTGAATTTCAAAGCCGCGCTTGAAAAACACGAAAAAAGGAAAGGAGGTGCGTAAGATGAAGCACTCGATTTACAAAACGCGGGAGGAACTGCCGATGTACCTGACCGTGATGGATGTGGCAGACCTGCTCGGCATTTCCCGTGCCAGTGCTTATGAGCTGGTGCGGGAGCAGAACTTCCCGAAGCTGAAAATCGTGGCGGGACGCATCATTATTCCGCGGGACAGACTGCTTGAATGGCTCGACGAACAGACACGCTATGACAGGGTCTGACGGTCGATTATTTGATAGCAGGATAAAGCCGTGTCTCGGACGCGGCAATTCACACCGCACGGCAACGCCGGGCGGGGATTTGACGGCGAAATACGGGGGCTTTTACGATTTTGCAAAAATAGCAACTGTGTCTCGCGTATGCCGAAAAAGACTGCCTGCGGGTCTCAAACACGAAAATCCCTTGGGAAATCAGGCTTTTTCCGTGTCTCAGACCGTAGGACAACGAAAACAGAAAGGTTGAAATTATGACAAAAGAAAAGCAAAATGACGCGATGCCGTCGAAAGGCGTCCGGCTTCGTGTCGATCAATGGGAGGACTGTGACAGGTTCTCCGAAACACTCAAAATGGCATCACGGAACGATTTTATCCGCGATGCCATTGATTTTTATCTGGAATATCTGCGGCGGAACAACTCGGTGAAGTTTCTCACGCCTGCGCTGGAGTCGGTTATTTCCGCCAAGGTGCGGGACAGTGAAGAACGGCTTGCCAGACTGCTTTTCAAGCTGGCGGTCGATCAGAATCTGCTCGCGCACGCAGTCGCAGACTGCTTTGAGTTCAGTCCAGCGGAGGTTGACAATATGCGTAATGACTCGGTGCGCGAGGTCAAAGAAACAAACGGAACCATCCGAACGGATGAAATATTGAATACAAAGAGGTAATTTTTATGGCAAAACTGATTTTGAAAGCGCCGTATTACAAGCGCGGTCACAAAACCGAGGACGGAAGAGGTCGCGGCGGTTACGCGGAATATATCGCAACGCGCGAAGGCGTGGAACTTTTGCGCGGCGGCATGGTGAACTATATCGGTCAGCGCAAAGGCTCCTGCGGGCTGTTCTCGGACGAAGGCGTAACCGTTGACCTTGCGAAAGTCAGCCAAGAGATCGACAATCATTCGGGCAATGTGTGGACATTGATCTTTTCCCTGAAGCGGGAAGATGCCGAACGGCTCGGCTATAATTCCGCCGCGCAGTGGATGCATCTGCTCCGTTCCCGCCGCAATGATATTGCAAAAGCGATGCACATCTCGCCCGAAAAGCTTCGCTGGTATGCCGCGTACCACAACAAGGAAACCAATCCGCATGCGCATATGATGGTGTGGTCGCAGAATCCGCGCGAGCCTTATCTCTCGCAGGCGGGGCTTCACGACATCAAAAAGGTGATGGCGGCGGACATTTTCCGTCAGGAACTGCTCTCGGTTTATCGCGGGCAAACGCAGGCGCGAGACGATCTGAAAGAGATATTTCGTGCAAAAATGCGGGAGTTGACCGCACAAATTCGTGCAGGCGGGAATGAAATTTCTCCCGAACTCTATCAGAAATTCGCGCTCCTCTGCGGAAAAATTGCTTCGCACAAGGGCAAAAAGGTCTATGGCTATCTGGATACATCCGCAAAGCAACTCACAAATGAAATCGTGAAACTGCTCTCGGCGGACGGGAAAATCGCGGAGCTGTATGACCTGTGGTATCGCTGTCAGTGCGAGGTGTACCGCACCTATATCGATGTCATGCCGGAGAAAATTCCGCTTGAAGAGAACAAGGAATTCAAATCTGTGCGCAATGAAGTGGTGCGTGCGGCGGCGGAAATTCTGTCTTTGCCGAGGCAACCCTTGCGCGAAATGCCCGAAGGAAAAATGCCGGAGGAAGACCTGAAGCTCCTTGAAATCCGCGCCGACTTCGGTGATGTCGATGCCTTGATCGCGCTCGGACGGCATTATTACGAAAAGGCAGATGACGCGGACGAGGCGGAATATTTGTGGAAAATTGCCGCCGACAAAGGGAGTGCCGCGGCGATGTATCTGATTTACAAGGGCTACCGCGACGGAAAGTTCACCGAAAAGCCGAGCGACATAATGAAATATCTGCGCATGGCTGCGGACAAAAACCATGCCTACGCAGAGTATGAGCTTGCCATGCAGACCGACAAACGGATGCCGAATGTGAAGCTGTCCTACCTCATGCGTGCGGCGGAACACGGCTGCACTGCGGCGGAGTATGAGATCGGCAAGCTGTATTATGAGAACGGGCAGACCGAACAGGGGCTTGCTCATCTTGAAAAAGCCGCCGGGCTTGACCTCTGGGCGCGCACACAGGTCGGACTGTTTTACTGCTATACGTGCGATGATTGGGAGCACGGTATGGAACTTCTGGCCTCCGCCGCAGAGGAAAACTACGCGCCCGCGCAGGAGGCAATCCGAAATATACAAAGCGGGCTGAACGCACAGATCTTCACGGGTCTGTGCGATCTTTTTTATTACGCCGCAAACATCATCGACGAACGCGCGGAAGAAATTCATGCGCCGTCCGGTGAACCCGTCATCAGCCGCAGACAACGCCGTGAGGAACAGGCAAAGCGGGACGGTGTGGTGATGCAGATGTAAATCCTTTTTTCAAAAAAATTGCATGCAGCTATGGACAAACCCTATTAAATAGGGTATAATAGAACAAAACTGCCGATAGCAAATCTATGAAGAAAGGCGAACCCATGAGCATTTTCGACGATATCAAAACGGGACTGAATCAGGCGATTGACTTTGAAAAAGGAAAAGGCAAGGCACGGGTAACCGTGATGACCATTCATCCGGTCGATCAGTTTTCACCGGACGAGATCAAACAAATCCGTACCGATACCGGAATGACGCAGGTGCTGTTTGCGCAGTATATGGGTGTTTCCGTAAAAACCGTGGAAGCATGGGAAGCCGGCAGAAATCATCCGGAAGGAGCCGCTTGCCGCCTTCTTGCCATGACAAAAAACGATCCTGATTTCCCTGTGAAATCGGGTGTTGTGGTTGCAAGGGCAAGTAACTGAATCAGGAAAACCGGGAACGGTGGGGAGTATTTCTCCGCCGTTCTTTTTTATCGCCAAAAAGCAGTTGATAACAAATTGATAACTCTTCGCCTGACCGCTGGATATTTACTCGAACCTGTGGTATCTTTGCAGTGGGCGAAAAAACTTACGAAAGGAAGAATAACAATGGCAAAACGAAGACCGCAAGGTGACGGCATGGTGCGCAAGCGTTCGGACGGACGATGGGAAGCGCGCATTGTGATCGGTCACAAAAACGACGGAACACCGATGCACAAATCGGTGTTCGGCAAAACGCAGAAAGAAACGCTCGACAAATTGCACCGCGCGATTGAAACCTACCGCGATGTCGATCTCTGCGAGGACAGCCGCATGACGCTCGGCGAATGGCTCGACAAGTGGCTTGACGAATATATGATCTTCACTCTGCGGGAAAGCACCATGCAGAGCTACCGCATGATTGTGAACCACTATATCAAGCCCTATCTCGGAGGCAAGCCGCTGACATCGCTGACAACGGCGGATATTCAGAAACTTTACAACAAGCTCAAAAAGGAGGGGCGCGTTCGCGAAGACCCAATCAAGGGCAAAACGCTTGCCGACAGCATGGTTCGCGGCATCCACATGATGCTTCACGAAGCGCTCGACGCGGCGGTGAAGGAGCGACTCATCGTGCGCAATCCCACGAACGGCACAACAGTGCCGAAGCCAAATTATCCCGACAAACAGGTGCTTGACGACGGTCAGCTTGAGAAATTTCTCGGCATGATCGAAGCCTACCCCGATTGGCGGGATTTTTTCTATACGGAATGTATGACGGGACTGCGCCGCGGCGAGATCTGCGGGCTGAAATGGAGCGACATCGACTTTGAAAACCGCCGTCTGCGGGTGGAACGGTCGCTTTCCTCCGTCACAAACGGCAAGATACAGATCGGTGAAACCAAAACGGGCGCGGGAAAAAGAACGATTGTCCTGCCGCCGACGCTTGCTGCACTGCTTGCAAAACGCAAGGAAAACGCGCTGAATGAGTGGGTGTTCTACAATCCGCGCAACCCCAACCTGCCGATGAACCCGGCATCAGCATACCAAAAACTGCACACAATTCTCAAAAATGCGGAGCTGCCGCGCATCCGCTTTCATGATCTGCGCCACACCTTCGCCACCCACGCCACGAAAGGCGGAGTCGATCCGAAAACGCTTTCGGGCATTCTCGGACACACAAATGCGAGCTTCACGCTTGACACCTATACCCATGTGACGGGTGACATGCAGAAAAACGCCGCCGCGATTGTCGGCGGTATGGTCAAAAAACTGAAATTGGAGGACGAATAGATGGCAAAGAAAAAACAAGGCGACGGCAGTGTCTTTCAACGCAAGGACGGGCGCTGGGAAGGCAGAATTGTCGTCGGCTACAAGGAAAACGGTTATGCCCAAACGAAAAATGTAACGGCGCACACCAAGACCGAGTGTCAGGAAAAGCTGGCGAAACTGCGGGAGGAATGCGGACGGCGGAGCGAGAAAATCAAGCCGGATATGCCGTTCGGCGACTGGATTGATTTTTGGTATCAGAATTATTCCGCGCCAAAGCTCCGCCCGACCACGCAGGCGTGCTATTCGGGAAGGATTTATACGCACATCATCCCGTCTGTCGGCAACATCCCGCTGAACAAGCTGACGCAGAACGACCTGCAACAGTTTTACGCACGGCTCAAAAAGAGCGGACGGAAAAAGCATGTTGATAAATTCGGAGAAGGATTGTCCGACCGCATGGTGCGCTCCTGCCACACGACCTGCCGTACGGCGCTTGAAAAAGCGGTAACCGAAGGGCTGATTCGCATCAATCCCGCCGTCGGGTGCAAGTTGCCACCGAAAAAGGCAAAGGAAATGCAGGTGCTGACTCCGCCGGAAATCACGCGGTTTCTCATACAGGCAAGAGAGGAGGGATATTACGAGCTCTTCCTCCTGGAGCTGACCACCGGCATGCGGCGCGGCGAAATCCTCGCGCTGAAATGGCGGGATCTGAATCTGAAAACAGGCGAGCTTCACATCTCGCGGCAGGTGTTGAAGGTCAACGGAAAGGTGCTGATCTCCACGCCGAAAACAAAATCCTCCAACCGCATGATTCTGCTGCCGCTCGAAATGACAGAACTGCTGGCAGAACTGAAAACGCGAACCGACAGCGATTGGATTTTCCCGTCCCCGCTTGACCTCACGCAACCGCGTCACCCTTCGGCGGTCTATCATCGGTTTCAGAAGATACTGGAACGCGCAAACTGCAAGCGGGTGCGGTTTCATGACCTGCGCCACACCTTTGCCACCATGGCACTGGAAAACGGCATGGACATCAAAACGCTGTCCGCCATGATAGGTCATGTCAGCGCGGAGACCACGCTCAATATTTATAGCCACATCACCGACACGATGCAACAGCAGGCGGCGGCAAGAATTGACCGCGAGATTGCGGGGGCTGACACGCCCATTCCCGAGCCGACCGCAACAGACAAGGCAAGTGACAGTGAAGCGGACAATCAGCCGACAGAACCGAAATTTGAGCCGTATAAGGGCAAGATACGCAAGCCCGGTACGGGTTGCGTGACGATGATAAACGATCATCTCTATGAGGGCAGGTTTTCCCCGCGCGTGAACGGGAAACGAATCGCAAAGAACATCTACGCTACCACGCGTGAGGAGTGCGAGGAAAAGCTCAAGGTGCTGATTGCTGAGATGAAAAAGGAGATTGCGGAAATCAAGGCGGAAAAAGAGAAAATGACAGGGTGACCGAAAAAGTCACCCTGTCAAAATTTGAGGTGCTGTAGACAAAGAATACAGTCGCTAATTAAAATATTGATTATAAATTTGATTGACAGCTTCAACATAAACAATAAATGACGGATGATCTTTCTCTAACGGATGAGATAAATATAGATTTTTAAGATAAATATATCGCTCTCTTACATCAAGCCATAAATCATTGATTTTGATTTGTTTTACCTTTTGCGCTATGTTGTGAGAGCTTGGAACCTCATTCCAAACATACTGGTCATTACCGTATTCCCAGACATTTTTATTATGAATCAACCTGCACAGTGTTCCATCAGAATTTTTGGCGACAATTGCAACATCAAAACTAAATTCAACTGCAGGTTCATCTTTGAAATGTAACAGAGCTGTCAAGCATGAAGTTGAATCTTGTGATTCGGAAAAGCAAGTCAATCCTTCGGCTTTATCAAGCAAAATACGAACGGTATTTTTTAAATGACGCAGATCATTCCAATATTCGTCCGGAGCTTTAATTATTTCAAGGTTGTAGTCAAGGTCAAACGGTCCATTGCCGTTTCGTGTAACCATATTTCTTGCTCCACTGCCAACAAGAGTAAATTGGGCGTTAATGCATTTTTCTTTAAGTAAGGCACATGTCTTTTTTAAGACATGTGAACAGTCAGAGCGATACCTTTTGCATTCTGACTCATCGACAATTCTGTACATTTTATATTTCTCCTTTTCGCCCATGCCACCCATTCAACACTTTAGTGATAAATCATTAAATTATATCAGAAAATTTTTATTTGTCAATACTCATTCTGAAAAAATAAGCGATTGCAGTAAAAAATACTGAAATCGCTTAAAAATTGGTCGGAGTGGCGAGGCTCAAACTCGCGGCCTCCGCATCCCAAATGCGGCGCGCTATCAACTGCGCTACACCCCGATTGGTGAAAATATTCGGTTTTTTCTGTCAAATCCGTAAGTGGTCAAATCTGTGGTCAAAAGTTTTTTGCCGAAGAACACGGCGGCGGAAAAGCGAGAAAACGCGAGAAAAACGGAGATTTCGCGAGCTTTCGGAGGTCGGCTCACGAGGCGGTCACACGCTCCCAAAGCAAGCGGGTGACCGTTACCCTACATCCCGAATATCAAAAGCAAAACTGCTTCCGCCATAATATTATAGCGGAAGCAATTCTTTTTGTCAATGATTAAATTGCGGAGCCCTTGAGTTTTTTCGTTGTGACAATGCGGTCAACGGCGGTGATATATGCGCCGAGACGGAGCGACGTTTTGTATCTTTCGGCGCACTTCCAGACAGTCTCAAAAGCGGAGACGATAGTTGTTTCAAGGCGTGAATTAACCTCTTCTTCGCCCCAGTAATAATTCTGCAGATTCTGCACCCATTCAAAATATGAAACTATAACGCCGCCGGAGTTTGCAAGAATGTCCGGAACGACCGTTATTCCCTTTTCTTCAAGAACGGCGTCGGCTTCGGCTGTTGTCGGACCGTTTGCGCCTTCAACAATTATCTTTGCCTTCACGTCCTTTGCGATTTCTTCCGTTATTGAATTTTCAAGCGCGGCGGGAACAAGCACATCGGCAGGAACGGTCAGAACGCCATCACAAGGAAGATGAACTATTCCCTCTTCCTCATAATCTGCCGCTTTGTTTTTTGTCGACGCTGCTTTATATGCCAGAAATCTGTTTATATCAATTCCCTTTTCGGAATAAATCGACCCCGACGAATCGGAAATCGCAACTATCGTGCACCCCTCATTCCAAAGCAGTTGTGCGGCAATTCCGCCGACATTTCCCGCTCCCTGAACGGCAACCTTTGTGCCCGCAAGACTTTTACCGAACTTTTTAAGCGTCTCACGCATAACGAAAAGCACGCCGCGTCCCGTTGATTCATTTCTTCCGAGCGAGCCGCCAAGCTCCGTTGGCTTGCCTGTTACAACGCCGGGAAGCGACTTTCCGCCGCTGAGAAGATTGAATGTATCAAGTATCCAGGCCATCGTTTGCGAATTTGTGTTGACGTCCGGTGCGGGTATATCCATATCGGGTCCAATAACCGGAGCAATCGCCTTTGTGTAACCCCTTGTAAGACGTTCAAGCTCGCCGACAGAAAGAGCCCTTGGATCGACCGTTATTCCTCCCTTGCCGCCGCCGTAAGGTATTCCCGCAACGGCACACTTAAGGCTCATCCAGGCTGCAAGCGCAGTAACCTCTCCGAGGTCGGTATCTCTGTGATATCGGATACCGCCTTTATACGGTCCTCTAACACTCGAATACTGAACGCGATAGCCTTCAAAAACTTTCGTATGACCGTCATCCATTTTAACGGGAACGTGTACAGTTATTGTTCTTTCGGGATAACGCAGAAACGCATAGTCGTCTGCCGTTATTCCCATTTTGTCCGCTGCGCTGTCAAGAACGGTAAGCATATTCTGATAAGGGTCGTATTTGGACATAGTTTTCACCTCGGAAACAAATAATAATGCTTTATTATATGCGGTAAAAAACATTTTGTCAATACTTTTTAAGCAAAAAGGCGAAGATTGCAGAAAAATTTTCGCTTTTCTCCAAATCTTCGCCGTTTTTATTCGTTTATTTCGTCATTTTGAAATCATATGTTTTATAATCTCGCCGATGTCGTCCTCGTCCATAAAAGGTACAAATGCTGAGATGTCCTCGATTTTACCACTGCTTTTCAGCTTTTCTTTTGCAAGCTCTTTTATATCGTCATCATCCATAAACGGTGCAAGCGCGGCAATATCTTCAAGCGAGCCACCGTTTTTCACCAGCTCTCTGACGACCTTGCCCACATCGTCTTCATCCATATAAGGCGCAAGCGCGGCAACGTCTTCAAGCGAGCCGCCGTTTTTCGCCAGCCCAACGGCGATTTCGCCCAGGTCGTCTCCATTCATATAAGGTGCAAGCGAGGCAAGCTGAGAAAACGTCATTTTTTCCTTATTTTCTTTAATACTCTCCTCTGCCTGCTTGGGCGCCATAAGCGGGACTGTTTCCGTAAGCTCCTCGGGCGTTATATCGGAAGGCTTTTCCCCCGCCGATATTTCTTCAACAATTTCCGCCGCGCGTTTGTTGCAGAGGATATCGTCAATTGACACCCCGAATATCTCCGAAAGCTCGCCGAGCTTTGAAATGTCGGGCATACTTTCGCCGCGTTCCCAGTTTGATACCGCCTGAAAGCTGATTCCCATCATATCGGCAAGCGCCATCTGAGTTATGTTCTTTGATTTTCTCAGCTCCGCTATGCGCTTCCCTATCTTTCTCATATCAAACATTTTCCCGTCCTCCGTTTTGTTTTCTTTCGGTTTTGAAAATAACATTTTGTTTTCCTCCTGCTTTTTTTGTTTTTCCCTTTCGGGTCTACGCCCATTTTACGCCGACAAGCGGAAAAACAACAGCAACCGGTGCTTGAAAACGTCGTTTTTTCAAGATTCAATTCCCGCTTGAATTATAACATATCCGATTTTATTTGACAAGTGTCGACGTAGGTGATATAATATTAAAAAATTTTCACGGAGGCTGTTATGGAATTTATCAAAAAAGCAAAATGGGGATATATTATCCTTTCCGTTATTTATATAATCCTCGGAGTAATTCTTCTTATCTATCCTTCGCAGACGATAGACGTAGTCTGCCGCATAATCGGCGTGACGGCTCTCATCTGCGGAGCCTGCATCATAATCAAATCCTTTTTCCGCGGTGCTGCGTCTCTTATGCCGGCAGCTGGACTCGTTTTCGGGATATTCAGCCTTGTCTGCGGAATAATCCTTATCGCAAATCCGAGCTTTGTAAAGAGCATTTTCCCTGTCATAATCGGCATTGCGATGATCGCAGACAGCGCATCGAAGCTGGTCACCTCGTTTGAAATAAAGAAAGCGACGGAAGACGGCTGGCTCGGCGTGCTTGTTCTCTCGGTCATCGGGCTTGTTTTCGGATTTATAATCGTTTTCAACGCAGGTGCGACAGCCGATTTCGTCGTCAGAATAATCGGCGTTTCGCTGATTATCGAGGCAATCGAAAATCTCTGCGCAACGGCTGTTGTTTCCGGCAAGTTCCGTTCGCTGAAAAAATCCTTTGGCAAAAAGACGATTGAGGGCGAATTTACCGAAATAAAAACCGAGCCGACAGATAAGGAAAACGATAAATAAAATTTATTGTTTGATTACACTTTATTAACATTCGTAAGTTATAATGTTCTTTACAAAAAGTCATTTTCCGGAGGCATATTTTGATTCGAGAGAAACGCCTTGCAGCAGGAACGGTCGCCTTTGCACTTGTATCGTCGCTGTCGCTGATGGTATACAGAATAATTTTCATGAAGAAATATTACAATCCCTATTCCCTTGAGTATGATCTCGGGGCGAAAAAGGATATAAATATTTTCGGTTGGCTCTTGTTTGCGGCGATTATACTCGCGCTTGTTGTCTCTCTTCTCCTTCGGAAAACTTCGCCATCCGAACGCAGCGAAACGACGGGAAACCTCTTTTCCGTTTTCTGCTGTGCACTCTGCGGCGCGGCTTTTATAATCACTCCCATAATCGCAACCATATATTATAAAAGAGACGTTTTCTCATTATTCTATCGCATTATAAAATCAGACAAAACCGCCTCCCCGCTTTACGGCGCGGCAATGCTCCTCTGCGTGATACTGATGTTCTTCGCGGGGGTGTATTTCCTCTTCTCTGCCTCCGTAAATCTCAGCAAACGACGTTCAAAAAGCAACATGGCGTTGCTTCTTCCCGTCTGGGGCATACTTTTCGTCTGCATTTCATATTTTGACCCCGACTATATCTATTCGGATTACAACAGAATCCTCGCGAACACAGCGGCGGTAAGCTGCATGGTTCTCATGCTTCTGGAAGCAAGACTCTCCATCAAGCGCCCCGTAAATTCGCTTTATTTCTTCTTCTCGCTTGCGACCACAATGCTTGTAATCGTTTACGCCGTGCCGACTTTCATTCTTTATGCGTTCTGGGAGTCTTCAATCACGGTTATAAATGTTCTTGAAATATGCGAGATCGGAATTGCATTCTTTGCACTCTCGACCACAAGAAGCTATATATCGGACATGAAATAAAAACGGGACAAAAACAAAAACTTCGGTTTTTGTTTTTTTCTTTTTCCCGTTTTTATTGACAAAGGCATTGACATATTATATAATTTTTTATTATTGCAAGAAAAATAAGGGGTTCCCATGAACATACTTGACAATTACGGTTCAATGGTTTTCGGCGACAGCGCGATGAAAAAATATCTGCCCGAAAACGTATATCTCCGACTGAAAAAAACAATGGACGAGGGCAAAAGCCTCGCTCCGGAAATTGCGGATGACGTTGCGGAGGGAATGAGAAAATGGGCTGAAGAGCTCGGCGCAACTCATTATACGCATTGGTTCCAGCCAATGACCGGTATCACAGCCGAAAAGCATGACAGCTTCATTTCCTTCGGTCGTGGCGGCGGCGTCATTGAAGAATTCTCCGGCAAGGCGCTGATAAAAGGCGAATCGGACGCGTCGTCCTTCCCCTCCGGCGGTCTGCGCGCGACCTTTGAAGCCCGCGGATATACCGCATGGGACGCAACCTCTTATGCTTTCATAAAAGAAAATACGCTCTGCATTCCGACGGCGTTCTGTTCATACGGCGGCGAGGCGCTCGACAAGAAAACGCCCCTCCTCCGTTCGATGGAACTCATAAACCGTCATGCAATGCGAATAATGAAGCTGTTCGGAAACGACAGCGTCAAAAAGGTCGTGACGACCGTCGGCGCGGAGCAGGAATATTTCCTCATAGACAAAAAGCTCTTTGACCGTCGCGAGGACCTCGTTTTCACGGGGAGAACGCTTTTCGGAGCAAAACCGCCGAAGGGACAGGAGCTCGATGACCACTATTACGGATCGATAAAGCCGCGCGTAAAGGCGTTTATGAGCGAGCTGAACGAAGAGCTCTGGAAGCTCGGCATACCCGCAAAAACGGAGCACAACGAGGTCGCCCCGTCGCAGCATGAGGTCGCCGTGCTCTATACGACGTCAAATATAGCGACGGACAACAACCAGCTCATGATGGAAACGATGAAAAACGTCGCCTCGCGTCACGGGCTCGCCTGCCTGCTCCATGAAAAGCCCTTTGCGGGCGTAAACGGCTCCGGAAAGCACAATAACTGGTCAATGGCGACCGATACGGGCGCAAATCTGCTCGAACCGGGCGACACTCCCGCGGAAAACGCACAATTTCTGCTCTTCCTTGCGGCGGTTATAAAGGCGGTCGACCTTCATCAGGAGCTGCTCCGTATTTCCGTTGCTTCGGCAAGCAACGATCACCGTCTCGGCGCGGACGAAGCACCTCCCGCGATAATTTCAATGTTTCTCGGCACGGAGCTTACGGAAGTCCTCTCGGCAATAGAAAATGACAGCACGATGAGCAAAAAAGAGCGCACGCTCATGCGAGTAGGCGTCCACACCCTGCCGAAATTCCCACGCGACACAACGGACAGAAACCGCACCTCTCCTTTTGCCTTCACCGGAAACAAGTTTGAATTCCGTTCACCGGGGTCAAGCCAGTCGATAGCGGACACAAACACCGTCATAAACACGATAGTCGCCGAAACGCTCGACGAATTCGCCGGCAAGCTCGAAGCCGCAAGCAATTTTGATACCGAGCTTCATTCCCTGATAAGAGACACAATAAAGGCTCATAAGCGCATTATTTTCAACGGAAACAACTATTCCGCAGAATGGGTAAAGGAAGCGGAAAAGCGCGGACTTTACAATCTCCCGTCAACGCCCGACGCCGTCGAAAGGCTCATTGCACCCGAAAATATATCGCTCTTTACAAAATACGGCGTGCTGACAGAAACAGAGGTGCGCTCGCGCCATGAAATAATGCTCGAAAGCTATTGCAAAACCGTCGGCATAGAGGCTTTGACAATGCTTGAAATGACCCGAAAACAGATAATCCCCGCCGTTATGGCATTTTCAAAAGAAGTTGCCGGAGCGGTTAAAATCAAGACCGACATCGGCTGTGATGTTGACGTCAGTGCGGAAACGGCGCTTTGCAAAAAGCTCTCATCTCTTCTCGGAATGATTTATTCCGCATGCGAAAAGCTCTCATCCGATATGTCCGCATATCACGGCGACACGGAATCCGAAAGAGCGGCTTATTTCCGTTCCGTCATATGCCGTGACATGTCTGCGCTCCGCGCCTATGCAGACGAAGCGGAATCCGTCACCTCATCCGAATACTGGCCCATGCCGGACTACGCAAAACTGCTCTTCTCTGTTTGATACAAACACAAAAATCCCGCTCATGCGGGATTTTTTATGTTATTTCGTTTTTTTATATACTATCGGATTTTGGTTTCCCTTTGACTTATAATAATCCGGAATTCGCCTGCCGACGAAAATATCTGAAATTTCCTTTGGAGCAGGATGTCCGTCAAACTTCCATCTGCCTTCTCTTTCGTCGCACTTTTTCCACTCGTCAACTTCGTAAACAGCCTTAACAACACCATACAGGGAGCTTAAAACGTATGGATGCTTTTTCGCATTTTTAGGATTTATATGCCACGCCGAACGCGTCGCCTCATAAATATCCCCTCTTTCATCGAGAACTCTCTGGGTTATCTTTATTATCATATAATTTATATCGTCAGGCTCGTCGTAGGGCTTTGCCGAATATCTTTCCTCAAGAGTTATTGCATTCGCGACACCGCGGTCAAAATCATATCCGCCCTGAATATTTGAAAGCCCATCATAGCAGTCCATAACTGCGCTTTCCACCAAAAACGCTTCTTTTTCCGTAAGTCCGTGCCTGTGTATGACGTGAAGCACGTCAAGTCCGGCGGCTTTTATTTCTTTTATTATCTTGTATTTCAAATTCTCTTTCGAAGCGTTTTCTTTTAATGCACATTTTATATGTTCAAAAACACGATTGCCTTTACCCTTGCCGACATAAAATGTCTGTCCGTTTCTCGAATCGATAAGGCGATAAACATAATATCCGAGACGTTCTGCTGCCTCATCGCTGAACTTCGTTATTTCTTTCATAATCTGCCTCCGCTATAAAAATCAAAGGACGGTTGCTTTTATGTTTATCTTATTCTTGTTCCGCCGATTGTATATATTTCGCTACCCGAATATGTAACGCGATTTCCGCCGACGCTGTAAAGCCTTCCGCCGGAAAACTCTATTCTCTCATTTCCTACTTTATAGAGTTTTCCTCCCGAATATTCAACGCGTCTCTCTCCTATTTTGTAAAGTTTTCCGCCACTGTATTGCGCACGTTCACCATAATATTTTACCAATGCTTCTTCAACTGTCATATTTTGCACCTTCCTATTTCTTGAAAATGCAACCGTCCTTTATATATATTATAGCCCGTTTACGGGCAATTGTCAACAAAAATTATTCTGTCTATAATATTTGTATAAAATATGTTGCAGGATATCTTATTATGATAGTTTATGATAAGCTCTGGAAGACCATGCAGGCAAAGGGCGTTTCACAATATAAGCTCATCCGTACTTACGGCATAAGCACAGGACAGCTTGACAGATTGAGAAAAAACGATAACGTCAGCACTTACACTCTTAACTCACTTTGCAGAATACTCGACTGCTCCCTTTCCGATATTGCGGAATACGTTCCGGACGATAAAAACATTGAAACCGATAAATAATAAAAACGCAAAAAATCCCGCTCATGCGGGATTTTTTATGTTTATCCGAACTATCTTCTTCCGCAGCCGCAACCGCCGCCGTCGGGCTTTTCGCCTCTGTCCATATCGGAGAGAGCGGGCGGATAAAACTCGTCAATTGGGAATGCCATGTGCTTGAACATACTGCACGGGTCATCCGTTGCGGGAGAAATGCATTCTTTTTCGGGAACGGTGTATTCCGTGCCGTTCATAAGATACTGGGCGGGGCGCTCAATTCTTATCACAGAGAAAAACCCGAGAGAAACGAGCAGGTATTTTCCCGCGGGGTCGGCGCAGAGTCTGCCGTCAAACACGGCGCGGACTGCTTCTGGCAGGTCGCTGTCGCAGAGACAGTTGCGGAAGTTCTGGCAACGGCAAGCCTCAACAATCTTCGTGTTAAGTACTATCGGATCGACGACTTCAAGAACCGCTGTCGGGAGATTGCTTGTGGCGTTGCACTCGCTGCCTCCGCCGCAGAAGCCGGAACTGTCCGCCGCGCTCTTGAAAATGCTGACGTTACCTTCACTGCCGTAAAGAATGACCTTTTTTTCGACCATGCAAAGTCCATCTGCCTCCTGCGAGCGACCAAGTCCGACGCAGATCTCGCAGTTGACCTTTACATACATTTTCACCGTCACCTGATAGAAACCGCGGTTGAACGGTACAGGGTCGACGCTCATATCCGCCGCGATGACGTGTGCGCTCTTCGTTCTGACGTTGCCTCCGCGTTCAACGGCGTCCCTGCCGCAGTCCGTGAGATAAACGACTACATCCTCAAAGCAGTCCTTGTCGCGGCAACTGTCCAGAATTCTGTTGGTATCTATATAAACCGTGTCACGTCCCGCACAGGGGAGCGACATATTTCTGTTATCAGCCATAATAAATAATTTCCTCCAAAATAATTATTCGGGCAGAGAGAATGTTATCATTCCCTCCTGCTATATTTTATGCGGAGGAAACGATTTGGTGATTTGTGTCGCAAAAAAGGGTGCGCGCCGTTATTATGACGAAAATTGCCCCTCTTGTTTGTTCAAGATGACAGTACGTCTTGTAAAAGATTATTTCCGATTGACTTTTATTTTTTATTAATATATAATTAAGTAAATACAGATAAATATATCATATACAAGGAGTGACAAAATGTTGAAAATGCTCAAAGGCGTTCGCGTTCCGCACAGAAAGAATACATACCTTTCCGTGCCGAAGGAAATGCCCCCTCCGAAAAGCGTAACTCTTCTCTGCTCCATGCATATAGGTAAGCCCGCCGTGCCCGTTGTAAAAATCGGTGACAGCGTCAGGGTCGGTCAGCTTGTCGCAGAGCAAAACGGATTCATCTCCTCTCCCGTACACGCAAGCATATCGGGAACGGTGAAAAAAATAGACAATGTTCTCATATCGTCCGGCGCATACGTTCCGGCTGTAACAATAGAATCGGACGGGCTTATGGAAAAGCACGAAAGCGTCACTCCGCCCGTCGTAAATACAAAAGAGGACTTTATCGCCGCCGTCAAAGCGAGCGGCATTGTCGGTCTCGGCGGTGCGGGCTTTCCGACTTACGTCAAGCTCGACGCAAAGGAAGGCGTCGATACACTTATCATAAACGGAGCCGAATGTGAACCTTATATCACAAGCGACAGCGTCACGCTGCTCTCAAAAGGTGAAGATATAGTCGAAGCCATCGGGCTGATGAAAAAATTCATCGGTATTAAAAAAGTCATTATCGGCATTGAAAAAAACAAAAAAGAAGCCATTGAAAATATGAAAAGGCTGACGGCGGGCGACGACAGCATAACCGTAAAAGCTCTGCCCTCGTCATATCCGCAGGGCGCGGAAAAGGTGCTGATATACAACACCACGGGCAAAATTGTCCCTGCCGGCAAGCTTCCGGCGGACGTCGGCTGTATCGTCTGCAACTGCACGACGGCGGCTGAAATTGCCGAATATATAAAAACCGGCATGCCGCTTGTAAAAAAATGCGTGACCGTCGACGGCGGAGCCGTCAAAGAGCCGAAAAATTTAATCGTTCCCATCGGCACTTCCATTGCGGACGTTTTTGAATTCTGCGGCGGATTTTCGGAAGAACCGGAAAAAATTCTTTACGGCGGGCCGATGATGGGAATTTCCGTCCCATCGGCAGACACTCCCGTTCTGAAAAACACAAACGCAATTCTCGCCTTCGGAAATGCGGAATCGACCGCTCCGAAAACGACCGCATGCATACATTGCGGCAGGTGCGTAAATCATTGCCCCATCGGTCTCGTGCCGACGGAAATAGAAAAGGCATATACGGCGGGAAGCGGCGAACAGCTCGAAAAATTGCAGGTCAATCTCTGTATGGAATGCGGCTGTTGCTCTTATATATGTCCCGCAAAGCGTCCCCTTGTGCAGACGAATAAGCTTGCAAAGGCAACTCTGCGCGACTACATTGCCCAAAAACAGGCAAAAGCAAAGGAGGAAAGCGGAAAATGAATAAGCTTAAAGTATCCGTTTCGCCCCATATTCACAGCGGAGTGACAACGCAGAAAATTATGCTAGACGTGATAATCGCGCTTTTGCCCGCGGCTGTTGCCGGCTGCCTGATATTCGGTGCAAGGTCACTTCTGGTTATACTGACAAGTGTTGCGACGGCAGTACTGGCAGAGCTTCTCTTCTGTCTTGCATGCAAACGCGAGATTACGATTTATGATCTCAGTGCCGTTGTGTCGGGACTTATTCTCGCTCTCAGCCTCCCCGTGACAATGCCCTTATGGCAGGTTGCCGTCGGCGCGGTATTTGCGATAATCATCGTAAAATGCATATTCGGCGGCATCGGACAGAATTTTGCAAATCCTGCCGTTACGGCAAGAGTATTTATGATAATAGCATTTTCAAAAACCGTTGCGGCAACAGCGACTCCGAAAGGCGTTGACGCCGTTTCCTCCGCAACACCGCTCGTAATTCTCGAAGGAACCGCAAAGGGAGAGCTTCCGTCAATTATTGATATGCTCCTCGGAAAAAGAGCCGGTGCAATCGGCGAAACGTGTGTGGTCGCACTCGTCATAGGCGGACTTTATCTCATGATAAAGCGCGTTATCAGCTGGCATACGCCGGTTGCGTTTATAGCGTCGACCTTCGTGTTTATACTTATATTCACCGGCGACCCGAAAGCCGCCCTTTATCATACCCTCCTCGGCGGACTCTTTATCGGCGCAATATTTATGGCAACAGACTATTCCACAACGCCGACAAACACAATGGGAAAGGTTGTATTCGGCATCGGCGCGGGATTTATAACATCCGTTATACGCATATGGGGTTCCCTTCCCGAAGGCGTTTCATATGCGATACTCCTTATGAACATCCTCACCCCTTACATTGAAAAGCTGACAAGAAAAAAGCCGTTGGGAGGTGACAAAGTATGAAGGACTCTGTAAAAAGTGTAATCGTACTGCTTGCCATATGTCTTGTAGCCTCCGCAATTCTTGCGGCTGTCAACTCGTTTACGGCACCGCTCATCGAAAAGAGCGAAAACGAAAAGGTTGAAAAGTCGCTGCTCGTCGTAATGCCGGACGGAAAAAATTTCAAAAAAATCGAAACTGCACCGGACGGTCTTGCGGATACAATCAAAGAAATCTATTCCGAGGACGGCGGCGGCTACGTTTTCAAGCTCGTCACAACTGGCTATTCCGCAGGGCTCACGATAATGTGCGGGATTGACTCAAACGGAAAAATCACCGGCGCGACGTGCGTTTCAAGCGGAGAGACTCTCGGAAACGAAAAAACATACGGGGAGCTTTTCCTCGGCGCGGACAAAGGCACCGTCGACTCCGTCGACTCCGTTTCCGGAGCGACGAAAACCACGGCAAACTATAAAAAGGCTCTGAAGGACGCACTTTCCGCGTTCGACATTCTGAAAGGAGCGGCAAAATGAAAAAGAATAAGCTTTCGATTTTTCTTGCGGGTCTCCTCAGAGAAAATCCCGTATTTGTGCTTGTACTCGGCACCTGCCCGACCCTTGCAACAACAAAAAGCGTAATCGGCGCGGTCAGTATGGGACTTGCCGCAACGGCTGTTCTCATCTGCTCCAATATGGCTATCTCGGCAATGAGAAAAATCATTCCGGACAAGGTCAGAATTCCTTGCTATATCGTCATAATCGCGGCGTTTGTCACGGTTGTTTCAATGCTGATGAACGCTTTTCTTCCGGAACTTTATGAGCTTCTCGGAATATATCTTGCGCTGATAGTCGTAAACTGCATTATTCTCGGAAGAGCCGAAATGTTCGCCCGCGAGCATACCGTCGGCGAGTCGGCTCTCGACGGTGCGGGAATGGGACTCGGATTTACGCTTGCCCTGCTCGTTATGTCGTCGATAAGAGAAATCATCGGCTCCGGAACGTGGGCAGGGATAAAAATTCCCGTCATATCCGATTATTCAATCCCGATACTGACAATGGCTCCCGGAGGCTTCCTCGTTTTCGGAATTTTAATTGCCGTTGTCAACAAAATCACAAAAGGAAAAGCCATAAAGAAGAAAGATTTCGGATGCGAAGGTTGTCCTTCCGCCGCAGTCTGCACACATTCTTCATGTGACGGAAAGGAGAAAGACAATGTTTAAGACGCTCATAGTCATCCTTATGTCAAGCGTGCTCGTCAATAACTACGTTCTCTCCAAATTCCTCGGCATATGTCCGTTTCTCGGCGTTTCAAAAAAGCTCGATCAGGCAACGGGAATGGGACTTTCCGTCATATTCGTTATGCTTGTTTCGACAGCCGTAACCTACCCGATACAAAAGTTTGTCCTCGATCGTCTCGGTCTCGGATATCTGCAAACAATAGTTTTCATTCTCGTAATTGCGGCACTTGTACAGTTTATTGAAATTGTGCTGAAAAAGTTCATTCCCTCGCTTCACAGAAGCCTCGGAATATATCTGCCGCTCATAACAACGAACTGCGCCGTTCTCGGCGTCACAATTCAGAACATAACCGACGGATACAACTTCCTTGAATCAATGGTGAGCTCGCTCGGTTGCGGTCTCGGATTTCTGCTCGCGATGGTGCTCTTCTCCGGCGTTCGCTCACGCATTGAAAACTGTGACGCGCCCGAGTGCTTCAAAGGCTTGCCCGCGACGCTCATCGCCGCTTCAATCGTTTCCCTTTCCTTTTTCGGATTTGCGGGAATAGTTGAAAATCTCTTTGCCTGAAAGGAGACTGCCATGCTTTATAATATTCTTATTGCCGTTGCCGTAGTTTCTGGAATCGGGCTCATATGCGGAATCGTGCTTGCGCTTGCCTCTCATTTTATGGCTGTAAAAGTCGATGAAAAAAAGGAAGCCGTCCGCGCTTGCCTGCCTGGCGTCAACTGCGGCGCCTGCGGCTATACAGGCTGTGACGGTTATGCGGCGGCACTTGTAAAAGGCGAAGCGGAGATTAACCTCTGTGTTCCCGGCGCGGACGCCGTTGCCAGAAAGCTCGCAGAGGTGCTCGGAGTTGAATTTGCAGACGTTATCGAAAAGGTCGCGATAGTCCATTGCGGCGGCGACTGCAAGTCGACGGAAAGAAAAGAAATCTATGAAGGCATTGAAACCTGCGCGGCAGCAAATCTGCTCTATGGCGGCACAGGAAAATGCTCATTCGGCTGTCTCGGCTACGGCGACTGCAAAGCGGTCTGCAAAAGCGACGCGATCTGCATTGAGGACGGTATCGCCCATGTCAGCACGTCTCTTTGCATAGGTTGCGGGATGTGCGTCCGAGCCTGCCCGAAGCATCTAATATCACTCGTGCCTGATGTCATTCAAACGATTGTTTTCTGCTCAAACAGAGAGAAAGGCGCGACAGTCCGCAAAGAATGTGTCAGCGGCTGTATCGGTTGCAAAAAGTGCGAAAAGCTCTGTCCGGAGCAGGCAATTGTCGTGCGTGACAATCTTGCCGAAGTTGATTCTCAAAAATGCACGGGGTGCGGTATCTGCGCCGACAACTGCCCCGTCGGTTGCATAAAAGTCGGTTCCTTCCTCGGAGCCCACAAATAAAAAATGCCCGCACATTTGTGCGGGCAAATCTGTAAAATCATGAAAAACAAAAAATTAAGAAACGATATTATCCTCATATCCGCCGTACTGCTTGCGACGGCGATTGTCGCGCTGATATTGTGCGCTTTCCGCAAGGAAGGCGGTTATGTCTCCGTTGTGCAAAACGGCAAGGAGGTAGCGCGATATTCCCTTTCGGAAAATGTGACGGTCACCCTTGAAAACGGCGGGACAAACGTCCTCGTCATCGAAAACGGTTATGCCTTCATTTCAGACGCCTCGTGTCCTGATAAAATCTGCGTTCACCACAGAAAAATCCACTGTGCCGGCGAGGCGATAACCTGTCTGCCGAACAAAACCGTTATAAAAATCGTTTCCGGCGAGGGGGTGGACGCGATATCATGAAAATAAATACGAAAAAACTCGCGCTCATCGGGGTTTTGGCGGCTGTGGCAATGATACTTTCGTATATAGAAGCTCTCCTACCGCCGATATACTCCGCCGTCCCGGGAATAAAGCTCGGACTTGCGAACATCGCCGTTATATTTGCGCTTTATTCGATCAACCTAAAAAGTGCCGCGCTTATTTCCGCCATAAAAGTCTTTCTTTCAGCCCTGCTCTTCGGCTCCGTGACGTCATTTATATACAGTTTTTCGGGAGCCGTATTGAGTCTTGTCGTGATGGCACTGATGAAAAAATCGACGTTGTTTTCGCCGGTCGGAGTCAGTGTCGCGGGCGCGGTTATGCATAATGTCGGGCAGGTTCTCTGCGCGATAATCATCCTCGGAACGGCTGAAATAGGCTATTATCTGACCTTCCTCTCCGTCTCCGCTGTCGTCTCCGGTGTGCTCGTCGGACTCGTATCGGCGCTTCTGATAAAGAAGCTGAAAGCGCCGAAGCCGCAATAATATAGACCGTTTCAATAAAAAAGCACCCCCGGAAGGGTGCTTTTTGTTTATTGTTCATCGAGCTTTTTGCGGATATCCTCCGTCACAAAGCATTTCAAAACTCAGTCATCCCGAAAATTCTTCTTCGATATGCAATCGTAAATTCTTTATCGCGCCGATTCAATATCTGATGTAGCCGTCCTTGAAGAAAAGCGCAACGATTTTCTTTCCGAACTTTCTCGGATTCCGCCCGACAATTATCGTTCCCGCAATATACGCGATGAGAAGAACGCCGATCGCAGACGATATAATCATAACAGGCTTTGAATGTTCACGGCGGAGGCGGTTCGCGTCATCAAAGCCAAAAAGCCACTCTCCGTCATGAAAAACCGCCTTTACGGAATAATATTTTCCGCTTTCTTCGCTCGTGCGCCCACGCACACAGACTGTCAAAACGGCTTTGCCGTCGCACATGGACTTGATTTTTTCAAACACTTCGCTCCCCGCTATATACTCTATCTCATATGTCTCCCCTTCGGAGGAGGTAAGTATAGCGTCATCTCCGGACGCGGAGACCGACTCAAAAATCACCTGCCGCGACTCGGTGTTTGCTTCCGTATAATTTGTGAAAAACGTATATTTAACGGCGAATATCATCACGCCGACGGCAAGCACCGCCATGATAACAATCCCCGCAACAGCGACCCCTTCGTCATCGACATTACCCTTGAAAATGCCTTTCGTACTCCTGATATTCGGGATTTCCCTCCCGCCGTGCCGCTTTTTATATTGCTGACAGACACATTCAACAAATTCAATCACGTCATGAAAGCAACCGTCGACCGCAATCACCTTTTCGCCGATATAAATGCGCTCTTCGTTTTGCCGCGCTTCAATTCCCGTGACATCGGCATAGCTGTACCTTTTCTTTATTCCGAAAAAATTTCCGACGGTAAATCCCTCGTCGTCATAGACTATACGACAGTTCAGATATACAATAACAATCGATACGGCTATTGCAGAAAAAACCGAAAATCCAATCGGCACCCATGATTTTTCCCCTTTGATAACCGTGATGAAAACCGGAACGAGAAAGCCGACCGCGCCCAATACACCGACTATAAGAAAGAACATCGGCGGGCGGACAACTTTTCCGTCGCCCTTTTTCGGCAAACGCAAAAGCCCGTTTATTATGCCAACGGTCAATACCGCGATCATAATCACAACATATTTCATTTTTTGTCCGCCTTTCAAAGTATTTGCCGCCACATCCGGTGCGGTCTATATATATTTTTTAATCAGCCAAAACGCAATGGCAATCAACGCCGCAAGCATCCACATAAGCGCTGCCCCAAGCCAATGAAACTTGTCCTTCTCCGGCACGCCTTCGACGCTCTTCATCTCGTCGACTGTAAAGCGGCGCTTGCAATCGGGACATTCAAGCTCGTCCCATACAAAGCGCACGTCCCCAAGCATATAATTTCCGCAAAAACTGAAATCAAAGTCCTTCGCCTCCGGCGATCGGGAATTTACCACTTTTGAAACCTCGACAGTCTCAAGTTTTGCGCCGCAGTCGGGACAAAAATGCTCTTTTTTCAGATATTTTATATTTTTATATATTCGCTTGTATCCCGCCATAGCAGCGCCGCCTTTCGCGATTTTTTAATTGATTTCTTTCCGTCGCCTTCATTCAAGCTCCGGCGGAGCGTCCACCCAGCCGACGGTATATGCCGTATATTCACAGACCTCAAGCCGCCGCATGTCGTCCGTATCGCCGAGCATGATGTCCTTTGGATATTTATAACTCGTGTACCGCTCGACCGTCCTTTTGATATAAAGGTCAGGAGCACCGAAAAGGTGCATTACCTCGTGCGCGACGGTCGACGCCCTGTCCGATTTTTTGTCCAGCGGAAGGTTTCTTCCAATATAATTTGTGAAAATTATCGCGTGCTCAACGTAGTCACCGCCGTAATCCGCGGACTGTTGCTGACGCGCCGTTGAAATGCCGTCTTTATTGACAACCGCCACAAAAACGACTTCTCTCCCGTCGCTTTGATATTTATAGCTTTCATACAGCTGTCTTGTGCTGTAATATGTTGATTCAAGCTCTGAAATCATTCGCGCGTCGGAAGAATATCCGAGCTCCTTCGCCGCCTTATAAAGAACATTTATAGTCGCATTGCCATTCTGATTTATATCTTCTATAACCTCTCCGTCATAAAAAACATTGGAATGTGTCTGTCTTATATTCAATTCAAGGTCAACACCGTATTTTTTCGCCTGATCTTCAAGAAAATCAAGCCCGGGAATCACTTCTTTTTCCGTAAAATCCGAAATCTCATTGTCCGTCCAGCTGCTTTCATAATCTTTTATGAAAAACAGAATAACGGAAACATCTCCTCTGAGCTGTTTGCATGTGCCGAGATTATAATCGACTCGCAATGCGTTTATCTCCGAAATCGTTCTTTCCACGGTTGAAATTTCAGAACCGACTTTATCATTCTTGAGACCTATATTCGCAAGTATCAGCACAGCAGCAACAAGCAAGCAAATCAAGGAGAAAATCCGAGGTAAAAGCCTGATATATTTTTTCTTTTCCATCTGTGCAGGCGACTCTTCAAGAACCCACGGAAGCACGATACCGTAAACAGAAACAACAAAATAATCATCGTGCTGTTCATTCGGAATGTATGAACCGGAAATCGTGACTTCAAGTTCAAGTCCGCCGCTTTGCACGCAAAGCTCGCACTCGTCGCCTTCAATAATTTTCCCGCAAACCGTGTACGAAACGCAGAGATATTCCGTTTTTTCTCCGGTATGACCGTTCACCGCGATTATGCAAACAAGGCTTGTCCTGGCGACTACCTGTATAACCGCCACGGCGAAATCGCGGCCGAAGTCAACCGCCGCCTGGGCGCCACGGTCGAAAAACCGGCAGAAAATAAACCGGCCACTGGCGAAGTGATCCACACCGTCAAAGCCGGCGAAACACTGTCGAAGATCGCCCAGAAGTACGGGACAACCTATCAGAAGATCGCGGCCTACAATGGGATCGCAAATGCGAACCTGATCCATGTCGGCCAGAAAATCAAGATTCCGGCAGACACCCAGGCCGCCCAGTCCTTCAAGAAGGGCGACAAAGTAAAGGTCCTGAAAGCTGTCACCTACACAGGGAAAGCCTTCAAGACCTACTATGACAAATATGACGTGATTGAAGCCGACGGCGACCGTGTGGTCATTGGTATCGGGAAGACAGTCACAGCGGCCGTCAATGCGGCAAACCTGAAAAAAGCATAATGGCAAAAGGAAAGCGGCCAGGGATATTCCCTGACCGCCTTTTTTTATTTTCCGGTGACCATTGAAAGAGCCGACACGAAAAGGTCCTGTCGCGCGACTGAAAACTGATATGTCTTCGATCCGGCCTGTACGACGACAGAGCCGTCGACAGGTGTCACCGCTGTCAATGCTGAAATCTTACATTCGAAACCGGCCTGGTTATGAATGAAGACGATCCGCCTATTCGTTAAAACGATAGCGCCTGAATAGGTTTCTGTCACTTCGCCGTAAACTGTCCGACTGGAACCGCCGCCAGTGCTTACCGACACGCCCTTCGCAACACGGACACGGACGCCAGCGCCGCTTCCGGTTCGTCCGACAGCCTTGTTCTTCGTGACAATCTTCGTCGCCGGCGCGTAATAGTGGGCGACTTCGCCTTCTTCCAAAAGAACCGGCGTCCCTGTTACAACAGGAAGTTCGCCCTGTGCGATCGCTGAAATCGCGTTTTCTTCCATGAACGGCGTGTTTCTGGCCACTTGTGCCGCCTGTCTGGCTTCCTTCTGCTTCTTGACCTTGTTCGCACTGAAAAACAGCCCAACGGTGACAATGGTCAAGACGACGATCCAGCCCCACAATGATACTTCCGGAACCGCAATCGACACAATCACCAGGATCAGATCGACAATCGCGGCCAGGATTCCGAATATAATAGCGACTATTCGCATTATATCCCCCCTTCCTACTTGTAAACTTTATAAGGTTCTGACCTTTAACACAATTATACGTGAAAAATGTGTTAAAAACAAGAATGACGCTGAACATTAACACAAAATTTTCAGGAAGGAGGTCACAACTTGAAAATATATGACTATAAAGGCCGGAAGAACATCAGCGGAAACAGAATCCGCGAAGCACGATTGAAGAAGCGACTGTCACAGGCCGACTTCGCCGCCAGACTGCAAATAGCCGGAATCACTATGGAGCGCGACAGCGTCAGCAGAATCGAAATCGGGACGCGCTTCGTCGCCGACTATGAACTTATGATAATAGCTGAAATCCTGGACGTAACCGTCGACTGGTTACTGTCCGAAGGCCGCGAATAACACAACGGACCACTGGCGAACTTTTGAACCGCCAGGGTCTTATATTTTTTGATTCCCCCTTGACAATATAATACCGGTATTATATAATATTCGACAGAAAGAGGTGACTACACTATGGCACAAGCGCAGATCGAAGCGAACAAACGCTTCCGCAAGAAATCCTATGACCGAATCGAAATAACAGTTCCAAAAGGCGACAGAGAAAAGATCGTTCAAGCCGCCAGCGCGGCCGGTATGAGTGTAAACGCTTTTATCAAAGAAGCACTGGCCGAATATATCGCCCACACAACCAAAAAGTAAAACGAAAGCCCTGTCCACAAACGGACGGGGCTTTTTTGCATATCAGGAGGAATCAAAATGAAAAAGCGCAGATTCAAACACCTGTCCTGGACTGACAGGCTGAAAATAGAAACAATGTTAAAGGACAAGCGTCACAAACAGGAAATCGCTGACGAAATCGGCGTTCACCTGAAAACGATCTACAACGAAATCAAGCGCGGCCGTTATATTCATACGAATTCCGACCTGACCGAAGAAGAAAGATACAGTCCGGAAATGGCCGAAGCGGCTTACCGCGAACACCTGGCCGCAAAAGGTCCGGACCTGAAAATCGGAAACGACCACGAACTGGCCCAGCATATCGAAAAGAAAATCGCCGAAGAAGGCTATTCGCCGGCCGCTGTCCTGGGTGAAATTAAGGAAAAGGGCCTTGAATTCAAAACGTCGATCTGTGAATCGACCTTGTATTCTTATATCGACAAGGGCGTCTTTTTGACTGTCACGAACAAGAACCTTCCTGTCAAAGGCCAAAAGAAACGCCCGTATAACAAAGTCCAGAGAGCGAAGCGGCCACCGGCTGGGACCAGTATCGAAAACCGCCCGAAAGAAATCGACGATCGCGCGGTCGTTGGTGACTGGGAAATGGACTGTGTCGAAGGCAAGAAGAAAACAAAGAAAACCCTTCTGGTTCTGACCGAAAGAAAGTCCAGACGGGAAATCATTCGTCCTATGCGCGACCAGACCGCCCGAAGCGTGGTCCGCGTCCTGGATAGCCTTGAACGTGAATACGGCGCAAATTTCAGCAAAATCTTTCGGACGATAACTGTCGACAACGGTTCCGAATTCTCTGACTGTGCCGGAATGGAAAAGTCCTGTCGCCGCAAAGGCAACAGGACAAAGATATACTATTGTCACCCCTATTCGTCATACGAAAGAGGATCAAACGAAAATGTAAATAAAATGATCCGCCGCTGGTTCCCGAAAGGAACAGACTTCCGAAAAGTTACCGCGAAAGCGATCCAGAAAGTCGAAGACTGGATCAATAACTATCCCCGTGAAATACTGGGCTTCCGGACTGCCGAAGCCGTTTTCCAGGAAGGCGTCGCGTGTCTTATTTGAAATTTTTTATGAATTTTTGCAATTTAGTCTTGACTTTTTCAACAGATAAAAATAAGGCGCAGGTCTGCTTTGTCGGTCAGATTCCGCGCGGAAAGGTCGAAAACTGCGCTTGGCATCTTTTTGCTTTTGCGTTTTCCGATTTTTGAAAAGTGAGAAAAAGGATAAAACGAAAAAAGGGGCTTTTAACAGCCCCTATAATCAATACGATAAATTAAAATCCAAACAAATCAAGCCAAGAATAGTCCTCAAAAAGAGGATAATGCCCGACAGCCTTAAACGGATATTTGTCTTCTTGTCCCTCAATTCCCGGCAGATCGTGGGCAAGCAAAGTAAACTCTTTGTTTGTTATTATGAACGTGTCATACGTCTGTATGTATGTATCATAAGGAATTAGGGTGCCGCAGTTCGTTGTGTCAAATGTCAGCTCCAATCTGAACGGCTCACTGCAAGCTTTTTCAATATAATCTATCGTTAATAATCCCTGCGTATAGGCATATTGGTTATAGTAAATGGAATTATTGTAAAAATTCATCAAACGAATCAGTCGCTTATCTTTAAGGTCGACCGGAATTTCCTTGCCATCCTTATAAAGCGTTGCGGTTAGCGGCACGTTATGAAGATTCGGATATGTCTCGTAGCGGTCGGCAGGCAAAGAGGAGATGACTGATTTCATCTTTGAGTCCGCAAGCGGCTTTTCTCCCTCTTTAACAGCAAAAAACGGCGATGAAGAAAAGCTCGGATTACGCATTGCTTCGCGCTCCTCCGAAGTATATTCGCGAGGGGGAGCTTCTTTATGCTTGCACGAAGCGATAACCGATAAAAAAGTTAATATCAACGCAAATGATAAAAGCAAAGAGATAATTTTTTTCATATTGTCCCTCCAATTATTTAATGTATTTATAATATCGTATACATTTTGAGTTGTCAAGGGAACAACCAGAAAAGCCTGTCGAAGAAAAAACACTTGCAAATAATACCAGACTGTGTTATACTTATGACAACCTTAGCAGAGTTATTGAAAAAACCGTTAAAAACAGCGAAGGCTCGGTAATTTCCACAGAAACGTTTGATTATGACGCCGCAGGCAACATTATCGGCGACACTTCCGAAACCATATTTGAATATGACACAAACAACCGCCTTGAAATGTACAACGGCTTTGAAGTGACATATGATATGGACGGCAATATGGTGTCCAATTCCGAAAGCGTTTTCGAAAATAAGTAATTGCAAGCAGCCGCACTTTCGGGTGCGGCTGCTTTCTTTTTAGACTGTTTTTCAACTATTTTTGAAAATAACGAAAAAAGCCCGAAATCCCTTATGGGATCGGGCTTTTTGCCTCAAATATCTTTAAGAGGCTTATACATGGAGGCACCACCCGGAATCGGACCGGGGAATAAAGGTTTTGCAGACCTCTGCCTTACCGCTTGGCTATGGTGCCTTATTTAATTTTGTAATGCTTTGAAAAAATCAGCACACCAATATTCACTTGGTGTGCTGATTCTTTGGAGCGGATTACGGGGCTCGAACCCGCCACCTCGACCTTGGCAAGGTCGCGCTCTACCAAATGAGCTAAATCCGCAAATGGTGCCTCCGATCGGAATCGAACCAACGACACGGGGATTTTCAGTCCCCTGCTCTACCAACTGAGCTACAGAGGCATACAGCAAGGGTTGCTGTGGCGACCCGGATGGGGCTCGAACCCACGACCTCCAGCGTGACAGGCTGGCGCTCTAACCAACTGAGCTACCGGGCCGGGTCTTGGTGGGAACAGCAGGGCTCGAACCTACGACCCCCTGCTTGTAAGGCAGGTGCTCTCCCAGCTGAGCTATGCTCCCGGCATCGCCGTTTCACATCGGCGACGTGATAGATTATATCATATACGCCCAGTCTTGTCAACACTTTTTTCAAAAATTCTCAAAAAAATTTTTTGGTCTAATGGCACGCCAGTAACCGACTCAGGACGGCATTTCATGCCGTCCTGAGCTAATTATATTACTGCTCATTATCACTGCCATCTGCCAGCTCATCACGTCCGGACAACGGCTTCATGGTCGGGACGGAAAAGACATCTCGGTTATTGGGTTACTAAAGTGGTATTCATTGTACTACCCCAAATGATTTGCTGCCCTATTGTGTTTGATACACCCTTTCTTTACTGCCCTATACGTGCTATTTGATGTTGTATTTGGTGTAAATGGTGTAAGTATCTTTTCGTCGCCAACAATAAAACTACGTCAAATGTTTGCCGCTTTATTATACTCATTTTTGAAGTACGAGTCAAGACCTTCAAATTCAGACCTCCTTAACTCCTTCGTTACATCGGTATAAATGTTAAGGGTAGTAGAAATATCTTTGTGACCAAGCGTATCCTGAATGACTTTGACATTAACCCCTGCCTCACACATTCTTGTCGTGAATGTATGCCTTAATGAATGGCAGCTAAAATGCGGTAGCAAAATCTTTGCATTTTCATCTTTCAGGAGCTGTTCATCATTGCAGTCACGGATAATACGACGTATTGCTTTGTTAAGGGTTGCTTGATGTTGCGGCTGTCCAAAACGGTTAAGAAAGATAAAATCAGTATAAGTCTGCTACCGTCGTTATACCGTGTCCTACACTTTTTATAGGAGAAACGAAGTCTTTCTTGGCAACAAGGGAAAGGTCGTTGCCGTTGGCATAGTTCCATAAAACTACTCCGTTCTTTCCTAATCTTCTGCGTAAGAACTCAGGGTCGTTATTCGCTAAATCCCCGATGGTACGAATACAATAGCTGTCAAGCACTCGCTGGGTTGCCCGTCCTACACCGAGCAGGTCAGCGGCAGGAAGTCCCCAAATCTTTTCTTTGAATGTATCCTTTGGTATAACGGTTACTGCGTCCGGTTTCTTCATATCCGAGCCGAGCTTCGCAAATATCTTATTAAAGGAAACACCCACAGAAATCGTCAAGCCGAGTTCAAACTTCATCGTTTCACGAATTTCATTTGCCACCTTTTCCG
>UQUT01000023.1 GCA_900544285.1 uncultured Eubacterium sp.
CGGCGACAGCTTTGTTATTCTATCACATCACTTCCCGATTGTCAAGTGCTTTTTTTCAGTTTTTTGAAAAAATTTGTCCAAAAAATCAATTCGCCCGAAAAACTTATTCTGTCAGGCTGCGAATTTCAGTTTCAGCGTCGCGATTTCGCTTTATTTTGCCGAGCCTTTCGGAAAATGATGCCCTCAAAGTCGCATCGGAAAGCATTTTTCGCATTGCGGCTTCGATTCCCTTCTCCGAAATATCGCAGATCATTCCGAGATCGCCGCCGGAAAGCTGTTCGGACGCAGTCCGGTAATCCGTAACCAATATAGGTCGACAGAGAATTTTCGCCTCCTCGACGGCAATTGTCTTCCCCTCGTGGCGCGACGGCTGAAAATAAATATCGCATTCCTTTATATATTTATAAGGATTTTCCGTTGTGCCAAGCATAACGAAATCTTCCGTCATTCCGAGACTCGACGCCATGTGACGGATTCTCTCCGCATATTCACTGTTGTTTTCTCCGAGCGCATACCAGCGGAACTCAAAGCCTTCCTTTTTCAGTCTTGCAAGCGCGGGGAGCGCAATATCGTAGCCCTTTTGCTCGCAGATTCTGCCGACGGTCAATATTCTTATGCCGTCAAATCCGTCCTCATATCCGTTTCCGAGCTCCGCAAGCCGTTTTATCTGCTCCGCATCGACTATGTTTTCCATAGTAACGATTTTTTCTCTTACGGCAGGCAGTGCCTCCGCAAGCGACCTTTCTATCTCGCCCGAAACCGTCACAACCTTATCGCACCTCATAAAATATTTTTCATAGAGTGCGTCCTCGCGGGGCGGATGACGATAGTCAAAATGGAGCCAGGCGATTTTTTTCTTCGCGCAAACCTTGTCGACGGTGTAAAACATTGTGCGGTCGCCCCAGTAAGCAATCGCAAGGTCGTATTCGCCGGGATGACTTTTCATCGTTTTCATAGCCGAAAGCCAGAGTCTGTTTTTTGCGTAGACCTTTTTATCGCCCTTTGCAACGGCTGTTTTTATGCTGTTTACGGCGAGAGGAAATATTCTTATCGGGTTTTTAGCAACGTATTTTCTAAGGAGGATTTTCTTTGCGTTTGCGGCGTTTATCTCCATGATTTCGCCGTCGGGCATCGTTTCGATTTTTATCTGAGGAGGAACAAGCGAAAGCAACGCCCCCTTTTTCTCCGCAAGCAGGAGCGTGACGTCCCATTTTTCATAGTCGATATGGTCCGCAAAAGAAAGAAACGATTTTTCGCTCCCGCCCGCGGACATCGTTATGCCGACTATCAGCATTTTCTTTTTCAAAGCGTCACCTCCTCTGTTTTTGATTATACCACCCGCTCCGCCGTTTGTCAACGAAGCGAAAAAGCGAAAAAGGATTGATTTCCGGCAATATTTATGTCATAATCATTATATCACAAAAACATCGGAGGATATTCAATGGCAGACCGTTTTGCGTCCATTGCCGCAGGAGAAATCGGCTCACGGGAGCCCCTCATGCGACCGAAACCCATAGCCGATAACGGAAAACGCTTTCCCCTTGCTGATTCCGCGGGCGCGCCCGGAGAAGTTTATAAAAAAATAACGGAAAAAACGGAGCTCGACCGCATGATAAGATCGCTTCGGAGAAAGTATTGGAAATTCATGAAAAAGTGCTCTCCCACGGTCGAGAACAAAAGGAAAATCAAAATGCTTTCGGAATTTGATTTCCGCATGGCGACGTCCGATGACAGGCGCGACTTTTTCTCTGTCATATCGTCCGGCGAATGGGAAAAGGTATCCCTCCCGCATTACGGCGGTCCCGTCGGCTATGCGATTTCGTATTACAAAACGACATTCACCGCATCCCTGCCGGAGGACAGGTCGCTTTTTCTGAGATTCAAGTGCTCGGATTACATCACCGAAGTCTATATAAACGGTACTCTCGCCGGCACGCATGAGGGCTTTTTCTCGCCCTTTGAATTTGATATTTCGGAGCTCGTCCGCGACGGAGAAAACACACTTCTAATCACCGTCAAAAACGATTTCAAATACGGCGGCGACAGCCCCCGCTCCGCGGACTACGTTCATTGCGAGGGGGACAAACTCTATGCCGCAACCGGTCTCGGCTATGACGACCCCGCCGAAGGCTGGCATCATTGTCCTGCGGGAATGGGTCTCTGCGGCAGAGTATTTCTTGAAGAACGACCGAGAACCTTTGTCTCGGATATTTTCGTCCGTCCGATGCCGAAAACCTCCGAAATTGAAATATGGACAACCGTTTACCGTTGCGACTATCCCGGCGAGGACGATATTTCCCTTTCGTATTCGGTTTACGGAGAGAACTTCTTAGGCAAGATAATATCAGACAAAACATACCGCCCGCAGACAATTCATCATGCGGACTTCGGTGACGTTATGACAGAAGCCGACGTCGGCAGGCAGACAGACGAGGATCATCCGGTCGTTTTCCCGAAATTCTATCACGGCGAAAACGTCGTCAAATTAAGAATAAAGCTTCCCGATGTCCGCCTCTGGACACCGGAAACGCCTTATCTTTACATGGCGCAGGTCTCGCTATATATAAAAGGAAAAAAAGTCGATGCGGATGAAAAAACCTTCGGGATGAGAACGTTTGAAATTGACGAAATCGGATCGCCGAAGGGCATGTTTTATCTGAACGGCGAAAGCGTCCGCCTGCGTGGCGCAAACACAATGGGCTTTGAGCAGCAGGACGTCTTCAGATATGATTATGGGCAGTTGGTGCGCGATCTGATCATGGCAAAAATCTGCAATATGAATTTTCTCCGCACAACCCAGCGTCCGGTTTATGAAGAAGTATACTACGTATGCGACAGAATCGGGCTTATGCTGCAAACGGATCTGCCGCTGTTTTCCGTCATCCGCAGGACAAAATTCGCAGAGGTTGTGCGTCAGTGCGAGGAGATGGAAAAGCTGATACGCTCGCACCCGTCATGCGTTATGGTCTCATACATGAACGAGCCGATGGCAAACGGAAACGACAACCCCTTCCGCCATGTCATCCGCTCCGAGCAGGATATGATTTTCCGCGCGTGCGACGACGCCGTTCATATGCTGAACCCCGACAGGGCGATAAAACCCATCGACGGCGACTATGACCCGCCGGACGAGGATTTTCCCGACAACCATTGCTACTGCACCTGGTATAACGGTCACGGCATCGATATGGGCGAGCTTTACAGGGGCAACTGGCTCGGCATAAAAGACGGATGGTATTGCGGCTGCGGAGAATTCGGCGCAGAGGGGCTCGACCCCGTTTCGCTTATGCGTAGCCGATACCCGAAGGAATGGCTTCCGCAGAGCGATGAGGAAGAAAAGAGCTGGTCGCCGTCGGAAATAGTCGGCGCGCAGACTGGCAATATGCATTATTTCTTCTATGACACGCAAAACAGCCTTGAAAATTGGGTCAGCGAAAGTCAGAGATGGCAGGAAAGGGCGACAAGGCTTCAGACGGGAGCGTTCCGCCGGAATTCCCTGATGACGTCATTTGCGATACATCTTTTTATCGACGCATGGCCATCCGGCTGGATGAAGGCAATTGTCGACTGTGAGCGCAATCCGAAGCCCGCATTCTATGCCTATATGGACGAGCTGACCCCGCTTGCGGTGTCGCTGCGAACGGACAGAAAAACATTTTTCTCCGGAGAAAAAGCGGAGATTGAGATTTTCGTCTGCAACGATACGCACAAATCGTCTGATGGTCACACGATCGATATTGAGCTCATCCGCCCCGACGGCACACTTGCGAAAAAGTCAACCGTGCCTGCGTTTTTCGGCGAAAACGACGTATTTTTGCAAGGTAAGGCGACCTTCGGCGTGCCGACTGTCACAAAGCGCGAAAAATATATCCTCCGCGCGGTTCTGAGAGACGGCGACGGCAAAGCTGTTCATTACGCCGACGAAGCGCTTGAAATTTTCCCGCCCGAAAAAGTCCAAATCGGCTCTGCCGTTACGATAGACGGTTCGAGCGGTCTCGAAAGCAAAGCCGGCGACGTTCTTTCCTCTTTAAGCGAAGGAAAAACCGTCATAATAGAATCACTGCCCGCAGGAGAATACAGGCTCGGCGACGTTTCGTTCAGGGTGAAAAACTGCGGAATGAGACCGCTTCACTTCGTTTCGAGAAACACGTCTCACCCGCTCGTCCGCGGCTTTGAAAAGGATGATTTTTCCTTCTGGTATGACGAAAAAGCCGATATGATGACTCCGCTCGTCCGCACGACCTTCACAGGAGACGGCTTTGCCCCGATCCTCACCTCCGGCAACACGCTTTCGGGAAGCGCCTGGGGCAAGCCCCTATTCCCAGCTCTCGTCTGCGGTGAGGTAAAGGTCGGAGAAGGTAAGCTGATAATAAGCACGCTCGACCTTGAAAACCATCTCAAAAACCCAGTTGCGGTCATCTTTTCAAACAGACTGAAAAATTATTGAAAAATCTCCCTTTGCATACGCAGAGGGAGATTTTTATCCGCATTCAACATAATAACAGCCTCCTCCGCATAAAGATTAAACAAAAACAAAAACGGAGGACAACCACAAATGTTAAGGAAAATTTATAAGCCCGAGGGTTTTTCTCTCGGTAGCGGCACGGAAGGACTTTACACGGCATCCGCACTTGAAAAAGCAATGACAAAGGGGCAAATTCTCGAGGCAAGGGCAACCGTCTGCGATGAGGAAATGTCGCTTTATGTTGACCTCGGCTGTATGCGGGGAATCATAAAAAAGGAGGAGGTCGCCTTCAATCCGGATGGCTCGCCCGTAAAGGACATCGCAGCGATAACGAGAGTCGGAAAGACGGTGTGCTTTAAGGTCTGCGGATTTGAAAAACGCAGGGGAGAAACCGTCGCCATTCTTTCAAGAAAGGACGTCCAGCGCGACTGCCTTGAAAACTATCTTATGCAGCTCCTGCCGGGCGACATAGTAGATGCGCGCGTGACTCATCTCGAGCCCTTCGGGGCGTTTGTCGATGTCGGCTGCGGAATCGTTTCGCTACTGTCAATAGACTGCATTTCCGTCTCCCGCATTGCACATCCGCGCGACAGGTTTTACCCTGGAATGGCTATAAAAACCGCCGTCAAAGCCATCGATTATGACCTTATGCGCATCTCCGTAACGCACAAGGAGCTTCTCGGAACCTGGAAGGAAAACGCCGAAAAATTCCGCATAGGACAGACAGTTCCCGGCATTGTCCGCAGTATCGAGCCTTACGGAATTTTCGTTGAGCTTTCCCCGAACCTCGCAGGACTTGCGGAATATTCGGAAAATGTCCGCATAGGAGACGGAGCAACCGTTTACATAAAAAACATCATCCCCGAAAAAATGAAAATAAAGCTCGTGCTTATCGACACTTACCAGTGCGAAAGCGAGCTTTATCCTCCGGAATATTTTGTTTTTTCGGATCATATCGAAAGCTGGGACTATTCCCCCGAGGAATGTCCTAAATATATCGGCACGGAATTCAGATGACGTAAACAGTTTTTACCTGTTCATCTCTTCCCTCATCAAAAGCCGCCTTTCGGCGCACCCGTAAGCTCCCGCAATGTCGCCCTCCGCTTTAAGGCACGCTTCAAGATCGGAGAGGACGTAATAAAGGCAGATCGCTCCGGACTTTTCGGCATCCGGAAGGAGACCCGAAAGGATTTCGGCGGCTTTGCCCGTTTCGCCGTTCTTCATCAGTCGGCGCGCCTCCGCGTGTGACGGCGCAAGAGACGACGGTACCTCAAGCAAAAGAATATATCCGTATTCATCAACGCCGCAAGGAGGGAGCTCGCCCCTGCCCATAACATAATCTATCAGCGCAATGCCCCTTTCGGCGCAAGCGGAAATCACGCCTGCAAAAACGGATTTTCCCGCGCTGTCAATCGATTTTTCAAATTCCCGCCTTGCCGAAAAGAGCTTTCCGGCGTGCATAAGCGCCACGCCCGATTCGGCATAGCAAAGGGCGGAGATCAGAGCGGATTCGTCATCGTCATATTTCTCAAGCAACTCTGCACATTCGTCATTTTTGCCCTCCGCATAAAGCGCGCGAACCTTTTCTCTGCTTTTCAGACGCTCCATATCGCCCGCAGAGGCGCTGTCCGAAAGCAGATATTCAAGCGGGACGGAAAGCCTCTCCGCTATTGCCGATAGCGTCGAAAGCGAAGGATTTGCAACTCCGTTTTCTATCTGGCTGAGCATATTTCTTGTTATCAGCCCCTCCGTCAATGCGGACTGTGTCAGATTTTTCTCCTTTCGGAGAGCCTTTATTTTTTCGCCTGCCGTCATGCTTGTTTCCTCTTTGGTAAAATATATTTACCGTATTATACTCCGAAAAACAGCTCTTGTCAAGAAGCGGAGGGCAATTTCTGCCCTCCGCTTATAATTTTTATATGCTTACTTCAATCGTCTCGCCCTGCGGAATGTCAATCCGTTTGTCGCCGATGACGAGCACGCCGCCCGCAATGTCCGAACGAACCGTGGCGGTCTTCCCGTCCGACTTTACGTCAACCGTGCCGCCCGGAACGGGGACAGAGCCTTCAATTTTTCCGAAGCACATCAGATTCGGCTTGACCTCGTAGGTCGCATATGCGGCAGATGTCGGTCTGACGCCGAGAGCATACTTGCCCATAAGATATATCGGCGATGCGCTCCAAGCGTGGCAAAGGCTCTTGCTGTAAGGTCTGCCGTACATAGCGTAATGCTCCGCGCCCTTCATGTTCGGGAAATATTCCTCCCAGAACGTCGTTGCGCCGAGGTTGACCATCCCGCCCCAATAGCTATGGAGCATATCCGTCACATAGTCAAACTGACCGATCTCACACATTGCGTCAAGCTCGAAAAACTCGAAATACGGAGTCGTTATCGGCGGAATTTCCTTGTTCTTTATGACGTTATCAATAATCAGCCCGCGCTTTTCCGCGTCTGCTATGCCGAAAAGCAGCGCAAAAATATTTGCGTGACGGTTTACCCTGCGGCTGCCGCTCTGATAACTGTCGATATACGCTTTTTTCTCGTCGTCCCAGAAGTATTTATCAATGTTTTTCTTCATCTCCGACGCTTTTTCGCGATAGTCCGAAGCGTCCTCGCCGAGGAGCTCAAGTATCTCCGCATAGGCTTCATATGAGCGGCAAAGGAGCATCTGCTCTGCGGAGATTATCTCCGTTTTTTCAAGGTGCTTTGACCAGTCAATGAATGTCCAGTCGCCCTTGTCTGCATAACCGCCGATAAAGCCGTGTTCGGAGAGTCTGCTTTCAACAAGCTCCCACATATCCGGTATCTTCTTTGCCACGCGACGGACGAACTCAATATCGCCCGTGTGGAAATAGTATTCCCATATTGCGATTATCCAATAGAACGTATAATCGACTATCGTGTTTATGTGCTGCGCCATTTTGCCATCGCCGCGGAGCATAAGCGTCGTTCTGCGGACAAGGTCAAGATCGCACGCGTAATAATAGTTTACAAAATAGCTCTGATAAGCGTCACCCGACCATACCCAGCGGTCACGCTTGATTCCGTCAAAAAAGGCTTCTCTGCTGTTCAGCTCAAGCGTATATGCGCTGATATTCCATATTTTGTTTACAAGCTCGTCATCACAGGAGAATTTTCCTCTCGGACACAACGGCAGATATTCGTAATCGTAATAAACGGAAAAATCCTTGCAGTCATCCTTTATATAGACGTATCTGCAGGCGCGGCTGCGGAGGCGCATTTCTTTTCCCGAAAGGGTGACCGTATCTATTATTTCGGAATGCTCCGTATCAAGCGCTTCCTCGCGCGATTCGCCGTAGGCTATGAAAACGCTCTTCCCCCCGGACTTTATATCAGAGAAAACGAGCTTACCCATCAGCTCCCTGCCGAAATCAAAAAGCACGCCGCCGTCTGTGTTTTCTGTTTTGACAGGCGCAAGCCGCTCATATGAGAATTTGAAGATTTCGGGGTTGTCGTCGGGGCTGTCATACATATCGCTAGTGCCTGCCGGCTCATCGCCCATTCCGAACGAAGCCAGCTTCCAGCCATCACCCGATGCGAAATACTTTCCTTCGCACCATATCGCAGGCAGACCTCCGTCCTTGAAGGCGGAGAGTTTTATGAAGTTTCTTCCCGGAGCCAGAGTAATCCTTGCAGGTCCGAGATAACGCACGCCGTTTACTATTATTTCAAGTATACTGCCGTCGTTTGCCTTTGCAAAGAACTCCTCGCTCTCCTCAAGCTCGACTATCTTATAAAGCCTGACGTTTCTGTGCGGAGCGTCAACTCTCCACATCGGCGAATAATATTTCCCGTGCATTTCTCTTCTGTTGTTTACGAGCATTGCGTGATAAAGCTCGAAATCATCGGGATACCACATCCATTTTGCCATATAAATCTTCCTCCGCATAGGTTTTTCTTCGGGACTATCATACCGCAAGACGGGCTTTTTGTCAATACAAAAACCTCTTTTCCGTGTTGACACTTTCCCTCCCCCGTGATATACTTTCCTTGCAAATATGTTTCCCGAAAGGATTGTACCATGCAGGATTATAAATTCAGAAAAGCCGTCCCCGTCTGGGCGGAGGGCAGAGAAAAGGAAATGAACGTCTGGCTTGCCTTTACGGCGAAGGTCGACGGAGGGAAAAGCACGGTTCTCGCCGTGACGGGCTCCTCGGCTTACAGCGTCCGCATAAACGGCGAATTTTTCGCCTTCGGTCCCGCCCGCTGTGCGCACGGGTTTTACCGCGTTGACGAGCTCGATATAACAGATGCGCTGTCCGTCGGCAAAAACGAGGTAACCGTCACCGTTGCGGGCTATAACTGCAACGGCTTTTACCATATAGACCAGCCGTCATTCTTCTGCGCCGAACTGATATCGGGCGGTGAGGTTATCGCCGCAAGCGGATATGAGGGCTTTTCGTGCCGTGAGGTCTCCGAGCACGAGCAGAAGGCGGAAAGATACAGCTATCAGCGGACTTTTGTCGAGGTTTACAACGTCGGCGCAGAGGAAAAGCCGTCGCCGAAAATTGTCCGCACGGAGGATAAAAAATTCATCCGCCGCGACTGCTCATATACCCATTATGACAGAATCCCTGCCGAAAGCATAGCCTTCCGCGGCACGTTTACGGTCGGCGACCACAAAAGCGTCCTCCGCTATCCGAGACAGATAGGCTATCCGTATTTTTCATACAAGATATACCCTCTTTCCGAGGTCAGAACAGACCTTCATCTCCTTGCGAGAAACATCGATACACAGAGCATTTCCCCTTGCAAAGAAAATCCCGAGGGAGCAACAATAAGCAGCGGCGAATTTGCGATATATCATATGTCGCCCGAAATATCGGGAATGTTCTCTCTTGACGTGACAGCCGATGAAGATACCGAAATACTTCTTATGTTCGACGAGGTCATGCGCGACGGGAACCGCCTTGATTATCGTCGCTTCGGCGCAACGGGCGCCCTGCTCTGGCGTTTGCCGGCGGGAAGTCATTCTCTTGAGAGTTTTGAGCCGTATTCCGCGTCTTATACAGGACTTTACGTCCTGCGCGGAAGCGTGACGGTAAACAATATGAAAATGATATATTTCGGCGCCGACAAGCCGGACGTCCGCCTGAAAAACGCCGACGCCGACCTTGAAAAAATATTCAATGCCGCCGTCGAAACATACCGTCAGAACACGTTCACTCTGTATATGGACTGTCCGTCACGCGAGAGAGCCGGCTGGCTTTGCGACAGCTTCTTTACCGGTCGCCATAAAAAAAAACTTACGGGAAAGAGTGAGATCGAACACAATTTTCTTGAAAACTTCCTTCTTCCGACTTCGTTTACCTGTATTCCGGACGGAATGCTTCCCATGTGTTACCCCGCCGATCATTACAACGGCACCTTCATCCCGAACTGGGCAATGTTCTATGTGATCGAGCTTGAAGAATATCTCGGCAGAACGGGCGACAGAGCGCTTGTTGACCTTGCAAAAGACAAAATATCGGCTCTTATGCGCTGGTTTGAAAAATACGAAAACGAATATTCCCTCCTTGAAGATCTTGACGGCTGGGTGTTTGTCGAATGGTCAAAGTCAAATGAGCTGATAAAAAACGTCAACTTCCCTACGAATATGCTCTATGCAATGATGCTACGCTCGGTCTGCCGTCTTTACGACGACCGAAGTGCAGGCGAAAAAGCGGATAAAATCGAAAAGGCGATAAACGAGCTTTCGCCCATCGGCATTTTCTATTGCGACAACGCCCTCCGCGGCGATGACGGACAGCTTCATCTTTCGGGAAAAATTACGGAAACCTGTCAGTATTACGCGTTCTTCTGCGGCACGGCAACCCCCGAAAAGAATCCGGAGCTCTGGAAAGCACTTCTTTATGACTTCGGCCCGCAGCGTGTGCCGAGAGACAAGTGGCCGAACCTCCGTCCGGACGCAAAATATCAGAATGTCTACCCTTCAAACGCTTTCATCGGCGACTATCTCCGCCTTGAGCTCCTCTTCCGCTACGGCGAGCACGAAAAGCTCATCGAAAACATAAAAGGATATTTCCTTGATATGGCGCGCACGACGGGCACCCTCTGGGAAAGCGAATCCGCCGCCGGCAGCTGCAATCACGGTTTCGCATCTCACGTCATCTACTGGCTCGACAAAATGGGCCTGACGGAATAACCGTCGGGCTTGCCGTAAGTCACGCATAAAACAGACCGAAACGGTCGCAAAACACAAATCTCCGCTCCGACGGAGATTTTTTGTGCAATTTTTATTCATTTTCCTTGCATATTCATGTATATTATGATATAATGAATAAAATAATTCTGTGAGGGCGGAGATATGCGCGCGGATGTTTTTCTTTTCAGAGTCGGGATGGCAAAGAGCCGCAGTCATGCGCAGGCTCTTATTTCGGGCGGAGTTCTCATTGGCGGGAAAAAGGTTGAAAAACCGTCGACAGACGTCCCCGATGACACCGCAAAGGAATCCGTCACCATTCTTTCCCCCTCCGAATATGTCGGAAGGGGCGGGATAAAACTGCACCACGCGCTGAAAATGTTCGGCATTGACGCAGGCGGGCTCATCGCCGTCGACCTCGGCGCGTCGACGGGCGGCTTTACGGATTGCCTTCTTCAAAGCGGCGCAAAAAAGGTCTATGCCGTCGACGTCGGGCACGGTCAGCTCGCCCCATCGCTCTCCGCCGACGGGCGCGTCATAAATATGGAAGGAACAAACGCAAGAACGCTGACAAAAGGCTCCTTTCCCGACGGAATCGACCTTGTCACAAGCGACCTTTCCTTCATTTCCCAGACGCTCGTCCTCCCTGCGGTCTCAGACATTCTTTCCGGCGGCGGGATGTTTGTTTCGCTCATAAAGCCACAGTTTGAAGCCGGCAAGGGCAACGTCGGCAAGGGCGGAATAGTCAGGGACAGAAAAGTCCACTGCGAAGTGATTGAAAACGTTTTCGCCGCGGCAAGAGCGCACGGGCTGGAGCCGCGTATGCTTGCGCCGTCCGCAATCGAAGGCGGCGACGGAAACAGAGAATATATCGCGCTTTTCGTCAAGGGCGCGAAGCGCATGGAAATAACTGAAAAACAGATTTCTGACATTGTAAATTCCAAGGACTGTGAGGTAGTCATAAAATGAACGAAGCAAAGCGAGTCGCGGTGTTCACGAACAACAAGCGCGATCCCGATTATTCATATCTCAGAAAAACCGTATATACTCTCCTCGCGGCAGGCGCGGAGGTTCTTGCCGACATGCGTTACCGCAGCTGTCTCGGAGAATCGCGCGACGGCGTCAAGCTCTGCTCATATACAGAGGAAATGCTTGCGGGCGCGGATGTTGCAGTCGTGCTCGGAGGCGATGGGTCGATACTTGAAATATGTGAAAAAACCGCGGCGCACAATCTTCCCGTGTTCGGGATAAATTTAGGGCACCTCGGCTATCTTACGACGATCGAAAAGGACGATATTTCAAAGCTCTCGGAGCTTGTCCGCGGAAATTACACGGTCGACGAAAGAATGATGATCGACGTGCGCATAATCGATAAGAACGTTCTTCACGAGCTCCGTGCTCTGAACGACGTTGTCATTGCAAGCGGAACGCGGGCAAGAATCGGATGTTTTTCCGTCAAGTGCGATAAAAACCGCGCGATAGGAATAAAGGGCGACGGCGTCGTCATCGCGACGCCCACGGGCTCGACGGCATATTCCCTTTCCGCAGGCGGGCCCGTGATCGATACGCGCGCGGAGCTGTTCTGTATAACCCCGATCGCGCCTCATTCGCTTGCGTCAAGACCGATTGTCGTAACAGCGGACTCCGTCATAACGGCTTCCGGCTGCACGCTCGCCCCGCAGACTGATATATACATCGCCGCGGACGGAAGAAAGGGTGTCTCCGTTTCGGAGCATGCGATGGTTGAAATAAAGCGGTCGCCGCTGAAAACGCGTCTCTGCCGGATAGGCGACGACGGATTTTTCGATATACTGACAAAGAAAATGCACAGCATATAAGAAAGGATAAAGATCAAATGAAAAGCATGCGTCACACAGCGATACTCAAAATCATTTCCGAGCAGGCGATTGAAACGCAGGACGACCTCATCACAAAGCTTAAGGAAAGCGGGTTTGACGTCACCCAGGCGACAGTCTCGCGCGATATAAAGCAGCTCGGGCTTGTGAAAACCTCCGATGACGGCGGCAAATACCGCTATTGCGCCCCGCGCCCGTCATCCGGAACGGATTCCAAATTCAAAAACATACTGACGGAAGCCGTCGTTTCCGCGGAAAATGCGGAAAATATGATCGTCGTAAAGACCTATTCGGGAATGGCAAACGCAGCGGCGGCTGCAATCGACGCTCTCGCGGCGGACAGAATTCTCGGCAGCATCGCCGGCGACGACACGATACTCATTGTCACAAGGAACGACAGTGACGCGGAGGAGTTCGCCGTACTTCTGAAGGACGTTATCGGGCTTGCATAACAAATCTTTTCAAAGGAGGAGCATGATATGCTGAAAGAGCTGTATATAAAAAACGTGGCTATAATCAAGGAACAGCGTCTCTCCTTTGACAGAGGCTTCACAGTTCTTACTGGCGAGACCGGCGCGGGAAAATCGATAATAATCGAGTCTGTCGGACTGATATGCGGCGCAAGAGCGTCAAAGGAAAGCATACGCTCCGGAGAGGAAAAAGCGAGCGTCACGGCGCTCTTTTCGGACATACCATCACACACCGCAAGGGCGCTTTCCGATATGGGCTTCGACTGCGACGGCGGAGAGCTTGTCATTTCAAGAGAGGTGACAGCGGGCGGCGGCAGCGCGAGAATCGGCGGCAGACCCGTTTCCGTCTCCCAGCTTCGCGACGCCGCAATGCTGCTTGTGAATATTCACGGTCAACACGCAAGTCAGGCGCTTTTGTGCGAGGAAAACCACCTCGGTTATCTCGACGCATTCTCGGACGTTGAAAAGGAGCTTTCGGAATATTCCGGACTTTATAAAAACGCAACGGAGCTGAAATCAAAGCTCGTTTCGCTTACGCACGACGAGCGCGAAAAACAGCGCAGAATCGAAATGCTGAAATTCCAGATAGACGAGATAAAATCCGCAAACGTCAAAAACGGCGAGGAGGAAGAACTCGAAGCGCTGAAAGTAAAGATCAGAAATGCAGAAAAAATAAGTAAATATTCGAAGCTGATAATCAAAGCGCTTTACCGCAGCGAAAAAACAATCCCCGCAGCCGACCTTGCTTCAAAGGCGGCGGAGGCAATCGGCGAGCTTTCGGACATCATCCCGAAGGCGCAGGAATATATCGAATATCTGACAGACTTTTCGTACCGTTGCGAGGACATCGCGGAGACTGTCCGCAAGGAGTGCGACACGGGGGTCAAAAATCCCGATGAAGCGCTGGACAGAATTGAAGAAAGACTTGATACTCTCCGTCGTCTCAAAAGAAAATACGGAGCGTCGACCGAGGAAATTCTGAAGTTCAGGGCAGAGGCGGAAAAGGAGCTTTCCGAAATAGAATCTTCGGACGAACGCGCCGAGGAGATAAAGGACGAGCTTACGAAAATCCGTCGCGAAATGACATCGCTTGCGTCATCCATAAGCGAAAAGCGAAAAGCCGCCGCAAAGCTGCTGAACGAAAAAATGGTCTCCGAACTTGCATATCTCGAAATGGCAAAAGTTCGCTTCGACGCTGAAATAATCCCTTCGCAGGTCTATCTGCCGACGGGAACCGACAACGTCCGCTTTCTCATTTCGGCAAACGCAGGAGAGCCTCTCGCCCCGCTTTCGAAAATTGCGTCCGGCGGCGAGCTTTCAAGAACGATGCTTGCGCTCAAATGCGCCCTCGCCGACAAGGAAATGACCCCGACGCTCATTTTCGACGAGGTCGATACGGGTATTTCCGGCAAAACGTCGTATAAAATCGGCAAGAAGCTGCGCGACTGCTCAAAGACCGCGCAGGTCATCTGCGTGACGCATTCCCCGCAGATAGCGTCGCAGGCAGATATGCACATAAAAATCGCAAAGCGCGAAGAGGACGGCAGAACCGTCACCTCTTCGACAGTCCTCGACCGCGACGGCAGGATAAGCGAGCTTGCAAGAATAATCGGCGGAGAGAAAATAACAGAAAAAACATTGACAGCCGCCGCAGAAATGCTCGATTCTGCCGAAAATAAGGCTTGACAAGCCGCACGGCAGGTGTTATAATACAGTCAAAATGGCTGTGACGAAGAAAAGTAAGGCTGTTTTTCCGTGCAGAGAGCCGCCGTTTGGTGCAAGGCGGTCGGAAATCACCCCGAAAATACACTTCAGAGCCGCACACCGAAAGGTTTTCCGAGTAGGCCGTGACGGGTGCGCCCGTTAGCGCGCAGGGGTTTTATATGAAACCCGCAAAGGTTCATTCCGCGAGGAATGGGCGAATTGAGGTGGTAACACGGAACTTCCGTCCTCTGCAAACGCAGGGGACGTTTTTTTGTCCCCAAATAAACAAAAAAGGAGAAAAGAAAATGCAGATCTATGAAGAATTACAGGCGCGCGGACTCATCGCGCAAGTCACGGACGAACCCGAAATACGTGACCTTATCAACCGCGGCGGAGCAAAGTTTTATATAGGCTTCGACTGCACGGCAGACAGCCTTACGGCAGGTCATTTTATGGCGCTCACGATGATGAAGCGTCTCCAGATGGCGGGAAATCAGCCCGTTGCGCTCATCGGCGGCGGCACGACTATGATAGGCGACCCCTCCGGCAGAACAGACATGAGAAAAATGTTGACAAGAGAGGATATCAATCACAATGCGGAATGCTTCCGCCGTCAGATGGAGAAATTCATCGATTTCGGCGAGGGCAAAGCGATAATGGTAAACAACGCCGACTGGCTCCTCAGCCTCAATTACGTTGACGTCCTCCGCGAGGTCGGAGCGTGCTTCTCGGTAAACAATATGCTCCGTGCAGAGTGCTACAAGCAGAGAATGGAAAAAGGTCTTTCCTTCTTTGAATTCAACTACATGATAATGCAGTCATACGACTTCTATTACCTCTTCCAGCATTACGGTTGCAATATGCAGTTCGGCGGCGATGATCAGTGGTCGAACATGCTCGGCGGAACCGAGCTCATCCGCAAAAAGCTCGGCAAGGACGCATATGCAATGACAATCACCCTGCTCACAGACTCTCAGGGGCATAAAATGGGCAAGACCGCAGGCAACGCCGTCTGGCTTGACCCGAACAAGACCTCGCCCTTCGATTTCTATCAGTACTGGAGAAACGTAGGCGATGATGACGTTATGAAATGCATCAAAATGCTGACGTTCATCCCGATTGAAGAAATAGCAGAGATGGAAAAATGGGACGACAGCCGCATAAACGAAAAGAAGGAAATCCTCGCATATGAGCTGACCTCCCTCGTTCACGGCGAAGAGGAAGCAAAGAAGGCGCAGGCTTCCGCGCGCGCCCTCTTCTCCGGCGCAGGCGACATCGAGCATATGCCGACAACAACTCTCTCCGGCGAAGACTTCACGGACGGCGAAATCGGTATTCTCGATCTTCTCCTCAAGGGCAAGATGGCTCCCTCCAGAAGTGAGGCAAAACGTCTCGTTATGCAGGGCGGCGTGCTCATCGGCGATGAAAAGGTTGAGAGCTTCTCCCTCACCTTGCCGAAGGAAAAATTCTTCGGAGACGGTGTCATCGTCAAGAAAGGAAAGAAAATTTTCCACCGTTTCACGGTGTAAAAACAGCAAAAAAGCACCCTTTGCGGGTGCTTTTTTATTTTACAAACGATTTATCGACGTGAACTATTGCATAATAGTTTGAATCAAGCGTTTTTACCATACGCTCGATATCTCGCTGTATCTCTGCCTCCGTTCGGTTTACGTCATACGGCACGACTATATCAAAAATAACGTTCGTATGCGTCGGTCCCGTGACCATGCGGAAATCATGAATTGTAACTCTTTCGTCGATTATCTTCACGAGTTCGGCGATTTTTTCTCTCGCCTCCATCGTGATCTTATCGTCCGTTTCAATCGGGTCCATATGGATGACGGCGTCACAGCCGAGCTTTGCCGAAAGCTCTTTTTCAATATTGTCTATCATATCGTGCGTTTTGAGCAGATCCTCATCGGCGGGAACCTCCGCGTGAAGGGAGATCATCCGTCTGCCCGGACCGTAATCGTGAACGATGAGGTCGTGAAAACCGAGGACCCCCTTGTGCGACATGACGGTTTCGCCTATTTCGTCGACGAATTCATCCGTCGGAGGGACGCCGAGAAGCGGGTTTATCGTCTCCTTTGCGGCGCGCAAGCCGGATATAAAAATGAAGAGCGCAACAGCCGCCCCGCAGATACCGTCAAGGTCAAAGCTCGTGAATTTTGTTATGAACATACATATGAGAACGACCATCGTCGAAATGCAGTCGCCGAGGCTGTCCGTCGCAGTCGCTTTCATCGCGGGCGAGGAAATTTTCTTTCCGACTTTGCCGTTATAACAGCACATATAGAGCTTGACAAGCACTGAAACCGCTAAAATTACAGCGGCAACCACGCTGAATTCCGTCTCGCCCGGCGAAATAATCTTTTCGACAGAGCTCTTTCCGAGCTCAAAGCCCATAAGGATTATCAGCATTGAAACGATCAGCCCCGATATATATTCGATTCTTCCGTGACCGAACGGGTGCCCTTTATCGGGCTTTTGCCCCGCCATGCGGAAGCCTATAAGCGTTATGACGGACGAGCCCGCGTCGGAGAGGTTGTTGAGGGCGTCCGCAACTATGGCAACGGAGCCGCTGATAAGTCCCGCCGTCAGCTTGCCTGCAAAAAGAAGTATATTCAGAACTATTCCGAGCGTGCCGGAAAGAATCCCGTATGCACGACGCACCGCAGGGTTTTTAAGGTCATCTCTGTTCTTTATGAAAATTTTTGATAAAAGTCCGAACATGGTATCATTTTCTCCGCAAAGCAGTTTTGTTTAGCGATTATTCTATCATACTTTTTTATTTTTCGCAATAGCTTTGCGCCTTTTCTCTTGAAAAAGTGTATGTAATATGATATTATGTATCATGTAGAATTATGTGAAGCTATGGAAGGAGGGATATTTACGGAAAAACTCGCACCGCTTATTATGTGCGCCGTCATTGCGCTCATCGCGTTCGGACTGATGAAGCTTGCGCTTAAAATCAGCTCATCCGTGACAAAAAAGAAAATCCTTTCATATTCTCGTCCCTCTGTCGACGCCGCTTCCGCTTATCTTTGCGCCTGCTTCGGAGAAGGAAACGTTCTTTCCGGAGTGTGGCTTCCCCGCCTCGACAGGCTCGGCAGAAAAATGTATTCGGAGGTCAGCGACATAATCGTTCTCCCGTCCGGAATATACATTGTCAATATCAGCGACAAGATGGGAAGAATATATTGCGAGGACGAATATCTCTGGCACAGAACCGTGCGAACCCGCTCGGGCGAGCTCAAAGAGGAGGACTTTGAAAGCCCCATAATTCAGAACGAAAAATTCTCGGACTCGCTTTCGGTCCTTCTTAAAAATGAAAATCTTCCGGCATACAAAATAACCTGCATCACGATATTCACATCCGAAAAGAACGTTTTCGAGGGCAAGCCCGACAGCGTTTTCACCCTTGCCGACGGTGCGGAATATATAAAATCGCAGAAAAGCAAAAAGCCCCTTTCCAAAAAAGAACGCGCGACAATAATCCGCGCAATACGGAATAATTCCCCAAAAGCGAGCCGTGCGCGCGCGTATAACAGAAAAAACGGCGTAGGCTGACAGCCCTTCTCCGACCGATTTTTCATTTGCGTTGTGCTATATTTGATTTACAGATTTTATGTAAATCGAAAGGACTCCGAAAATGAAAAAACGAATATCTCTTTCTTTGACTCTCGCTCTCTCCGTATTTGCCGTTGCGCTCTGTGCCGTTGCCGTGTTTTCCGGTGGGGCGCGCCGTCTGCCGACAGACTCCGAGGACAGCTATGCCTGCGACGCGATTGTCTTCGCCTGCAAAAGCGGCTATATGTCATGCACAAGCTCTCCCGACGGCGAGGCGCTTTTCCTCCCGGACGAAACGGTCACAAGAGCCGAATTTGCCGCTGTGCTCGTTGAATATCTCGGCATAAATCCCGATAAATATTTCCGCGCCGAAACGGGTATTTCCGATATAAGCGACACGCCGGACGAGCTTATCCCCTATGTGAAAGCCGTCTGCGCTCTCGGTCTTATGGGAACCCTCCGCGATAACGGAAAAACATATTTTTTGCCGCTTGAAAACGTCACAAGGCAGGAAGCGGCGTATATTATCGGAGCGCTGACGGACACCGTCGCTTCGAGCTCAAACGTCGACCGTTTTTCGGACATCGGCGATACATATCTGCCCTATATGCAGAACGTGAAAACGGTTATTTCTCTCGGATATATGATAGGCTATCCGGACGGAACCTTCCGTCCGGAACGTGACATGACCCGTGCGGAACTGGCGCTTACGCTTTACCGCATAAGACAAAGCGGTGACAAACTGAACTTTTAGGAGCATTATGAAAAAGGAAAACGAAAAATTCGCAGGCTCGAATATTATGGAAGGAATGGTGTCAATCCGCGCCGTGCTTTCCTCCGGAAACGGACGTAAGATAGAAGAAATTCTTTTCGACAACGCAAAGGCGGAGTCGAAAATGAAAGAAATATCATATCTTCGCCACAGAGGCGAGGAGCTTGGATTTTCCGTCCGCGGAGTTGACGCCTCGGAAATAGACAGGCGCTGCATCGGCAACTCACACGGCGGAATTATTGCCGTCTGCTCCGAAAGGCCCCTTCCCGAGCTTACCGAAAACGATATTTCGGGCGATTTCTGGGTTATGCTTGAAGGCATTGAAGACCCTTACAACTTCGGCTATTGCATGCGTTCGCTTTATGCGGCGGGGGCAAGCGGGATAATCGTTCCTCCGAGAAACTGGATGAGTGCCGCGGGAGTTGTCTGTCGCGCGTCGGCGGGGGCTTCCGAGCTTTTCAGAATATTTGTGTCCGACAGCGCCGCGGCGGCAAAGCTCTTTCACGTAAAGGGCTTTGCCGTAATCGCCGCCGACAAGACAAAAGACGCCGTTTCAATTTATGACGCAGATATAAAACGACCGCTACTTCTCATAGTCGGCGGCGAGAAGCGTGGAATCACGCACGCGGCGCTGGCGGAATGTGATTCCGTGGTTTGCCTTGATTACGGCAGAGATTTCCCCGCCGCGCTATCGGCAGCCTCTGCGGCGTCGATTATCGCGTTTGAAATATTCCGCAGAGGGAGAAAATAATGGACAAGCCCGAAAAAATCAATGATTCGCTTTCCCTTTTTTCGCTTCGGGGCTCGCTTGACTTCGGAACTGACGCATATTTGCTGTCTGCATACATAAAAAAATCGAAGAGCGGCATTTTTGCCGAGGTCGGCACCGGAAACGGAGTTATTTCAATGCTCTGTGCCGCAAGAGATAAGGCAAAACATATAACCGCTTTTGAGATTCAGCCATCCCTTGCGGATATTGCGGCGAAAAATGTCGATTTCAATCACCTTGCCGACAAAATAAAAATAATTTGCGGCGACGCAAGAAGTGCGGGCAACGAATATAACGGCAAATTCGATACCGTATTTTCAAACCCGCCGTATCTCAGAACGGGCACCGGACTCGAAAGCGAAAACGAATCCGCAAGAATCTGCCGCAGAGAAGTTACGGGTGGTATTGCGGATTTTTCCGCAGTCGCCGCGCGACTTCTGCGTTTCGGCGGTAGCTTTGTCTGCGTTTACCGACCGGACAGAATGGCAGAGATGATATATTCAATGCGCAAAAACGGCATTGAGCCGAAAAGGGTAACCCTCGTCTATCCGACGGAAAATCACGTTCCCTGCCTTGTACTGTGCGAAGGTATAAAAGGCGGCGGCGAAGGCGTATTTTTTACCCGACCGCTGATGATTTATAAATCAAAGAACAATATGTCGCAAAGCGGCTATACGGACGAAATGAACTATATATACACAAACGGAGACTTCAATGGATACTATAAAAAGCCCTGAAACACACGAAAAAAACGCCGTAATGAAAGGCACGCTGTACCTTGTCGGCACGCCGATAGGCAACCTTTCGGATCTTTCCGAGAGAGCGAAAAAGGTACTCTCGGAGGTTGACTTTATTGCCGCGGAGGATACACGCGTGTCGGGCGCAATGCTCGCAAAATTCGGCATAAAAAAGCCGCTCTGCTCATATTACGAGCACAATAAAAAGCAAAAGGGCGAAGGCATTGCGGAAAAGCTTGCCGCAGGCGAGTCGTGCGCGCTTGTGACGGACGCCGGTATGCCCGCCATAAGCGATCCCGGCGAGGATATTGTCCGCCTTTGTGCGGAAAGAGGAATACCCGTTTCCGTCATACCCGGACCCTGCGCCGCCGTATCCGCGCTTGCCGTTTCCGGACTTTTTACGGGCAAATTCGCTTTTGAAGGCTTTCTGCCGACAGCCTCCGGCGACAGGCGCGAAGCTATCGACGAAATAAAAACAGAAAAGCGCACGCTGATCTTCTATGAAGCGCCGCACAGACTGACAAAAACTTTGGACGAGCTTTTCTCCGCTCTCGGAGACAGGGAAATCGCCCTCTGCCGCGAGCTTACGAAAATAAACGAAGAAGTCATCCGCACGACCCTTTCCGGCGCGGTCGACTATTATAAAACCGTTACGCCGAAGGGAGAATTTGTGCTTATAATCGAGGGCGCACCGAAGGAAGAAGAAAATTCCCTTGCGAAAACGCTCTCCGTTGAAGAGCACGTTGAGCATTATATTTCCCTCGGAATGAGCAAAAGCGACGCTATGAAGGCAACCGCGCGTGACAGGGGCGTCGGAAAAAGCGAAATATATAATAAAATAATGCGGAAAGATTGAAAACCGACGTAAAATGTAATATACTTTTGTTATCTCGGATTGAAAAGGAGAACGGAATTGAAACTGAAATTGACGGGCGCAAGCGTGTTCGATACGGAAAAACGTGCGTTTATCAAGCGCGACGTTTACGTCTCGGACGGAAAAATCTGCGGTCAGCTTGCCGAATGTGAAACGGTCGACTGCGACGGAAAATTCATAGTCCCCGGCTATATCGACGTCCATACGCACGGTTGCGGCGGAGTTGACATAATGGAGGCGGACGAAAAAGCGCTTGAAAAGCTCTCCGGTATATACGCACTCCATGGCACGACAACCGTTTTCCCGACAGTTATGACGGCGGCTCTGCCGAAGATAAATTCGGCAATCTCGAATATAAAATCTACGGTGACAGGCGGCGCGCGCTTTGCCGGAATCCATATCGAAGGGCCATACATCAGCGCAAAAAAGCCAGGATGTCACGACATTTCCCTGATCCGCAAGCCGGACGCAGGCGAAATGACAACCCTTGCGGAGGAAATATATCCCCTCAAAACGCATTTTACAGTCGCACCGGAGGAGGCTCCGGAGGGACTTATATCCGGACTTTCAAAGATTGCGACAATCGGCATAGGACATACAAATGCGACAGCCGACGAATGTGAAAATGCGCTTGCCGAAGGTGCGGTGTCGTTTACGCACACGTTCAATGCAATGACGGCTTTGACTCATCGCGGCACGGGAGCTGCAGGAGCGGCAATGGCGTCATCCGCTTATGCGGAGCTCATCTGTGACGGGCTTCACGTCTCTCCGGAAGCCGTGCGGGCATTGTATAAAGCCAAAAAATATGACGGCGACAGGCTCGTTCTGATAACCGATTCCATTCCTCAGGCGACTCTTCCTTTCGGAAATTACGAGATGAACGGCATACCTTTTACCCTCTCCGAAGGCGGCGCAAAGAAAGCGGACGGAACGATCGTCGGCAGCACTCTCACCCTTCACGACGCAATTAAAAATCTTATGCGTTTCTGCGATATAGCTTTTGAGAAAGCGCTGATATGCGCAACGAAAACGCCCGCAGAGATGACCGGAATCTACGGCGATTGCGGTTCGATTGAGATCGGAAAACGGGCGGATATACTCGTGCTTGATAAAGAAAAAAATATTTCCTCCGTAATCGTCGGCGGAAAAAAGATTATATAGGAGAAGGACAATGGAAAACAAAGGAAAATACTATATCACAACCGCGATAGCTTATGCTTCCCGCAAGCCGCACGTCGGCAACACATATGACCCCGTCCTTGCGGACGCCATCGCGCGATATAAAAAGTCGCAGGGGTATGACGTTTTCTTCTGCACGGGCTCGGATGAGCATGGTCAGAAGATTGAAGATCTCGCAAACGCAAGCGGAATGGCTCCGCAGGAATATGTCGACGGGATCTCATCGCAGATAAAGGAAATATGGAAGCTTCTCGGTGTGGATTATGACTGCTTCATCCGCACAACGGACGAGCATCACGTCAAAGCCGTTCAGAAAATCTTCAAAAAGCTCTATGATCAGGGCGATATTTATAAAGGCTCATACGAGGGCTGGTATTGCGTTCCGTGCGAATCGTTCTTTACGGATACACAGGCGGAAGGCGGCGTCTGCCCGGACTGCGGAAGACCCCTTCGTCGCGAAAAGGAAGAAGCGTATTTCTTCAAGATGAGCAAATATCAGGACAGACTCCTCGAATATATAGAGTCGCAACCCGATTTCATCGCGCCCGAAGGCATAAAGAAAGAAATGGTAAACAATTTCATAAAACCGGGACTTCAGGATCTCTGCGTTTCCCGCTCGTCGTTTACATGGGGTGTTCCCGTCGATTTTGACTCAAAGCACGTTGTCTACGTATGGCTCGACGCGCTTTCAAACTATATCACCGCGCTCGGATATGACTGCGGCGAAAACAGCGATAATTACAGAAAATTCTGGCCTGCAGACGTTCACGTCATCGGTAAGGACATCGCCCGCTTCCACGTAATCTATTGGCCTATTTTCCTTATGGCGCTCGGCGAACCGATCCCCGAAAAGATCTTCGCGCATCCTTGGTTTCTCTTCGGTACTGACAAAATGTCAAAATCGAAGGGCAACGTCATCTATTCGGATACGCTCGTCCGTCATTTCGGCGTTGACGGAACAAGATATTACTTCCTCTCCGAAATGCCCTATTCCTCGGACGGCTCGATAACTTATCCCTCCGTCATCTCGCGCTACAACACAGACCTTGCAAACACGCTCGGAAATCTGCTTGCAAGAACTCTCTCAATGACGAAAAAATATTTTGACGGCGTCATTCCCGCGCCGACAGGCAGAACGGAATTCGATTCAGATCTTATCGCAACGGCAAAACGTTCCTATGAAGGTTTCGTTGCGAATATGGATGCGTTCAAAGTTGCCGACGCACTTGATTCTGCAATGACGCTTGCGAGAAGAGCGAACAAATATATAGACGAGACAACCCCCTGGGCGCTCGCAAAGGACGAGAGCAGAAAGGACGAGCTTGCGACGGTTATCTATAACCTCCTCGAATCGCTCCGTATTTTAGGCGTGCTTTTCGGCTCGTCTATGCCGGAAGCGTCCGCAAAAATACTCGCCTCCCTCGGCGTTTCGGACAGTTCTCTTGAAAGCGCCTCAACGTTCGGTCTGCTCCCCGCAGGCGAGACGGTCGGCGAATCGTTTGTGCTTTTTGCAAGAATTGATGAGCAGAAAAAGCTCGCCGAAATTGAAGCCGAGCTTGCGGAAAACAAGTAATGGCTTTCCTTTTCGACACTCACGCTCATTATACCGATGAAAAATTCGGTGACCCGACGGAGCTTCTGAATTCTCTCTTTGCCGGCGATATCTGCGGAATTCTCTGCGCAGGAACTGACGAGACGACTTCTCTGCAATCGATTGCGCTTGCGAAAAAGTACGAAAAAATGTATGCCGCGGCAGGAATTCATCCGCATGAATGCGGCGCGGCGGGAGAGATAAATTCGGCTCTTGACAGAATCGTCCCGCTGTTTGCGGAAAGCAAGGTCAAGGCTCTCGGCGAAATCGGTCTTGATTATTATTATGACTTTTCGGACAGAGAAACGCAAAGGCGTTTCTTTGACGCACAGCTTTCCCTCGCCGAAACATATTCCCTCCCCGTCATAATTCATGACAGAGAGGCGCACGGCGATGTGTTGGATATCGTCTGCGCTCATCCGAATGTCACGGGGATTATGCATAGTTACAGCGGCAGTGCCGAACAGGCAAAAGAATATGTCCGCAGAGGATATTATATTTCTTTTTCAGGTTCATTGACGTTCAAAAATGCATCGAAACTCCTTGAAGCGGCAAGAGTTGTTCCCGCAGATAAATTTCTCGTCGAAACGGACTGCCCGTATCTTGCGCCCGTACCTATGCGCGGCAAGACAAACCATAGCGGATATATGCATTATACTGCCGAAAAAGCCGCCGAGTTGCTCGGAATGGATTATGAAGCCTTCTGCGAGCAGGAAGTCAGAAACGCAAGGGCGATTTTCGGCATTGACGAATAAAAGCGGACGCAAAGTCGCACCATATATAAAAAAAGAGGTGCGAAATATGCTCAAAATCGTTAAAAGCACGGCTCTTGCCGTGCTTTTTGTATTACTTTTTTCCTTCAATATGTTTTCTGTCGACGTTCCGCTTATAAACTCGGAAAATCCCCTGCCACGTGACTTTGTCCCGCCGGAGCTTACGGAAATAAAGTCAACCCGTTCCGACGGCAGACCTCCGCAAAAAATTACAAAAGAAGCTGCGCTTGCGCTTGAAATGCTTATCGACGCTATGAAAAATGACTTCGGCACGGATGCCCCGCCGATAACCGTCACCAGCGGATACCGGAGCTATGATTATCAGAAATACCTTTTTGAAACCGCCGTTCAACGCTATGAGGAAAAGGGTTACTCCCGCGCAAAAGCCGAAACTCTTGCCGCGCGTTATACCGCCGGAGCAGGCAAAAGCGAACACCAAAGCGGGCTTTGCGTTGACATTCACGACCGTCCCTGCGCCACGGTTGACTTTGAAAACAGCCCGTATTTTCTTTGGCTCTGCGAGAATGCTCATCGCTTTGGATATATCCTCCGCTACCCGAAGGGCAAGGAAAACATAACAAAAATCGCTTTTGAGCCGTGGCATTGGCGATACGTCGGACGTGAAAACGCGGAAAAAATCAAAAAAAGCGGGCTTTGCCTTGAAGAATATTTGAAAAAATATTAAAAACATCTTGCAATTTGAAAAACTATATGATATAATATCATTGTTCCGCAAAAGACTATGGCCCCTTGGTCAAGCGGCTAAGACGGCGCCCTCTCACGGCGCAATCATGGGTTCGATTCCCGTAGGGGTCACCAAAAAAGAAAAACCGCCAAACGGCGGTTTTTCTTTTTTGCCCAAGGG
>UQUT01000024.1 GCA_900544285.1 uncultured Eubacterium sp.
ATGTGCCTCCTGAATTGCTTTCTTTCGTACTTTCTTTTCAAAAAAGAAAGTACATGAAGGACGCGATTTGCAGATTTCGCAAAGAAGAGCGCGCGGGAAAAAGCACTCCCTCAGTCACGACTTCGTCGCGCCGGCTCACCCCTCTTCTCGGCGAAGCCTGCAAGGGCGCTTCGCACACTTGCAAATCTCCCCCAAAAGGAGAGGCTCTGCAAGAGAAAACTTTTTCACTTTTCCCTGTCCCCGCAGTAGCAAAAATCCCGCACAATATAATAACCACGCGCGGGGCGCACCTCTTCTCTTCGATCTTTTCTATTCGCTTTTAACTCAAAAAATCCCGTTCCGGCGGGATTTTTTCGTTTTTTATATTGACAAATCCTTTTATATAATGTATAATGCCTCTATAAATTGTATACAAGAATACAAATCCGCTCCGAAGGAGGGCATTTCATATGATAGCAAAAAATCCGCAAAGCAACCTGCTTGAACAGTCGCAATACAAATATTCGCTTCAGGACGTTGAAAACCCCAATCTTTACAGGGAGATTTATCCCTATGACGAGATCCCGAAGATAGCCTTCAACCATCGTCGCGTGCCGCTGAACATGCCGGAGCATATATGGATAACTGATACGACCTTCCGTGACGGTCAGCAGTCACGCGCGCCGTATACTCCGGAGCAGATTGTAACGCTTTACAAAATGCTTTCCCGCCTCGGCGGTGAAAACGGAATTATCCGTCAGAGCGAATTTTTCGTATATACGAAAAAGGACAGGGAAGCCGTTGAAAAATGTATGTCCCTCGGACTGAAATTTCCCGAAATAACGACATGGATACGCGCGAAAAAAGAAGATTTTGAGCTTGTTCATAACATCGGCATAAAAGAGACGGGAATACTTGTCAGCTGCTCGGACTATCACATTTTCAAAAAGCTCGGAATGTCACGCTCGCAGGCGCTCGACCATTATCTCGGCGTTGTAAAGGAGGCGTTTGACGCAGGCATACGCCCCCGCTGTCACCTTGAAGATATAACCAGAGCCGATTTTTACGGCTTTGTCGTGCCTTTTGTAAACGAGCTGACGGAGCTTTCCGCGCAGGCGGGCATACCGATAAAAATAAGAATGTGCGATACAATGGGCTACGGAGTGCCGTATCCGGGCGTCGCGCTTCCCCGAAGCGTTCCCGGCATTGTTTACGGTCTTCATCACTATTCGGACGTCACCTCCGAAATGCTTGAATGGCACGGCCACAACGACTTCTACAAAGCCGTCGTCAATGCTACGTCGGCATGGCTTTACGGTGCGTCGGCGGTCAACTGTTCTCTTCTCGGCATAGGCGAAAGAACCGGCAATATTCCGCTTGAAGCAATGGTTATCGAATATGCGTCGCTTCGCGGCGACTTTGACGGTATGAACCCGACTGTAATTACGGAAATTGCAAATTACTATAAAAACGAGCTTCATTACGACATCCCCCCGATGACGCCCTTTGTCGGCGAGAATTTCAACGTCACAAAGGCGGGCATCCATGCGGACGGACTTATGAAGGACGCGGAAATATACAACATTTTCGATACGGAAAAGATACTCAACCGTCCCGCGGAGGTCGCAATTTCAAACACCTCCGGTCTTGCGGGCATCGCATACTGGATAAACACTCATTTTGCCCTTGCGCCGGACGATATGGTCACAAAGCACGATTCTCTCGTCTCCGGACTTAAAGAGGAGATCGACAAGCAGTATGTCGACGGCAGAACGACGGTTATGAGCGATGACGAGCTGCTCTCGATAATAGACTCTCTCGCCCCCGGACGTTTCAGATGAGGAGGGCGTCATGATAATAAGCAAGGATACTTTTTCCCTCGAAGAAAGGGTTTACGGCGAGCTTGAAGAAGCGATTCTTTCCGGCGAGCTTAAAAGCGGCGAAGCGCTGACAGAACTCTCCCTTTCGGAGAAGCTCGGCGTCAGCAGAACGCCCGTCCGCAGCGCAATTCATCGCCTTGCGGAGGAGGGGCTTGTTTCGATAACGCCGAACAGAGGGGCTGTCGTCATCGGCGTGACGGAGCACGACCTGATAGACATATATAAAATAAGAATACGACTCGAAGGACTTGCGGCGGCGATGGCGGCGGAAAAAATGACAGACGACGAGAAAAAATCGCTTTCGGAGTCGGTTGAGCTTGCGGAATTCTATATAAAAAAGAACGACGCGGAAAAGCTGAAGGAGCTTGATACTTCGTTTCACGCGGCAATTTATCAGGCAAGCGGAAGCAGAATACTCTGCAAAATACTTTCCGAGTTGCACAGGAACATAAAAGCATACAGAAAGCTATCGCTGACGGTGCCGGGCAGACTTGAAAAGTCGGTTGAGGAGCACAGAGAAATAACGGACGCAATTCTGCGCTCGGATGCGACGGAGGCGGACAAATTGACCTCGCTTCACGTTGAACGCGCGCTTGCAAATCTTCTCATAGCGACAAAAGCGGACGACAAGGAGGAAAACTGAAAAATGGGATATACGATCGCGCAGAAAATAATAAAAAATCACCTCGTATCGGGAGAAATGACGGTCGGCTCGGAGATAGGACTTAAAATCGACCAGACGCTGACTCAGGACGCAACCGGTACGATGGCGTATCTTCAGTTTGAAGCTATGGGTACGGAGAGGGTCAAAACCGAGCTTTCGGTTGCATATATAGACCATAACACCCTTCAGGCGGGCTTTGAAAACGCAGACGACCACAGATATATTCAGACGGTGACCAAAAAGCACGGCATACGCTTTTCCCGCCCCGGAAACGGCATCTGTCATCAGGTTCATCTCGAACGCTTCGGCGTCCCCGGAAAAACTCTCATCGGCTCGGACAGTCACACCCCGACGGCAGGCGGCATCGGTATGCTCGGAATGGGTGCGGGCGGGCTTGACGTTGCCGTCGCAATGGGCGGCGGCACGTATTATATCACAATGCCGAGGATTATCCGCATAAATCTGACGGGAGCCCTCCCCGATTTTGTCGGCGCAAAGGACGTAATTTTAGAGGTCCTGCGCATGCTTGACGTAAAGGGCGGCGTCGGAGCGATAATCGAATACGGCGGTGAGGGCGCAAAAACGCTTTCCGTTCCGCAAAGAGCGACAATTACGAATATGGGCGCGGAGCTGGGCGCGACAAGCTCTCTTTTCCCGTCAGACGAGGTGACCCGTGCCTTTCTTGCGGCGCAGGACAGAGAAAAAGATTTCGTTCCGCTCTCTCCCGACGTCGACGCAAAGTATGACGCGGAATATACAATCGACCTTTCCTCTCTCGTTCCGCTTGCGGCTTGCCCGCACAGTCCCGGCAACGTAAAACCCGTTTCTGAGCTTGAAGGAATGAAGATAGATCAGGTGTGCATCGGCTCATGCACAAACTCGTCCATGCTCGATATGCTGACGGTTGCGGCGATACTTAAGGGAAAAACCGTTCATCCGGACGTCAGCCTTTCAATCTCGCCCGGCTCAAAGCAGGTGTATACCATGCTTGCGGAATGCGGCGCGCTTGCCGACCTGATTGCGGCAGGTGCGAGAATTCTCGAATGTGCCTGCGGACCGTGCATAGGAATGGGCTTTTCGCCGAAATCCGCGGGGGTTTCGCTCCGCACCTTCAATCGCAACTTTGAAGCCCGCAGCGGCACTGCCGACGCAAAAGTCTATCTCGTTTCCCCCGAAACGGCGGCAGCGTCTGCAATCGCGGGGAAATTCACGGACCCCCGCTCCCTCGGCAAGGCGCCGGAAATAAAAGTCCCGACGCATTTTATCATAAACGACAATCTCATAGAAATGCCGGCGACGGAAGAAGAAGCCGCCTCGGTCACGGTCGAAAGAGGACCGAATATAAAGCCGATACCCGTAGGCAAGGCACCGGACGAAATACTTTCCGCAAAACTGCTTCTCAAGGTCGGCGATAATATCACAACAGACCACATTATGCCGGCGGGAACGAAAATTCTTCCATACCGTTCAAACGTGCCGAAGCTATCCGAATTCTGTTTTACCGTCTGCGATAAGGACTTCCCCGAAAGAGCAAAGCGCGAGGGCGGCGGGATAATCGTCGGCGGGTCGAATTACGGTCAGGGCTCGTCGCGCGAGCATGCGGCGCTCGTTCCGCTCTATCTTGGCATCAGAGCCGTTATTGCAAAGAGTTTTGCGAGAATTCACGTTGCAAACCTCATAAATTTCGGAATTGCGCCGTTGACATTTGAAAATCCGGACGATTACGACAGGCTCTCCGAGGGTGACGAGCTTGTCATATGCGATTTTTCGTCGGCTGTCGCAAAGGACGAAAGAGTCATTCTGACAGATATGACAACGGGCGCAAAAATTCCGCTCCGTCTCTCCCTCTCCCCCCGTCAGAGAGAAATCCTCTCCGCCGGCGGACTGCTTAACCTTACAAAACAAATCTCCGAATAATGCGAAAGGGCAATAAAATGGAAAGCAAAGATTACACAGCCGCACTTGATTTGGCGGCGGAAAAATTCAAAAAAATACTTGAAGGGCAGCTTGAAAGAATTGAAGACATGAAGTCGCAGGGCGACTTTACGGACTATTCAAAGCTCGAAACAATCAAAATCGGCGTTTGCGGCGGCGACGGCATCGGCCCGATTATCTCCGCAGAGGCGGAAAGGGTGCTTGAATATATCCTTTCCGACCTGAAAGCAAGCGGCAAGGTCAAATTCATAAACATTGAAGGTTTGACGCTCGAAAACAGAATAAAGGTCGGCAAGGGCATTCCGGACGATGTTCTCGCGGAGTTGAAAAAGTGCGATATTATCCTCAAAGGCCCTACAACAACTCCTCAGAAGGGTAGCGGAATGCCGAATATAGAGTCGGCAAACGTTGCAATGCGCAAGGCGCTCGACCTTTTTGCGAATATCCGCCCCGTAAAAGTCCCCGAAGAGGGCATCAACTGGACGATTTTCAGAGAAAATACCGAGGGCGGCTATGCTGTCGGCTCGCTCGGCTATAACGTCACGGACGATCTCGCCGTCGATTTTACGATAACAACAAAGCAAGGCTCGGACAGAATTGCCCGTCTTGCATATGATTATGCCCGCAAAAACGGCTTTACGCGCGTTTCGCTCGTCACAAAGGCAAACGTTATAAAGACTACGGACGGAAACTTCCTTGAGGACTGTCACAAGGTTGCGGAGCTTTATCCGGAAATCACAACGGACGAATGGTATGCCGACATTATGACGGCAAAACTCGTTGATAAAAAACGCCGTCGCGATTTTCAGGTTCTTCTTCTGCCGAACCTCTACGGCGACATCATTTCCGACGAAGCCGCCGAATTTCAGGGCGGCGTCGGCACGGCGGGCTGTGCGAATATCGGCAAAAAATACGCAATGTTTGAAGCGATTCACGGTTCCGCTCCCCGTATGATTGCCGAGGGCAGAGGAAAATACGCAGACCCCTGCTCAATGCTCCGCGCCTGCGTTATGCTTCTTTCGCACATAGGCTTGCAGGACAGAGCCGACCGGCTCGAAAGAGCTCTTGACATCTGCTGTTTTGAGGAGAAAAAACTCGTCATCACGGGCAGAGACACCGGCGCAACCTGCGAGGACTTCGGAAATTATGTTATGGAAACGCTTAAAAATTTATAATCTGTATATAACAAAAAATCCGCTCGAAAGGGCGGTTTTTTTGAGTTAAGAACGAATAGAGAAACGCGAAGAGAAGAGGTGCGCTCCGCGCGGGGTTATTATGTTTTGTGCGGGGATTTGGTGCCTGCGGAAATATGCTCCTTCAGTCACCTTCTTCTCGGCGAAGCCTGCAAGGGTGCTTGCAAATCTCCCTCGGAGAGAGAGGCAAATATGTACCTCGTCCCCGCAGTCACGCCGCACAGTTCACAAAAAATTCGGGAATTATATATTGTAAGTCGGGAAAAATCGTAGTATAATACAGTGAGAGAAGCATTTTGCAAAAGAAAAGAGGTGTTTTGCTTTGGCAGAGAACTGGAATGATTACGGCAATTACGCCGAAGAGGAAATATATCAAAAAAAGTCCTTCTGGGGCAAGCTTTTCAGTTTCAGAACGCTTAAAAACATTCTCAAATGGTTATTTTATCTGCTGATTATTGCGCTTTTTGCGATAATATTTTTCCGTATGGGAACAAACAAGCCGGGAAAAAATATGACGTCGCTCCTCTGCACCCCGCAAATTGAAAAAGCTCTTTCCGAAGGCAAAATCACTGTATTTTCTCAGGAGCTTGAAGATTATATGCCACGCGGTGGCGAATATGCGATTTTTGACGTTAAAATCGTTGCCGAAACCGAGGAAGTGCAGTTCACCGTCCGGTATAACAACAGCACTGTGAAAAAGCTGAGAGAAGAGATTGCTTCGCGCGATTACGAAAGCGATGAAGAAAAACAAGCCGCGCTTGACATGATATCGGATCGTCCCTTTATATTTGCCCTGCGCGATGAGGACGGCAATGTTTATACCGCCTATTCATACGTTGAATATTCAAAAACCGTATATCAATATATAAAAGTATCATTTGTCATCCCGGGACTTCTTTCCGGAGACGCAGTTGCTCCGTCATTGCTGTATCCCAATGCGGACGCGTCAAGCCCTTTGTATATATATAAAGGCGAGGGCAAAGGGGAAGTGACGGAAAGCACGGTCGAAAAACTGTCGTTTGAAATGTATTATGAAAACGAGGCGTTTACGGATGGTGGTATGATGGGAAAATCGATCGACATTTATAAAGCAACAAAGAAAATTTCTTCCTACGATTACAAAAAAGAACTTGACGGCGGTGTGCCCGATGGTATAAAATATATAGGCGAAAAATGATCAGTCCCGACCGACCCGAGCGATCGCGCGGTATGTTGCCGAAAGGTATTACCGTGAGGAAAGTCCGGGCTTCACAGAGCAAGGATAACGGATAACGTCCGCCGAAGGTGACTTCCGGGAAAGTGCAACAGAAATAGACCGCCGCGCTTTGCGCGGTAAGGATGGAAAGGCGAGGTAAGAGCTCACCGACCTCTTGGTAACAAGGGGTGCCATGTAAACCCTATCCGAAGCAACGCCCCGTGCCTGCGTGGTATGCTCTGCCCGATCCGGAAACGGGTCAGGCGCGAGGCGGCAGTTTGACTTTGTCAAATGAGCCATTCAGTAATGAATGGCAAAGATAGATGATCGCTCCCGACAGAACCCGGCTTACAGGGTCGGTCGGACTGATTTTTTCGATATAAAACCGTCATGGTTCTTCCGTGACGGTTTTGTTTTGTGCTTTTTCCGGCGAAGAGCCCGCTCGGCTTGCAAATCGCAAAAGACAGCGGGGCGGATTTGCAAGCATGCGGAGCGCCCTTGCATACTTTGCCGAAAAGAGATTTTTCAAGTCTCCCTCAAGGAGAGTGGATGTCTCCCGTCCCCGCAGGCACAACCCGCCACGCACAATATAATAAACCCCGCGCGGAGCGCACCTTTTCTCTTCACTTTTAACTCAAAAAGCCACCCACAAGGGCGGCTTTTCGATTATATGAGAAGTATTTTCGAAGCAAAAAGAAAATAAACAATCAGCGAGACCGCGTCGACAATCGTTGTGATTATCGGGCTCGCGACGACAGCCGGGTCGAGCTTTATCGCCTTTGCCGCAATGGGGAGCGTACAGCCTATGAGTTTTGCGAAAACAACCGTAACAAAAAGCGTCAGACATACGACGCCGGAAATGGCAAACCCTTGCGCGGAAAACGGCAGAGTTTTGAGAAGCAGCATTTCAACGAGCATTATCTTCACAAAGTTCGCCACCGCAAGCGTGCCCGCACAAAGCGTCGCAACGCGCAGTTCCTTTTTTATAACGAGGAAAACGTCCTTCGGGGTGACGTCGCCGAGCGCCAGCGCACGGATGACAGTAACCGACGCCTGCGCGCCGCTGTTGCCGCCGGTGTCCATAAGCATCGGGATAAACGCTGTCAGCGCCGTACACGCGGCAAGGGCATTTTCAAATCCGGAGATTATCATTCCCGTAAAGGTTGCGGAAACCATAAGTATCAGAAGCCACGGAATTCGCTGCTTCCATGTTTCAATCATGCCTGTTTTGAGATACGGCTTTTCGGAAGGCGACATTGCCGCCATTCTTTCCATATCCTCTGTCGCCTCGTCTTCAATGACGTCCATAGCATCGTCAATTGTGACTATACCGACAAGGCGTTGCTCCGCATCAACAACGGGCAGAGCAAGATAACCGTATTTTTTTATCTGTCCCGCGACAAATTCCTTGTCGTCGGTTGTGTATACTTCTATAAAATTATCGTGCATTATTTCTTCGATTTTTGTCTCGGACGAAGAAATAAGCATTCGTTTGACGGAAACAACGCCGATCAGCTTGCGGTTTTCCGTCACATAGCAGGTATAAACCGTTTCTTTATCAAGCCCGACGCGACGGATATGTTCAAACGCCTCGGCAACCGTCATTGTCTTTTTCAGCGAGACGTATTCGGGAGTCATTATGCTGCCCGCGCTGTCCTCCGGATAGAGAAGCAGCTCGTTTATCGCTTTTCTTGTCTGCGGGCTTGCGTTTCTGAGTATCCTCGCAACGACATTTGCCGGCATTTCTTCAATAAGATCCGCCGCATCGTCCATTTCCATTTCTTCAACTATGGCGGAAAGCTCCGTATCGCTCAGGCTCCTTATCAAAGCCTCCTGAACGTCCGGCTCCATATAGGCGAAAGCATCCGCCGCCATTTCTTTTTTCAGCAGTCGGAACACCAATGTGACCTGTTTTTCGTCATCAAGGTTGTTCAGCGCCTCCGCTATGTCAACAGGGTTTTCTTCGTCAAGTATTTCGCAAAGTGCTTTGAGTTGCTTTTTTTCAAGCGCTTCGCTTATGACCTGACAAAGCTCTTTTTTCTCTTCCATATCACACCTCTTTCCGAAAAGGTGCGGCAAAATAAAAAGATCGCCGCTTGCCTTCTCTGTTTGATAAACCGAAAGCTATGTGCGATCATCGGAAATTTTTTATTTATGTCCATTTACGCTGATTTATCCGCGACGGAAAAGACCTCGTCCCGCGGGGTCAGAAAACGTATGAACAATAAAAATACTTCGTCCGACCGAACTGTTACTTCCCGCGTCCATCACGTCTTCACCTCAGCTTTTTCTTTGAATTTCAGGCTCTCCGCCCATCATAAATTTTAATCTTTTTTGTGCAATTTGTCAATATTTTTTTATATTATTGTCAAAACTTTTGATTTGTGATACAATATATGTGTAAAGGGAGGTTTTTATATGAAAAGAATTTTTCTTATAGTGCTTGATAGCTTCGGTATAGGCGGTGCGAGAGACGCGGCAGCCTTCGGCGATGAAGGCTCGGATACACTCGATTCGCTTATGAAAACCGAGGGCTTTCGTCTTGACGCAATGAAAAAGCTCGGACTTCTCAATATTGACGGGGTAAGTCGCGAGGGTTATCCGAAATATGAAGCTCCTGTCGGCGCGTATGCCAGAGTTGAGGAGCGTTCCGCAGGCAAGGACACAACAATCGGTCACTGGGAAATTGCCGGCGTTTATTCTCCGAATCCGCTTCCCGTCTTTCCGGACGGTTTTCCGAAGGAGATAATTGATGAATTTTCCCGCCTGACGGGCAGAGCTGTTCTTTGTAACAAGCCCTATTCCGGGACGGAGGTCATAAAGGACTACGGCGAAGAGCATATGAAAACGGGTGCGCTGATTGTTTATACGTCGGCGGACAGCGTATTTCAGATTGCGGCACACGAGAGCGGCGTGCCGATTGATGAGCTCTATCGTTACTGTGAGATTGCAAGAAAGCTGCTGACGGGCAAATACTGCGTCGGCAGAGTTATTGCAAGACCGTTTGAAGGCGAATACCCCTTCGTCAGAACTTGCCGCCGTCACGATTTTTCGGCGGAGCCGCCGTCCGAAACCATGCTCGATCTGCTCAAAGCGCAGGGCTATGACACCGTCTGTATCGGCAAAATAGGCGATATTTTTGCCGGAAAAGGCACAACAAGCTCCGTCCGCACAACCTCGAATGATAACGGTATGGAAAGGCTGATGGAAGCGCAGAAGCAGGATTTCCGCGGGCTTTGCTTTGTAAATCTTGTCGATTTTGATTCGTCCTTCGGTCACAGGAGAAACGCACCCGGTTATGCGGAGGCGATAATGCGGTTTGACCGCCAGATTGCGCCGTTTATAGAAAATATGAATGATGACGACGTTCTGATGATAACAGCCGATCACGGCTGCGACCCGATGTATAAGGGAACCGACCATACAAGAGAAAACGTTCCGTTCCTTATCTATGGCAAGCACATTGCTCCTGTCAACCTCGGCACCCTGCCGACCTATTCCGATATAGCGGCAACTGTCTGCGATATGCTGGGCGCAGATTATAATCTCTGCGGAGAAAGTGTATACGGGAGGATTAAAAGATGACAGTTGACTATAAAGCCCTTGCGGCAAAGGCTATTGAAGCGAGCAAAAACGCTTATGTGCCTTATTCGCATTTTCCCGTCGGCGCGGCGCTCATGGCGGAGAGCGGAAAGGTTTACCTCGGCTGCAACATTGAAAATTCGTCCTTCGGAGCGACGATCTGCGCAGAGAGAACGGCAATGTCAAAGGCTATCTCAGAAGGCGAAAAGAAATTTACGGCGCTTGCCGTCGCAGCCGATCACGGCGACGAATACATCGTTCCCTGCGGCATTTGCAGGCAGTTCATATGCGAATTCTGTCCGCCCGATTTTCCGATTATACTCGTAAAAACCGAGGACGATTTCAAAGTCTCCTCTCTTTCCGAGCTGTTACCCCTCGGATTTATACTTTAATCAAAAAATCCCCGCCGAAGCGGGGATTTTTGTTTCTTATCCTCTTGTTATTCTGATTCTCATCTCGTCGCCGGCGGGGTCAAGAACCTCGGCTGTAAGGTGCCAGTCTTTTGAAACGCCTTCGGGGAAGGAATTGAGTGAATATGATTCGCTTGCCGCGCCGCAATAGAGTGCGGAATCGAAAACGGCGGTTTTAGGGTCGTCGCTCTTATAGAAGAACGGGTCGCCCTCTGTTTTTTCCGCCGAATAAAGCGGACCGAAACGGAGGAATTTTCCGTCATCGTCTTTTATTTCTTCCATGCCGCAACGGGGCTTGAGCGCATTTCCGAGGTCGTGACGCTTGCCCTCCGGTCTGTTGGAGGATACGCACTGCGCGCGGAGGAACCATTCGCGGTTGACGCCCTCGTCGATATGGTAAACAACAACGCCGCCATGACTTTCGTCGCCCGTGATAAACTCTTCAAAGCCCTTTTTCAGGCGTATTTCAAAGAGAAAATATTCATCGGGGTTCGGCGTCGGAACTTTGAGAACACGGTCGCCCGTCATAACGCTTTTCAGCGTATAAATTCCGTCCTCATCCGCCGTGATAACGTCCGTCCAGCCGAAATAAATGCGCTGATACGGGTCAATATACGTCGGCATGTTGCCGTCCTTTATGTGGTTTCCGTTGCACATAAGCGAAAAGCTGCGCGGCGTCGGCCATCTCGGCTCAACGTCATCTCCGGATGTGTACCGACTGTACATATCCTGCGCACCGAGGTTGTGCGCAAGCTCGTGTGCCGGCGTGCCGATTGTCGTCAGTCCGACTCTTACGCTTCTGTATTCGCCGATGTTCGATACGCGCACAATTTTAACTCCGCCGGAAAGTTCGGCGTCCGTCGGCTGGCTTGTTCCGTGAACCTGAAAACGATGAGTCGGCGTCGGACCGTTTTCATAATCGACAAAGCCGCACTCGCTGTCCTTTTCGCAGCTGGAATGGTCATATCCCGCATTGAGGATTATAACCGCGAGGTCGTTCGGAGTGATGATTCCGTCGCCGTCGTGATCGTATTTTTTGAAGTCGATATATTTATCGCAGGCGCAGACAATATCGTGAATTGCCTTTGCGGCTGCCGAGCCGTTGTCATAGCCTTCAAGATTGCGAAGAGCCGCGGGATGCGGAAGCGGCACGGAAACGGAAACGACTCCCGCCTTCGGCATCCCCTCTGCGGGATGATCGATTGTAACAGGGTAAAACCAGAATTTGTTCCCCGTCATTTCCTTATAGAAATCAAGCATTGAGCGGCAATTCTCGCCGAAAAACCTGTCAAAGCAGTCCTCGGGCTTTGATATTGCCCATTGCTCGCCGTAATATTTGCTCGTCTTGTCCGTCAGAACCTCGGGGTGTTCCGGATCGAAATGATTTATTCCCTCTCCGCTCGGATCGAAGCTCGCAAGCACGATGAGCAGCGGTGCCGGTGTCAGCGGCTGAACTTTTATTTTCTCATTGGGTTTATCTTCTGCCATAATTTTCTCCTTTTTTCGTCTCAGCGACTTTTTATCCGGCTCTATTATACCTTTGCGTCAATTGATTGTCAACATAAAATAAAAAAGGTTACATTTACGTTAAATTTTTTCACAAATCGGAGCAAGCGCCCGCTTTTTCGTGATATAATTATACGTATTGTTTTTTCACAAGAGGTATTTATGACCTTAACGGCACCACCCGAAATATTCACGTCTATATCCGATCTTTTCTGCGCCATAGCGGCGACTGTGTTCTTTTTCATCCTTCTGCGGGACAAGGGCACCGTCGCAAGGCTCTGGAAGGTCGTTATGTGTTCGCTTGCCATAAGCAGCTACATAGGATTCACCGTCCATCTGCTGGACTGGAACGAGTCGTTTGAACAGGTTGTCTGGGTGATATTGCCCGTCTTTATGTGCATAGCCTGCTCGATGTTTTCCGTCGTTTCCGTTTCGGACGTATTCCCGGGGCACACAAAGACCGCGCTCATCGTCTTTTCTTCAATGTGCGTCCTTTCCTATGCGGGGCTCCTCGCGCTTTATTTTGCTTACAGAGGCAGTAAATTTCTTGTTGTTTACACGTTTTATGCAATCATCTGCATACTGTTTTCAGCGGCGATGTTCGGCTATTCCTTCATAAAAACAAAGAAAAAAAGCTATCTGCTTTATCTCCTCGGAATACTTTGCGAGGTTCCGGGAGGAATCGTTCAGGCAAAGCGAGACATTTATTTCACTCTGATCTGGAAAATGGATTACAACACCGTTTATCACATGGTTCTCCTGACGACAATCATTTTTTTCATTGCGGGATATTTGCAAAGCAGAAAAGAGAAATCGGCGGAAAACAACTAAAAAACACAGATAAACGCTATAAAAATGAAAATTATACTTGACAATTGCATTTCGGTTGTGATAGAATAAAATGCCGCATGATGTCGGGTGCCTTAAAAAGCAAGAGATTGCTTGCCCCGATCAGCGAGTCTATATTGAAAGTGAGGTGCTTTTCGTGTTCGCAATTATCAAAACGGGCGGAAAGCAGTACAAGGTTCAGGAGGGTGACATCATCTTCGTTGAAAAGCTCGATGCAGAAGAAGGAGCAACCGTTGAGTTCGGTGAAGTTCTTGCGGTTTCCGGCGAAAGCTTCGTAGCAGGCACGCCCACAGTTGCAGGCGCCAAGGTTACTGCAAAGGTTCTTAAAAACGGCAAGGGCAAGAAGATTTATATTCTCAAATATAAGTCCAAGAAGAACGAAAAGAAGAAAATCGGTCACAGACAGCCCTATACAAAGGTTCAGATCGAATCTATCGTAGGCTGATGATCAAAGTCGTATTTTATAAGTCAAACGGAAATTATTACGGCTTCCGCGAATCCGGTCACTCGGGTTATGACGAAGCCGGCAAGGATATCGTCTGCGCGGCTGTTTCCGCCATGACAATGCTCGTCATCAACACAATCGAAGTCGCATGGGCGTCCGACGTGGATTACACGATCGACGACAAGACGACAGACGTTACGGTCATCGCGCGCGGCGCGCTCCCCGAATATGAGGAGGACGAGGCAAAACGCTTTGCCGTTTCCGGACTTATTTACAGCTATTTTCTTCAACTCAATGACATGATTGAAGATTATTACGATTTTATCGAAGTGGACGAAGAAGAAAAAGCCATCTGACGGTTTCTTTTCCCGTCGGTAATCATTCTTTTAACGGAGGTGTTTTTGAAATGGTAAGACTCGGATTACAGTTTTTTGCTCACAAAAAAGGCGTTGGTTCGACAAAGAACGGACGTGACAGTAATGCGCAGCGTCTCGGCGTCAAAAAGTCGGACGGTTCCAGCGTAAGAGCAGGTAACATAATCGTAAGACAGAGAGGCACAAACGTTCGCCCCGGCGTTGGCGTCGGCAAAGGCTCGGACGATACTCTCTTTGCTCTTGTTGACGGCGTTGTAAAGTTTGAACGCGTCGCAGGCAACAAAAAGCGCGTAAGCGTTTACACTGCTTAATTGCTTTAAGCCCAAAATGAAAATCACCGGAGGAATCCGGTGATTTTTTGTTTTCATTCGGCGGTTCGCCTTTTATTTTGAAAGCGAGAGCCAAAAATCCTTAACTCTTGCGGGTATTTCTCTTATATCGCGGAAAAGCTGTCCGCCGTAAGTATGCAGATCAGCCGAAACGCCGACAGCCGAAATTCCGCGGCTTTTCGCTATATAGAGGGCTCTGTAAAGATGATATTTCTGCGTTATGATTATCGCGTTTTCAATGCCGTAAATCTTCTTTGCCCTGTCGATACTTTCAAAGGTCGATAGACCAAGGGTGTCCGTCATTATATCCTCCTCCGGCACGCCGAGCGAAAGGCAGACCCGTTTCATCGTGCCGACCTCGTCATATTTTTCCGCATTTTTACTGTCGCCGGAGAGGAGGAGCTTTTTCCCCGCGCCGTTTTTATAAAGGTTGACAGCTGTCAGGAGTCTGTCACGGAGCATATCACTCGGCGACCCATCGGGCTTTACGCCGCACCCAAGCACGATTATAACGTCGGCTTTTGCGTTTTCTCCGTCCGTAATACTTTTTTGTGACGAAAAAACAACGGCGAAATTCAGGCAAAGACAAACGATAAAAATCAGCGCAAGCGCCGCGCATAAAACAATTAAAACTTTTTTCACCATGTTCCCCCTTGACCTTTCCCCGTCGCTATGGTAAATTATCTATTGAAATTATATCACAACACGGAGGATTTGTAAACATGAACATATCAGCCGATATTCATACCCACACAAATTACAGCGACGGCAAGTTTTCCCCGCGTGAAATGCTTTCGGCTGCCATTGAAAAAGGGCTTGACGCCTACGGTTTTTCCGACCATGCGCATATGAAAATCGCCTCTCATTGGATGATGGCAGGCGAACGGACGGAGAATTACATAAAGGAAATAAACTCGCTGAAAACGGAGTTTTCGGGCCGGATAAAGGTTCTCTGCGGAATAGAGCACGATATTTTTTCGGACATCGACCTTGCCCCGTTTGATTATGTCATCGGCTCGGTGCATTATATAAAGCAGGGTGATGAATTCTGCCCCGTTGACTCAACAAAAGAAGAAGTGTTCAGGGCTGTAAAAAACTATTTCGGCGGCAATCCTTATGCTTATTGCAAAGAATATTATTCTCTGCTCGCCCGTCATGCGGAAAATCCCGAGGTCGACGTTGTCGGTCATTTTGACCTCGTTGAAAAATTCAATGACGATGGCTCCGTCTTTGACCGCTCATCGCCGGAATACAAAAAAATCGCCGTCCGCGCGATGGAAAAGCTGAATGACGCAGGCAAGATATTTGAAATAAACACGGGCGCTATGTTCCGCGTCGGACGCAGCGTGCCGTACCCCTCCGAATATCTTCTCCGCGCGCTTAGCGAAATGCACGGAAGAATCGTCTTTTCCAGCGACGCTCATTCAACGGACGCAATTGCTTTCGCCTTCGACCGCGCCTCAGCCCTCGCCGAAAAATGCGGCTTCTCCGACTTCGACCATACTTTTCTTTGAAAAGAAAAGTAGGCAAAAGAAACTTCGGTTATTGGTTTGATAAGGCTTTATAATTTCATCAAAGGAGCAGGCACTCTGCTCCTTTTTGATTT
>UQUT01000025.1 GCA_900544285.1 uncultured Eubacterium sp.
GGCGAAACCGTATTATACATCCATAGCTGGTTGGGAGCAAACAGGATAACCGCCACCGGCAAGGTCGTGAAGAGAAGCTACGAAAACGACGGATGGTATTATACCCTGAAAATCCACGACGGAAGCGAAATAAAGATGAGCGAGTCGCATGTCATAAAGTGCTGAAAAGGAGGCTTTTATGGAAAACAATCAGGAACTTTTAGCAAAAGCAAAACAAGCGAAAAACCCCGATGAATTGATGTCTCTTGCCAAAGAAAACGGCATTGAAATGACAGATGAGAGCGCGGCTGCGTATTTTGAAATCACACATCCCAAAGCGGGCGAGCTTGCGGACGACGAGCTTAACAATGTGTCGGGCGGCGGATGCCGCAAAAGCGACGGAAGACTGGTCGTTTCCGCCGGCTATTCATGCGGATATTGGGAATGCAACAAATGCGGAGTGAAATGGAAAAATGCCGGTTACGGTACTTTTAAGTGCAGTAGGTGCGGAAAATCATCACATTGCAATAACTGCTACTGGTGCTCATATTAAAAAGGGCTTTGGCTTTGCAATAACAAGGATAAATGAACCGGTTCTGAAAAATGCGTTATATTCTGAATCCCAATATTGCCCTGCGCTCATGGCGGCTCGTCCCCTATGCCTATTACATAAAGGGTGAACGCAATGCGGCAGGACTGAAAAAAGAAGAATTTGAATTTCTGTCGGCGTGCGACGGAAAAACCGACCTGCCGACAGAAAACGAAAGCACTCTCTCGCGCGAACTCATTGAAAAAGGCTTTATCCATAAAGCGGCGAGCGGAGAAAATCTCTCCGATTGGAGCCGCGCCCGCGCTTTTGAAAACCGTTATTTTCCCGCAATGAATCTGATGATAACGGGCAAATGCAATTATAATTGTATTCATTGCTTCAATGCCGCGGACAATGCCCCGCTGATGAGCGAATGGACTATGGATGAAATGAATACGCTTCTCGATCAGGCGCGCGATTGCGGAATCAATGCGTTCACAATCACCGGCGGCGAGCCTATGCTGCACAAAAATTTCTTTGAAATTATTGAAGGCATCTATTCGCGCGGAATGTTCGTCGAAGAGCTGAATACAAACGGTCATTTCATAAACATGGCGGCGCTTGAGCGCCTGAAAAGCATCGGCTGCGTCCCGCTTGTGAAAATATCCTTTGACGGCATCGGTTATCACGATTGGATGCGGAATCATAAGGGTGCCGAGCAAACTGCGCTGGATGCGATTTCTCTCTGTATTGAAAACGGGTTTCCCGTCAAAGTGCAGACAAATATGAACCGCCGAAACTGCGACGCAATGCTCGAAACGGCAAAAAAACTCGACGCTATGGGCGTAAACGAAATGCGGATAATCCGCACGACCGAGGCTCCGCGTTGGGTTCAGAACGCCGGCGACGCCTGCCTTACCTTTGAAGAATATTTTGACAAAACGATTTCTCTCTGGCAGCAATACGCATCGGAAGCGCATGATATGGCTCTGACCGTATGGCAATTCGGAACGCTTTATCCGAAAACAAAATTTTATACCCTTGCCGCAGTGAACTCATGCAAAGGAAAGTATCGAGCAAGCGCACCGGTGTGCAAAGGCAATCGCGGAATGGTCGCCGTGGCGGCGAACGGAAATCTTTATCCGTGCCATCAGATGTCCGGCTATTATGAGCAACACGGATTTTTTCTCGGCAATGTCAAAAAAACGCCGCTGAAAGATTTCCTTTCGGGCGGAAAATATCTTGAAGAAGTCTGCACAACGCTCGGAACGCTGAAAGAAAACAACCGCAAGTGCGGCAGTTGCGGCTATTTTGAACTCTGCAACGGAGGCTGTCGCGCAATAGCGTTGGCGCTTACGGGCGACAGACTCGGAATTGATCCTTCCAAATGCTTCTTCTGGGAAAACGACTACGCCGAAAAAATTGCGACGGCTCTGCCGGATTACGAAACAAATATTTAATATAAAGAAAGGACTCACGAACATGGATAACAAAAACAACGAAACAAAGGAATACATCCTCACGGAAGAAGAACTGAGCGCCGTTTCCGGCGGCAAATCGTCACAAGTCCCCGGTATTAGCTGTCCGTGTTGCGGCAAATTTATTCCGACAACCATTACGGAGCTGCTGGTCCAACCTCGTATCAGATGCCCGTACTGTTTGTTGGTACTGAATATCAATCAGAAATAATCTCATATCGGAGCAGCGTCAACCGACGCCGTCATAAAACGCAAAACAAGCGATATCGGTCTATCTGAAAGGATAAACTGATATCGCTTGCTTTTTTAATATTAAAATTTTGATAAGCGCTCCGGCGCGGACATTCCTTTTCCTGTTTTATTTCTTCCCTGTCTTCTTTTCCCAGAAATCCGCTTTGTTTATGTAAATATCATATAGTTTTTCGTATGACAAAATATTATTTTGGCGCGCACCACCGTTTCGCGTAGGCACGGGCGGCTGCACTACGCCCATATATATTCCGAGGGTGCAGATAACAAACCAATTCGGGAAATAAAACAATATAAGCATTACCGCAAAAAATGACAGATGATAAATCCCGAGTATGATATAAGAAAGCCATTTTTTCGGAAGGATTTTGTGCCAGAAACGATAGCCGACGGCATATTTATCAAATATGGGCATGAGTATAATGTCGAGCACAACCCATATCGCCGCAAAAACCGCAAACTGCGCGACGGAAATACCCGGCGCATTGCAAAGCAACACCACATAAAACGGAACAGCAAGAATTATCGCCGCTACAGCCGATATCACCGAAAGCAATGATTTCACGCCCGTGATTTTTATATCGGTTCCCTTTACACATGCTTTTATTTTCGATACGGCGCAAAAAGGCACACCGGAAAGGACTATATGCTTTCCGCCGTTTGTATAAATAATCAGTCGGAAAGGCTTTGCGATATCGCTTTTGAATTTCGGTCTTGAATCCATAGCATATTCGATTTTTTCTATGGTTTCATAGCGGATTTTGCCTTTCGGATAATAAATTCCTTCTTTTGCGAGGACACATACGATCCTGCCGAAAAACCGCTTATTCAGCGCCCGCAGGATAATAAACGGCAGAGAAAAGCCGACGCAGACCAAAACCGATGTGCGAAACGCAGACAGCCACTCCGCAAAATCAAATTTCCCTATTCCCCACGAAATCACCAAAATAGCATAAGGAACGGCAAGCATCACGGAATACAGAAAAATCAAAGGGACATCAAAATATATTCGGCGCAACTTTTTCCCTTCAATATTTTTCAGACTGCGGTTTTCTTCCGATGCCATTTTTTCATCCCCTTTCGCTTTTTCGCAAAGAATTTATTTTTTATTGTCACCGCTATCACGTTCGCTGTCGCATTCCAGCTTTTCACTTACATAATACGCCTGTATTTTGCTTTCGGTAACAAGAACGGATTCCTGACGGAAAAAGGCGCAAAGATCTTTTGCAATATCGTTCACAACGGCTTTTTCAACGTCAATGAGAGTAAGCACAAGACTTGTTTCTCTGGCATATTCCCCGTTTTCATAAATGTATCCGCCTTCCTGTATGCCAAACGAAAACGGCACTTTAATCCTCAACATCCGGGATCACATCGACACTAACAAGCGGCAATCTGTATTTTTGTCGTAATGCCTCGTTCCATTTGTTTGAAAGCACGGAAGTAAGCCAATATTTCATGTTGGATATATTTCCGCCTCGGTTGATATACTGGAAAGCAGTGAGAAGTGTTTCTTGGGTCAGATCCTCGGCATTGTTCACATCGCCACACATTTTAAGGGCAAGAGCAAACAGATACTCCACATAGTTTATAATTTCATTTTCCATTTTGAGACCTCTTTGAAAGCTTTCATCTATAAGTCGTATAATTCGAATTTGATTCGATTGATGATCAGAACTTTTTTCATAATTATTGTATCATAAATTTGTAAATTATTCTATAACGAAAATCCCGTTTTCGCAAGTCCGAGTCCGGACACAGCATCGAAACGGGCAAAAGGGATCTATGAAACTCCGAAAAAATGCAGGGTCGAAAAAACGGGAGAAATCTCTCGAAATCTCCCGTTTTCTCGTTTTTCCTCGTTCGGATCTAAATTGACTTGTCATCATGGCTGGGATAGCTGGACTCGAACCAGCGAAATGCAAGAGTCAAAGTCTTGTGCCTTACCGACTTGGCTATATCCCAATATTTTTCTCGTAATATTTTATCACACAAAAAAAACAATGTCAATACAAAAATCCCGCAGAAGCGGGATTTTTGTATTTGAAATTATTTCAGCTTTGATATTTCGGATAGAACTTTATAATCCGTTCTGTCAAGCGTGATCGGCGTTACGGATATGTAGCCGTTCAAGGCTGCGTCTGTATCAAGGGTGAAATCTTTTTTGTCAATGTGAACGCAGAGTCCACTCTGGCGATATGAAAAGTCGCCCGTTTTTTCAAAGGTATCGTTATAATATCTGCCGCCCTGACGTGTGAAAAGAATTTCTTTTGCATCCTTCGGAATGTTGACGTTATAAAGCGAAGAATACGAAAGCAGATTGTGTTTTCTGAAAAAGTCGCAGACTCTGTCAAGATGAGCTCCGACGCCGTCCAGATAATCCGGCTGGGTAGACACGGCAACAGCCGGCACACCCTCCGCCGCCGCTTCGAATATCGCGCCGACGGTTCCGGAATAGACAATATCCGTTCCGATATTCAGCCCGCAGTTGATTCCGGAGAGGACAAGATCAAACTTCTCTCCGAGCCCGAGCAAAGCAAACCTTACACAGTCGGCAGGGGTGGAGTCGACGGCAAACGCCCTCGCCGCGCCCGGAAAATCGACCTCTTTTATCTCCATTTCCGAATGAATATTTATCCCGTGACTTTTGGCGCTTTGCTCCGTTTTCGGCGCGACAACAGTCACCTCGCCGAGCGTTTCGGCAAAATCGCAAAGCACCCTTATGCCTCTTGCGCCGATGCCGTCGTCATTTGTAAGAAGTATTTTCATATCCAGCCCTCATGTGTTGATTTGTAATCTTTAATTAGCATATTCGCGTCGGAAATGAGCGACTTCATCTCCTTTTTGCTATATACGGTTGCGCCGCTCGCGCAGTCGTGACCGCCGCCGTGATATTTTGAAGCAAGCTCGTTTACCGTCACAAAGCGTGAGCGCAGGCGAACGCGGATTGAACCGTCGTCGTTTTCAATGAACGCAAGCCAGATAATACTTCCGTGGATTGAGTCCAGAAACGACACAACGTTGCTTGCGTCCTCCTTTGAAAGCGAGAATTTTTCCTGCATTTTTTTGTCGACAATTATATACGCAACGCCGTTTTCCGTCATTTTTATTCTCTTATAAATATACGCCTTGAACGCGATATAATCGAAATTTTCAAGATAGAGCCGCGCATAGAGGGTGTCCGTATCAATACCCATATCAAGAAGCGCGCCGGCGCGGCGGAGCGTTTCGCCCGTCACGGAGCGGAAGCGGAAGCGACCGGAATCGGTAACCATTCCCGTATAAATTGCGGTGGCAGCGGCGAGATTTATTTTCAGCTCGTCGGCAAAAGCAAGATAAAATCCCGCTATCATCTCGCACGTTGACGAGCGTTCCTCCTCTATCCAGCAAATATCGCCGTACGGCTCCGCGACTATATGATGATCTATTTTTACAACCTCGCGGCAGAGCGGATAATTGCTGTTTGAAATTCTGTCTGCCGAGCCGGTATCAAGCACTATGCAGAGCGCGTCGGCATAGAGCGCGGCGTCGATTGCCTCGTCCTCCCCGCCGAGAAACGACACATAATCCGAATAATCCTCGTTTATCAGATATATTTCCTTTTCGGGGAAGGTAAGCGAGAGAATCGTTTTCAGCCCGACAGTCGAGCCGACGGCGTCCCCGTCGGGACGGATATGACGGCAGATTATTATCCTTTGATACTCTTTGATTTTGTCAAGTATAGTTTGCATTTCTTTTGTTTTGTTGACGGTCATAAGCCTTCCTCCGTGAGTTTATCAAGTTCGGCAAGCACCTGCATCGCCTCTGCTTTGTCGCGCAGGGTTGCGCCGCTTGCCTTTGCGTGTCCGCCGCCGCCGTGCGCAACGGCAACGGGATTTATGTTGTATTTCGATGAGCGCAGCTCGCAGAGAACGCCGCTGTCGGTCTCCGTAAAGTTCACCCAGACGTCAACGCCCTTCAGGTCTGCCATCGTGCCGACCATTCCGCGCGAGACGGTGAAAATGTCCGCTCCCGTGCTTGCCAGCTCGTCTTTTGTGGTATAAATATATGCCGTGCCCTTTTCCGTCTGCTTTATTTTCAGCACGAACGACGCGCGCAACTTTGCCGCCGAGAGGTCATCGGAATAAAGATTTCTGAAAAGATACGCCGTGTCGATAAAACCCGTTTCCATAAGAAATGCGGCAAGGGTGAAGGTTCTTGCGTTTGTGCTGTCATAGCGGAAGCGACCGGAATCAGTCACCATTCCCGAATACAGCGCATTTGCGGCGACCGATGTCAATTCAAGCTTACATTCCTTTGCAAAGGCGGCTACAAGTCCGCAGCAACTTTCAAAGCTCGGCTCGTCTATATCAACATCCGCAATCTCCTCGCAGAAAATGTGATGATCCATACGGAGAATTCTCTCTGCCGTCGCATATCGTCCGTCGCTGATCAGCGCTTTTGCGGAAGTGTCAAGCACTATGCTGAGCGCGCCGTTATAGTATTCATCGGGGATTACGTCCGGCGTCGAGCCTTTTATAAAAGTGTATCTGCCCGCAGGGTCGCCGACGGCATAAACCTCTTTTTCCGGAAAATTTTTCTTCAGAAGCTCCTTCATCCCGACCTGACTTCCGATTGCGTCGCCGTCGGGGTTTGTGTGCCTGTGAATAATTATTCTGTTATACTTTTTTATCTCGCCTATCGCCGATTCAAACAATTTCGTTTTCCTCCTGTCCGTTATTTCAGTCCTATTGCGGATAGTACCTCTCCCGTGCGGAAGCTACGTCCCGAAAAGGTCGCCTCCTCTGGATTTATCGGGGTTTTGCAATCTCCGGAAAGCTTTATCAGCCTCCGGTTCTTCAAAAGCCTGTCTTTTCCCTCGGATATGGCTTTCCGAAGCGATTCTTTTTCAATATTTTCGACGTTTTCCAAAAGTCCGTCAAGGGTTTTGTATGTATTTATCATCTTTGCCGCCGTTTTTGGTCCGACTCCGGAAATTCCTTTGATATTGTCCGAGCCGTCTCCTGTCAGGCATTTGAAATCCGCATATCCGGCGGGCATCACGCCCATTTTTGACAAAACGTAATCAATGTCGCAGAGGACGCTTTTGTCCCCGCGATACCGCAAAACGCGCACATTCTCCCCTATCAGCTGAAAAAAGTCGCTGTCGTGCGAGGAGATGACAATATCATATTCGCCGGCGCAGACTTTTGCGTAAGAGGCGATGATGTCGTCTGTCTCGCAGTCCTCTGTCTCGTAGCGACGAATACCCATAAAGTCCAGCGCGGAATAAATATCCGGTAGCTGCGAAAACGGGTTTTCATCCTCCGGCACAGACGAAAAATCGGGGCGGTTTGCCTTGTAATCTGCGTCTGTTTCGGTTCTGGTGTTCTCGTGCTCGCCGTCAAAAATAGCGATAATATGCGTCGGGGCGGTCATTTTTATCATCCTGATGACGGCGCCCGTAAAGCCGAGGGTTCCCCAGATGCCTTTTCCGTCACCGCCCGTTATCCTTGCGGGCATACCGAAAAACATCTGAAAAAGGAGGTTGCTGCCGTCGATTATGAGTAGTCTTTTCATCATACGTCTCCGATTGTTTTACAGGCTTATTATATCACACTCCGCCGCCTTTTGCAACGGTAAAAAACACTTGAAAAAGCTGCCTATGGGTGATATACTTATGAAAAAACAAAAAGAGGACGCAAAAATGATAAATATCAGAGCCTTGCGTGCAGGAGACCTCCCCGCCTGCCTTGAAATATATAATTACTACATAGAGAACACGACTTATTCGTTTGAGGAGGAGCCGCTTTCTCTTGCCGCATTTGCCGGGAGAGCGGAGAACATCTCGGCGGAATATCCGTTCCTCATTGCGGAGGAGGACGGAAAAATTCTCGGCTACGCCTATCTTTCTGCCTTTTCCGACCGCACGGCATACCGCTTCACAGCCGATCTTTCGATATACCTCTCTCCTTCGTCAACGGGAAAAGGCACAGGCGGGATTCTTCTCTCGCAGATTGAATTGCTCGGACGCGCGGCGGGAATAAAAAATGTTATATCTATCATCACGGAAGAAAATTCGCCCAGCCTTACTTTTCACGAAAAGCACGGATATTCCGTCTGCGGTGATTTTCCGGCTGTCGGATATAAATTCGGGCGGTGGCTCGGAGTTAAATATCTTATCAAAGCAATATAAAAAGCCTCTTTCGGGGCACGGGCACAGAAGCGGAAAACCGCTTCTGTTTTTTGTTGCTCAAAATCGCAGACAATAAGGAAATTTGCAAGTATGCAAAGCACGCTTGCAAATCTCCCCCGAACGGCGAGGTTGAAAAGGAACGCACAAAACCAACAAATGAAGTTCCTTTTGTCTGCTTTTCTTCTCAAAGAAAAGCAGATCGAAGAAAGAGGAAAAGAAAAATCCCCGCGGTGACGGGGATTTTTTGATTTTGTTCAGTTGACGGCGTCACGGTTTATTTCGACGCCGGAGAGGAGCTTTCCGGAATCAGAGAAGAGCTTTTCAAGAATCTGAGTTCTGATAAGCACGCCTGTTGAAGCTTCTTCGGCAGTTTCGCTTACGACTGTGCGCGAGCCGTCCGCCTCAATTCTGTATGTCACGGTGTGAGAGGAGGGAACGGAGAGCTTGAAGGTTTCGTTTATCTGCTTGACTTCTTTTCCGTCTGCGCCGGTCACTGTGTTATAAATGTCATAGAACTTATAGGTGTAGAAGGTCTGGGTATATTCTCCTGTTGTTGTTGCGGGGAGGTACTGCGAAACGATGAGCTCGTTTTCGTCGTTATAGGTGTATTTCGGCTTTAAGTTACCGTCCACAGTGCTGACTTCCTTGAGGAAGAAGCGACCCTTTTCCTCGTCATAATATGCCGTGGCATATTCGAGAACTCTTCCGCTTTCAAGCGTTGTTTTTACGTTTGAGCAGACGATGTTTCCGCCGAGATAACGAACCTGCGCAGGTCGACGTGTGCCGTTTTCGTCGGTATAATACACGCGTCTTCCCTTTTCGTCATAACGGCTGTACGTTATGGGCTGATCGTTCGGTGTGTCCGCGATGTTTATCTGGGCGAAGGGCTCATCGGAAATGTCAAGGCCCTCCGTGCTTCCTTCGAGGGCAAGTCTTCTTGTGATGAGCACATAGAAGAGGGAACGGAAGTTTTCAAAATCTCCGTATTTGTCCTTGATGGTATAAAGACCGACGGTTGTTGTTTTATATTTGAGGTTGAATATCGCGTCGACAATGTTTCCTTCTTCATCGACCTTTGTAAGGAGTTTGCCGCCTTCGCCCGCCTCCGTTGCAACTGCTTTGTAATTGTTTTCGTTGCCTGTCATCGTGTAACGGACGGAAATTCCCGCGCGCTTGCTGATTATTTCAAAATAATCCGTGCAGTTGATGTAGTTATAATAAAGCGTGCCTTGGGAGAACTTCGCAAGCGACCATTCGATGAATTCAAATGTGTCGGCAGAGACTGTATAGACAACGTCAAACTCGGAGGAATAGACATAATAGAAGGTCGATCCGTCCTCGCCTGTCATCTTTTCGCTGAAATAAATGACGGAAAGCGCGTCATCCTCTGCCTCCTCGTCCGCGGCGAACACCAGCTTTGCATAGCAGTTGTCCGTACCGTCTTTGAGACGGTCAGAGTCAAGGTCAAGACCGTATTTCGAATATACTTCCTCGGAATGGATTCTGTCTCCGAAGTCGATGACCTTCTTCGCATAGATATATGCAAGATTATAGGTCACGGAATTTGTATAATTTGTTTCCGCAAGCGTGTAGCCTGTGGGATAAATAAGTCTGAAGGTGTTTGTTCCGGCTATGTTGCTCGACTCGTCTGCAAGACCGACCTTGACAGTCAGCGCTCGCTCTCCGCCCGCGCCTTTTCTGTAAAGTTCAAATCTGCCGAGAGAATCGGCGCCGTCGCCGATCGGCGTTGTGACAAGCGTCGAAAGCAGGGAAGCGCTGCCTCCGAGATAATAAGCGGAGGAACTGCCGATTATATAAACTATATAATTGTCACCGTTGCGGCGATCCTTGACAGTTGCATAGTAGCCCGCCTTTGAGGGAAGCTCTTTGCCGACATAGAACGTATATTCTCCGCCGTCGGACAATTCAACCGTGATTTCTGCGGGAGAGGAGGCGGCGTCAAGACCGTATTTTGCAAGGTCGCTTTCGCTTGCCGTGTCAGTGACTCTGAAGCCTGTTGAAAGTCCCTTTGTCACGGGGGTTGCGGAAACGACGGTCGTCTGAACGATTGCCGCGGCAACCGCCGATTGATCGAGGGTGTATTTGTCGTTGCCGACAAGCCTGAACTGGTTGGATGACGAAAGCGCGTTTACAGAATATACCGCATATTTGCCGTCATTTGCGTTTTCGGCTATCGCGACATAAAATCTGTTGCCCGTGTCAAGCGATTTTGACGATCCGACGCCGAGCGTGTATGATTTTCCGTCAACGCTTATGCTTATAACATTTGCAGATGAGAAATCGATCCCGTAGCTTGAAAGAGCCGATTGTTCGATCTTGTCGTCCACGAGGGTCGCGCTTTTGCCTTCGCCCTCTCCTGCGGCGATGAATTTAAGGTCGTCATTTGAAAAATAAAGATTTGAGCCGGCATATTGATACTTTGAATATCCCTCCTGAACATAGGAACGGATTGTATATTCCTCGGAAGCCGTCTTTACATGCAGCGCCTCAACATCGTTTCTCGTTCTGAGCGGGAAAAGATAAAGGACGGAGGTGGATTCTTCAAAATATTCGCCGTCATAGATGACGTCGGGGCGAACCTTCACCGTCTCCGACGGTTTTATCCATATAAAATATACGGGAAGAATTATTGCGATTGCGACAAGACAAGCGATTATTGCAATCGCCTGCTTTGTCAGAAGGGAACGGTCGCCGTTTTCTTTCTTAACAAAGAACGCTTTGACCTTTGCGAAAAAGTTTTTCATGAATGGCGTCTCCTTATCCATACGAATGTGCCGAAGGCAATTATCAGCACGGGCAGAACGGCAACACAGACAACCGTCCATGTTGTTGCGGCAGACGTCGATACCGAAAGACCGTTTGAATCGAATTTTTTCATGCTGATGTTCTCATAGTTGACGCTTTCGTTGCGGTTGATATATGAGAAGACCATGTTCATAATGCTGTTGTTTATCGGTATCTGCGGGTCGACAAATGTGCTTGAACCGAAGCAGAATACACAGCTGTATGTGCCGTTTGTATCATTTTTATCCCATACGACTCTGGAAAATGCCGCAAGCGCGACAGAACCCTTCTCGCCGTTGCACTCGGCTGTTTTATAAGAGGGGAGAAGCTCATACGTTCCGTGGTCGCCGCTTTCGAGCGCGACGAGCTGACCGTCCGTATTGTTTGTGCGGGTATCGCTCATGCCGTCGCCGTTTTCGTCATTTTTGACGATAACGGATTTTGCGCTGTTGAATATAGCGTCGGGATAGCTTTCGCTTGTGTCCGTATCTATAATACGGCTCAGAAGTCCGCGTGCCATGATGTTCTTTGCGTCAAGCTCGGAATAGTCCGCGAAGATTTTGACCCCGTTTGAGCCCGAAACGGAATGAGCGTTATCCGTAACGGACGAGCCGTAACCGAGGTTCCATTCGGAGAGGAGCTCTTCAAGGGCATGGAGCTTGGGAGTTGACGAATTTTCCATGACGATGAGGTTGCCGTAATTTGTCTGGAGGAATTCGCGGATTTTCTTCGCCTCGGAAACCATGTCCGGATTTTCGCTTGTGGGGGCGAGAAGGTCATATATCGGCGCGTTGATTATGAGCACGTCCGAATTGTGTTTTGCGCCGCTTTCATAGGGGAAGTCCTCATATGAAAGGTTTATCGCCTTTACATTATAGCCGATTTTATCGAGAAGGTCGACCCAGTCGGACGCCTGGTCGAGCGTCGGCTCGCCATGACCCTGAAGGTAATATGCCGTGGGACGGTCTGCGAAGTTTACAAGGCGGGATATTGCGGAAATGAACGCAACCTCGGCATTATAAGCATAGATGCTTTTTGTCGTCTGACCTGTCGATTCGTTTGTGGTGTTCATCCAGGTGAAGAAGTTTTCAAGCGAATAACGCTTGGGCGCCCTCTCTATTATGGGATTGCCGTTTGCGTCCGCAAGCTCAATCGCAACGTCTGTCGTATAGATTGCGTCAGCTTCGTTTAGCTGATAGCGGGTCTTTTCCTCCGGATTTTTGATGATGTCCTTTGAAACAAGGCGGACATTGTCAAATCTCTTTTCAATTTGCTTTATTGTGTGATAAACATAGTTTGTGTAAGCGGAGTTTACTGAGAACCTGTCCTCGTCCATCATTATGACTATGTTTATATACTTCTTTTCTCCGCCTTCGGGGTTGAGAATTTTATCAAGCTCCTGCTCAAAGTCATCGGAGATCGAATAAATGCTTGCGCCCGTAAGGTCTGTATACCATGAGTTTGTTGAAGCAAGCGATGTCACAACAACGTTGAGAATAAGCACGAGCGCAATGACGATAACCGTCAGCGCGACGGCGCTCCCGCCGTATTTGAATTTCTTGCTTTTGAAAACCGAATTTTTCATTTTATTTATTCCTCCTTTGTATATAGTCACGACCAGCGGCGCTTTTCAAAAGCTCTGACCGTGAGGAAGAGGAACAATGCCGTTACCGAGGAGAAATAGACTATCGAGGCATAATCGAGTATGCCGGAGGCAAATCTCTCCGTGCGGGCGGAAAATGATATTGCCGAGAGGATAACGCGCAGAAATTCCACGTTTATATAGTTGTTGAGCAGGCTTATGTTTATGAGAAGGATTATCGCGGCGATTGTTCCGAGAGCCGCAATAAACTGGTTTTCCGTAAGTGACGAGATGAAAACGCCGATTGCAATGAACGCCGCACCGGAAAGAATAATCGAAATGACGCTGCATATATAGCTTGCGAGGTTGGGCGTGCCGTAAAGGGCGAGGGGGATATAATAAATTATCGAAGAGATAACGAATGTCCCGCCGAAGAGAGTGAACGCGGCAAGAAACTTTGCAAATACCATTCCGAAAAGCGAAACGGGGCTTGTCAGAATGAGCTGGTCGGTGCGCATTTTTCTTTCTTCGCTGAGCAGCTTCATTGTTATCAGCGGTATGATGACGATGAAAATGTAAAGAATATACATAAAGTAAGCGGCGACGTTGCTGTTCTCGCCTGCCTGAAGGGTGCAGTCCATGAAGATGAACGCAGAGACGGCAAGAAATACCGCGACGAATATATATCCCACGGGGGAGGTAAAGTATGATTGCATTTCGCGCTTATAGATGGCTGTCATTTTCTTTTGCCTCCTTCTTCTTTTTCGGATTCATCAACAACGGAGATGAATATGTCTTCAATATTTGCGCCCATATATTCCATTGACATTATCGGCCAGCCGTTCTGCGCCAGCATATAGAAAAGGGGCTTGCGGATATCAACATTGTTCTGACTTTCAATCACAAAGAGCGATGACCCGTCGCCATAGGAAACGGAGCAGGCGGCGTATGTCACGCCGTTAATTTTCTTTATTGACGAGAGAACGGAGGAAGTCGGCCCCGAAATGCATACGGAGAGCTTTCTGTTGCCTCGCAGTGCCTGCTCGATGTTTTCCGTCTTTTCGTCCGCGACGATTTTTCCGTCATTTATGATGATAATTCTGTCGCAGATGGCTTTCACCTCGGAAAGAATGTGCGTGCTTAAAATGACGGTGTGGCTTTTGCCGAGCTCTTTTATAAGGTTACGGATGTCGATTATCTGTTTTGGGTCGAGGCCGTTCGTCGGCTCGTCGAAAATGATGACCTCGGGACTGCCGACAAGTGCGCCCGCAATGCCCACACGCTGACGGTAACCCTTTGAAAGGTTCCTTATCACGCGGTGATATTCATCTTCAATCTTTGTCACGCGGCAGATTTCCGCAATGTGCTCCTTGCGGTTGAGCGTGCACTTTTTGAGGTCATAAATGAAGTTGAGATATTCGCCGACGGTCATTTCCAGATAGAGCGGGGGCATTTCCGGAAGATACCCGATCTTCTTTTTGACAGCCATCGGATGTTCCAGAATGTCCAGCCCGTCGACCATGGCTTTGCCGGAGGTTGAGGAAAGGTATCCGGTGATAATGTTCATCGTTGTGGATTTTCCCGCGCCGTTCGGACCGAGAAAACCGACGATTTCCCCGTCCGCGACTTCAAAGCTGACGTCGTCAATGGCGTATCTTTCGCCGTATTTCTTTGTTAAATGCTCAATTTTTATCATTTTGTATTCTCCGTTAATTTATTCAAGAAGCAAGAGCCTGCCGGGCAGAACTTCCGCGTCCACTTTTTCATATTTTCCACCGAATTCTCCGTCAACCGTCCATTCGGGCGGGTCGCAGAGGAATTCCATCGTAACCTTTTCCGCCGTTATCCTTGTGACAAGCGGAGAGGTGATCGAAGGGTTGAAGAGCGCTTTTACAGCCTGCTGCAATTCCGGTACGCCTTGCGGATAACTGACAAGCGTTATCTCCAGCTTTCCGTCCTTCAGCATATCGATTGTCCCTCCGGGAAACATTTTGAACCCGCCGACTGAGATTGAATTTGTCACCATGCCGAATATAAAATCGCCGAAGATTATTCGTTCACCGCATGTGATTCTCATTTTGAGGGGCTTCAATTCCTGCAGCTTTTTCGCGCCCTCCGCAAGATATGCCATCCTGCCGAAGGAGGCTTTGTCCGCCTGCGGCGTTTTATAGCACACTTCGATTATAGCGCCGAATGCGGCGACATACGAAAATGCTCTTTCGCCGAGCTTACCCATGTCATAACTGTGCGGCTCTGCCGGCACAAGATTCTGAAGCGCGGCTTTGATGTTCTTCGGAATACCGTGAGACGACGCGAAATCGTTTGTTGTTCCCGTCGGAATATAACCTATGGGAACGTTCTTTCCGCAGTTATAGACGCCGTTCAGGGTTTCGTTCAGAGTGCCGTCGCCACCGCAACAGACAACAGCGTCATAATCAGCGGCGCATTTTTCAAGCGTGTTTATGATATCCCCCTGTGCCTTTGAAAGATACACCGTCACAAACCTGTATTTTTCCGAGAGAAGGGAAACCATTTCATAGATCCAGCGTTTTGCAATTCCGTCTCCGGAGTTCGGATTTATGACCAGAAGCAGTTTTTCGTGCAAGTTATTTTCCTCCCGCCTATCATATTATTGTATACAGAATATATTTTACACCTTATTTGTTAATAAATCAAGAAAAATTCCCACTTTTCTTCGCCGTACTTTTATTTGAACGTACTTTTCTTTTCCATCACAACAAAACAAAAACAGAGATGAAAAATCACCTCTGCTTGTTTTTATAAAAGTTGTTCAAAGCCAATAACCAAAGTTTCTTTTGCCTACTTTTCTTTTCAAAGAAAAGTACGGTCGAAGAAAAGAAG
>UQUT01000026.1 GCA_900544285.1 uncultured Eubacterium sp.
CTTCGGAAATGATTTTATCATGCCCACCGGCAATCAAAAGGCACGAATTTTCATGTCCTTTGATTGCCCCACCTTCCGATACGGAAGGTGAAAAGCCGCAAAATCATCCAATATACTATGATAAATTATACATCAAATTTGCGCTTCTGTCAATATTTCCCGCCGATTTTGTTTCATTTGAAAGTTTTTTTACGCTCCGATAGCGGCATTATAGATTGCATTGACGCGTCATGGCAAAGAAAGAGCCGACGGAAGCACCCCGTCGGCTCTTTTGTTTTTCATAAACCGCACAGCGCGGCGTTTTGGTTTCAGTTTTGGTTTCAGTGAACGAGATTATTCCAGAGCTCGTCGGGGTCAAAGCCGAAGGTCTAGACAAGCTCGACCTCGTCCGAATTTGCAAGGTCATAAGGCAGGGCGATCAGCTTGTTTTTATCGATAAGCTCAAAGCCGCGCATGTGATAAGCATACCAGACAAGGTGCGCGCACTGTGTCTTGCCCATTTTCGTCTGCCTTTTGTTTATTCCTATAAACGGGGCATATTCTATTCCGGTCAGAGTCGCGCCGTATTCGGCAGCGAGCTTTCTCGTCTCGGCGCTCGCCTTCGGGCGCAGAACCATAAAGTTTATCCGGTTTGTAAAGTCATATATATCGCCGATTTCGCTTCCCTCTTCATAGCCGACAGCCTGCAAAACCTTGTTGTTATCTCCGTCCGTGACAAGTCCCGAATGTCCCATTCTGAAAAATGATACATGGGTCGACGCGGTGATTATAATGTCGCCATCTTCAAGATAGATCGCTTTCGCGCTCTTTGTTATACGCTCGGTACACATCCACGGAGCGAATTTGTCATAACGTATTTCGTAATCCGAAAAATAGCTGTTCTGAATTTCAAGAATTCTCTGCTTGCCGACATAGCCCTTTTCAAGTGCCCTGTCAACACCTATCCGCGTCAGTCCCGTCTGACTGTAAATAAGGTCATAATCTTCATCGGAAAGGGTCTGCTTATCAAGCAGAGCGGAAATTTCGACCTTTTCGTAATCGGGCTTCCAGACATAGGCGTTCCTTTTCGATATCACATAACCTATCTGCAAAACGGAGCAGAAAAGCAGAGCAAACGCGAGAACACAGGCAAAAATAATTATCGGACCGCGTGATGCATTTCTTTTCTTCTTCATTTGCGCCACCTCTGATTCATTGTCGATAAGCTCGTGTGCATTGACCGAAAAGCGTTAATCCGGTTTTGACTTCCTGCCGGTTTTCGTTTTTGTTACTTGATTATTTATCGTAGCCGTTGGGGTTTTTTGTCTGCCAGCGCCATGTATCCTCGCACATGTCGTCAAGGCTCTTTTCCGCCTGCCAGCCGAGAATTTCCTTTGCCTTTGTGGCGTCCGCATAACATTCGGCAATATCGCCGGGACGTCTGTCCAGCATAACCTTCTTTATCTCTTTTCCGCAAGCCTTTTCAAATGCGGAAATCATTTCGAGAACACTGTAACCGACGCTTGTTCCGAGGTTGAACACCTCAACGCCCTTGTGCGCACCGACGTAATCCGCCGCCGCAACGTGACCCTTCGCAAGGTCAACAACGTGAATATAGTCGCGCACGCCGGTGCCGTCCTTTGTCGGATAGTCCGTTCCGAAAACAGTCATCTGCGAGAGCTTGCCGACAGCCGTCTGCGCGATTCTCGGCATAAGGTTATTCGGGATACCGTTCGGATCCTCGCCGATGAGTCCGCTCTCGTGAGCGCCGACGGGGTTGAAATAGCGGAGGAGAACAACGGAAAGCTCCGGATCCGCCTTTGCCGCCGATTGCAGAATAACCTCAATCATGTATTTCGTCCAACCGTAAGGATTTGTACATCTGCCGACGGGAGCCGTCTCTTTTATCGGCACCTCGTCCGGATCTCCGTAAACCGTTGCGGAAGACGAGAAAATGATGTTGTGCGCGTCATATTTCTTCATCGTTTCGAGAAGAGTGAGCGTTGAATCGAGGTTGTTTCTGTAATATCTGATGGGTTGAGCCACGGATTCGCCGACCGCTTTGAGCCCTGCGAAATGGATGACCGTATCGATGTGCTCCTTTTCAAACACCTTTGAAAGAGCCTCGCCGTCGCAGATGTCGACTTCATACATCGGGAAGCTCTTCCCCGTTATCTGCTTTATTCTGCGCACAGCCTCGGGCTTGCTGTTTGAATAGTTGTCCGCAATGACGATATCATATCCGGCGGAAAGCAACTCGACCGCTGTATGCGAGCCGATATATCCTGCGCCGCCTGCAAGTAAAATACTCATAATTCTCAACCTCCTGTATTTTTCTTTGCTTTTTTTGAGACTACATTATATACCGATTTCATTTATTTGTCAATAGCTTGCAGCGGGTTTTCGGTCGCAACGCGTTCGGGATTGCGTTCCCTGCTTATATTGCCCGTCCGACGCAAAAGTTCAATCACCGCCGGCACAAGTAAAAGTTGAACGATTATTCCGGGAAAAGCACGCGTAAACGCTCCCGCCAGAAACATCGGAAACGTGAATTTCGTTTTTGAAATGCCGGCAATAACGTATCTCATCGCTCCCCAAGCCGCCCTGCCGCAGAGCATTGCCGAAACGAGCGATATATATGTATAAGGTAACTTTTTCGGCAAAGCGTCATATATGACAGCCGACACAAAGCCGTACACTGCAAGTTCAACCGCCATGGAGACGGCGTCCGGAAACATCGGCGGCATACCAAGCGTCACGGAGCGCAAAAGCGGCGCAACAAGTCCGACCGCAAGTCCCCACCATCTCCCGCAGACAAAGCCGCAGATAAAGACGGGCAGATGCATGGGACAAAGCATTCTTCCGATTCCCTGAATCTGTCCCGTCAGAAACGGAAGCACATAACACAGCGCAAGGCAGACCGCCGCTATAACCATTCTTTTTATTTTGACTTTCACTTTCATTTATACTCCTGTATAATACATAAAATATCCCCTGTGGCAGCTGGATTTTTAGGCTTCCGAGAGAAGAGCATCCGCAATTCTTCGGGAAGCCTTTCCGTCGCCGTACGGGTTTTCAGCCGATGACATTTTTGCGTATTCGGTTTCGTTGCAAAGAAGATTTTTGCAGTCGAGATAAACTTTCTCTTCATCCGTTCCCGCAATGCGCAGAGTACCCGCTTCGACCCCCTCCGGTCTCTCCGTGACGTCGCGCAGAACAAGCACCGGCTTTCCGAGCGAAGGCGCCTCCTCCTGAATTCCGCCGCTGTCCGTCATGATAAAAAAGCTCTTTGCCATCAGGTTGTGAAAGGCTATGACGTCAAGAGGTTCCGTCAGCATTATTCTTTCGCGACCCGAAAGTATTTCCTCCGCCGCCGCCCTGACGACGGGATTCGGATGCACGGGATAAACTATCATAACGTCGTCAAACTCATCCGCAATTCTTCGCACGGCTCTGAATATCCCCCGAAGAGCCTCGCCGTGGCTTTCCCTGCGATGCGCCGTCAGAAGAATGATACGTTTGCCTGCCGCCGCTTCCGTTATCGGGGAGGAATATTCCTCTTTGACGGTCAGGCGCAGAGCGTCGATCGCCGTGTTACCCGTCACAAAAATGCTGTTTTCGTCCGCACCCTCGCGAAGAAGATTTTCAGCGGAGAGCCTCGTCGGGGCAAAGAGATAGCGCGCGGTTATGTCGATTGCGCGACGGTTGAACTCCTCCGGATACGGGGAATAAACGTCGTAAGTGCGCAGTCCGGCTTCAACGTGACCGACGGGAATTTTTTTATAAAAGCACGCAAGCGATGCGGCAAACGCCGTCGTCGTGTCTCCGTGCACCAGAACAACGTCCGGCTTTTCCCTTTCGAGCACCTCGGAAATTCCGTCCAGAACAGCTTTCGTTATATCCGCAAGGGACTGTCCCTCTTTCATAATATCAAGATCGCAATCAGCCCTGACGCCGAAAATATCCAGCACAGACCTGAGCATTTCCCTGTGCTGACCGGTTATACAAACGTATAAATCAACGTTTTTTCTCTTTTTAAGCTCAATTATCACAGGGCACATTTTGATAGCCTCCGGTCTTGTGCCGAGCACCGCCATTATCTTTTTCAAATCCGAGAGCCGCCTTTTTCGTTTTTTACTATTATATCACAAAGCGCCGCCCGGCGTCAAAGTTTTTTCGGATATTTTTCAAAACGCTTGAAAAAGCCCACCGCTTGCTGTAAAATGTATCTGTGAAGTTATGCAAATGAAAGGATGCTTTTTCTATGATAAAATATGACAGATACGTCGGCGGTAAGCGATACGCCGCAACCTTCAGCTATGACGACGGCGGCGCCGCAGACAGACGCCTCGTTGAGCTTTTCAATAAGTACAATATGAAATGCACCTTTAACCTCATTTCCTCGTCGCTGATAAAGACAGACGGAACGGGAATAAAAACCGCAGAGCTGAAAGACCTTTACGCGGGTCACGAGATCGCCTGCCATTCGTATTCCCATCCGCATCTTGAGAGAATGTCCGTGCAGGATCAGTATGACGAGCTCATCCGCGACAGGCAGATAATCGAAGGTGCTACGGGCAGAATAATCCGCGGTCTTGCGTACCCTTTTGGCACTTACAGTCCGGACACGACTTTTGCCGCAATGAAGACCGCTTCGCTTGTCTACGGCAGAACGGCAACATCGACGGGGACCTTTGAGCTCCCCTCCGACTTCAGAATATGGAACCCGACGACTCACCATAACGAATGTGAGCCGTTTGTAAAAAAGTTCAAATACAATGTCGAAAAGGCGATATGGCGCGCCGGCGGCGTACTCTACATCTGGGGTCACAGCTACGAATTCGATAACAAGGATTACCCCGTTCAATGGGATAAATTCGAGGAAATTCTCGCTTCCCTCGCAGAGGACGCGGACGGCATCTGGTTTGCAACAAACATCGAAATTTACGATTACGTTATGGCGCTGAAGGCTCTTCGTCGCTCGGCGGACGGAAAAACATTCTATAACCCGACGGACATCGACCTTTGGATATCCGTTGACGATCAGCCCCTCGAAATCCCGAAAATATCGACAGTTACTATATGATCGGAAGAAACATGCTTAAAACAGACCGTTTCCCCGGCGGGAAGCACTTTGCCGTCACATTCAGCTATGACGACGGCGACAAAGCCGACAGACGCCTTGTTGAAATTTTCAATAATTACGGTATGAAGGCGACCTTCAACCTCATTCCTTCAAGATTTGACGGCGAGACAGTCGTCTCCTCAGGCGAGGTCAGCTCGCTCTATGCGGGACACGAAATCGCCTGCCACACATACTCCCATCCTCATCTCGAACGCCTGCCGCTCACAGGACAGGTTCGGGAAATTTCGCTATGTCGCGCCGCGCTTGAGCAGCTTTCGGGCGGGATTGTCCGCGGAATGGCAACTCCTTACGGCGGGAAAAACAGCGATACCGTCGCCGCGATGAATGCCCTCGGCATAGCTTATTGCCGGAACGCAGGCGTCTCCGGCGGACTTTCCGTCCCCGCGGATTTTCTCGATTGGACGCCGTCGTGTCACCATACGGGCGCGCCGGCCGTTATAGAAAAGTTCAGAAGCGAATGGATACATCAGCCTTGGCAATACGGCGGTTTGCTCTTTATCTGGGGTCACAGCTTTGAGTTTGACCGGGCGAACAACTGGGAGCTTGCAGAGCAAATCTGCTCGTCGCTTGCGGGTATTGACGACGTCTGGTTTGCGACGAATATCGAAATTTATGATTACGTTGCGGCGCAGCGTGCGCTCTTAATGTCAGCCGACGGAAGCATTGTTTATAACCCTTCCATAGCGGACGTCTGGGCAAGCTGCGGCGGCGAAACCGTCTGCATAAAAGGCGGAGAAACGATAAAGCTGTAAACCGAAAAAGCCTTATATCATCAAGGCTTTCGGAATTTTATACTTTTGTATTACTTTCGGAGGTGAAAGCGTTGAACGAAAAAGATCTGCTCGTTTCCCGCCTTGCGGACAAGCTCCGCCTTTGTCGGGAAAGGGACTGCATAGAGTCAACTTCTTTTCTTGACGCCGCCTCCCTTTCGGAAGCAAAACGCTTCTGCACAGCCGAAAAAGCCCGCGCAATCTTCTTCGGCGGATATGAAAATGCAGAGAGGGTTATCTGCGCTTTCGTCCCCGATTTTTATCCAGACGAAATGTTCCCTTCGTTCTTTTATGAGCAGTCGGACGAATCGCCGGTAAAGGCGTTGCGCTGTACTTGGGCACACGGCTCGCCCGCCCTTTCACACAGGGACATCCTCGGCTCTGCGCTCGCTCTCGGAATAGAGCGGGAGACCGTCGGCGACATCCTCGTTTCGGAAAATTCCGCGGATATTTTTGTCCTGTCGCATATGGCAAGGCTCTTTCTCTCCGATTACAAAAAAGCCGGCAGAGTGCCGCTTTCGCTGAAAGAAATTCCGCTTTCGGAGGTCATAATTCCGGAGCAGAACATCGAACGCAGGCGGGATACAGTTGCCTCTATGCGCCTTGACGGCGTTCTCTCCGCAATATTTTCTCTCTCTCGTTCAAAGGCGGAGGAGGCTGTCGCGCTCGGACTCGTTTTTGTAAACGATATAAAAATATCAAAGCCGGACGCGCCCGTAAAGGACGGAGACAAGGTCGTTCTGCGCGGAATGGGAAAGGCGAAAATCATCTCCTCGGACGGCATCTCCAAAAAAGGCAGAACCGTCATAATATTCGACAGATACAGGTAAATTCAGATATTATACTTTTGTATATAACGCTTTGAAAGGAGCGAAAAAATGTCAATGTTCACTTGCCCCGTCTGCGGGCAGAGACTCGAAAAAGAGGGCGCGCAGATGAAGTGTCCTTCCGGTCACAGCTATGATATTTCCCGCAGGGGATATGTGAATCTGCTGATGTCGCAGGCGTCGTCAAAAAAGCGTCACGGAGACGACGGCGAAATGGTTTCCGCGCGGACGAGGTTTCTCTCCTCCGGTCATTATGACCGTCTGCGTGACGAGATTTCCCTCATAGCGGCGGGGCTTATCCCGCAGGGCGGAACAATAGTCGACGTCGGTTGCGGCGAATGCTATTACACGGAGCACCTTGCAAAAACGCTCTCGGAAAAGAACATCCCGTGCGATATTTACGGCATCGACATCTCAAAGAAAGCTCTCGACGCCGCCGGAAAGCGGAACTGCGGAGTATCGCTCGCCGTCGCAAGCGCGTTTTCTCTCCCGATTGCGGACGAATCGGCAGACCTGATTCTGAACCTTTTCGCTCCGCACGAGCCGAAGGAATTCGGAAGGATTGCCGCGCCCGGCGCAAAGATGATAAGGGTGTTCCCTCTCAGGCGTCACCTCTGGGGGCTGAAGGAGACCGTCTATGACGTGCCATACGAAAATGTCATTGACACGCTTGACTTTCCGGGTTTTACACTTCTGTATAAAACAGAGCTTGCATACAACATTCACCTCTCGTCAAACGGACAGATAATCGACCTTTTCTCAATGACGCCCTACTGCTATAAAACCTCCGAAAAGGACAGAAAAAAGCTGGACGCGCTCTCCTCTCTCGATACCGGAGTTGAATTTTGCATTGCCGTTTACGAAAAGATTTGATTGACACAGCGGACTTATAATGATATAATATTAGTTGTATTTCCGGAAAGGAGGCGCATATGAAGAAAAACAAAAGCTTCAGAGAAAGCGGCAGGGGCGAATCTGTCGGCTTTTTCAGAGTTCTGGGGCTGACAATAATCATAGTCGCCGTGGTTTTTCTCATAACTCTTACATCATCCTCCGAAAGGCAGGAAGAGACGACGACCGGTTCTCAGGCTCCGACCCAGACCACGCCCGTGACCGAAACCACCCCAATCCGGACAACGACAGAGTCCGCGCCCATCATCACAACAACGACAATTCCCCCGCAGACGACGACCGCCCCCTCCCTCGTCCCGACAAACAAAGAGATGAAGAAGCTGATAGAAGAAAAATATCTCCCCATAAATCCTCATTCGCGCGTCGGCGAGCTCCGCATCGCAACAAAGCAAATCGTCATTCATTATGTTGCAAACGCGGGATCAAGCGCGGAAAACAACTGGAAATATTTCAAGAATTCCGGCGTCAACGCAAGCTCAAATTTCATCGTCGGTCTTGACGGCGAAATCATCCAGTGCATGCCGATAAACGAGGTGGCTTATCACGCCGGCAATAAAGATGTCAACTACAATTCTATCGGAATTGAGGTCTGCCATCCGGACGCCGACGGAAAATTCTCCAAAGCTACATATCAGTCGCTTATAAAGCTCGTTTCGTGGCTTTGCAAAAAATACGGAATATCAAGAAAAAATGTAATCCGTCATTATGACGTGACAAAGAAGCTGTGTCCTCTTTATTATGCCGGCGAGCCCGGAAGCGAAGGCTATCGTCGCTGGGAGGAGCTCCGCGACGACATCATTTTTGATAGCTGACGCCCGAATTATCAGGTTTTATACAAGAATATAAAACGCTCATTTTCCGATCGGAAAATGAGCGTTTTTGTTTTATTTTGTTCCCGTCGAGCCGAAGCCTCCGGCTCCCCGTCCTGTTTCGTCAAGGTTGTCGCACTCTTCAAAATCGGCTCTGATATAGGGTGCGATAACAAGCTGCGCAATTCTCTCTCCCGCCGCTATTGTCTGCGGCTCGGACGAATGATTGTGAAGCGAAACCTTTATCTCACCGCGATAGTCCGAATCTATAACGCCGACCTTGTTTGCCGGCGCAATTCCGCGCTTTGTGGCAAGTCCGCTTCTCGCATACACAAGTCCGACAAGCCCGTCCGGAATCTGAGCGGCAATTCCCGTGCCTATCATGACCGTATCTCCCGGCGCGATTGTGACGCCATCCGCTGTCGCGGCATAGAGGTCTGCGCCCGCAGCGCACTCGCTCGAATAAACGGGGACTTTTGCAAGCGAGCTTAATTTTTTGAGTTTGACTTTTTCCGTTTTCATTTTCAAATTTCCTCTCGGTTTCCTGTTTTTCCTTGTGTTACGGACGTTTTCGGATGTTATACAATGGTATATTTTATTCCGTCCGGTATGATTATTTCGGCTTGTCTGCCCTTTTCCATGTTGACCGTTATATAGCCGTATGGGGTCGGTATGCTTATGTTTGCGCTGTCAAGTCCATAGAGATGTGGGGAGAGCTTTATCTCCTCAAACCCCGGACGGACGATTTCAAGTCCCGCCAGCATCACCGGAAGATAATATGCGGGAGCACACGCTCCGCCATAGCCGAAGCTGTCTCCTTCCCATTCCGCGCCGATACCGTTGCGGCATTTTTCCGAAAATCCCGCCCATCTGCGGATGAGCTTCATTCCGTACTTTTCAAGCAGTCCGTACTTGCGGAGAGCTTCGAGCAAATAGAACGAAAAGGCGGGGCTGACGTCGCACAGCGCTTTATCGGACGCCGCTCTTACGACAAGCTGCTTTGCAAATGCACTGTCACAGAGCCCGTAGACAGCGGCGGCTGTCGCCGCGTGCCTTGTATAAAATTTCTTTGCCGGATTTTTCGGATGATTTCCGGTTTTCCCATCCTTCGTCGGCAAGCCCGCAAGGCAAAGCTGACGCTGCCTGTCGATAAAAGCGGTTTCAAAGCCTTTTCTGACAGCGTCCGCGCGGAGCCTGTACGCCGTGCGGAGCTTATTGTTTCCGCGTTCAGCATATATTTTTGACGCTATGTCAAGTGCTCCGTAATATGCAGCTGTGACAAATGCCTGACCGAGCGCTTTCGGAGGATTTTCAAGCGAATAACCGCCGACCTTCATTCTGTCGACGGGCGCAAAATCCGGCGGCGTTTCGATTATCTTCGCGTCCGAAAGGTATGTATCGAATTTTGAAAGAAGCGTTTCCGTTGATCTTTCGGTAAGCGGAAAGATGCTTTCGTCTCCCGTGTAAACGTAATAATCCCAAATCATCGGCAGAAGCGACAGAATTCCCGCGGAATTTCCCGTCTCGCCCCGCGAGTTTACAATCCTTTCGGAGAGTCTTAAAATATCTGCGCGAGCAAGCGCCGTATCGCCGAAGGCAATCTGCGAAAAGAGTGCCTCCGCTCTTATGTCAGCCGCGCGGGAAACAAATTTCTTTGTCGACGGGCTGTCGCAATATATATCGCGGCGACAGTTTTCAAGCGTCCCGACGCAGTTTTTCCATATGTCGCAGAGCTGTTCGTCGGAACACGAAAATGACGCCTTTCTCACCGTCGGATAAGCCGAGCGGATAAGGTGCGCACCGAAGACCTTCACGTCCCCGCTGCCGTTATTTGTGACGTTGACTATCATTTTTGAAACGCCCGTAAACTGCGTTGAAACATAATCTATCCTGCCGTAAGCATGGATTCTTTCAGTTCTCGCCTCCGATTCTTCCCCCTCGGCAAGCTCAAGCGCTATCTCATAATCCTCGCCGTCCGCGGAGAAGGCGGAAAAGGCGGTATACATCGCGGGAAATGCCACGCAGAACTGCGAAACCGAGCGCTTCGGGCAAACATACATTTTCTGGTGTTCCGGCTCGATTATCTGCTCAAAAAGCGGCAACGTCTGCGATTTTGCAAGTGCGGCGGGATAATGCACCTCAACAGCCTTTTCCCATTCGCAGGGAGCGAGGGTGAAGTCCGTTTCCGTGTCGCTTGTGTGCGACGGAAGGTATCTTATATCCCATTTTTCATCCGTGAAAATGCTTTCCAGCGTTCCGTCATCATATTCTATATCGCAGGAGAGGATAAAGCCGCCGACGCCGTGAGTGCTTTCGGTCTCGCTCTGCGCGCCCTTTCGGACAATCGCGCTTATCTCGAGCGTATCGGGCGCGGAGGAAAGCTCATATTCCGAATAAAAGCTCATTTCATCCGTCGGATATGACGGCCCCGACCCGACAAACGCTCCGTTCACCCAGAGCTTATAGACCGTATCGGCAGAGACCTGAATTTTAAGCGCTACAGCCGTTTTCATTAGCCTGTAAGCCTTTGATATCTCCGCGACGCAATATCCGTCGTGAGCTGATATCCCGCTCTCGTGGGCACTTTCGTCAAGCCATATCCATTTTGCCTCGGACAGCATACACTCCCCTCCTCTCTTATCTTTAATTAAAAATACGCGCAAGATTACTTTACCGCAAAACCCGCCGTTTGTCAATATCGGGAGAGCGATATTTTCCGTCCGACGCGATTTTAAGCGCCCGCGGCGCTCCGACATTTCATTGCGGATGCCGCTGCGCGCATCGACCGTTTTCCCCGTAAATTATATCAGAGAAATGAGTAAAATGTCAACATGGGCTTGTAAAACCGACGGCGAAGTGGTAAAATAAAGTAAAGACTCTGAAAAGGAGAATTTTATGGGCATAACTTACCCTTCAAAAGCGTTGGAATATATAAAAAGGCTGACTGACACCAGAGTGCCGACAGAATCCATGACAGAGGTGCCCGTGCACAAAATCGAGCCGAAAAACTCAGCAACCGAGCAGCCCTTTGAGCGGGCAAAACCGGAAAGCGTCGGAATTCCGTCGTCACGCATTGCGGAGTTTCTCCGCGAGCTTTATGAGAACCGCTACCTCGACATGCACGGCGTCACAATCATAAAGGACGGCAAGCTCATTGCTCAGGCGATGTTCGGACCATACGAAGCAGACCTTCCGCAGACAACCTTTTCCGAATGTAAGAGCGTTATTTCCCTTGCCATCGGAATTCTTATCGGCGAGAAGCGCCTTTCGCTTGACGAAAAGGTGGTCGACATAATAGACGATATCAACGCAATCACAAAAAAACGTTACGAGAAGCTGACGGTTGAAGGACTGCTGACAATGCGCTCAAGCTCGTGCTTCAACGAGATAGGCGCGGTAATCGAGGAGGACTGGGAAAAGGAATTCTTCACGCTTGTTCCCTTCGGAACAATAGGAAAGACGTTTTTCTATAACAGTCTCAATACTTATATGCTCGCCTGCATTGTCCGCCGCAAAAGCGGCATGACGGTGACCGAATATCTTCGTCCGCGGCTTTTCGAGCCGCTCGGCATAAAAAATATCTTCTGGGAAAAAAGTCCGTCCGGCACGGAATGCGGCGGCTGGGGACTTTATATTCTTCCGGAGGACATGGCAAAGCTCGGTCAGCTCGCGCTTGACGGCGGCGTATGGAACGGAAAACAGCTCGTTCCGAAAGGATATATAAAGCTCGCGACAAAGGCTCATGCCAAAGTTCCTGAGGATTATGGCGACTTTGATTACGGCTATCAGATATGGGTCGGGCGCAATTCGGATTCGTTCCTCTATAACGGACTTTTCGGTCAGAACATGATGTGCTTCCGCAACACAAAAACGATTGTTACGGCAAACGCCGGCAACTGCGAATTCTTCCAGCAGTCGCCCTTCTGCCGCATATGCGAAAAATATTTCTCATCCGAAGAGCCGGGCGTCACCGTCCGCGAGGACACGCCGTCCCTTCCGGAGATGATAAAGCGTCTCAAAAAGAAGGACTTCCGCACAGAAGGGCTTTTTGCCGTCCGCAGAGACAAAAAGCTCGCCGAAGATATGCGCGAAAAGCTGGACGGCAGGTTCTGCATTCTTCCCGAAGACAAAAAGACGACGATAAGCATTTTCCCCGTCGCGCTTCAGGTCTGCGGAAACACATACGGCAAGGGTCTTGAAAAAATCGGTTTTGAAACAAAAGACGGGAAATTTATTGTTTCGTTCTTCGAGGGAGACGACATCATCTCCGTGCCCGTCGGCTTTTCGGATTACGAAAAATCGGAGCTTTGTCTCGGCAACCGCATAAAATTCAAGGTTGCCGCGCATGGCAGGTTTGCGGAAAACGAGGATTATCTTCCCGTTCTGAAGCTGAAGTTCGACTTTATCGAAACGCCGTGCTCAAAGACCGTAAAACTGATTTTTGATGGCGACCGCGTATGTTATACGCAGGAGGAATTCCCCGGCGCGAAGTTTATAAAATACGGCATAAACTTCATTTCAGACAACTTCCTCTCAAAGGGCATTTTCGGGAAGATGAGTCTTGACGAAAAATTCTCGGACGCCGAATATCTCGCATACAAGGCGGAAGCAAAGCTCTCCGCAAGAGCAGACTTCAATCTCGTCTGAAAAATGAATAAAAGCCTTCCGTTTCGGTTAGCCTTAAACCGAAAGGAAGGTTTTTTTATGGACAAAAAAGACAAATATCTGATTAAAAATACGACCCGTGCCGAGCGCGAGGAAATTGTCCGTCGGTCGCTCGGCGGCGACGGTTGCTCCGGCTGTGCCGGCTGCGAAGGCGTCGGCTGCGGCGACGCTTTTGAGATGTACAAGGACTATATCGAGGGCAGAAAAGAGCTCTCGGAAATAAACAAAACAGTCAAAGGCGGCTCCGTCACCTGACCTACTTTTCTTTGAAAAGAAAAGTAGGCAAAAGAAACTTCGGTTATTTTGTTTGAGAAAATTTTATAATAATCAAACAAAAATAATTTTTCATCTCCGTTTCTGCTTTTTACGCCTGAAAAGAAAGTAGGCAAAAGAAACTTTGGTTATTATTTCGCGCAAACTTTATAATAAGTAAACAGAGATAATTTTCATCTCCGTTTCTGCTTTTTACGCCTGAAAAGAAAGTAGGCAAAAGAAACTTTGGTTATTATTTCGCGCAAACTTTATAATAAGTAAACAGAGATAATTTTCATCTCCGTTTCTGCTTTTTACGCCTGAAAAGAAAGTAGGCAAAAGAAACT
>UQUT01000027.1 GCA_900544285.1 uncultured Eubacterium sp.
AAGACACCGCCCTTTCACGGCGGTAACACGAGTTCGATTCTCGTCCGGGTCACCAAGATCCCGAATGCTGAGGCGTTCGGGATTTTCTTATTTCGCGCAATGCTCTTCCCTGATTATATATATCGCGCAGGTATGGCGGAATTGGCAGACGCGCCGGTCTTAGGAACCGGTGGGTAACCATGCAGGTTCGACCCCTGTTACCTGCACCATATAGCGACGGAGACGTCGTCACTTCAAAAAGCTCTGAACTTCAGGGCTTTTTGTTTTTGCATGTCACCTTCATATATTATATTCAGACATTCCTATAATGCCATTCCGAAAAAAATGCAAAAAAAATCACAAAAACATCAAACCAAAACGCTGTTTGAGACACTATATATATGAAGCGCGATTCCGGAGCGCAGTTTCAGCATCAACCGCGAGGCGAACAGACTAAACCTATCGGTGTTTGACTTTATCGTTTTTTCAGTGTATAATAAAGGCATAAGAATTCAATCGGAGGAACAAATGAATTACAAAACAACAAACAAGTATTTCACTCAGAAGAACCTTCTCATGTATATAGGAATGGGGATTGCGGCAGTCGGACTGTTTTTCACATTTTTCTGGTGGTGGGGCTTTGGCGCCGGAATAATCGCAGCAGGTGTTGCATGCATAATCATCAATCGCGAAGGACTTGTCAAAGGCGAAGAGGTAGACGCGGAAATAAACAAAAAAGCTACCGAATTTGAAGAGAAAACCGCAACGGCTTATAATATTGCCAATACAAGTGACGCGCTCATAACCTTTACGGATTATGTTTTCGACGGCGAAAACTCGGCGTCAATGCGCAAGGGCACTGACGGAAAATTCCGCCCCAAAAATGCGATAACGACCTGCATGTTCATGACGGGAAACCGGCTTGTCATTGAAAAAGAAGCATTTTCCATCGTCGATGAAACGGCGGCAGAAAGCTCGTCCGTATTTGAGTTTACGGATATAGCACCGCTTGCAATAGAAGAAAAATCGCTCGAAGACAGTAGCGGTGTGCTTGTGAAATACTGCATGCTTGAAATAAAAGACAGAGCAGGCTCGGTCATTTTTCAGGCGCCCATGCCCCGTAGCTCAATCATATATGACCGCATTTCCGATATAAACCGTCAGATAAAGGCGGTGCACAAGGCTGAGAAATAATATCGGCGGAGCGTTAAAACGGTGTCTATCGGTACGGACACCGTTTTTTCTATTGAATTTTTTCATTATATATAGTATAATTCGAGGGAAAGAATTTACGGAGATGATTGAATGAAAGATAAAACAAAAAAAGTGTTTCAGCTTTTTCTTACATTTCTCAAAATCGGCGCGTTTACATTCGGCGGGGGCTACGCGATGATACCGCTCATCCGCAAGGAAGCTGTTGAAAAAAACAGTTGGATAACGGATGACGAGCTTCTTGAAGTGACCGCAATTGCCGAATCGACACCGGGACCGATAGCGGTCAATTCCGCAACGTTTGTCGGTTACAGGGTTGCAGGCTTTGCCGGAGCGCTTGCGGCGACTGTCGGCGTTATAACCCCTTCATTTACGATAATATACCTGCTTTCATTTGCAATTGAGAAATTTGAAAGCAATACAACCGTAAAATATGCATTTACGGGTATCAGAGCGGGAGTGCTCGCGCTGATAATCAAGGCGCTGTGGTCAATGGGCGGAAAGATAGAAAAGAACGTCGCCGCCATTATTATCATGATCGCCGCATTTATAGTCGCGGCGTTTACGGATATCAACGTGCTTTATATAATCATCGGCAGCGCGGCAATCGGAATAATAAACAGTCTTATAACCGCACGGAGGAAGAAAAATGACGATATATCTTAAACTCTTCCTGACATTTCTGAAAATCGGCGCTTTTACCTTCGGCGGAGGCTATGCAATGCTCCCCCTCATTCAGCAGGAAGTCATCAAAAACGGTTGGCTTACGGAAGAACAGATACTGAATTTCATCGCCGTCAGCGAAAGCACTCCCGGACCGTTCGCAATCAATATTTCAACATACATCGGGACGGAAAAAGGCGGCTTTTTCGGCGCGCTTGCGGCAACGCTCGGAGTGGCTCTGCCGTCATTTGTAATAATTCTGATAGTCGCGCGGGTGTTTACGGCTTTCCGCAAAAACAGGTTTGTTTCCGGCGCGATGTCCGGTCTCAAACCGGCTGTCATCGGGCTTATCGGCGCAGCAGTGATAACGGTCGGTAAATCGGTGTTTTTCCCTTCTGTTTCGTCATTTGATTTATCCGCTTTGAAAGATACGGTTTTCAGTTACTCTTTTCTCATTTCCCTTCTGATTTTCGCCGTCTCGCTCATTCTCGTTATGAGCAAAAAGAAAATCAGCCCGATTCTTGTTATCGTAATTTCCGCCGCGCTCGGAATAGGCGCGGGATATATCGGAGAGATGATATGAAATCACTTTGAATTTTCAATCGGAAACAGCTTCCCTTTTCTGAAAAATTTGCAAAACGCTTGACAACTCCCTCCGCCGATGATATAATTTCTTTGCAGTCGGAACGGGCTTGTAGCTCAGCTGGGAGAGCGCTGCGTTCGCAACGCAGAGGTCAAGGGTTCGATCCCCTCCAGGTCCACCAAAACAAAAGCGCCTTTATGGCGCTTTTATTTTTGCCTGAGGGGAACGAAAGGAGCGGTAGTGAATGACAGCACAGGCGTGCTGTCAGAGCCGCGATGACCGAACGGCGTCGAGCCGTGAGATTCGATCCCCTCCAGGTCCACCAAAACAAAAGCGCCTTTGTGGCGCTTTTATTTTTGCCTGAGGGGAGCGAACGTTTTTGGTTACATTCGCATGCGGCGGGCAATGTCTTGCCAAACAGGGGCGTCACACTCAAAATAAAAATATTGACAGCCACGCGGTTTTCTGATATAATGAAAAAGTAATGGGGCATTAGCGCAGTTGGGAGCGCACAACACTGGCAGTGTTGGGGTCAGGGGTTCAAGTCCCCTATGCTCCACCAAACAGCACAAATCCGAACTTTCTCATAATTTGAGAGGGTTCGGATTTTTTCCGGTTAAGCAGAAAAGCAGCGGAAGTATTCCGAAAAAAGTCGCTCTGCTCAGAGAATATATAAACGGAACATGCAAAAACACCGATATAAATCATAAAAGCCGCTTGTGAAAACAAGCGGCTTTCTGTTAATTCATTTAATCACACAGTTGGTCTTCAAAGACTCACGACAAGACAGTTTTTCCCTGTCAGCTCCATACTTCTTTCATCCGGTTGACTGCCACCGACATAAAAAACGATCTCTCCGTCAGGATCTGCGCGATTGCCATCGCAAAGTACAGCCTTCACCCAATAGCGGTCAACAGAGAACGTTTCTTCCCTGCTTTCGCCCGCTTCAAGGAAAACCGTTTTGACGGCACACAGCTGGTAATTCGGGGTGCATGCTCTGCTGTCCGAAAATTTTGCATACACCTGAGCTTTTTCGGTGCCACCGCATTTTCCTGTGTTTGTGATTCTGACTTTTATGATGACTTTTTTGTCACTCTCCGAAATAATCTCTGCGGAGTCATAAGAAAAATCAGCATATGAAAGTCCGTATCCGAAGGGATAAAGAGGTGCCGTTTTTATATATCTGTATGTTCTTTTATTCATCGAATAGTCGACAAAAGCAGGCAAGTCCGCGTCGCCTTTGTAAATTGTTATCGGCAATCTGCCGGAAGGAACCGCCGCACCGGAAATAACCTTCGCTATTGCAAGTCCACCGACAGAACCCGGATACCAACCGTAAATGATTGCTTTTGCATGATTTCTCACCTTTTCTCCGATATCTATCGACCCACCGCACATCATAACAACTATGACATTTTCGCAAGCATCGCAGACAGCTTCCGCCAATTTCTGCTGTGGCTTCGGCAAAAACAATGTTTTTCTGTCCCCGCGATCAAGATATTCGTTTTCCGCGCCCTGTATCTCCTCGCCCTCGACGGTTGAATCAAGCCCAAGGCAAAGCACCGTGACGTCTGCCCATTCCGCCGCCGAGACACCGTCGCTGTACATATTGGAAAAGCCGTTCCAGTCACAAAGCTTTTCGGAAACAAGCCTGCACCCAAGCTCGACCTTTACATCCGAATCGGGAAATTCCCGCCGGATACCGTCTGCAACCGTGATATATTCGGAAGCATATCCGAAATAGTTTCCTTCAAGCGCAGTGACAGAAGTGGAATTCGGTCCAACAACCGCGATTTTTCGCGCACCGCTTTCAAGAGGCAAAAAGCCGTTTTGATTTTTCAGGAGGACAATGCTCTCTTCAGCTGCCTTCAGATTGAGCGCTTTATGCGCTTTGCAGTCCAGCAGATCATAAGGCAAATCGCTCCACGGGCGACGGCACTCAAATTCGCCGAGAATCACGCGCACTGTAAACAGTCTTTCTGCCGCTTCCGTTATGTCATCCTCTGTTATCAGATCTTCTTCATATGCGTCGATGAGTTTTGAATATACATCTCCGCAATTGAGATCACAACCGGCTCTGAGAGCCGCTGCTGCCGCTTCCTGTGGAGTTTCAACGAATTTGTGACCGGTTATAAGGTCACGCAAAGCTCCGCAATCGGAGGTTATATAGCCATCAAAGCCCCATTTGCCGCGTAAAATGTCCGTAAGCAATTTATTGCTCGCGCAACAAGGTTCGCCGTTCACGGCATTATATGCCCCCATAACGCCGACAACCCCGCTGTCGACAGCCTTTTCAAAAGCCGGAAGATATGTTTCCCAAAGATCTTTTTCGCTCACTTCCGCATTGAACCCATGACGCACGCCCTCAGGTCCCGAATGAACCGCAAAATGCTTTGCACAAGCTGCAGCTTTGAGAAAGTCTCCGTCGCCCTGAATACCCTTTATATATGACGTAGCGAGGACGGATGTCAGAAAAGGATCCTCTCCCAGAGTCTCCTGTCCCCTGCCCCAACGCGGGTCACGAAAAATATTTATGTTCGGTGCCCAGAATGTAAGTCCTTTGTAAATATCATAATCATTATGTTTATCATGCTGATTGAATTTCACTCTTGCTTCAGTTGAGATGACATCTGCCACTTCATATACAAGATCGGGATCAAATGTTGCCGCAAGTCCTATCGAATGAGGAAACACAGTCGCCGTGCCGCACCTTGCAACTCCGTGCGAGCTTTCGTTCCACCAGTTGTATTCATGAATTCCGAGTCGCTCTATTGCGGGAGAATTATATAAAAGCTGCGAAGCCTTTTCTTCAACCGTCATTTTCCCGACAAGCTCTTTAGCTTTTGCCCTTGCCTTTTGCATATTCATAATTTAATCCTTCAAAAATCCCGTTATTTATTTTATGGTATCATACATATACAAAAAACTCAAGCAAAATCGGTCATTATATCCGCAAGTCAGATAAATTTTATCTGTCCGCGGCAAAATATTTTTTATGACTATTGACATTTTTAATTGTTGATATTATAATAGTAGACATTCTAATATTAAAATATTTTGAGGTGTCTGATGACAGCAATCGAATTTATGACAGTCGGTAAGAAGCTATCAAACGCTTATGCCGGGCTGTGTGCGCCGATATGCAGAAAATACGGCATAAACCAAACGGGCTTTGACATTCTTCTCTTCCTTGCAAACAACCCGCAATACAATACCGCACAGGACGTCTGTCGCACGCGCGGAATAAAAAGCGGGATCGCCTCCGTTACGGTGGAGTCACTTATAAACAGCGGCTTTCTTTTGCGGGAGGATGATCCGAGCGACCGTCGTAAGCACCGCCTTGTGCCGACAGAAAAAGCAAAAGACGTCATTTCCGAAGGACAAAAAATGCAAAAGCATTTCGCCTGCGTTCTGAAGGACGGAATTACAGAGGATGAGCTTGCTGCCTTTGCCCGCATGACAGAAAAAGTCACGGAAAACATAGCAAAGCTCGGAAAGGAAAAACAAAGCAATGTTTGAAGTTATCATATGTATACTTGCAGGGCTCGGAGCCGGACTCGGCACGGGCTTTGCCGGAATGAGCGCGGCAGCCGTAATCAGCCCCATGCTCATCACATTTCTTGATATGGATCCGTATATGGCAGTCGGAATAGCCCTCGCAAGCGACGTTCTCGCAAGCGCCGTGTCCGCCATAACATATGGAAAAAACAAACATCTTGATATCAGAAACGGCATTATAATGATGGTTTCCGTTCTTTGCTTTACAATGGTCGGAAGCTATGTTGCAAGTCTTGTTCCGAAAACAACAATGGGCAATTTCTCCGTGTTCATGACGCTTCTCCTCGGTATCAAGTTTATAGTCAAGCCCGTCGTCGCGCCGAAAAAGCGATTTGAAACCGCAACGGCAAAGCAAAAAGCAATCCGCTCCGTAATCGGCGGTGTCGTCGTCGGGTTTATATGCGGATTTGTCGGCGCGGGCGGCGGAATGATGATGCTTCTCCTCCTCACGTCCGTTCTCGGTTACGAGCTTAAAACCGCCGTCGGCACAAGCGTTTTCATTATGAGCGCAACCGCACTGACCGGCGCTGTCAGCCATTTTGCAATCGGCGGCGCGCCGGATATCAAGGCGCTTATAATATGCGTCGTGAGCACACTGGTATTCGCGCAGGTTGCCGCGCTTTTTGCAAACAAAGCCAAGCCGAAAACACTCAATCGCATAACCGGCGGAATACTCGTCATCCTCGGAATCGCAATACTTTCCGTCAACTACTTTGCAAAATAAAATGCAGATGAAAACAGCACCCGCAAGGGTGCTGTTTTTGAGTTTTATGGGTGAATTATAGGGCGGTGAATTTCTTCCCCGCAAAAAACTCTTTATTCATCGGCATTATTTCCATACTCCGCCACCTTTTCTTCATGCTTTCCCCACGCAATTTACAGCTTCCTTACATACATTTCCTCCACCGCGCCGAAAGCGGACTGTTTTCTTTCGCTTGCGACAAACCCGCTCGCCTTATAAAACCTTATCGCGCGCACATTCTTCTCAAAAACCCAGAGCATTATCCCGGTATATCCGGCGTTTTTGGCGTCGTCAAGCACCTTATCCATCATCATTTGTCCATAGCCTTTGTGCCAGTTATCCCTAAGAGAATGAATGCAGATAAGCTCCGCAAATCCCGCCATATCCTTCTCTCTTGTCTCATCCCACCATGCAATGCAATGAGGCTTTCCGTCGATTTCCAATATGTAACCGTTTCCCTTATTCTCATTCATAAGTCTTCTGTACATAGCGGTGACGCGTTCGGTTTCAGTGCATTTTGAGAGCAGCTCCGAAGGAATTATTTTGTCGAAAGCTGCCTTCCAGCTTTCGGTCTGTATATGGGCAAGATGTTTTTCATCGCCGCGCCCCGCCCGTCTTATATTGACCATTTTCCCTCTCCTTCCGCAAGTCATTACAAAAGTCATTTCAAGCCCGCAAGCGTAAGAAATTTCTTATCCGACTGTATCGCATGAGTTACAAATTTCCCGTCGCGGAACAGCGCATAGGTCGTGACGGGAGCAGGGACGCTTTGCGCCTCTTCCCTGCTTGTTATATGAATGACTTTGAGCGGAATTCCGTTTTCCTTTGCAACTTCCTGCACACGCGGCACCCAGTAATAAGTAAACGGGCACTGGTCGGTATAATAAAGCACAAAGCCTTCTCCGTCCGCTGCCGGATGCTTTGCGCAGTCCTTGAACTTCGGCGGCTCGGCACCCGGATCAAGCGGAAGATACATAAGATTTATCCCGCAGTCCGACACGTCGGCGACGGTAAAACCTTTATGCGCCATATATTTCGGGTCGGAAAGGAATTCTCTTTTTCTGCCCTCGGCGGAAAGAATACAAATGCCCTTTTTGCCCTGCGACTTTGCGTCGCGGATACATTCGGAAAGCAGATCGTTTGAATATCCGTGACCCTTCATTGCCCCCGCAATCCACAGGCAGTTGATATAAATATACCCCGTGGCGTCAATCGGCACCCATGCATTTTCAGCCGGAACATATTCGATGAAGCACTTGCCGCGCTCCTCGCTGCGGTAAAAAACGAGCCCGTCGTCAAAGCGATTCTTCATCCATTCCTTTTTTGCAACGCTCTGGCTGCCCGACATGGCGCAGCAGATGTGTTCTTTGTCAATATTGTCCTTTGTGATTCTTATATAATTCATTCCGCACCTTCCCCGGTGAGTTCCGAAAGCGCAACGTGCTCTCTCGGATAAATGCCGCGACGGCAAGTGTCCGCTGCTTCGCGTTTTCCTGTTACGTCACACCGTTTTACAAGTATCGCTTACGTTTATTATAACTTCCTGCCGCGCGGTTGTCAATAAACTTCAAAAGCTATCGGCGAGCAATGTCCGCAAGACGGCAATATGACGCTTTTCAAGGTCGCGTCTCCAAAAACGAACCCGCACTCCCGCATTACTTTTAAGTTTTTGCCGGTTTCGGTCAAGTGCAAGCCTGCTACCGCAAAAATCCCCCGACCGTTTTGCGGTCGGGGGATTTGATATTCGCGATATATTGCTTGAGAGTCAACCGCAAAAACGGTCAGACGGAAAATTTACTCAGCAATAAAATTCCATCGGATATGTCAGGTACTCGTTGGGATCAAGCTGATCAGCTGTAACGTAGCCGGCGGGAGCATTGATAAGACCGGGCAGTCTGTTGACAACCGTAGCACAGGTATGCTCTACCGTTGCGGGCTTGACAACATGAAACTCTGTATCGGGCTCGCCCGTTATCTTCCAGTCGCACATATCGCCGTCATCGGGACCGTAAACCTTGCCGATTGTCTCTTCTTCGATCGTAATGCCCTGCATTGTTTCGATAGTAACGACAGCGGACATACCGATGCAACGCCCCGCCTTGATTGTCTTGCCGAGCGTGGATGACTCGATGTCGTGATCTATAATGCACGGAACGTGTTTCTGTGTGATGGATTTGATTGTCAGTCCGAGCTTGTTTGCCAGAGCTTCGCTTGCGTTCCATGCATAGGAGGGCTCAAAGGAATCGGGATGAGCGATCTGCTGTTCGAATTCTTCTTTTGTCAGGTCGCAACCGTGAGCCTTGGCAAGCGCCAGACCGTATTCATCGACGTTATAGCTGTAAGCGCCTTTGATCTTTGTGATCTTGTGGCAGCCGCCAGCAACAAGCGCCACCATATTGATCCAGAAAATATCCTGCATGCCGCTGCCGGTGATAGTGCAACCGGTCTCTTTGGCTATGGAGTCAAGACGGTTGATCTGCGCCGCCGAAGTTGTCCAGGGATAGATAGCTTCTTCGCATGTGGTGATAACGTTGATACCACGCGCCACGCATTTTTCAACGTGCTCATAGATGTCGCCGATAAAGCTGAACAACGTTACGATAGCAACATCGGCATCGCATTCATCAAGCACTTTGTCCGCATCGTTTGAAATGATGACGCCCGTTTTCAGGCCGAGCCCCGCAAAATCGCCGACATCCTGACCGACAACAGCCGGATTGACATCAATAGCACCGACGATCTGTGCGCCGTGCTCGTACAGATACCGAAGAATGTACTTGCTCATCTTGCCGCAACCGTACTGTACAACTTTGATTTTTTCCATGTGAAATTCCTCCTTGAAAATTTATATACAGCGGAATAAAAGCCCTGCTCCTCCGCTCTTTTACTTCATTATACACTCTCATGTCGGATGAGAGTCAATATGATTTTCAAAAAATTCACAATTATTGTTCGCCGAATGTCACCGGCACCTGCAAACGCAGAAACATGTTCCGTCGGTTACTGTCAAAGACGTTGAATTCCGTCAGCACCTCGCAGATATAGTCGCCGCTGATATGCCAGCCGTTACGTCGGCAGGCTTCGAGAAGCCGTTCGGCATAGCAGACCTCGTCGTCATAACGGTCGAGATAGATACAGGCGTACATACCGCTGTCCAGCACCGTCGCATCGCGGAAATGCTCCATGTCGCGGTAGTCGAGAAAAATAAAGACGTCTTTGGCTTCAAACCGACCCGCAAGGAAATTTTCTTTCGTAATGCTCGTGCCCGTCGCATAGGAATGTATATGCGATAAGCCGCGTCCCATCAGTGCCCGCCGCAGATGCATCAGCTCCCGTTCATAGGCATAAATATCCGTGTCATAGAAGTTATTACGGCACGGCAAGCCCCAAAGATAGCGGCGATCAATATATTCCAGCGAAATTGTTCCCTTCACAGGCGACTTGCGATACCGTTCCACACTGGCAATCGCCCTTTCAACGGCATTATGGCGGGCTTTCAGTTCCCGCATCTGGCTATGAATCTGTTCGTTTTTGCGTATCAGTATCGTCTCGATCAGCGTGATGTCTTCCTTTTTCAGCACATCGGCAATCTCCGCCAGACTCATTCCCAGCTCCTTCATATAGGCAATCATGTCCAGGCGGGCATTCTGCGCCATATCGTAATAACGGTAGCCGCTTTCGGGATCCTTATAACGCGGATGCAAGAGACCCAGCTCGTCATAAAGGCGCAATGTTGCAACGGTCAGATTGTTCATTTCCGCCATTTTCCCGATTGATATCAATTCGTTCTGCATATGTTTTACCTCCGAAAACTCTCATCTTAATATAGAGTTTAACAGAGCGACTGCGGTTTGTCAAGCCCGCTTTCCGGCATGACGAAGAGATGACCGTCATCACATTTATGATTTTACCCACTTTCGGGCGGTTGCAAGCAGGTAAAAACAAAAAATCAAAAAAACACCGCCCCGGGGATGGTGTTTTTGCTTGCGACGTCGGAAAAGATATCGGTTGCTTATATGCAATGATGTTTCAGTCAAGTATTCTTCCGTCCGTGGAAACGGTTACGACCTGCCACTGGATAAACTTCCCGCTCCGCTGTAATGCGGTTTTCGCCGATTGTTCAAGTCCTCCGCGGCACGGGACTCCCATGCGCACAACGGTCACGCCTCTGATATCATTGTTACGGATGATTTAAAGGTCGGATATTGCCTTTTTGCATTCAATGATTTTTTCAGAACCGGATTCCCCTGCGCTCACAAAACAAAAAACAGCCCGATGGGCTGTTTTTTGTTTTGTTTGTCATACCGAAGAAGTCTTCGGCAGACGTTTTTCGCGCTATTGTTTTGAGTACTCTATGTTATAGTTGTCGAAAAACTGAAGCCTGTTCAGCTTTTTATAGTTGATAGTAAAGCATATAATCTCCGCAATCGCCGTGATAGTCCATGAGAAAATATACAGCAGGTACAGCGACGGGATTGTATGGAAATGGGCAAATACCGTGTATATCCACACCACGCGAAATACGCATGAGCCCATAATAACAATGACGGTCGGCGCAAAGCTCTTGCCGATACCACGGCATGCGGCAATCGTGCAGTCCATGAAAGCACTGACGGCATATGAAAAGCACATTATCTTTGTCCGCTGAAGACCCGCTTCAATAACCGCTTCGTCATTGGCAAACAGAGACAGAAACTCTCTGCCGAACAGATATAAGGCGCCGCCGAGCACCGCGCCGACAACGAAGGAATAGACGATACCGATAAAATAACTTTTCAGTACGCGCTCCCGTTTGCCGGCGCCCAGATTCTGCCCCATGAAGGTTGAGCAGGCGGTATAGAACGCCGCCATGACATTATAGATAATGGAATCGGCATTGGCAGCCGCTGAATTTCCCTCAACCATAACGGAATCAAATGAGTTGACCGCCCCTTGTATAAAGAGATTGGCAACAGCAAAAATAGCATTCTGAAGTCCCGCCGGAATACCGAGTCCGAGAATACGTTTGCTCTCGATTTTATCAAGCCCGCCCTTGAGATCGCGGATATGGAAAGTACAGTCATCACCCTGCCGCGCCATGTGCATAAGGATGAGAGCCGCAGAGACGTACTGCGTAATTATACTGGCAAGCGCGACGCCGTCCTCCGCCATATGGCAGAATATAACGAAAAACAGATTTAATATAACGTTCAGAATACCCGCAATCATGAGATATGCAAGCGGGCGCTTCGTATCACCGTTTGCGCTGAGCACACCGTTGCCGAAGTTGAAAATTCCGAGAGCCGGCATACCGAGCGCATAAATGCGGAAATAAAGCACGGCACCCTCGATAAGGTCATCCTTTGTGCCGAGAAGCTCCAGCATAAACCGCGCGGAAAGCAGACAAAGCGCCGTTATGATACAACCCGTCGCAAGGCATATCACAAATGATGTGCGGATGGATGCAGAGGTGCGAGCCTTGTCCTTCGCGCCGAGATGATGCGCAACCTGAACGTTGACGGCACTTCCCATTCCGATCAGAAAGCCCGTGAAAAGAGATACAAGAATCGTAGTTGAGCCGACCGCGCCCAAGGCTTCTTTGCTTGAGAACTTGCCGACGACCGCCACGTCCGCCATATTGAAAAGCACCTGCAAAAGCTGAGACAGCATAAGCGGAATGCTGAAAAGAAGCATATTCTTCCAGAGAGAGCCCTGCGTCATCTGAATTTCACCGCGCTTTTCCGTGGCTCGAGAAGAACGATTTGCCATGTTGGAATTCCTCCGAAAATATGAATTCCGCATTCGCGGATATTGTCGATAAAGACGCACAAGCCCTATTATATTACAGCGCGCACGGATTTTCAATAGGTAGTTATATTTTCTCACACAGACACAAATCAAGGACAACCGCCGTCATTTAATTTGTAAAAATTGACCGCTTTTGCGCAGTCGCAAATGCGTCTGTGACGGTGATGGCAAACTGACAAAAAGGTTACCGCCACTGCCCAGACCGCCTGTTACGGGACAGACGACAACACCATCGTCAAATCCTCCGCCACCACTCAGCTTGTCAGCCGGATTATCCTCTCGGATGGTCATGAGATTTTGTGCGACTATGATGAAGAAGAAAGAATTATCAAGGTCAATGTATGGAAATAGCTCCTCACATCTTACCCCCCTTCGGAGCTTATTTATTTGAACGCGAAAAATGTCGGCAAATATTTGAAAAAATTTATTGACAAACGTGCTTTTTTGTGATATCATAATCAAGCAGGTAGCGGAAAACGTGCCGGAATGGCGGAATTGGCAGACGCCCGGGACTTAAAATCCCGTGAGGTTCACCCCTCGTACCGGTTCGACCCCGGCTTCCGGCACCAACAATATCGCGGAGTAGAGCAGTCCGGTAGCTCGTCGGGCTCATAACCCGGAGGTCGTGAGGTTCAAATCCCACCTCCGC
>UQUT01000028.1 GCA_900544285.1 uncultured Eubacterium sp.
CCTCAAATTGCTTTCTTTCGTACTTTCTTTTCAAAAAAGAAAGTACATAAAGGAAAGGCGTTTGCAGAGAATTCCCGTCTTGATGATATCTGTTCTTCTTGCAAATCGTCGGCGACGCCCACAAACGCAAATATCCGTGCACTCTTCATTTTTCCGTCATCTATTGATTTTGCCATCGGTTTGTGATAGAATTGTCTGCGGAGGGGATACATAAAATGGAACTTGAAAAAATTGTTGCAACGAATATCACAGAGCTTCGCAAAAGCAAGCAGTGGACACAGCTTGAGCTTGCCGAAAAACTGAATTATTCCGATAAATCAATATCAAAATGGGAGCGCGGCGACGGCATGCCCGACCTTAAAACCCTCTGTAAAATGGCAGAGCTTTTCTCCGTTTCGATTGACTTTTTCGTCACGGAGGATGCCGCCGAACAAATCAAAAAATACAATGCCCCGAAAGAAGAAAAGGGCTACCGACTCGTCATTTCCCTTCTCATGATTGCGGGAATCTGGACAGCGGCAACCGCGTTTTTCATATATTTAATGATGTATAAAAATATAAACGCATGGACGCTTTTCATCTGGGCAATACCGCTTTCCGCGGCTATAATATACCGTTTCAGCATGAAATGGGGCAACAAATGGGTCGGGCTTTTCTGCTCATCTCTGTTTTGCTGGTCGCTCCTTGCGGCGTTCTATCTGCAATTTTTAAGCTATAACTTCTGGCTGCTTTTTGTTGTCGGCGCACCGATACAGGCGGCGATTGTCCTCTGGTGGATAGTTGTTGTCAGATACAAAAAGTAAGCTCCCGGAGCGAAAAGAAAATAATATCCGCACTTTACATGAGCCTGATTTCACACCGCAATAATATAAAAACTCCCCGCTTCGGCGGGGAGTTTTTGCCGTAAAATGTTTATATGATAAGAGAAATGACCGCAAGTGCGGCAAGAATTGTGGGGATTGCCGTCACGGCACCGTAACGCATGAATTTTCCGAACGAGAACGAAACGTCGTATCTTTTGAGAAGCGACATCCACATAATTCCCGCAAGCGCACCGACAGGCGTTATAAACGCGCCGATATTCGAGCCGACTATCGCGCCGAAGGCGGCAGGCGTTGCAATTGACTCCGGAAGCGTGCCGAGAACAGGCACATAAAGCACGCTCATCGGAATATTGTTTATCATGTTCGCCGCGAGGGCAGAGGAAAGTCCGTAAGAGAAGACGACGTTTTTCTCGCCGAGAAGCTTTCCGAGCAACGCCGTTGCTCCGCTGTCATCAAGAGCTGACACAATGACAAACATCGAAAGCACAAACGGAATAAGCTGCCACGGCGCGCGGCGCAGACAACCGCCGAGCTCTGTCGGCTTATGCTTCTGAACGGCGGACGCAATCAGCACAAGGATGAAGAGAAGCACCGCCGACGAGAAGGAAACAATCCACATTTCAATATCGAAATAAGACCCGACAGCCATTATAAGTGTGCATACGGAAAGAAGCACAAGTCCGATTATAAGCAGTGGCTTATTTTTGATTTTCGCCTCTTCCCCTTCGTCGGGGCTGACTTCTATCGGTTTCGAAAGGCTCTTGCCGAAGCAAAGCCAGAGAATTCCGAGGGCGACCAATCCCGCCGCTATCGTCGGCAATATCATAACTTTAAGATACGAAACAAAATCTATTCCCATCGCAGATGAGATATAAATGTTCGTCGGATTTCCGATTATCAGCGCCATGCTCCACGTATTTGCGGCGATGAACTCCGCAAAAAGGTATGGCACGGGGTCGATTTTCGCGCTCTTTGCAAAATAGCATATGAAGGGCGTGAATGTGAGAATGATGATATCGTTTGACGTAAACACCGTCAGAACGGAAACGGTTATGTAGAGATAGAAGAAGAGTCTCTTACGGCTTCTGCCCGCTTTTTTCAGCGCAAACGCGGCAATATAGCCGAAAAATCCGACCTCATCAAGGAAAACGGAAAGCACCGTCATTGAGATAAAAAGCGTCAGGATTTTAAGAGGATTTACAGCGTTGTCCGCCGTGAAAGCCGAAAGTATCTCCTTCGGCTTTGCGCAACCGGCAATAAGCATTGCACAAGCGCCCGCAAGGGCAACGACGCAGTAAGTATCGAGCTTCAGCTTGCCGATTTTTATCTGCGGCAGAAGAAGTATCGAAAGTATCATAAGGACACACGTTACGGCGCAAATTACAATGGATGTTATCATATTCTGTCTCTCCCAAAGTCAAAATCTTTATTTTCTGATTGTTAATTTTATCTGTTCCGTTCTTTCAAGCCCCATGGGGTCTGTGTATTCTTTTACGGCAAAATCAAATTCTTTTCTGTATTCAAGCTCTGTCGGCGAATGAGCGTCACAACCGAAGATGACCTTATTCCCGATCTCCGCCGCAACGCGGAAGAAGTCCTTTCTCGGATAATGACGGCTTGCCCTTATCCCGAGGAAATTTATTTCAAGCGGTATGCCGAGAGCTTTTGCCGTTTCGCAAAGCCTTCCCATATGCTTTTCATAAATCTTTTCGTCACCGCGGAACTGAAAAATATCCGGATGTGCGATATACGCGTATTTACCGCTCGAAAGTCCTTCCGTCACCTGACTTACGTAGCTTTCAAGATCTTTTTCCTCCGTATAAATATTGCAACTGTTTGTCCCGTCATATTCGTTTCCGAGATAATGCTGACCCATTATCATATAGTCGATAGGGTATCCGGATAAAAAGTCGCAGAGCTTGCCGAAATGCTTCGGATAATATTCCGCCTCGACGCCGATATAGATATCAATATCGTTTTTATATTCCTCCCGAAGGGAAAGAAGCGATTTTATATACCCTTCAAACTCCTCCGGACGCATGCGGAAATGGGAATAATAATCGCCGTCAAAGAAATACGGGCTGTGATCCGAAAATCCGAGAGTTTTTATTCCCAATGCTATCGCCGACTCAACATATTCCCTGTCCTCGCCGACGGCGTGATGACAACGCGATGTGTGCGTGTGAAAATTCGCCAGAAGGCAGTCATGCGCGGGAGCTTCGTTTCCGACTATCATTTTCCTGCCTCTGTTCTTTGTATTTTCTGTTTATCAATCGCTTTTTTCCAGCAACGGTGACACATTGCAACGTAGCTGTCGTTGCCGCCGAGGAAGACCTGCTCGCCCTCTGTCAGAACGTTCCCCTCGCCGTCAATTCTGGCGTTGACGATCGCCTTTGAACCGCAACGGCAGATTGTTTTTATCTCCGTTATCGAATCGGCAACCTCAAAAAGCCTTCTGCTGCCGGGGAAAAGACGGGTCATAAAGTCCGTCCGGAGCCCAAAGCAGAGCACAGGCAGATTTTTATCGTTTACGAGATTGCGCAGCTGGTCTATCTGCTCCGGCGTGAAAAACTGGCACTCGTCCGCAATGATGACGTGGCAATCTGAATGATTTTTATATTCCTTCTCGATATTCATCTCCGGCGGGACGACCTGCGCCTCCGCGGAAAGACCGATGCGCGAACGGACTGTGCACTCGCCGTCGCGACTGTCTGTCGATGGTTTTATAAGCCAGACCTTCATTCCGCGCTCCTCATAATTGAATTTTGTTATAAGGGCGTTTGCGGTTTTGGAGCTGCCCATCGCCCCATATTTGAAATACAACTTTGCCATTATTCTTCCCCTGCGATTTTTCATATTTACATATCAAATTGTACAATATTCGGCGGATAATGTCAATGCGATTTGCAAATTGAAAATATTTATTTTTTATTTCTTGACATTTTTCGCCCCACGATATATACTCTTATCCGTAAGAAAAAAGGCGGTGATTTTTTGGCAAGGATAAAACCCGGAATAAGAGTGTGTATAAATGTAGGCATTGCGGCGGCACTCATGGCTGTCTGCTCATGGATAAGCGTCCCGCTGATAGTTCCATTCACAATGCAGACGTTTGCCGTATTTACGATTGTCGGTCTGCTGGGAATATGGCAGGGAACGTGCGCTGTTTGCGTTTATGTTGCACTCGGCGCGATAGGGGTTCCCGTTTTTTCCGGCTTTCGCGGCGGCATTGCCGCATTGACCGGCGCAACAGGCGGATATATCATCGGATTTATAGCGCTTGCGCTCGTAATGGGTGCTGTCATAAAAATAAAGCCGGAAAGCCGGCTCTGGGCGTTCATCGGCATGGCGCTCGGACTTTTCGCATGTTACGCCTTTGGCAGTGCCTGGTTTTATTTTGTTTATGCCGGAAAGGGAGAGGCAAGGAGCCTTTGGAGCATACTTTTGTCCTGCGTTTTCCCTTATCTCCTTCCGGACGCCGCAAAAGCCGTGCTTTCGGATATGATTGTCAGACGGTGCAAAAAGTATATAAACAAATAAAAAAGCTCCCTTGCGAAAGGGAGCTTTTTTATTCCCGCCGCCCATATCGGGAGGCGTTGTTTTTCAGATAACTTTAAGCCGCTGTGACAAAAACTCAGTCAACGGATTTGAGCTCGAATGTCTCGCCTGTGGTTGTTTTCCAGACCATAGCCGTGATGACCTTTTCATTGCCGTTACCGTCAAGAACCTTCATACCGGAAACTTCCTTATACCAGTTTGAACCGCCGGTAAGAGAAGCAGTATAAAGAGCTGCCGTATTTGTGGAAACCGTGTTGCCTTCGTCGATCAATGTGAACGGGAGGTTGGGATTTTCGCCCATACCGATATTGATTGCCATATTCCTCGTTACTGTGTCGCCTTCCTGAGCGGTGATATCAAAGCTATTGTTCTTGAAAATAAATGTCGGGCTGACAGTCTTGCCGACACGCTCGATCTTCACAGGGCGTGTGCCGACAACCGTATTGTTGACAAACGTAAATGTCTTGATGGGATTTGCGTTTGCGCCCGAGCCCTCTGTGTCTTCACGCCACCAGATGGGGTTGGAGTTGTTTGCATCTGCTGTGTTTGTATATGCATTGAATTTGCAACCGTCAAATGTTACGTTTGACGCGGGGCAAGTGCCGATGATTATTCCGTTGAATACGCAGTTTTTGAATGTAATGGAGTTGAGGTTGCTCCAAGGAGATGTGTATTTCTGAATATCGAAGCTGACAACGCCGTTGAATGTCATGTTTTCAAATACAACGTCGCTGTTGCCGGGGACAAGCATATAGACGGAAGTATCCTTGTAGTTGTCAATGGAGCCATAGCCCGTTGCCGCGCTTGTGATTGTGCCGTCCTTGAAGATGAACTTGTGCTCGCCTGCGCTTGCGGGAGCAGAAGCATAGCTGTTGAGCTTTGTGCTACCGAGAAGAACACCCTTGCCTGTGTAGCCGGTGTTGTGTTCGCCGTATGCGATATCTTCGTTGGACACATTACCGACTGTAACGCTTACGGTCTTTGTTTCTTTCAGTTCGTCACCGGTCATCTCGTTAAGCTCGCTTACAGTATGAGATTTTACAACCGTATACCAAACATCGCCGTTTGCCTTTGTTTCGGAAACAACGGTATAACCATCGGCAACAAAGTTTCCACCGAGGTTGTCATCGCCCGTGGAGGGGTCATAGTTTACGAACGTACCGCCGTAAACCGTGATTGTTCCGGGGTTGCCGTTGCTCTGATTGAGAACATAATATCTGCCGCCGTATGAGCAGTTTGTATAGAAGAAGCCACCATTTATAACGATTGTGCCGCCCTGCGAATATACAACGGAGTTGCCGTAACCGTTTGCGTCGCCGCCGACCGTGAACGTACCGCCGTTGATTGTAACCTTTGCACCGCTTGCCGCGCAAACGCCTATGTTGTCGCCGCCTTTGCCGCCGTCAAAGAAACCGCCGTTGATTGTAACGTCGGCATCTGCGCCGATTGCCTTGACTGCGATTGCGCTCGGATTTGTTGCGATGATACCCATGTCGACTGTGGCCTTGCCTGTGAAGGTCTTGCCTGCCGCAATCGTTTCGGAGAATTCCGAGCCCGCATCATATGTATTGCCGTTTGAGTCGAACTCGTGTGCAAGCTGTGTTGCAATGACCTTGACGGAAATTCCGCTTACGGACTTGTCTTTGTAATCATTGTTTGCTGTCTCGTCCATATGCGCGCTGATGTTGAGAGTCGCATATTTGCCCGCGAGGAGCTCGCCGTCGGAGATGAGAGTCGTTCCGTATGCGTTGTCGCTTGTGACGGTTGCGCCGTTTTCGGGTGTTACAGTCGCCTTGAACTTGATAACGTCAAGGAGCATTGTGTCGCCCGTTGCGCCCGTGATAACAAGCTGATACTTGAGAGCGAGGTTGCCCTTGTTTACGATTCTGAGTTCGGGAAGCTGATATGTGCATCCCGGTTCCCAGAGAGTCTTTTCGCCCGCGGGAGCGCCCGTCGCTTTTACGAAATCAAGCGTTTTGTTCTCCGCAGATACCCAGCTGCCTTCTGCGTTCTTAATCTGAAGGTCAACTTCGAGGTTACCTGCCTGAATTGTGTTGACATTTGCCGTTGCGGAGTCCGTAAACCATGCGAATGTCGAGCCGA
>UQUT01000029.1 GCA_900544285.1 uncultured Eubacterium sp.
GGATAGAGCAACTGCCTTCTAAGCAGTAGGTCGAGGGTTCGAATCCCCCAAGGCACGCCATTTTCGATGGAGGCATAGCTCAGCTGGCTAGAGTGTCTGCTTGACGTGCAGAAGGTCGGGGGTTCGAACCCCTCTGCCCCCACCAAAAATAGCTCTGTTTTCAGGCTTTTTAATACCGAGATGGTGGATATAGCGCAGTTGGTTAGCGCGTCAGGTTGTGGCCCTGAAGGCCGTCGGTTCGAATCCGATTATCCACCCCACAAGAGAAAAGTCTTGAATTTCATCAGGGCTTTTATTTTTTATCACACGATGGCTGAAAGGAGAAACGAATGAACATTTGGCACGATATCGGCGCAGAGCGCATAAAAGCAAACGATTTTATCGCCGTCATAGAGATCGGCAAGGGAAGCAAAAAGAAATATGAGCTCGATAAAGAGACGGGACTCATCATTCTGGACAGAATTCTTTATACGTCGACGCATTATCCCGCAAATTACGGTTTCATCCCGCGCACGTTTGCGGACGACGGAGACCCGCTTGATGTGCTTGTGCTTATGAGCGAGGCTCTTGATCCGCTGACGCTTGTCCGTTGTTACCCGATCGGCGTTATAAATATGATAGACAACGGGAAAAACGATGAAAAGATCATCGCAATTCCGTATAGCGACCCGACTTTTAATTCGTATAAGGACATAAGCGAGTTGCCGAAGCACATTTTTGATGAAATGCGTCACTTTTTCTCCGTTTATAAACAGCTTGAATGTAAGCAGACGGCGGTTGACGAGGTGAGAGGGGTGGAGGCGGCACTTGAAATCGTTACAAAATGTATCGCCGAATATGACAGAAAATTTGTCCGTCGCGAGGACTGAAAAATGCGGAAAATAAAGACGGCGGAAGCGTGTGCTTTCCGCCGTCTTTTGTGATTTTTTCAGAATTTTGATACGATTTTTTTCATATCGTCCATGTGAGCCATAATATCGTCTGCGAGTTTGAGCTGCGCACGGGCGCGGACGAGATTGTGTTCCGGATAGCTCGTTTTGAAATAAACGTCGCCGTTGAGATAGTCGCCGAGGAAGCGGAGAACAAGCTCATAGGTCAGAATAAACGCGGACATGGGGAGCAAAGCCTTTTCGCCAGCCGTTATTCCGTCGCCGACGCCACAAAGGAAGCCTTTTGTGTATTCCTCGAAAAGGTCAAGACGGAGATAAACGTTTGAAAGGTCAGGGTCATCCTCCGCACCGTTGTTTGCGGCGAAGCGGATACTGTCGCCGAAGTCATAGAGGAGGGAACCCGGCATAACCGTGTCAAGGTCGATAACGCAAACGCCTTCGTTTGTTTTGTTGTCCATCATTATGTTGTTGAGCTTTGTGTCGTTATGGGTCACGCGGAGGGGAATCGACCCGTCTGCAATGCCGTCAACGATTATATGCGCATACTTTTCATACGCCTTTATGCGCTCGATTTCACCGAGGCAATTTTTGACTCTGCCTGCCTTATCGTCGCTTACAGCCTGCATAAAGTCTGCATAGCGACTGACTGTGTTGTGGAAGTTCGGAATAGTCTCGGAGAGCGTTTCTGCGGGGTAATCCGCGAGCTGACGCTGGAACGTTCCGAAGGCCTTTGCCGCATTATAGAGAAGTCCGGGAGCGTCCGCCGACTGATGAGCGGTTGCGTTTTTGACAAAGTTGTACATTCTCCAGCAACCGTCATAAATGTGTCCGCCGTCACGGCAGGGAATGAGCGTAAGAACTTCGCGCTTTGTGTCTTCGCCTGCTGCTTCAATCTTCTTTTTGATGTGCTCACAGACGCCGAGAATGTTGTTTGTCAGCGCGGTTACGTTCTTGAAAACCACTGTGTTTATCTGCTGGAGGACAAATTCGTCCTCTGTGCCGTCGGCGTGTTTCCACGAAACGGCGTATGTGTTATTTATGTGACCGTCTTTCAGGGTCGTGAAGTCTACGGCGCCTCCGTCGATATCAAAGTGACTGCAAATTTCATGTATACGTTCTTCTGTCATTTTGTAAAAACCTTTCGGAATAACTTATTTTTTATTATATGCTGCGCGGAGAATTTCGATTTCGTGCTTGTAGCCGTCAAAATCGTTCGGAGTTTCAAGAATGAACGGCAGATCGCACAGCGCAGGATGATTTATCACTCGCGAAAGCGCGTCAAAGCCGATGTAACCGTTGCCGATAGTCTCGTGACGGTCTTTTCTTGCGCCGAGGGGATTCTTGCTGTCATTTAAGTGTATCGCGCGGAGCTTTCCGAGCCCGATTACCTTGTCAAACTCACCTATGACGCCGTCGAGATCGTTTACTATATCATAGCCCGCGTCCCAGATATGGCAGGTGTCAAGACAAACGCCGAGCTTGTCCTTTTTTTCGACTTTTGCGATTATCTCCGCAATTTCCTCAAATCTCCCACCGACCTCGGACCCTTTGCCCGCCATCGTTTCAAGGAGGATGGTTGTTGTCTGCTCCTCGGTTATGACGGTGTTCAGCAGGAAGGCGATTTCTTCAATGCCGACCTCGACCCCTTGCCCCGTGTGACTTCCCGGGTGAAAATTATACATATTTCCGGGCGTATATTCCATACGGAGAAGGTCATCCTTCATCGTATCAAGGGCAAACTGCCTTGTGTGCTCGTTTGAAGAGCAGGGGTTGAGCGTGTACGGCGAGTGCGCAACGAGCTGCGAAATGTCGTTTTCCGCGGCGAACGCAAGAAAAGCGTCAACGTCAGCCGGATTTATTTCTTTTGCCGCTCCTCCACGCGGATTTCTCGTAAAGAACGCGAATGTGTCTGCTCCCATCGCCGCGGCTTCCTTGCCCATTGCAAGGTATCCGCCGGACGCGGAAAGATGACAGCCTATTTTCAGCTTATCTCTCATTATACGTTGAAACGTATCACGACGATGTCTCCGTCGCGGAATACGTAATCCTTTCCTTCGCTTCTGATGAGCCCTTTTTCCTTTGCAACAGCCATTGAGCCGCAGGCGACGAGATCGTCAAAGGAGATGACCTCGGCGCGGATGAAGCCTCTTTCCATATCGGAATGTATCTTTCCTGCCGCCTGAGGAGCCTTTGTGCCGTTTACAATCGTCCAGGCACGGACTTCCTTCGGACCTGCCGTCAGGAAGCTGATATAGCCGAGGAGATGATAGCTTGCTCTTATGAGTGCGTCAAGACCGCTCTCCTCTATGCCGAGGTCGGCAAGGAACGCCTTTTTGTCGTCGCCGTCAAGCTCGGCAAGCTCCGCCTCGATCTGGGCGCATATGCTGATGAGCTCCGCTCCCTCGCTCTTTGCAAGTTCGGAGAGCTTTTTATATGTTTCGCTCTTTTCAAAGTCACCGCCGATCATGTCCTCGCTGATGTTTGCAACGTAAATTATCGGCTTCATCGAAAGAAGCTCAACGTCCTTGATTCTTTCCTTTTCCTCGTCCGTCAGCTGTATTGCGCGGGCGGAAATGCCGTTTTCAAGCCCTTCCTTTACGCGCATAAGAATGTCAAGCTCGTCTTTGAGCGTTTTATCACCCTTCATTGCCTTTTCCGTGCGGAGAATACGTTTTTCGAGCACTTCAAGGTCGGCGAAGATAAGCTCAAGGTTTATCGTTTCAATGTCACGGAGCGGGTCGACCTTGCCGTCAACGTGAATAATGTTTGAATCCTCAAAGCATCTGACAAGGTGCACGATGGCGTCAACCTCGCGGATGTGGGAAAGAAATTTATTTCCGAGCCCTTCGCCCTTTGAAGCGCCGCGGACAAGCCCCGCAATGTCCACAAATTCTATGACGGCGGGGGTATATTTTTCGGGATGATACATTTCCGCGAGTACGTCAAGACGTTTGTCGGGCACGGCGACCATGCCGACATTCGGTTCTATCGTGCAGAAAGGGTAATTTGCCGAAGCTGCGCCTGCGTTTGTTATCGCATTGAAAAGTGTGCTTTTGCCGACGTTCGGCAAACCTACTATACC
>UQUT01000030.1 GCA_900544285.1 uncultured Eubacterium sp.
ATAAAAAGCAAAAGAAACTTCAGTTATCGGGAAGTTTGTGCAGAGTTTTAATTTTTTGCACAGACAGAGCTTATAAAAAGCAAAAGAAACTTCAGTTATCGGGAAGTTTGTGCAGAGTTTTAATTTTTTGCACAGACAGAGCTTATAAAAAGCAAAAGAAACTTCAGTTATCGGGAAGTTTGTGCAGAGTTTTAATTTTCTGCACAGACATAGCTCGCAAAAAAGGCAAAAGAAACTTTAATAATTGTTTTGTACAAACTTTATAACCAAAAAACAGAGGTGATTTCTCATCTCTGTTTTTTTATCAATTTGCGGCTCTGCCGCACCTTTTCTCTTCGATCTTCTCTCTTATCTCTTATCTCCGCGCAGCGGTCCGTTCCGCGTCAGAGTATAATGCAGATCAGTCCGCCGCTGCCTTCGTTTACTATTCTTCCGAGCGTTTCCGAGAGCTTTGCTCTTGCGTCATCCGGCATATGTGAGAGCTTTGTATGCAGTCCCTCGTTTACAAGCTCATAAAGGGATTTGCCGAACATATTCGTATCCCATATGCGCTTCGGGTCTGTCTCAAATTCCTTCAGCATAAAGCGTACCATCTCCTCCGACTGCGCCTCCGTGCCGACGATGGGCGAGACCTCCGTCTGAATATCGGCTTTTATCATATGTATCGAAGGTGCCGACGCGCGCAGCTTTACGCCGTACCCGCCCGACTGCTTGACGATAACAGGCTCTTCGAGCTTCATATCATAAATATCGGGAGTGACAATGCCGTAGCCGGTGTCCATAGCGGAGGAAAGCGCTTCGGAAACCTTATCATATTGTTTTTTCGTCGACGCAAGTTCCGTAAGCAATTTGAGAAGAGCCTCATCCCCCGTGACGTCAAAGCCGGTCAGCTCTCCGATCAGCTTATAAAGCAGTCCGTCCTTCAGCTTCACGGAAACGCTTGCTTTTCCCGTTCCGAGGTCAACGGAATCGACGCTCACGGAATCAACATATTCATTTTCTTCAAGCGCTTTGAACTTTTCCGCTATGTCGCCCGTCTTTCTGACGTTTCTCGCACAATCCATAGCGGCGTCATATACCTCGCGACGCATCGGATGACCTGCGTCAAGTGCATTCATATAATCCGGCAATCTGACTTCGATTTCCGTCACCGGGAACTGCAAAAGCACAAGCCCCATAATGTTTTCAATATCGCTGCGGTCAAGCTCAAGACAGTTGACAAGCGCAACGGGCGCGCCGTATTTTTCTTCAAGCGAAAGCGCAAGGTCAATCGACTCTTTTGCGTTCGGCTTTGCGGAATTCAGAATTATCGCAAAGGGCTTGCCGATCGACGAAATATCCTTTGCGATTCTCTCCTCCGCCTCGGCATAGCCCTCTCTCGAAAGCTCGCCGAACGAACCGTCGCTCGTGACGAGAAAGCCTATTGTGCTGTGATCGGTTATGACCTTTCTCGTTCCGGTTTCCGCCGCCTTTTCAAACGGAACGCTCTCCTCCGACCAAGGAGTATTGACCATTCTCGGCTGACCGTTTTCAAAATTGCCGAGCGCGTCCTCCACCATATAGCCGACGCAATCAATCATTTTAACGGAGAGCGTGCCGACGCCGTCCAGCGTGATTTTCACGGCATCGTCGGGGATGAATTTCGGCTCCGTTGTCATAACGGTTCGCCCCGCCGCGGACTGCGGCATTTCGTCCTGCGCTCGCTTTCTGTCGTAATCGTTTTCAATATTGGGAATGACGAGCGTCTCCATAAATTTTTTTATAAAGGTTGACTTCCCCGTTCTCACAGGTCCGACGACGCCTATATAAATATCTCCGCCCGTTCTCTGCGCTATATCCTTGTAAATGCTCATTTTCTTTCCTCCCGATTTGGTTTTATTCAATGCAATTATATTGAGGATTTGTCCGATTTATGACCGGAAGAAAAGAAAAAAATCTCTCCGCATTCAAAAAATGCGGGGAGATTTTCTTTTTATTTTATAAAATTCGTGCGGATCGGCGTTTCCTTTTCCGGCAGGCCGAACTTTTCCTTGCCGAGCGCAATGCTTTTAATAAGGAACGTCATATTCCTTGCAAGCGTGCGCATTGTCTGCTTGCCTTCGCCGTCCTCATCGGCTTCTCCGGGCGCGCGACCGTGTATCGAATTCCAGTACCTGCTTGATGCAATAGGCATTCCGGAGATTGTGAAATATTTGTTCAATTCATCAAAGGTGGCAGAGCAACCGCCGCGTCTGGCACAGACGACGCTCGCCCCGACCTTCATGGTTTTGTCGAAGCGTGAGCTGTAAAAAAGCCGATCAAGCAAGGCGATAAGCGTCGCATTGGCGGAGGCATAATAAACAGGGCTTGCGACGACAAGTCCGTCCGCCGCCTCGAATTTCGGTGCAAGCTCGTTTACGGCGTCATCAAAAACGCATTTGCCGAGCTCGCCGCAACGTCCGCAGGCAATACAGCCCCTTATATCGTTCCCTCCGACCTGAAATATTTCGGTTTCAATGCCTTCCGCTTCAAAAACCTTTCTCATTTCTTCAAGCGCAATCGACGTGTTTCCGCCGACTCTCGGACTTCCGTTTATAATAAGTACTTTCATTTCCGCACCTCTTTTATAATATTTTATATTAAAATACGAAGCTGCCGCAAAGATTATACCATAATTTTTCCCTGTTTTCAAGCAGGGGGTCCGCCACACGCGAATATCACAGAAAAAATCCCCCGCAAAGCGGAGGATTTTTGGGTTGACTGATTATTTTATAGCTGTAAGATTTGTTGCCTCTGCAACGGTTGCTTCCTTCTTCATGCACATTGTCTTATCAGTGTTGTTGAACTTGTTGCCCGAAGAAGTTATCTTTGTGTTTACATCGAAAGCCGTAACGCCCGAATAACCGATGTAAGGAGCCTTGATATCGTTATCGCTGATAACGTATGTAACATTTGCGTTGGTCGCTGCGTTATGGAACCAGAAAGCGTTTCCTGCATTTACGTCAACCGTGTTGCCCGTAACAACGAAAGACTTACCGTCCGTAAGCTGAATTGCGCCGCGGTCAGCTTCGCTGCAATCGCTCTTTATAACGTTGTTTGTAATGATAAAGTCAGCCTTCGCACGCTGGAGGTTGATACCACGTGTGTAACCGTTGAATGTGTTTCCGTCAAGCGTGATTGTACCGCCTGCACCCTGTGACATAAATGCATACTGTGTATTTGCGGGAGCGTTGAATACGCAATTCTTGATTGTCATTTCAACGTCAAAGTTCTGATAGCTGTAAAGATTGCCGTTGAATGTGCAACCGTCAAATTCATATGTTGTTGAATGGAGCGTGCACTGATATGTTGCAGAAGGCATAGACTTTATGCCGTCGAACGTGATATTTTTGCACTTGAGCGCGGTATTGACGCTATCTTCAACATTCCACCAGTTATAAGGAAGGGCAAATGTGCCGTTTACTGCAGAAAGGTCAAGAGCGGCGCTGCTGTTTCCGCCAACAATGTCAATTTCCGTGATGTGACGTCCTTCGCCAAAGCGGTTAGCCGCTCTGCCGAACGAGAACATACGTTTATCCGTAACCTTCTGGCTTCCGTAAATTGTCCATGTAATCTTTCCGCCGTCTGTAAAGAAAGCGTTGAACGCCTCTTCGCTGAGGGGCTGTTCAACAAGACCGCTGTTTTCAACAAGCATAGCCTTTACCGCTTCATATGCTTCCTGAATGCTTGCATAGGAATCTGCCACACCTGCGATACCGCTTATTTTAACGCCCTGTTTGAATTCATGCTCACTTGCGCCCGCATCATATGTATTGCCGTTTGAATCAAATTCGTGTGCAAGCTGTGTTGCAATGACCTTGACGGAAATTCCGCTTACGGACTTGT
>UQUT01000031.1 GCA_900544285.1 uncultured Eubacterium sp.
TAAGGATGTTTTTAAGCATCTATCTAAATCTGCCGATTGAGAGTGCAAACAAAAACACGCAGAATTCAGAAATGAACTCTGCGTGTTTTTGTCTACACTTTTCGCCCTTGAAAAACGGTCGAAAAAATGGTATAATTAATTCAGAAAGAATAATCACTACGGAGGACTTGCCATGCCATACGACCAAAAGACGCGGGATGCGCTTCAGGCGTACTATGAAACGCATGATTTTACCGGAAAGATCCCTATCTTCGATGACAAAGAATATACGCCCGCACAAGTAAGGAAATGGCAGAGGCGCTCGGCTATAAGACGCACAGCGCCGTGACAAAACGCCAGCAAGCTATACGGGAGCAGTTTGAAATGTATATAAAAGAACAAGGATAAGATATCGAAAAATCGGGATTTAGGAGGAAAGAATAATGAATGTGGTTAAGCACTATGATTTGTTGATTGATGAAGGCAACGATGCTTTTCGCGATCCGCCTGTTTTGCAAGAATATATGAGCAAGTGGGATGGGCAGGATTTCATAGATTCTATGGCTCTTGACATGGAAAAAACTGTCCTTGAAATAGGCATCGGCACAGGCAGAATTGCCGGAAAAGTTGCTCCACACTGTTTAAGACTTACCGGAATTGATATTTCCCCAAAAACAATCGAAAGAGCAAAATATAATTTAAGAGTCTATAATAATATTGATTATTTATGTGCTGATTTTTTGCAATATCCGTTTGCTTGTACTTATGATGTTATATATGCCTCTTTGACTATGATGCATTTTGAAAACAAGCAAAAAGTTATTGAAAAAGTAGACTCACTTCTTAATAACGGGGGAAAATTCTGCTTGTCAATTGATAAAAGTCAAAGTGAATATATTGATATGGGCGACAGGAAACTTCGCGTCTATCCTGATACGGTAGACCGTATTACTTCTTTGATTTCCAAAACAGCAATGAAAATAGATGAGGTTCAGGAAATTGAGTTTGCTTTCCTGATTTCATGTAGAAAGCAATGATACGACAAATTCAAGTTTGTCGATTTAACATCATAAACACACCCACAAAAAGTCGGACAGTTGTCGTTATCAGAAAGTTTTCCGGGCTTGTTTCTTCTTACAGGCATTGTGATCGGGAAGAAACAAAAATACGAGATAGCCATAAAAAATTGACATAGCCTTTCTGTTGAAACGCATTTTTCTCATACGCATCCGCACTATTAACCGCACCGGCGGTGTAACCAAAATCGAGATTGTTCCGGACGGTGATTTCTGCAAAGACTTTTTGGCTGAGCGATAGAAAAATTCCAAAATGCATGGTAAAATAATCTTGTAAGAACGCAAAATCGGGCGATGTTAATTTGCGTTGCTTGAAGCAACGCAACAGTCTGCACTATAATGAGAGTGCAAAGGAGGAATTCACTATGTTTCAGGATAACTTAAAAGCACTTCGCAAGAGAAAAGGTATCACGCAGGAAGAACTGGCGACAAGGCTGAATGTCGTAAGGCAGACCGTTTCAAAATGGGAAAAGGGTCTTTCCGTTCCCGACTCCGAATTGCTGATAAAGCTGGCGGAGATTTTAGAGGTACCGGTAAGCCGGCTGCTCGGCTCAAAAATCGAAACGGCGGAACAGCCGGATGCTTTGGCGGAACAGCTTTCCCGAATCAACGAACAGCTTGCAATCAAAAACAGGCGTGCGAAAAGAGTCTGGAAAGCAATAGCCTTCATCGTCGGCGGTATTATCGCCGTATATGTTCTGGTCTTAATTCTCGCAACCGTCTTTACCTTTTCTCCCGACTCATCCGGCACAACAACAGACAGCTCGCAGTTTACTGATGTGGTCGTGGAAAAGGATTGAAAATCCGATAATTTTATACTGCGGCGCGGGATATTTCCCGCGCCGAAACTGTTTTTTTACAATAGCAGTAATTATCGCTTGATAACATATAATAAATGTTTTTTCATCTTGGAGCGGAGAGCGGCGGTTCAAAAAACCGAAGAAGCTTGCGATTATGAAAGCTCTTTTCCGTCCGTGGAGATTGTGACAATCTGCCACGGGATAAATTTTCCGCTGTTTTTCAGAGCGGTTATCGCCGCCTGCGCAAGCCCTCCGCAGCAGGGAACCTCCATACGCACGACGGTGACGCTTTTTATATCGTTTTCGCGGATAATCTCGGTCAGCTTATCGGCATAATCCACGCTGTCCAGCTTCGGACAGCCGACAAGCGTAATGTGGCCTTTGATAAACCTCTCATGAAAAGCCGCATACGCATATGCCGTGCAGTCGGCGGCGATAAGCAGCTTTGCTCCGTCAAAGTATGGTGCGTTCACGGGAACAAGCTTTATCTGCACCGGCCATTGAGAAAGACGGCTGACCTGCCCCGCGGGCATCGCCACGACGTCTTCGCTTTCGTTATGCTCAATCCTTCTTGACTTTGTTCCCGGGCAGCCGCACGGCAGAGTCATCCCTTCTTTTCTCATCTTTTCCTGCATCATTTTCTGCTTGTTTGCCATGACTGCGGCTTCATCATAGGCGGCGGCTTCGCGCTCCACGAAGGTGATCGCGCCCGTGGGACAAGCGGGCAGACAGTCGCCCAGACCGTCACAGTAATCATCCCGCATCAGCTGCGCTTTTCCGTCCACCATGGCGATCGCTCCCTCGTGACATGCGGCTGCACATGCTCCGCAACCGTTGCATTTG